>NZ_VSKM01000020.1 GCF_008086175.1 Bizionia saleffrena
GACGACTACGCGAGTTTCAACGACTTGAAATCGAGGTCTAAAAGCCTCATAGAACTGTACGAAATCTGTGTAGAAAAAGAGAGGGGGTTTTCAATGTTGACGAGATCATAGTCTCCGCGTGTATAATTCATTGCTAGTTATAGCCTACTTACGAAAGTCCTCGCGGACTTTCTATCTGTGATTTATTTGCTAACTTTAGTGCTTAAAAACGCAACGAAATCATAGTGTGCCAAGAATCAACCACGGCAATAAAGGGTTGAATGCTGTAAATAAGATGATGGTAGGTCCATCAGAGTCGTTGTATAGTCGATGGCTCTAAACCACCTAAAGGTGCTGCAATTAATAGTTGTGGTATTGAGCGTTTAGGAGAATCTAGTCCTTGAGATTAGCAGGTACGAATAAAGGAGTTGAACGAAAGTGAACCATTGAAGAGGTGTCGAGAAGTTGCTACCTCCAGTCGAAAGCTACAGGGCGGAGCGTAAAGAAAATGTCCAGTGGACATTTATAGCGAACGCGCCAGCTGGCGTGGGTGGCCATACGGAGTTAAAAGTAATAGTAGCGAATACTATTAATTACAGAGAGTGCCTATTTATTTTCTGTAAGGCTGGCGTCAATCAGATGGCCAGAACTTTATTCAGGCTTATTTACGGAACTTGGGAAGCTGCATACAAATGTTAAGGGAAATGCGCAATAGGCACAACCTAGAGGCAAAATACCGATAGGGTATGTAGTGGCAGATTAACCCGTAGTAGTGATGAGATTTCTGTAATGGAAATGGAACGAAGGGGTTAGCTAATTTGGAATACAGTTTGCCAACTTGAAAAAGGATGAGCTTATATTTGTTGCAAATTAGAAGAGCCGTGTGAGGGAAGACTTTCAAGCACGGTTCTGTGAGAGGTTTGGGGTGAAATTCCCTTTGCCTACTCGATTACACGACCGTTGTGCTTCATTAAAACTGGCAATCAAAGTTAACTTTCTTTTGAATCTCATTAAGCTCTAAAAACTAAGACTTTAATCAAAATATTATAGAATATTATTCACCCTCTCATTGTGCAAAACCATAGTAGTTTCGGTACTTTGTATATAATCTAAAGTAGATAGTCTATCGAGAATAAAGCCCCTTAACTCATCAGAGTCTTTTACTGCTACGTGTAAAATAAAATCACTGTTTCCTGCCATATGAAATAATTGAATAACGCCAGGTAATTGAGATGCCTTCTCTATGAAATCTGCAATTATTGCACGGTGTTGCTTGTTCAGCTTAATTGCTAGAATTACCTCAATATTAAGACCTAGTTTTTTTTGATCAATTTGGGCAAATGCTCCCTTCAAATATCCTTTCTGGGTTAATTTCTTAATTCTATCGTGTGTGCTAGACTGTGCAATTTCAATCTTTGCAGCAATCTCTTTATTTGATAGCCGTGCATTATTCAGCAATAGGCTTAAAATCTGAATATCTTTCGAGTCTAGTTCATTTCTCATATTTCAAACGAATAATTTTTGGTTTATACATAATAATGTCAAATATTATTTGACATATATGCCTTTAACCGTAATTTTGTACAAATATACTTTATAATACAGAATTAAACACACGTTTACTACAGTTCCAAATGAATATGAATGAAATAAAAATATTTTCACCAGCGACTGTCGCTAATGTAGCCTGCGGGTTCGACGTGTTAGGCTTTTGCTTAGATAGTGTCGGTGATGAGATGGTAATTAGAAAAGTCGATAAAAAAGGCGTTAAAATTACTAAAATCGAAGGATTCGATTTGCCCTTTGAAAGCCAATTAAATGTTGCTGGAGTTTCTGCTCTAGCTATGTATGACGCTGTTAAACCTGATTTTGGATTTGAAATTGAAATCCACAAAAACATTAAACCTGGAAGCGGTATTGGTAGTAGTGCAGCCAGTGCTGTTGGTAGTGTTTTTGGAATGAACGAGCTTTTAGGAAGACCGTTTAGTAAAACCGAATTAACACAATTTGCCATTAAAGGTGAAGCTTTAGCAAGTAAATGTGAACATGCAGATAATTTAGCACCTGCCGTGTTTGGAGGCTTTACTTTAGTTAAAAGCCTATCGCCTTTAGAGATCTTACAAATACCGTCGCCACCTAATTTATATGCCACCATTATTTACCCACAAATAGAAATTAAAACATCTGAATCTAGAGCTATTCTTCCAAAAGAAGTAAAGCTTCAAGATGCGATTACACAGTGGGCAAATTTTGGAAGTTTGATTCATAGCTTACATACTGATAATTACGAATTGATGCAAAAATCGCTACACGATGTAATTATAGAACCATATAGAAGTAAATTGATTCCGCATTACTACGAGGTTAAAAATGAAGCACTAAACGCAGGAGCTTTAGGCTCTGGAATTTCAGGTTCTGGACCTTCGGTTTTTTCTTTATGCGAAGGAATTAAAGCAGCTAACAATGTGAGAGATGCAATAGAAAAAGTGTATTCAAAAACTGGGATTGAATTTGATATTTACGTCTCAAGAATTAATACAGAAGGGATTAAGGTTCTATAGGTAAATGTCATTGCAAATTAAAAAAATATCACGCTTCATTACATTCGTAAAGCACTTAATACTAATGAATTCGTAACAAAACAATAATATAATGAATTACTACAGTTTAAATAAGAAAGCACCAAACGTATCTTTTAAAGATGCCGTTATAAAAGGATTAGCACCAGATAAAGGCTTATATTTCCCTGAATACATTACGCCTTTGCCTAAAGCATTTTTCGATAAAATCGATAATTTATCTCATTCTGAAATTGCCTTTGAAGCTATTAAGCAATTTGTATCACCAGAAATTCCAGAGGATATTTTAAAAACCATTATAGAAGAAACGCTATCATTTGATTTCCCTATGGTGGAGTTGAATAATAACATTTCAATATTAGAGCTCTTTCATGGACCAACTATGGCTTTTAAAGATGTGGGCGCTCGTTTTATGGCACGTTGTTTAGGTTATTTTAATCAGAACAACACCAATGAAGTTACTGTGCTAGTAGCAACATCTGGTGATACGGGTGCTGCTGTAGCCAATGGTTTCTTAGGCGTTAAAGGTGTGCATGTGGTAATACTCTACCCTAGCGGAAAAGTGAGTGATATTCAAGAAAAGCAATTAACTACCCTCGGGCAAAACATTAGCACCTTAGAAGTTAACGGCACTTTCGATGATTGTCAAGCCATGGTTAAAACTGCTTTTTTAGACGAAAATCTTACGAGCAAAATGCAATTAACCTCTGCTAATTCTATAAATGTGGCACGTTGGTTACCGCAATTGTTTTACTTTATGTTTGCTTACAAAAAATTGCATAATACCTATGAAGACATTGTCTTTTCGGTACCAAGTGGAAATTTCGGAAATGTGTGCGCAGGTATGATGGCACAACAATTAGGGGTACCAATTAAACATTTTATAGCATCAAATAACGAAAACAACGTCGTGACAGAGTATTTAAAGACACAGTTATATAATCCGAAACCATCGGTGCAAACCATTAGTAACGCTATGGATGTTGGAGATCCAAGTAACTTTATTCGCATTCAAGAAATCTATAAAAATAAATTTGAAACCTTAAAAGATAATGTGTCTTCGTTTAGTTTTTCTGATGATGAAACTAAAGTAGCTATGTTAGAAATTTATAGCAATCATAATTATGTTGCAGATCCACACGGAGCGGTTGGCTATTTAGGTTGCAAATCTTATTTAGAAAAGAATCCAAATGCGCATTGTGTGTTTTTAGAAACGGCGCATCCAGCCAAATTTTTAGATGTTGTTGAAGAGGTTATCAAAACAAAACAAGCCTTACCACAACAAATTCAATCTGTAATGGGGAAAGTTAAAGTGGCAACTACAATTTCTACTTACGAGGATTTTAAATCGTATTTGTTGAAATAAACTCTCTTTTCACCCGAAAATAAATCCACAAATGGGTAATAATTTAAACTTTATAGTATGATAAGTCTTCTAAATTTCTCCAAGCAGTTTAAGTCCTATTTTATTATAGCGCTTGGACTTTTTATAAATGCCCTAGCTTGGACCGGTTTTCTAATTCCATCAGAAATTGTTGGAGGAGGAGTAAGTGGAATCGGAACCATTATTTATTTTGCGACGGGTTTTAAAGTAGGGTATTCCGTTTTTATTATAAATGGTTTATTAATTATTGCTGCTTTGAGGGTTCTGGGCTTTGGCTTCGGAATAAAAACATTATTTGCCACATTTGTGTTATCGTTCTTTTTATGGCTATTGCAATCTATTATTACTGAACCTTTGGTGAGTGATAGGTTTATGAGTGCTATAATTGGAGGTATAATGGCGGGTGCTAGTGCGGGTATTATTCTTTCTCAAGGAGGTAGTACTGGAGGTACTGATATCATTGCAATGATGATTAATAAATACCGAAACTATAGTCCTGGTCAGCTTATTTTGACTTTGGATTTAATCATTATATCCTCTTCATATTTTCTTACGAATTCTATTGAGCAAGTTGTTTATGGTTATGTAGCAATGAGTGTAAGTGCCTATTGTGTTGATCTGGTGATTGAGGGCAGAAAGCAATCTGTTCAGATTTTTATTTTCACAAAGATGTTTGATGAAATAAGAAACGAACTTGTTACGAATCATAACCAAGGTATGACCGAACTTCAAGCAAAAGATGGTTTCTCGCAAAAGGATATACAGATCTTAATGCTTTTAGCAAAGAAAAAAGATTCTCAATCAATTCTTAAAATGGTGAAAATTATAGATCCAGAAGCATTTATTTCGATGGGGTCGGTAATGGGGATTTATGGTTTTGGATTTGAAAAAATTTAAAAGGGCTAATTTAGAAGTTGTAAAAAATAACACGATTAGGAATTATGGCAGTTTTTAAAATCTGTAATGGGGAAAGATAAAGTGGCAACTACAATTTCTACTTACGAGGATTTTAAAGAATATTTGTTGGTATAGCCTCGCTTGATTTTATACTAAAACAAAATAACGAAAGCACAATAATGTATATAAAGAAATACGCGAGTTTTCGCTATATTTGAATCCTCCCCACTATTTGTAAAAGAACATTACAACCAAAAAGTTAGTCTACATAAAAAGGCGTACTTTTCATATACCAACCGTTGGCAAACATATGAAAAACCAAAAACTCGGCATATTAACATTAGTTTTTGCATTCCTAATTTTTGGGTGCGAACAAAAAACTGAATCAAAAATATCGGATTTTAAAGTTGCTCAAGATTACGCTGAATTTGAAACTAAAATGGAAAATAATGACACTCTGAATATCGGAGTGCTTTTATCGATGTGTATTTGGGACTAATACGACCAATTACAAATCACGAAAACAAATGACAGCGTTTTTCTTCAATTAAAAGAAAAACGTGTTATGGACGACGAGCCTGTTCATTTTAAAAAAGTCGTTTATGAACTGAAAAACGATACTCTGAATTTGGGAAAAATGATGACTGATTTTGACATTAATTACCAAGAAACGATAAGCAGTCCTTTTTTTATAATAATAAATCCAAAAGAAAAAGACACAATTACATTGAGAACAACTGGACTTGGGAATCGTGGATTTAATATTGAGCGATATCAGAAAATAATGTTTAAATTATATCTTAAAGAAATGGAGACATATCGAATTAAATATATGCTTCCACCACCACCATCACCGAATGAAATGAAAGAAACTGTAATGGAGAAATAAATACGATTTTACAATACCGTATATAAAAAATTTCTATTTTGTGCTTAACCAATGTTAGTTGCTTTGTTTGCTAGCTTCAGATTTTCCTTCGGAAAATCCTCGCATACAAACACGTAACTTTCCATAGTGAGCAAGAATCAACCACGGCAATAAAGGGTTGAATGCTGTAAATAAGATGATGATAGTCCCATCAGAGTCGTTGTATAGGCGATGGCTCTAAACCACCTAAAGGTGCTACAATTAATAGTTGTGGTATTGAGCGTTTAGGAGAATCTAGTCTTTGAGATTAGCAGGTACGAATAAAGGAGTTGAACGAAATGAACCCTTGAAGAGGTGTCGAGAAGTTGCTACCTCCAGTCGAAAGCTACAGGGCGGAGCGTAAAGAAAATGTCTAGTAGACATCTATAGTGAACGCGCCAGGCAGCAGCGTTGGCAATACGGAGTTAAAAGTAATAGTAGCGAATACTATTAATTGCAGAGAGTGCCTATTTATTTTCTGTAAGGCTCGCGTCATTCAGAGGGCAAGAACTTTATTTAGGCTTAGGGCGAAACTCCCTTTGCTAAACTGCTAACCAATGATTTACCTATTTTAAAAACACTGCGTCACCCTTTTTGTTCGACCAAGTCAAAACAAAAGCCTTAACATTTTGCGCACGTTATAAGATCTAACTCTTTCGTTTTTATTAACCCCTATAATTATACCTATTCCAATTCTGGAATAGTCACTGCTATAAGTTGTTCCTTATAAAACTGAAGTTCCATTTGAATGTTGGTGTTTTCAGAAGGTATAGCCGTTAGAAATAAATCTTGATAATAGATAACTCCATTAAACAAATTGTTTTTAAAAGCGTCCCATTTTTTAATTTGTCTAGCCGTAACTTCTTCTGATATAGTGGCTATTTCATTTTTTAAATAATCGACATACATTTTCAATTCTTTGACAAACATGTTTGGACGATTTATATGTGAAAGTACAGACTCATTTCCATAAATATGTTGCATCATTTTAGAAAGCGATACTTCCTTATCAAAATAAGCCATATTTGGGCCTGGGCAAATTACAACACCTTGCTCCTGACCTTTTATTTTAATATCGTTTTCTAAATAAGACGCATTGGCCAAACCAACACAAAGGCAAGCTTTTTCGTTTATCTTCGCTTTGGCGTTTTCATACATATTTAAAGAAACCTCAAATCTTTTAGCTTCTAATTCTTGCAGTTTCACATCTTGATATTTTTTTGAAGCTGTACAAATACCTTCTGGACCCATTTCTTTACTTAATGCCAAATATTTTTTTGGACAAGAACTTCCTGCTTTGTTGTTATCGATACGTTTTTGTTTGTGGTACTCATTTGTAGTTCCTTTTATCGTGTTAAAAGGAATTCCTAAAGGCGAAATACCACTTAAATACAGATCTTTTTCTTTAGCATTTGCTAATAATGCCATAGTTTGTTTATCTACAGATGTGGCTTCTGGAACCAATAAAAAGGGGGTTCCCCAACCTACAGAATCAACCTGATAGTTTTTAAGCAAAAATTCGTGCTCATCTGCTGTTCCAACGCCTCCTTGAACCGTAATCTTTAAATCTAAAGGTAGGACTGGAACAATGCGTTCTTTTAGCTTTAATGCTTTTACAAAAACATCGTGAGTGTCTTGTATTAATTCTGCCTTTTTGTTTTTAAATTCTTCTAAAATAGGTCCTAATAAAATGCCCTCAGTTGCAAAGGCATGTCCACCACAATTTAAGCCAGATTCGATGCGATATTCCGAAACCCAAAGCCCTTTTTTGGCTAAAAATTTTCCTTGAATAGTAGCCGAACGATAATCGCTTACTTTAAGAATAATCTTCTTTTTTAACTGGCCTTGACTATCTGGAAAAAAATCATTGAAATTTTCAAAATAACTGTATAATCTTGGGTTCATTCCAGCCGATAATACAACGGATGAGTTTAAATTACTATTGGCAAAACCACGAAGTGAAGCATGTGCATCGTTAAATTCTACTGGTAATTGTTCACCATTAACAAAATTATCTTTATCAACTTTTGTCATGATATTTACATCAATATCACCAGCTTTTAAATGCCTTTCCAAATAGTCTAAAATGCTCCCCTTTAGTGCAGAACCTCCATTCAATACATTAGAAAGCTCTTTTTTAATGCTGGATTTATTTGGCAAGGTAGCTATGAAGTTTTCTAAAGCCAATTTGTTTTCTGTCAATTCTGTTTTAAATTTCGAGAATTTTTCTTTAACAATAGTATCCACTAAATTTAAATAGGAAGTAATTCGTTCGGCACGATGATCTTGTGCTTTTT
Organism: Bizionia saleffrena; assembly: GCF_008086175.1. Lineage (GTDB taxonomy): Bacteria > Bacteroidota > Bacteroidia > Flavobacteriales > Flavobacteriaceae > Bizionia > Bizionia saleffrena. Next base: position 8,044 of record NZ_VSKM01000020.1, read on the forward strand.
TTGTTATTTCTTGATAGGGGAGATTAAATTTTTTGCTGTAAAACGCATTCATTCTTTCCATAAGTTCATCGTCAATAATGGATATTACAGAAGAAATTCCATATTGTGCCACACGAATGGGACTATCAATAGTATAAGCTAATCCCATTACTGGAATATGAAAAGTGTGTATTGATTTAGGTGAAATCATCTTTTTAATATTTTTAAAATTAAATAGACTACAAATATGACCTTTCTTATTTCCTTAAAAGCTGACATAAATCATACCTCTTATTCTTTTATTAAATTTATCTTGGGAGTATCTATTTAGAATATATTTAAATTTTATTGGGTTATAATTCTTCAAAGACCACAGAAATAGGCACACATATATTAATAAATATCTTCTTATGATAAAAAACCTGTTAGATTTAGGTCTTTATAATTTCAAAGTGTAACAAATACTGTTTTTTTAATCAAAGGGGTACAAACAATTAAAAAAACACGAGTATTATGTTAAAATTAATTAGAATTACCATTCTATTAGCTATTACCATTAGCACAACAAATAGCTTCGGATTAAATAGAGCAACAGATCTAATCGAAATAACAGACCCTAAACCTTTTACAGTAGAAACTGTTGGGCAAGGCAAGCCAGTTTTATATCTTCCCGGTTTTGCAACACCTGGTTCCATATGGAAAGAAACGGTTGAAAGTTTAAGCTTAAAAAGAAAATCTTATCTCTTTTCCTATGCTGGCTTTAACGGTAACGCTCCCATAAAAATGCCTTGGTATTTAAGTGTCAAAAACGCCATTATTAATTATATAAAAGACAATGATATGACTGATATTATTATAATTGGCCATAGTATGGGAGGAAATTTGGCTGTAGAAATAGCGTCTGCACTACCGAGTAAAATCTCAAAAATTATAATAGTTGAGGCCTTACCTTGTATGCGTGAAGTAATGATGCCTAATGTCCCAGCAGAGAGTTTATATTATGACAGTCCATACAATAAACAAATGCTTGCAATGGATGCGCAACAATTCAAAAAAATGGCGACTATGTTGGCTTCAAACATGACATTAAATGAGGATAAAAAGAATAGTCTAACAAATTGGATAGTAGAAGCAGACCGGAACACTTGGGTTTATGGATATACCGATTTATTAAAACTCGATTTAAGAAATAGCTTAAGCACCGTGACTTGTGAAACGTTGATATTAGGAGCATCCTTCCCTGATGTAAAAATAGCAAGAGAAAACTATGAAAACCAATATTCAAACTTATCTAACAAAACAATAATAATGGCTACAAATAGCAAGCATTTTTTAATGTTTGACCAACCAGAATGGTTTTATAAAACTGTAAATGATTTTTTAATCAATGAGAAATAGTAAAAACGAAGCTTTTGAAACAATTTATCGCCAACATCATCCTATGGTTTTACAAATGTGTTTGGGATTTGTTAGAGGAGATAAAGATACTGCCAGCGATTTGTCTCAAGAAATATTTATAAGTGTATGGAATAATTTAGATAAATTTAGAGGAGCGTCATCTTACAAAACCTGGATTTACAGGATAACTGTAAATACGTGTTTACACTATGTTAAAAAAGATAAAAAAGTAAGACGCCTTTCAAGTTCAGAAATAGAAAACCAGACATCTATTATAGATACAGAAAAAACAATAAATGATAATATCCCCAAACTTTATAACGCTATTGGACAATTAAAAAGAATAGACAGATTACTAATTATGATGGTTTTGGAAAATCAAGATTATGATAGTATAGCCGAGGTGATTGGAATAAATCCAGTAAACGTGAGAGTAAAAATTCACAGAATAAAAAAGCGTCTTGAAAAAATTCTAAAAAATAACAAAGATGAGTAGCGATTTTAAAGAACTACAAAGTAAATGGGAGAGTACTAAAAAAAATAGTGAACTTTCCACCACAAACTTTGACGACTTATATAAAAAAATAAAAATTAAAGAAAAAGAGAATGTTTTTTTTTACTATAGTACAATCATAATTTTATTAGTGACATTAATAGTTATTTCTATATTCTTTTATTATGTAGCACCAGTAAAAGAAATGTTGAGCAGGATCGGTGCAGGATTAATGATTTTAGGTTTGGTATTTAGAATTGTCATTGAAATAAGAAGTATCCATAAGGCAAAACAAATAAACATCCTTGAAACCACATTAAAAACAGCAGATAACGCTATCAAGTTTCATCAATTTAGAAAAACAATTCATCAAGTTATTGCGCCTATAATTATTGGTTTATACACTATCGGGTTTTATATGATTACACCCGAATTCAGTCTATATATGAAATTTTGGAATGTAGTTTTAATTGATATTTCGTATGTTGTTATTGGACTAATTCTTTTTTTTATAATTAGAAAAGGCGTCAAAAAAGAAATGCAAAAACTGACAGATATTGTGAAATTAAAAAATGAAATAACCGATTAGAAATCAACAACAGAATACTAATATTGTATAAAATCTATTTACGCAAATCCTCGCAGATTTTTTATTCAGTTTTTATTTACTAAATGGGTTGTCTAACCACGCCACAAACTATAGACGCGAAAGTTGTAAATAACTTGAAAGAAATACTGTCAAAAATAATATCAAAAGAAGATAATGGTCTAGCTCTCGTTGGTAAAATATTGATGATTGTTGGAGCAATAATCTCGACGATACTTTATGGGATATTTCTTGGTTGGATTTTTTTCATTGCAGGAATAATTTTTATTTGGTTTAGCGAATTACCAAAAAAAGTGAAATGGCTTTGGTCAATAATTCCTATTGTAATTTGGATTCCGCTGACGATACTATTTTTTATAATAATCCCATTACTCTATCATTCAATTGTAATTGCGTAATAAATTAATTCTTAGATTTGTAATTGTATTAGCGATAATAGCTGTTGGAGTGTTAGCGACTAATAATTCAGATAATACACCATTTAATTCTGAGCAATGGAAAAATTGTACAGAAAGTGAATCGGATTTATCTTTGCGGTGGAATAGGATACAGAGCTTAAAAGAAAAACACGAGCTGAAAGGCAAAACTAAAGAAGGTGTTTTTAAATTGTTAGGCGAACCGTTACATCAAATTAATAATAAATTTTACTATTATTTAGGAATGTCAGGTTTTGGGATTAACACAGGTACTTTATTCATAGAGTTCGACGAAGATTATACAGTTAAAGATTTCAAGGTTTGGGACGGATAAAACTCTTTATGACACCCTATAAAACTAATTGCTATTTTTAGCCAATTCACGAAAATCCGCGCGGTCTTTCTATTTATGAACCATTTACTTAAAGTTAACATAAGTTGTGCCTAACCACAAACTTTATTGGCGGAACGCACTCAAAATCGAATAGAATGAACAAATTAATAACACGTAGAAACTTGATAATAGCTAATTTTGCAATCGTATCTTACTTTGTACTGATTTGGCTGATTGATTTTTACGAAATTGATTTTGTTTTAATTGGTGTTTTTAGAGAACTATTGACAATACCATTTCTTTTTGCGCAAATTATTTTTTTAGTCATCGACGTAAAATTTTTAATAAAAAATCAAAAAAATTTCTTAATAATAATTAGTGTGTTATTACTCGCAATTTGCTCTATTATTACAATTGGAACTTTTTTTTAAAATCGGATTTAAGCAAGCTTTTAAAAATCAGATTGCCTGTTACATTTATCAAATTGTGCAACTGCTCACGCCATCGGAATTGAAAAACAAGTTAGAATAAAGCGCTTGCTAGATTCACTGAAATGCTAAAAATTGAAAATGGCATTTAGCAGAATAATTAGAACCCCGAAAAAACGAGAAATGTTCAAAATCACAATTTCAACTTGATCAATGTTAGTTACTTTGCTCGCTAGTTTCTAATTTTACCTTAGGAAAATCCTTGCATACAAACACGTAACTTTCCATGTAAATACACGCTGCTATTCACTGAGAGAAACCGATAATTGATTGAAACAAACCGATAATGGATTGGCACTTTGTGAAGGGTTACAATCATTCTATTTTTGAATACGAAGGAGTTAAACGCTTATAATTTAATTAAGGACAAACTCTAAAGTTGTATAACTTAAAAAAATAAGAATTATGAAAACCAAAAATTTAAGGCCAGTTCAAATCAATTTCAATGATCGCAAAAAAATTAGAATTAAAAAAGCAACTCTAATTTTAACCTCAATTACTTTATTACTTTCCTTAACAATTTACGCGCAAGGTTGGATAGGAAATTCAAATAATTTGATCTCCTATAATTCATCTCTAAATCTTACGCCTCTAAAGGTTGGAATAGGTGTAAATTCGCCTACGTCTCTATTTCATACCAACGGAACGTTACGATTTGATGGGTTGTCTCAAGCTACAGGTAAGCCTTTTGATAGACTATTAATAACTGATAGTAATGGTAATGTAAAATGGTATGATTTAAACTCTTTATCCCAAGGTGGTGGTGATACTGACTGGTTAAGTGTTACTACAAATCAAATCTCAACAAGTAATACAGAAGACATTTATACAGAAGGAAGAGTGTTTATGCTTGATAATCCTATCGGAAACAGGAAACCTAGAACGAATGTACATATTACTTACACGAATGATACTGAATATAATCCGAGAAAACTGCCTATATTAAGTGAAGATCCAAAGGGTGGAGGGTTGTTGATAGATAATCGCTCTACTAAACTTAATTCAAGAGCGACTTTAACGTTTATATCTCGTGATAGCGAAAAAACTTTTGAAGCAACAAGCGTTATTTCAAATATTGCGACAGGCGTAGATAAAGCAGATCTAGTCTTCCAAAATGAATATACTGGGCCTGCCGCGATGAGAGAAACTATGAGGATTACTTCTGATGGTGATGTTTATTTACCAACTTCTAATAGAGGAGTAATACTAACTTCGTCAAATGGGAACTGTTGGAAATTGACAGTAGATAATACGGGTAACCCTGTATATACTTCAGTAACCTGCCCATAGGTAAATAGAAATTCAATATAAGAATTCGGCTCAATAGTAAAATGCTAAAAATCGAAAACGGAATTGAGCGGATTAATTAGAATCCCGAAAAAACAAGAAATGTTCAGAATCCCTATAAAAAATAAAAATTTCAACTTGATCAATGTTAGTTACTTTTCTCGCTAGTTTTTAATTTTACTTCAGGAAAATCCTTGCATACAAACACGCCACAAACTATATAAAAGGCCGTTATGTGTGATTAAACTCGAGAAACGGTTAACAAATAAAAAACGAAACTACCCCTCTTGAAATAGTAAGTAAACTGAAATAAATTAACACTAACCGATAGTCTATAAAAACAACACTTTATTTAAATGTATCGCAAAAAAAAGACGACTTATACAGTCGTCTTTTTTGTTACATTATTTTTTACCATCCCATTCGTTATAAAACTGGTCTAAAAACAAGAGCATAAAATCGTGTCTTTTAACAGCGATTTGCGTGCCGGTTTTGGTATTCATTCTATCTTTTAAAAGCAACAGCTTTTCATAAAAATGATTTATGGTTGGTGCTTCAGAGTTTTTATACTCTTCTTTTGTCATATTTAGCTGCGGTTTAATTTCAGGATTAAACAGTGGCCTGTTTATAAATCCGCCATAATTAAAACAACGCGCAATGCCTATGGCACCTATGGCATCCAATCGATCGGCATCTTGCACAACATCCAACTCTAAAGACGTAAACTGTTGCGCAGTATTTCCGCCTTTAAAGCTAATATTTTCTATTATTTTAATAACGTGCTCAATAATATAAGAGTCCGTGTTTTGGGTAAATAAAAACTCTCGTGCTACTTTGGGCCCTACGGTTTCATCGCCGTTATGAAATTTACTATCGGCAATATCATGTAATAACGCGCCAAGAGCAACGACTAAAGTGTCTACCTGTTCTCGTTTCGCAATAAGTAAGGCGTTTTTATAAACACGCTCAATATGAAACCAATCGTGGCCACCTTCAGCGTCTTTAAGTTCGCGCTTTACAAATGCAATTGTATTGCTAATTAAAACGTCTTGAGACATTACTATAATTTAGCAGGTTCTACCCATTTAAACTGATAAGAGTTTTCAGGAATTTTTACTCTCCCTGCTAATCTTAGCATTCGTGAGGGTAATTTCAATAAATAGTCCCTCGCTTTTTCGGCTTCTTCATTTAGTCCTGTAATTTTTTCAATTTCCCAACGTTTAATCAGCTTTTCTAAAATATCAACATAATCTAAAGCGGTGTAAACTCCAATACGCTGAGCGGTGTTCGAAAATTCTTCGAAAGCCGTACTCATTTTATCTCCTGATTCTCTTAAGAAATGTGCTGGCATAGTAATTTTTTGCTTCATCATGTATTGAAAAGCAATCATCATTTGGCTTGGGTCTACAGCAAAAATACGCTCTACAAATTCACTATAGGCGTGGTGATGTCTCATTTCGTCTCCAGAAATAATTTTACACATTTTAGAAAGGTGTCTATTGCTTTGGTCTTTAGCTAATTTCGCTACACGATTGTGAGAAACATAAGTTGCTAATTCCTGAAAACTTGTATATACAAAGTTTTTGTAAGGATCTCTATCGGTACCAATATCAAAGCCATCAGAAATAAGATGTTGGGTTGTTCTTTCAATTTCGCGCATATTGACACGACCAGAAAGGTAAAGGTATTTGTTTAATACATCACCGTGCCTGTTCTCTTCGGCCGTCCAGTGCCTTACCCATTTTGCCCATCCGTTGCGTTCCACTTGGTTTACGCCCTCAACATCCATTAACCACGATTCGTAGGTTGGTAGTGCTTCTTCTGTAATCATATCGCCAACAAGAACTACCCAGAAGTCGTATGGTAATTCTTTAGACAGTTCTCTAATTTCTTTAACTTCCTCAAAAAAGCTGTCACTTTCAGAATTTGGTAAAAAATCTGAAGGTTGCCAAATGGTTTCAGCTGGAATTAAATATTTTTGTATTAATGAGTCTACGTCTTTTTCCAAAAACTGCATCACTTCCAATCTTACATTTTTTAATGACATAATTTGTTGTTTTTATTTAATAATGTGTTCTTTTATAACGGTTTCAACCTGCTCTAAAAGGGCGCGAGTTTCAAATTCGCTAGCCTTTAAGGGTTTGTGCACTGTAAAACTAATGTTAGCGCCTATACCCATTGGGAATTTGCCATAACGTAAAGTTTTCCACGAGTTGTTAATTGTCATCGGTACCACCAATGCACTAGGCATGTATTTTATTAAAGTTTCTAAACCTTTAGTCTGGAAACGTTTAGGAGCACCGGTTTTACTTCGTGTGCCTTCAGGAAATATTACAGCTGCCCTTTTGTTGTCTTCAATATATTTCGAAAAGCGTCTAATTTCAACAATGGCTTGTCTAGGGTTTTTTCTGTCTATTAATGCCGACCCACCGTGTCGTAGATTGTAAGATACTGAAGGAATTCCTTTTCCCAGCTCTTTTTTACTTACAAATTTTACGTGGTGTTTTCTAAAATACCACATAATAGGCGAAATATCGTACATACTTTGATGATTCGACACAATAATAAGTGGTAAATCGGTAGGGAGGTTAAAGTCGTTATTAAACTTAAATGTAGTCCCTAAAAGATTAAGGCATCGCAATAAACAAAATTGTAAAATATCAACACACTTTTTGTGTGCTTGATACCCAAAAACATTAAGACACACCCATTGTAACGGGTGAAATACGAATAACGTTAACCCGAAAAAAAGGAAATAAATAATCGTTAAGGGGTATGCTAATAATTTTCGCATTAATTACAATTAGTTTTATTAAACAAAGTAACTATAAAAACGGCAGTATGCATAAAAAAACCACGATTAAATCGTGGTTTTTTATGTTAAAATGTAACGCCTAATTGTTGTTAATTAGCATTGCTCGTTGTAGGCATCCATAAGGTTTGATGCAATTAATTCTGCTGGGCGACCTTCAATATGGTGACGCTCTAACATATGTACTAATTCACCGTCTTTAAACAAAGCGATACAAGGAGAACTTGGAGGGAAAGGAACCATATGTGCTCTCGCCTTGTCTGTTGCTTCTTTATCTACGCCTGCAAAAACAGTTACTAATTGATCTGGACGTTTGTCGTTTTTTAAACTCATACTAGCACCAGGTCTAGCGTTTGCCGCGGCACAACCACAAACCGAATTTACAACCACTAAAGTTGTTCCTTCTTTGGCTATGGCAGCATCGACATCGTTTGCTGTGTGTAATTCTTGAAAACCAACCTTAGTTAAGTCCTCACGCATTGGTTTTACTAATTCTGCTGGATACATATCTTTTAATTTTTATCTATTAATATTCTATACCTACAAAGTTAATCAAAAACTATACAAAAAAAGATATCTACTTATCAGATAACAGTTATGGTGCCATAAGGTCAGACTATAGTCAAATAAAAAAACACCTAAAATGCAAAATAACGGTATATTAAGGGGTGTATTTTATTAAATAACGACGCATAAACTTTAAGAAAAACAATTTACTATTAGTATATTTGGCAATCAATTTTAAGATTAAGTAATGAGTGGATTTAAGTGGATAGGTGCAACTATAGGTTGGGCTTTAGGAGGGCCAATTGGGGCGATAATAGGGTTAGCGTTAGGAAGTGCTGGCGATGCGTTTTCATCTGGTAAATACAATCCTTTTTTAAGTGAAGGAGAGGCCTCAAACCGAAAATCTGGTGGATATAGCGCAGAACAACGCCCGCAAACACATTCTGGAGATTTCGAAGTGAGCTTACTTATTTTGGCATCTGTTGTGATTAAAGCCGATGGGGTTTCTGATCCTCGAGAACTCGATTACGTACGTTCGCAATTTGTGGGTATGTATGGTAAAGAACGTGCAAACAAAGCGTTTAAATTGTTTAAAGAGATAAACAACCAAACCATAAATACGCGTCAAGTCTGTTTGCAAATTCAGCGCATGATGGATCACCCATCGCGTTTACAATTACTGCATTTCTTATTTAATATTGCGAAGGCAGACGGTATGGTTATCGACGAAGAAGAACGTCAAATAGCAACCATTGCAGGCTATTTAAATATTAGCTCGAGAGATTATAACAGCATAAAAGCAATGTTTTATAACAGTAGCGATAATGCTTATAAAATTCTTGAAATAACCAAAGCAGCATCGGCCGACGAGATAAAACAAGCCTACCGAAGAAAAGTAAAAAAGTATCATCCTGATAAAGTGGAACATTTAGGCGAAGAACACAAAAAGGGTGCGGAAGCTAAATTTAAGGAAGTACAAAAAGCGTACGAGCAAATTCAAAAAGAACGCGGGTTGTAGCGGGTTATTTTGTTGGTGTCTTTACCGTATAAAAATCAATTCCGTAGTGTAAAGGAGTGCTTTGTTATAGGCTCATTTCTAGGGGTGCTTTAAAAGATTTACTTGCGCGTTACCCTACCGGGTCGGGCTTTCCGTTGCAATCTTTTGGTTCGTGCCTCACAAAAAGGATTTCCACATCAATCCCTAACGCGAGTTAGAGTCCGCTAAAAAAAAATGCTACGAGGGTTGAGTCCTAGGTAGCTGAATTTGTAAAAGGGTTTCCTATTAATGTATGATCTTACTATATTCGATGTCATCAACGATTACGATTGAATATTTTTTAGACTCTTGAAATTTTTATAGGCTGGTGTACTCACTCAATATTTATCTGAACTTCTAATAGATTATAATCTGTTTTTTTTAAGCTTTTCTTTCTCTTATTAAGCGACACTAAGTGCTCGTAATATTCCCAAATCGCGAATAGCGCAAAACTATTGCTATGGAAACAAAACTAATAAGCAAAGAGTAGTGCACGATTATTAATTGAGATACAAATTATAAATACCCCAAAGTCACTTCCGAAGCACATAAAAGCATTGCAATTAAAGCAGTATCACATCTAATTTTAACCCCTAAACAAAAAGAAATCATCTTTCATGCCTTCAATTTGCGCGTCTTCGTTGGTAATAATATAATCGATGGCTTGTGTCGTAAATTTGTCGCCCTTTTTAGTAAGGGAAACGATGTCGTTATTAATCACAATCATATTGTTTTTTAACGCTAATTCTAAAACCGTTTTGGCACGAACTTTCTGCCAGTTAATATGCTCACGTAAATGGTTTACGTGGCGCTCTCTTTTTTCGGAGTGGTTTTTTAAATGCAGTAAAAAGGTTAATAAAGAGACTTCTATGCGTTGCTGTTTTTCCTTATATAATACAGCAATGATCCCATTGCTTGGGGCAAATAAATACACCATTAAAAATAGCAAACCTAATATTGTGGTAATAGATCCTGCGATTGAAGCGTCGAGGGCGTGCGCCATCCAGTAGCCTGCAATAGCACTAAACAGTCCGAAAAAGATAGATAACAGAAGCATTCTCTTTAAGTCGGTAGTAAGTAAATAAGCTGTTGCAGCGGGAGCAATCATTAATGCGACGACCAAAATAGCACCCACCGCATCGAAAGCACCAACGGTGGTTACCGAAGCGACAGACATTAATCCGTAATGAATAACCACGGGAGAAAACCCTAAAGATGCCGACAAACCGGCGTCGAAAGTACTCACTTTTAGCTCTTTGAAAAAGGCAATTAATAAGCCGATAGTAATGGTTAAAATGGTGCCAATAACCCAAAGTGATTTCGGACCAACATCAGTCCCGCCAATAAATAAGCGGTCGAAAGGAGCAAAGGCTAATTCTCCCAACAGGACAGCATCGATATCCAAATGCACGTCGTTGGCATTTTTTGAAATTAAAAGAACACCAATACTAAACAGCGCTGGGAACACTAACCCAATAGCGGTGTCTTCTTTTACTAACCCTGTTTTTTGTATTTGTTCTACCAAAATTACGGTGATGAGCCCTGTTAATGCAGCAAGCAAAATAAGTAGTGGCGAGTTAAGGTCTTGTGTAATGAAAAAACCAACCACAAGGCCTGGTAAAATAGCGTGACTAATGGCATCGCTAATCATAGCCATTTTTCTAAGCACAAGAAATGTGCCTGGTATAGCACAAGCAATAGCGACAAGACTGGCTATAAGTTGTATTTCTATTTGAGCACTATTCATTGTTTTGCTGGTTGTATAAATTAGAGGCTTTTTTAAACCCGTCGTCGGTTAAACTCCACATATTTCCATCGAGTTCAACGTAATTTTTTTTGACTAACTTTTGAAGTGTACCCCGAGTAAACCCTTGAAAATTATTCAATATTTTAATGGTGTGTGGATGTGAAATATTATCGTGTGTTTTTGCAATATGATACATAAAGGCTAATGTTTTATGCTGCTCTAAATCTCTTCGGTTTTTAATAAAACGCAATTGTCTAAACAATACACCGCGGCTAGGGGAAAAAATAAATGAAAATAAAACGAAAACGGAGGCGACTAAAACAATTACTGGCCCAGTAGATAGATTATTTTGGCTGGCGCTAATGGCGGTACCGAACACGCCAGAGAGCGCCCCAAAAATACAGGCTAAAATAACCATTGTGCTTAAGCTGTTAGTCCATTGTCTGGCAGCAGCAGCAGGCGCTAAAAGCATTGCGCTCATTAATACCACACCAACCGTTTGTAAGCCTAAAACGATAGCTAAAACAATAAAGGAAGTGATTAAAATATCGATTATTCTGGTGTTAAAACCTAGAGTTTTGGTATAATCTGGATCGAAAAGGAGTATTTTAAATTCTTTCCAAAACAGTAAAATAACAAATAAGCACAGTCCCGTTACCACCGCCATTAGCCATACATCACTTTCTACTAAAGTGGCTGCCTGCCCAAATAAATACTTGTCTAATCCCGCTTGATTGGCATTGGGTTGTTTTTGTATGTAGGTTAAAAGCAGCATTCCGAAACCAAAAAAGAGCGATAATATAAGGCCTAAAGCCGTGTCTGATTTTAGATGTGTTTTTGACGTAATTCCTTTAATCCAAAATGTACCAATTAATCCACTTACCAAAGCACCTAATAATAAAGTGTTAGAGTCTTTTGCTCCGGTAATTAAAAAAGCGATGGCAATACCTGGTAATGCGGCGTGCGAAATAGCATCGCCTAATAAACTTTGTTTTCTAAGAACAGCAAAGCTACCGAGCATACCACAAACGGCACCTAGAATGGCGGTTCCTAAGGTGATAGTTCTTAGTGTGTAATCTGAAAACACCAAAGAAAAGTACTCGTTTAAACTCATTGTTTTGTAATTAATTAAAAGATGATATTTATTCTTGAATACTAACTTTGTAGTTAATACCGTAAGTTTTAGTGAGGTTATCGTCGTTAAAAATATCTTTTACGGGACCGGTCGCTATTTTTTTGACGTTTAAAAACGTCACCCAGTCAAAATATTCGGGTACGGTTTGTAAATCATGGTGTACAACAATAACGGTTTTCCCTGCTTTTCGCAACTCTTTTAAAATGTTAATAATGGCAATTTCTGTAGTGGCATCTACGCCTTGAAAAGGCTCGTCCATAAAATATATTGATGCATTTTGTACTAGAGCGCGCGCCAAGAAAATACGCTGTTGTTGTCCGCCGGACAACTGACTTATTTGCCTGCTTTTAAAGGCTAGCATTCCTACTTTTTCTAACGCCTCCAAAGCGGCTTTTTTCTCTTTTTGTCGTGGCCGTTTTATCCAGCCTAAACTACCATAAGTTCCCATCATAACCACATCTAAAGCTGTGGTTGGGAAATCCCAGTCCACACTTCCTTTTTGTGGCACGTATGCCACAAGCGAACGCTGCTTTTTGTAAGGTTTTCCGTAAATAGTTACGCTACCAGCAATAGGAGGAAGAATGCCTAAAATAGATTTTATTAGTGTCGATTTTCCTGCACCATTAGGGCCAACTATAGCCATTAAAACGCCTTCCGGAATTTCTAAATCAATATCCCAAAGCACGGGTTTGTAGTTATATGCTACCGTTAAATCGTCTACTTTTACTGCTATATTTTGTGCCATAATTTAAGAAGTTAACTCCAGTTATTTTAATGCATTTACAATGGTATTTACGTTGTATTCAAACATTCCAATATAGGTGCCTTCAGGGGTTCCGTTGTTACCTAAAGCATCAGAATAAAGTGTGCCACCAATTTCAATAGCATAACCTTTAGAGTTTACGGCTGCTTGTAACGCTTCAATAGTTCGTTTTGGTACAGAGCTTTCAATAAAAACGGCTTTTACTTCCTTTTCAATAATAAAGGCAGCCAATTCTTGCACATCTTGTACCCCCGCTTCTGTGGCTGTAGATAAACCTTGTAATCCTACCACCTCGAAAGCGTAATTTTTACCGAAGTAACTAAAAGCATCGTGAGCGGTTACTAGAATGCGTTTCTCTTGGGGTAATGTCGCAATAGTAGCTTTAATAGTCGTTTCTAAAATATCTAATTGTTCTAAATATTTTGTTTCATTTTGTTTATAACTATTGGCGTTTTTAGGATCTTTTTCAGATAATACGCGGGCTACTTTTTGAGCAAATAATTTGAAGTATGCAATGTTAAACCACACGTGTGGATCGTAATTTGAAGCAAAATACTCCGAGCCAATAAGCGTTCTTTTATCGATAGCATCAGATAAGGCAACAGGTGTTTTGTGTGCGCTTTCCATTTTTTCGAAAACCTCTACTAGTTTTCCCTCTAAATGCAAACCGTTATAAAAAATAATATCGGCATTGACTAATTTTGTAACATCGCCTTCGCTGGCTTTGTATAAATGCGGATCGACACCACTACCCATTAATCCCTCTAAATTAATATTATCGCCTCCAATATTTTGCACGAGATCGGAGATCATTGTTGTTGTGGTAACAATATTGAGTTTGCCATTATCCCTTTTGCTGTCTTTACAGTTGAAGGTTACGGTAACTAGAAGTAGTATTATAATTTTTTTCATTGGTCTAAATAATTATTACGAAGGTACTAAAAAATGAAAGATATTATCTATATAACTTAACCTGATTACTTTATAGTAATTGGATTATAATTCCGAAATAATGGTTAAAAGCTGCGTAGTACTTAGGAATTGGAAATACCGTGCCTGAGCTTTAAATTTTTCATCTAAAAACACCAGCGCAGGAAGCGAAAATTGCCTGTCTTTTTGCTGCGCCATTAACAACGGTATTTGATGGATGGGATTGCGACGTTTGGCGCGTGTGTTAAAAAATACTTGGTTTCCGAAATGTATTGTATCGGTGGTTTCTACATTCATTTTAACTGCATAATAATTTTTGTTGATTTCTTTAACGATAGCTTTATTAGTAAACACCTCTTTTTGCATCTTTAGGCACGGCGTGCACCAATCGGCATAAAAATCGATAAACACCTTTTTAGGCGCTTCTTGAAGTGCTGTATTAAGCTGTTCGAAGCTTAACCAATTAACAGCCTCTTCCGTTTGGGAAAAGGCCGTATTGGCTGTTACTAATAGTGAAATATATATAGTAACCAAAAGTGTATATTTCAAACTACAGCGATTTAATTTTAATTCCCGCAAAAACGGAGCGTGGCGCTCCGGGACCGTAGACATAATTGCTGTCTCGATTTTTTCCTAAATCGAAGTCGTCTTGATAACTATTAGTAACATTTTTAACACCGCCATAAAGCTCTAAACTCGTGCTAACTTTATCTAAATTAAATGTGTAACCAGCACGTAAACTTAATTCTGTGAACGTAGGCGTTTTGTAGTATTCGTCAATAGTTTGACCTGTGTTTTCTCCTGCAACGTGTATAATATCCATAGCACCAGTATATACTAAGTTCGCACTAGCGTTAAATGTCTTAGTTGGGGTGTAAGTAAAAGTGGCATAACCGTAATCATTAGGCGTTCTTAAAAACTCTTTTTTAGCTTCTAAGCCTTCGCTGTTTTCTACGGCATCGCTAAATGCGCTAGATTGTAATGTAAACCCTGCTTCGACTTCAAAAAGGTAGTCGAAATTGGCGCGAGCTTCTAAAGTTATTCCTTTTACTGTTGCCCCACTACCGTTTCTTTTTTCATAACGATCACCAAAGCTATCCGATCCTATGGGTGCTAAATAGAAAGCATCCTTTAGGTTTGTGTAAAATCCTTCAACGGTAAAACCAGCAATTAAATGCTCGGTCGCTTTATCGTAATTTACTGAGGCTGTAAAACTGTTTGAACGTTCTTCAAATAAATCTTGATCTAAACTAATTCGTGAAATTCCACCACCTGCGAAAGCAATATGTAAATCGGTATCAAATGCTTGCGGTGCGCGAAACCCCGTTCCCCAGCCTAATCGAAATTGTGTCGTTTCTTTTAATTTGTAAAGCAGAGATAATCGCGGACTAAATACAGTGTGGTCTACTAAATTGTGCTTATCCAGCCTAAAACCAGATAAGAAATTAAGGTTTTCGGTAACATTCCAGTCGTTTTGTACAAAGGCTCCAACGTTTCTTGTGGTTTGGTCTATTAAATAATTGTAGGCATTTATCTCGTCGAAAACAGTGTCGTAAACATATTCTAATCCACCAGTAAACACGGTGCTTCCGCCTAGAAACTCATTAAAACGTTGATTGTATTGCGTGCCACCTTGGTGTGTTAATACCTCCGAAATTC
This sequence comes from Bizionia saleffrena, assembly GCF_008086175.1. GTDB lineage: Bacteria > Bacteroidota > Bacteroidia > Flavobacteriales > Flavobacteriaceae > Bizionia > Bizionia saleffrena. The sequence continues at coordinate 23,635 of NZ_VSKM01000020.1, forward strand.
CATAAGGAGGATTGGCGTAAAATGCCTGTTGTTCTATCTCATCATTGGGAATAATTCCTGTGTAATGGTCGCGATCGGTTTTTTGTCCGCCATAATAGACTATTAAGGCGCTTTTATCGGCGTTAAAATTAATTTGATAATCTAAACTCGCCATTAAAATGTGGTGGTCGCGTTCTTCAGATTGATTTGCTAAATAGGCAGGTTTATCTACTATTTCTCCGCCGTAACGGTGTTCGAAAAGACTACTTAAACTCACTTCTAGTTTTGAGTTTTCGGTTGGTAAATAAAAGGCATTCATACCAAAAGAGTTTCCTCTTAATTCTGGTAATTCTGAAAAATTATCACCGTTTGCATCATACGCTGTACGTTTTCTGTTACTTACAAAGAAGTTCGCTCCAGCATTATAATCCTCACTGACAACGGTAGCGTTACCGGTTATGAGACTTTGGGTAGCATCACCGTCTATACTTTCGTAGTTGTAATTTACACTGTAGTCATTAGATTTAGGGATTTTGGTGATAACGTTTACGGTACCGCCAATAGCGCTAGAGCCATAAAGCGCAGATACACCACCACGGACGACTTCTATACGCTCTATCATATTCACGGGGATTTGCTCTAATCCGTAAAGTCCAGTTAACGGACTAAAAATAGAACGTCCATTGATTAATATTTGCGAGTAGCCACCCTGTAAACCATTCATTCTAATTTGTGTATAGTTACACGTCTGGCAGTCGGTTTCTACACGTAGTCCTGGTTGAAAACGCAGACCTTCAGAAAGATCGGTAGCGCTTACTTGCTCTAAGGTTTTACTATTAATTAAATTAACAATTACTGGGGAGTCGGTTTTGCGCTTCTCTGTGCGTGTTCCTGTAACCACAACTTCGTCTAAATCGTTTTTTTCAATTAAATCGAAAGTGATAGTCACATCGTTAGTTGTGATTTTTATGTGTTTTCTTTCTGTTCTGTAGCCCACAAACGACGCTACTAGGGTGTAGGTGCCTGAAGGTATTCCTGTTAAACTAAAAGCGCCATTCTCGTTTGTTGTACTTCCTTTATTTGTGCCTTCCAAATAAGCATTTGCAAAAATTAGTGGTTGATTTTCTGAAGAAATTTTGCCACTAATTTTATAAAATTCTTGTGCCTGTGACCCCAAAGATATAAAAGTGAATAGCAACGTGTAAATTAGTCTCATATTAAAATTATTTTCTGCAAATGTAAACTAATATTTAGATTAGTCTAAATTTATATTTAGATTTTTATATGTGTATATTTGTAAATCACACGCTATCTATGATTACATTAACAGAAGAAAACTATATTAAAGCTATTTATCATTTGGGTAAATATGGCAAGGCAATGGTAAACACCAATGCTATAGCCGAAGCACTAGAGACAAAGGCATCGTCTGTTACCGATATGGTTAAAAAACTCTCGGAGAAAGAATATCTTAACTATAAAAAATATCAAGGTGTTGTATTAACCGAGAAAGGGAAACACATTGCCGTAAATATTGTTAGAAAGCATCGATTATGGGAAGTGTTTTTAGTTGAAAAACTTAATTTTACATGGGATGAAGTGCACGAGGTAGCCGAACATTTGGAACATATTCGTTCTGAGAAATTGATTAACGAGTTGGATGCTTTTTTAGAATTCCCCTCGTATGATCCGCACGGCGATCCGATTCCTGATAAAAATGGAAATTTTAAAAACATTGATAAAATAGCGTTATCTCAATCTGAAATTAGTCACATTTATACCTGTGTGGGCGTAAAAGATACGTCGTCTCATTTTTTAAAATACTTAGATGGTAACAAAATTGGGTTGGGCACCATTATTGAAGTCCTCCATAAAGAACCTTTTGATAATTCTGTAAAAATAAAATTTAATGCGACCGAAATGGTAGTGTCGCAAAACGTTGCTAAAAATTTATTTTTAAAAGAAGTTTAAAATACATACCGCTATGAAATCATTACTTTTTGTTATTGCGCTTTTATTTTCAGTTGGGCTTTTTGCTCAGGATAGTACCGATACTACTGTAAAAGCACCTGTTATAATTACAAAACTCCCCATACAAAAAACAGCAACTTTAAAAGGGGTTACTATAAAATTTGTTAGTGTGGTTTCTGATTCGCGTTGTCCTAAAAACGTGAATTGTATTTGGGCTGGTGAAGTTGTTCTTTTAGTTGACGTGCAACACGGAGGTAATAAAGCGGAGGCAAAAACAATAACCATTGGTTTTAAAAGAAACCCAACGGGTCAAGAAACCGATATCATTTTTAAAGATGAATCCCTTACGATACAAGCGATGAACGTATCACCATATCCCGAATATGGGGTTGAGGTAAACGCTTCAGATTATGTTTTGCTTTTGGACGTTGAGGCGTATTAACCTCAGGCTTTACAAGAGTTAAGAAATGCTAGGACAATAGGGAAAGTATGCCTAATTTAAGGTTTTTTTTCTTGGTTTTTTCAATAACGGTCTCTTCTCAGAATTTAGTGTTGAACCCTAGTTTTGAAGAGGCGAGGAGATGTACAGAATTGGTTGGAAATTTTGATGCGAATGTTTCCTTTTGGTCTTCTCCAACTTATGGCTCTACAGATTTATTTAACTCGTGTTCTGAAAGAGAAACGGGCATTCCTTATAACTAGAACGGATTTCAGGAAACACTATTTGGTAACAAATATGCAGGTTTTTATTTGTATACTGATGACGACTATCGCGAATACATACAAGGCGAGCTAATGCATGCTTTAGAACCAGGTGTGGAGTATACAGTGACCTTTTATATTAACTTGGCTGAAAATTCCGATTTTGTTATTAAAGATATTGGTTTTCTTATGTCTGCAGAACAACTCAAAGTCGCTGTTTTTACGGGGCTTTCTAAAAAATTATTAAAGAAGATGGGTGTTGCAGATTATTCAATTCATAATTTTGATAGTAGCGCGTATTACGATAATAAAACGGACTGGGTTCGACTTGAAAAGATTTTTATGCCAAGGGTTATGAGACGTTTGTTATTATTAGAAATTTTAAAAAGAATTCAAAAACGGATAAACGCCTCGTAGTCGATAAGAGTAAATTTGATATGTCTTATTATTATATTGATTTCATCACCATTGAAAGGAAAGCAGTGGGTGTAGTGAACGCAGCTAAGAGTAAAGAACTATTAGAAAAAGTGACTAAAAGCCCCTAGAATTAGATTTAAACAAAGATTACGTATTTAAAAATGTTGTTTTCGATTTCAATAGTTTCGAATTGTTGGATATGGCCAAATCGGAAATAGCCGGAGTTTATCAGTATCTAAATGAAAATGATGAGACTAAAATTATAATTTCTGGCTATACTGATACTGTTGGAACTGCTGTTTTCAATCAAGACCTTTCAGTAAAAAGAGCATATTCAGTTGCTGAATTTTTAAGATTGAGTAAAGAGAGAATCCATTCTATTGGATACGGTAATTCTATGCCGATCATTAATAACGACACACAGGAAGGTCGTAATAGAAATAGAAGAGTCGAGTTTAAGATTGAGTGAAATAATTAAGTTTAACTGACTTATTTAAATGGTTCACATTAAGTTCTTAATGACAACCACCACATTCATCTGTGCCACACGCTTTTTTCGATTTCTTTTTCCAGAAAAACTTCTTAATTAAAAAAGCAAGTGCTAAAGCTAGAATGCTAAAAGCGAGTATGTTTTGAATTAGTGCGTTCATAAAAGTATTTAGTTTACTCTACGACTGCTTAGTCGTACGTATTACAAAATCATTTCAGTAATTGGTAGGCAATTAAAGCAACAACGTAAGCAAACCCCGTCATTACTACCAATTGTAATATTGGCCACTTCCAACTGTTGGTTTCACGTTTTACCACGGCCAAAGTACCCATACATTGCATCGCAAAGGCATAAAATAGAAGTAGAGAAACACCAGAGGCGAAATTAAATAAAGGACCACCCAGAATTGGGTTCACTTCACCAGCCATTCTGTTTTTTATAGTATCTTCATCGTCGTTACCAACGCTATAGATAGTAGCGAGGGTGCCCACAAAGACCTCACGGGCAGCAAACGAACTTATTAAGGCGATACCAATTTTCCAGTCGTAACCTAGAGGTCTAATAGCAGGTTCTATGGCGCGACCTGTTATACCAATAAAAGAATGTTCTAATTTATAAGACCCGATTTTTTGTTGGAATTCGTCTTCGGTTAAGTCTTGAGAAGCGTATTCTTTGGTCATTATTTCCTCTGCATTATTAAATTCTTTACCAGGGCCATAAGAGGCTAAGAACCACAATACAATAGAGATGGCTAAAATAATTTTACCGGCTCCAAAAATAAAAGATTTTGTTTTTTCGACAACCGTTAATGCAACGTTTTTAAGTAAAGGGAGTTTGTAGTTTGGCATCTCCACTACAAAGAAGGTTTTACTCTTAATTTTTAATATTTTATCTAAGATATAGGCAGAAACAATTGCGGCCGTAAATCCTATAAGATAGAGTAGCATAAGTGTTAGTGCCTGATAACTTAAGCCTAAAATACGTCCTTCAGGAATGACTAACGATATAATAATGAGGTAGACTGGTAAACGTGCCGAACACGTTGTAAACGGGGTGACTAAAATAGTAATTAGGCGTTCTTTCCAGTTTTCAATATTTCTAGTTGCCATTATTGCAGGAATAGCACAAGCGGTTCCTGATATTAACGGGACAACACTCTTGCCGCTAAGACCAAAACGTCTCATTATTCTATCCATTAAAAATACCACCCGGCTCATATAGCCGCTTTCTTCTAGAATGGCGATAAATAAAAATAGAAAGGCTATTTGCGGAATAAAGATAACAATACCGCCTAAGCCAGGAATAATACCTTCGGCTATTAAATTGGTAAGTGCGCCTCCAGGAAGTGAGTTTTTTATCCACTCGCTTAATGAAGCAAACGCGCTATCGATAAAGTCCATAGGCACGCTCGACCAATCGTAAATAGCTTGAAAAATAGTTAATAGAATAAACATAAATATAACGTAACCCCAAACTTTGTGCGTCAATATGCGGTCTAAACGATAACGTAAATCTTTAGCCTGAGAAACATCTATATCTTGTCCTTTTTTTAAGACGTTATTTATAAACTGATACCGTTTAATCGTCTCTTTTTGTTGGAGGCGTTTTAGGTCACCTTCAGATTTTGTTTTAAAACCATTAATGGCTTCAATTTCTTGTCTAGTAGTTTTTCCGAAGTTTACATCTTGCGTAATTACCAGCCACAATTTATACAGTAGTTGATTAGGAAACGCTTTACGCAGTTTATTAAAATAATCGACATCAATTTCCGAAGCGTTTAAACAGCATTCAGTAGAGAGGTCTTTATAATTAATTATTAATTGCTTTAAATTATCTATCCCTTGTTTTTTTCGCGTACTAACGAGGGCGATTTTTGTTTTGAGTTGTTTTTCTAAATAATCGATATCTAACGAAATACCTTTATATTTCATTCTATCGGCCATATTAATGACCAATAGCGACGGGATTTCTAAATCTTTAATTTGCGTAAAAAGAAGAAGGTTTCGTTTTAAATTTTCGACATCACTCACCACAACAGCAACATCGGGGAAATCTTTATCGTTTTTATTTAAAAGCAGTTCTATAACGACGTTTTCATCTAAAGAGGACGCGTTTAAACTGTAAGTACCGGGTAAATCGATAATATGAGCTTTAAGCCCACGCGGTAGCTTGCAGATTCCTTCTTTTTTTTCGACGGTAATACCTGGATAATTCCCAACTTTCTGGTTTAAACCTGTTAAAGCATTAAACACAGAGGTTTTACCGGTATTGGGATTGCCTATTAAAGCGACATTGATCTGCTTACTCATTAACCTATTTTTTCAATTAATATATGCAGAGCAGTCTCTTTTCTAATTGCTAGATGGCTGCCATTAATATTTAAATACATGGGGTCTGCAAAAGGCGCGACTTGCACAAGCATAACATCGTTGCCAGGTAAACAGCCCATTTCTAATAGTTTTAATGGAATGTGAACCGATGAGACATCGACTATTATGGCTTTTTCTCCGCGTTTAAGATGTGCTATTGTTAGTTGCAAGCTTATTTAGATTGATTTTAAAGAAGCAAAAGTAAGTGAAAAAAGGACACTAAAAAAAATTGTAGCTTAAAAACTGCTATTTATATTCTTTTTTTAACGTTTTTATATCATTTAAAAGTTCAGAAATGGCTTCCGGGTTGGTACCATCATAGAAGCCGCGAATTTGACGTTTTTTATCGATAAGCATAAAGTTTTCGGTATGAATCATGTCGTACTTATCGCCATTACCATCGCTTTTTACGGCTAAGTAGCTTTTTCTAGCCAGTTCGTAAATTTGCTTTTTATCTCCGGTAACTAGGTTCCATTTTTTATCATTAACCCCTTTTTGTAGTGCGTACTTTTTTAATTGTGCAACGCTGTCAATAACAGGGGTAACAGAGTGCGATAATAACTTAACCTCATCGTCGGTAATAATTTCTTTCTGAATCGCTAGCATATGATCTGTCATAATCGGACAAATCGTCTGGCACGTAGTGAAAAAGAAATCGGCAACGTAAATTTTATCTTTATAATCGTTTTGAGTAATTGTTTTTCCGTTTTGGTTCGTGAGACTAAAATCGGCAATTTTATGGTATTTTTTAACGTACTGAATAGTGCTATCTACAAGGGTTGTATCGACTTGACTGGGTTGGTAAATAGGTAGCGGTTTTTCGACATTTAAAACAGAATAAATAATAGCAATGATAACCGCGCATAATATTCCGAAACCGATGGCGAACTTTTTATAGCCCTTAAAAAAATCTAACATTTTAAAACGTTCTGAAAGTGAAGTACAAAAATACAATGAAAAAGAGAGTCTTCATGGGTTTTTGGCTTATATATTGCTATTTGGTAAAGCAAAGCAATAATCGCTTTTTAAACTAAGCCTAAATACTTACTTTTGGGCGTTATAAAAATGAATATATAAGAATACATGGAATTTGTTATAAAAATAAGTCAGTTTTTACTAAGTCTTTCACTATTAATCGTTCTTCACGAGTTAGGCCACTTTATCCCAGCGAAATTATTTAAGACGAGAGTTGAAAAATTCTATCTGTTTTTTGATGTGAAATTTTCACTTTTCAAGAAAAAAATTGGCGATACCGTTTATGGTATTGGTTGGTTGCCATTAGGAGGTTACGTTAAAATTTCTGGAATGATCGATGAGAGTATGGATAAGGAACAGATGGAAAAACCGCCAGAACCTTGGGAGTTTCGTTCTAAGCCCTCTTGGCAACGATTAATAATTATGTTGGGAGGTGTTTTTGTAAACTTTTTACTGGCGCTAATCATTTACATTGTTGCGGCGTTTGCATACGGAGATACCGATATTTCTGCAGATAGCATAAAGGATGGTTATTTAATTGATAATCCGTTGTTAACCGATTTAGGGTTTCAAACTGGTGATGATATTGTGATGGTGGGTACTGCTAAAATTGTAAACGTATCAGATGTTAGAACCAATATTATTGGAGCCGAAACTGTAACCATTAAACGTGATGGTGCTGAACAAACAATAGCTTTACCTGTAGACTTTTTAGGTCAGCTATCGACAAGTCAAGATAGACGCCTTTTTGAGCGACGAATTCCTTTTATGATTGGTAACGTTCCCGATTCATCGCAGAACAGTAAAGCGGGTTTAAAACCTAAGGATATTATTTTATCTGTAAATGGGGATAAGTTGCGATACTCAGATCAAGTGGTCTCTAAATTAAAAACGGTTAAAGGAGAAACGGTAACCGTAGAAGTCTTAAGAGATAAAGAAACGATAACGAAAACGCTTCAAATTGACGATGAAGGTCGTTTTGGAGTTATTGCAGGATCATTCCCTACCTTATTTGCAGAATTAGGGTATTTTGATATCGTTAGAAAGGAATATACTTTTGGTGAAAGCTTTGGTGTTGGATATGCTAAATTCACTGATCAAATTACAGGCTATTTTGGTCAGTTAAAATTAATATTTAGTCCGAGTACAGGTGCCTACAAGGGTGTTGGTGGTTTTAAAGCTATTTTCGACATTTTCCCTTCTACGTGGAGCTGGGAATACTTTTGGGGCATTACAGCGTTTCTATCGATTATGTTAGGGGTTTTAAACTTATTGCCAATTCCGGCTTTAGATGGTGGACACGTAATGTTTTTGCTATACGAAATGATCTCTGGAAAGAAGCCAAGTGACAAATTTATGGAGTATGCACAAACAGTTGGATTCTTCATTTTAATAGCATTGGTGCTATTTGCCAACGGAAATGATGTCTTTAAAGCAATATTTAATTAAATTTTTTTCAAAAAGCTTTGTAGAAGTTAAAAAACATACTATATTTGCACTCGCAACAGCGAAAACACTCCTCCTTAGCTCAGTTGGTTAGAGCATCTGACTGTTAATCAGAGGGTCCTTAGTTCGAGCCTAAGAGGAGGAGCAAGTTTAGATAAGCCACTAGAAATAGTGGCTTTTTTTATGGAGTAAAGTCAAGTGTTTATTCAGGCTTGGGTAGTGCTTCAGGGATCAACTTGGATCAAGTCCAAAAGTTGTGGGATTTTAGGATTAAGCAAAAATAGTGGTCAGCCTGAAAAGGAAAAATCCTACGTTTCTAGCACCTCTAAAGTTGCACAGAACACTCAGTAATGTAGCGATTAAACGCCATACTATGGATCAAACGTAAAACTTGGGGAGAAACTTTATCTTTGACAAAAACAGATTAGATCTTGGATATAAAATTAGCACAGTATTTGTTACCGGAAGGCGTTATGGATTATTTTGAAATTGTAGACCATAAATCATCAGAAGGTAAGGTTCATTTTTACCTAGAAGAAAAGAACGTGCTGCCCAAGGAGTACCAATCAGAATTAGCGCAATCCAAAGGCTT
>NZ_VSKM01000021.1 GCF_008086175.1 Bizionia saleffrena
TTCCACTTTTTCTTTTTTGCATTGCCCAAAAAAGAAACAAAAAAGTCTAGGCTTACGACCCTCTATCTAAATTTATCATTCTGCCCCTAAATTTTAGGAACTCGCTGGAGAGATCTGTTATCAATTCCTAATTTTTGATAGCTCAAACAGCCTAAAATTTTACGGTGCCTTCATTTCAAATTTTACGATAGATGCTCGATAGGCCGGGGTCAGCATTTGAATATAATTAGATGGTTTTCTTTACTTTTATAATTAGTTTTGATTGTGGTTCAAATAGTGCTTATCTCAATTTCTTTACCCCAGCCCTAAAGGGCGGACATTGAACATAATTAGAACGTTTTAAAATCTAATTCGTACCTAAATCTTAATCGGCCTACTTTTCGTAGGCGTAGTAAAACAAGTAAAAGCTGCAGCGGCTGGCAGTGGAGGATGGCCTAGTGCAGCGGTTGCCATCCGCACGATAAGGGTTTTACGCCGTTTTCAAGCGTACTAAAATCAGCCTAGATTTTTTTGGTTCGTTTTTTCATCAATGGAAAAAATGAACATTAGAAAGTGCATAGTGAGTGGTAAACAGTGAATGGTTTTGAATGTGGTTCAAATAGAGCCTATCTCAATGTCTTTACCCGAGCTTAATGGGCGGAAATCACGTTAGCAATTTCTTTACCCCAACCCTAAAGGGAGGAAATTGATCTACAGGAAGATATTAGCAGAGTCTTTAAGGGATTTAGGATTAAAAATAAACAGATTACAATTTCTTTACCCGAGCTTAAAGTTCGGAAATTGATACATATCAATAACATAAATAATGAATTTAGAAGCATTTAAAGTATTAAAAAATAAGAATGTTCTCGTAACAGGAGGAGCGGGATTTATAGGTTCTAACCTCTGCGAAAACCTCTTAAAAATAGGGGCAAACGTTACCTGTTTAGATAATTTCGCTACAGGACACCACCATAATATTGCGCCCTTTTTAAAAAACCCACACTTTACTTTAATAGAAGGCGATATTCGCGATTTAGAAACCTGCCATAGCGCCTGTAAAGCTCAAGATTTTGTGTTGCACGAAGCCGCCTTAGGTTCTGTACCGCGCTCTATAGAGGACCCTATTACCACTAACGACGTTAATATTGGTGGTTTTTTAAATATGCTGGTTGCCGCACGCGATGCTAAAGTGACGCGGTTTATATACGCTGCGAGTTCTTCGACTTACGGTGATTCTGAAGCCTTGCCAAAAGTAGAGGATACCATTGGGAAACCGTTATCGCCTTATGCCATTACTAAATATGTCAATGAGTTATACGCCGAGAACTTTTTTAGCACGTACGGCTTAAATACGATTGGCCTGCGTTATTTTAATGTGTTTGGAAGACGCCAAGACCCTAATGGGGCGTATGCAGCGGTAATTCCGTTGTTTGTAAAACAGTTTATGAACCACGAGAGCCCACTAATTAATGGCGATGGTAGCTACTCGCGCGATTACACCTATATCGATAATGTGGTGCAAATGAATTTACGCGCTATTACCACCACCAACGAAGCGGCACTAAACCACGTGTATAATACAGCCGTTGGCGACCGTACCACACTGGTACAACTCACCGACTTACTAAAAAAGCACTTGACCAAACACGATGCCAAAATAGCAGATATATCTATTACGCACGGCCCAAACCGCCAAGGGGATATCCCGCACTCGCTAGCGTCTGTAGAGAAAGCAAAACGCTTGTTAGCGTATGCACCAAGCCATACTATTAGTAAGGGGATAGAAGAAGCTGTGGAGTGGTATTGGGAGAATTTGAAATAATAAGAATGAAAAACATATTAATAATATTTGGAACGCGGCCAGAAGCTATAAAAATGGCGCCGCTGGTACACGCATTTCAAAAACAGACGGCACATTTTAAGACTAAGGTGTGCGTTACGGCACAACACCGTGAGATGTTAGATCAGGTGCTCGGTTTTTTTGAGATTACACCAGAATACGACTTAGATTTAATGACCCCTGGGCAAGATCTTTACGGCTTGACAGCGGCTATTATTACTGAGTTGAAACCCGTATTAGAAGATTTTAAACCCGATTATGTTTTTGTTCATGGCGATACCACAACCACAATGGCATCTAGTATCGCTGGTTTTTATAGTGGCGCGAAAATCTGCCATATTGAAGCAGGACTGCGAACACATAATAAACACTCCCCTTTTCCAGAGGAAATTAATAGACAACTTACCGGTAGAATCGCCGATTTTCATTTCGCGCCTACCGAAGCCTCTCGAGACAATCTATTAAAAGAAAACATAGCCCCAGATACCATTATAGTAACCGGAAATACCGTTATAGACGCCCTCTTGGAAAGTGTGGATAAAGTAAAACGCAAACCTAGTACTTTGGTGAATCAATTGGATACGGAATTAAAGGGTGCCGATTTACTATTGGTAACGGGACACCGACGTGAAAATCATGGCGATGGGTTTATTCGTATTTGCGAAGCGCTAAAAACAATAGCTTTAGAGCGACCAGCATTACAAATCATCTATCCTGTGCATTTAAATCCGAAAGTACTGGAACCTGTTAACCGAATTTTAGGGAATATTAAGAATATTAAACTTATCGCCCCTTTAGCTTATCACGATTTTATATGGATGATGGACCGCGCTAAAATTATCATTACAGATAGTGGTGGGGTGCAAGAAGAAGCGCCAAGTTTAGGGAAGCCTGTACTCGTTATGCGTGATACTACAGAGCGCCCAGAAGCTATAGATGCCGGTACAGTAATCTTGGTGGGCACCAATACCGAAAAAATAGTACAGGAAACTTTTGCTCTTTTAGATAATGAAGACCATTTTAAGGATATGAGTAGCAAACATAACCCCTATGGCGATGGTGCTGCGAGTCGTAGAATTGTCGATTTTATGATGCATAAACAACAAGAGCGCCTAGTACGCTAATACACTTTTAGAACAGTTATGTTTTGTAAAAATACAATACATAAGTAAACAATAGATTATAATAAAATGAAACCAGACGTAGTTACCATAGGATTAGGATATATAGGACTACCCACTTCCGCTTTAATGGCCTCAAAAGGTATGCAAGTACTAGGGGTTGATGTCAACCCAGAAGTCGTTAAGACCATCAACAGAGGGAAAATTCATATTATAGAAAAGGATTTGGAAGCTGTGGTAGCCCAAGCGGTACAAACGGGTAAATTTAAAGCGGCTACAGCACCTGTAACAGCAAACACGTATTTAATTGTAGTGCCAACGCCTTTTAAGGGTAATCACGAGCCTGATATTTCGTATGTGGAAGCTGCAACACGCGCTGTATTGCCTCTTTTAAAAGCCGGTGATCTGTATATTATAGAATCGACCTCACCTATAGGCACCACAGAAAAGATGATGGCGCTTATATTTAGGGAGCGTCCAGAATTGGAAGGAAACATTCATTTGGCGTACTGCCCAGAGCGTGTATTGCCAGGCAATGTAATGTATGAGTTGGTACATAACGACCGCGTAATTGGTGGTGTGGATACGGCAAGTACAGAGAAAGCGATTGCTTTTTATAGACACTTCGTCAATGGGGAATTGCATAGTACTAATGCGCGTACGGCAGAAATGTGCAAGCTTACCGAGAACTCTAGCCGCGATGTGCAAATCGCTTTTGCTAACGAACTCTCTCTTATCTGTGATAAGGCAGAGATTAACGTATGGGAATTAATACGACTAGCCAATAAACACCCCCGTGTAAATATTCTACAACCGGGTTGTGGCGTTGGCGGGCATTGTATTGCCGTAGACCCTTATTTTATAACTTCCGATTTCCCGATGGAATCTCAAATTATAGGTAAAGCGCGAGAGATTAATAACTATAAAAGTTTTTGGGTCGCCGAGCAGATAAAAAAAGCACGACAAGCGTTCCAATTAGAACACGGCCGTCCACCAGCAGTGGCGTTAATGGGTTTAGCTTTTAAACCTAATATTGACGATTTAAGAGAGTCTCCAGCAAAATATATCGCGCAAAAAGTATTACAAGAAGCGCAAGACGAAGCCTACTTTATTGTAGAGCCTAATATTAAAGATCACCAAGTGTTTAAAATTACGCCGTACCAAGACGCGGTTGAAAAAGCAGATATTGTGGCCTTATTAGTGGCGCATACTGAGTTTAAAACATTAGAATTCGCAGAGGGACAGATTGTTTTGGATTATTGTGGGGTGCAGAATTTTATTGATGATTAATTTGACTTCCAGTGTTTTTATGAAACTAATAAGTGTTTAACTTTATGGATAAAAAGCAAATATTTAAATTGTTAGTAGATTCTTCCATAGGTAAAAATATTTATAACTCACCTAAAGCATTAGAACTTTTTAAGGGTAGTTTTTGGTCTATTTTAGGAGCTGTTTTTTCTAAAGGCTTAGTATTTCTATCTTGGATAATTGTCGCTAGGATATTAGGGAGTGAAGGTTATGGACAATTTGGGATAGTGCGTAGTACAGTTTTAATGTTTACTTCTTTCGCAGGCTTCAGTTTGGGAATTACTGCTTCTAAGCACGTTGCTGAATTTTTAAATACCGATAAAGAAAAAACGGGGCGAATTTTAGGTTTAACTATGAGTTTTGGTTTCTTTATGGGAATAATCGTTGGAGTGCTTTTCTATCTCTTGGCCCCTTGGCTAGCTACCGAAACATTGAATGCCCCCGAAATCACCAATGAATTAAGAATAGGGGCTTTAATTCTCTTTTTCAGTGCTTTGAACGGTGCCCAAATGGGCGCTCTTCAAGGGTTTATGTCCTTTAAGAGAATAGCCAAAATAAGTGCCATACAAGCGGTATTCAGTTTTCCTTTATTTATTGTTGGAGCACTATACTTTGGGATTTACGGTACAATTTGGGCATTCGCATTTAGTTATATTATAATTTGCTTCTTAAGTAATTTTGCCATTAATAAGGAAGCTAAAAAGCATAAAGTAAAAGTTGATTACTCTAATGCTTGGCAAGAGAAGTCGATGCTTTTTACATACAGCTTACCTGCTTTTTTAAGTGGTTTAATGGTGATGCCTGTTAAATGGTATGCTGACTCGTTGTTAGTTTCAAGGGGGGGGTTTGATGGAATGGGCTTATTTACGGCAGCACTCACTTTTAATAATATTATATTGGTTGGTGCCGGAATGCTTAGCGCTCCATTTATAGCTATTATGGCTAAAAATAAAAGTGATGATAGAAACTCTAGATTTTCTAAATTTAATATTCTAGCGCCTTGGGCTATAGGGGTTTTTATTTGCGTCCCACTTATTGTTTTTCCTGAAATAGGAAGCACTTTATTTGGAGATACTTTTGCAAATACTCAATTCAAAGTAACTTTTATTTTTGTATTGTTGTTTACTATTGTTTTAATGTTCAAACAAGGATTAGCACGAATAATTGCAGTATATAATTTACAATGGTGGGGGTTTTTAGACAATATGATTTGGGGCGGTTTATTAATATCTTCCTTTTTAATGTTGCCAAATCAAAACGCAGTTTATTTAGCACTCTCTTACTTATTAGCTTATAGTATAAACACTATTATTATTATTCCTTTATATTTTAGTAAGAAATTGATACCCGAAAAGACTATTATATCTTTAGAGTCTTGTCTTATTTGGTTAATTATAACAGGTGTTGCTTTTGTAGGTGTTTACATAGAGCAAATTTTAATTAGGATGATTATTCTAATAATTGCTTTAGTTTTATTTATATTTAGTTTTTACAGATTGTTTAATGAGTCCAGTAAAAATAATTTATAAAATAAATGATGTTTATAAAATTTAAGGAGAAAGAGAGTCAAAGGTTATTTTTTGTTTTAATCAAATAAAAAATATCAAATTTAGACAAATATCTCTCGTTAGTAATGTAATGATAATAGCATAATTTAATTTTTAGGCAAAACTTATTTATTTATGCAAGTGAAAAAAGATTCTCATTTTTTTTGAACTTTCATTTTTGATTTAATCTAAACTGCTATTTAAATGAGAAGGCTACTTGGTGTTCTTGTATGAATAAAGGAATATGCGATTTTACAAGTGGTAATATTAGGGATGCTGGACAATTTAGGAGCCGTTAGACGTTTTTTTTGTAGATTTTTATAGTAATTTTATTTTCGACACAAAGTGTAAAAATAGGAAGCAGCTGTATGGGGAGTCAAAATATAATGAACAAATACAAATGTTGCCCAATTAAATAGTCCAATTTTATCTTTGGATCATTAGGAAGATTAATCTAATAAAACAAAATTATCTATAAAAATGAAAAGTATTTTTGAAATTAACAATGAACCTTTATTTTGATGAACAATAAAATATTAATTATTCATAAAGGGCAATTCGATCATTTCCCTCCTTTGTTATCACTTAAATCAGCATTTAATTCGTTAGATTATAATGTAGATGTATTAACCAGTAAGAATGATAGTGTAATTTTATTCGGTGAAAAGGAGCAGTGTTTTGAAATTAAAAGAAGCAGCAGCATTCCTATATTAAGTTTTTTTGTTTGGTATTTTAAATTTTTGCTTAAAATTAGAAAATTAATTAAGCAGGATTATAAATATATTTGGATTGAAGGAGGGGATACGTTGGCCCTTTTTGGTTTGTTTATAAACCCGATAAGAAATAAAAGTGAAATTATATTACAGATATCTGAATTATATGACGCTTTACCACTTTACAAGTTTTTTATTGGCAAATCAATCAATAAATTCCGTAAAATTGTAATACCAGAAATTAATAGAGCTTATATATTTAAGATTTGGTTTAAACTACACAAAACGCCTTATATCCTGCCTAATAAACCAAATTATTGGCAGATTAAAAAAAGTGAAGTCATTGATAAGGATTCACGAGATGTCTTACTAAAAACCAAATTATTTGCAGGAAAAAGAAAAGTTATACTCTATCAAGGCGTTATAGCAAATGACAGAAAATTTGAGGGTGTTGTAAAATTTGTTCAGAACAACGACGATTATTGTTTGATTTTATTGGGCAAAGATATCGGTTACTTGAATGAAATTAATATTGATAAAAATAGCATATATTATGCTGGCTTTTTAACGCCTCCGTTTCATATGGAAGTAACCAAAATAGCCACTATATGTTTAATGGCCTACGATACTACTTCTTTAAATAAAATCTACTGTGCTCCAAATAAAATTTGGGAATATTCTCAATGGTCAAAACCTATAATTAGTCAATATTTACCTGGGATTGATTCAATATTTAATAAATATAAATTCGGTATATGTTGTGATGTTAGTGATGAAAAATCAGTGAGTATAGCTGCGAAAAACATAGAGAAAGATTATCTTTCTATGGAGAAAAATGCTAGGGTCTTTTTTGAATCATTTGACTATAATAGACAGGTTAAAAATATCCTTGAGGATTTATAATGAGTGTTTTAATTAAAGATAATACTAATAAACATAAAGCCTTATTTTATATAATATTGCTTTTAAGTTTTTTTATGCCTCATTCTTCCGTCATTGGTCAGAGCATAGCCGGTGTGCTTCCGTTTGTATTATTTATAATATCATGGCGTTATAGAAGGTTTAAATTAAATAACTACTCATTAGCGATTCTACTTATTATAATAACTAGTTTTACAATTAATGTTATTGCGGGTGAAATAAATGAGTTTAAAGACTTTTTTCGCTTATTGAGTTTTTGCAGCTTGTTTTTATTATTTCCGTTCACTCATTATTTCAAAGTGCCACTTGTTCTACTTTATATAGCACTCGGTTTTATCTTTATTTCTCAAATTGCATATGCCGTAGGTGTAAATCCACTTGTGGTGTTTTTTGACACATACTTTCCCTATGAGGGAGAAACGGTTGGTTTTACTAGTGATTTTCTCCAGAAAGGAGCTGGAGAAATAGACTTTGTTACGAAACGACGATATGGAGGGATTTATCATAATCCGAATCAGGCGGTTAAATATGTATCTGTGCTTTTTTTAGTTTATTTAATTGAAGCACATAAAAAGAAACTAATTACTCAATTACCTTTTATAATTATGAGCTTGTCTTCTGTATTACTATCTGGTAGTAGAACTGGTTTCATTGTCATATTTGTTCTGTGGGGTACAAGTCTAGTGATTTATAATAAGATATATAGGATAGTATTACCATTACTTATTGGTTTTTTTTTTATGTCAATTCTAATATTCACTATTAGCAACCAAACATCGTCTAATTTGCGAATTTTTGATGTGGTTAGTGGGTTTGATGGTAGTATAGGTACGAAAATGGATTGGTTCTTAATATTTTTTAGTCAATTAGAATCACCAATCAAATTTTTATTTGGTCATTTCAGCACAGGTAGTATTTATAATTACGGTTTAATATTATTAGATTCGGAATGGGGAGAATTATTTTATTGTTTTGGGTTTGTAGGCTTTATTTTAGTAGGAAATTTTTATTTATCATTATATCGTACAGAAGATAAAAACATCAGGTTATTTCTATTGATATTGTTATGGGGGGTGAGCTCTACGATTTTATTTTCTTTCAGAATGAGTTTTATTTTCATGTTCTTTCTTTCAAATTATTATTCACTTTATTTGTCAAAAAAATAAAAGAATGAGATATTTTATATTCGATTTCAACAAAGACAGTAGTATGGTTGAGAGCTTTCTCCATTCTGCTTCTTTGGCTCACAATCAACCCGCCAAAACTAAAGATTGGTTCTTTTGGAAATTTAGAGATAATCCATTTGGAGAAGCCGTTTTAGCATGTGTAGAGAATGAAGGCCAAATAGTAGGGTGTGTTGCATATGGAATGCAGTATTTTACATTGGGTAAAAGATTTGTAAAAGGAGCCATATCATTTGAAACTTTCGTACATCCTAATTTCCAGGGTCAAGGAGTTTTTTCCAAACTTCTGAACTTGGCTGAGGTTAACATAAATAAGCTGAATATTGAATTGCTTTTAAACTTTCCTAATTCTAATAGTTTAAAAGGTTTTTTAAATAAAGGTTGGAAAGACCTTAATGTTATTGAGTACTGGATACAAGGTAGAAGTTTAGTGACAATACCTTTTGGGTTTTTAGATTTAAAAAAGGGCTTTCATCCTAACCCTTCTAACTTCGAAGAAGTTAGAAATCCTAAAATATTTAAAGCGACATTTAATGAGAGACTTCAGTCATTAATGACTATTGAATATCTGAATTGGCGATTCTTTACATTTCCAAATGCAGAGTATTATTATATAGAAAATGATATTTACGATGCAATTTGTAGGGTTGGTACACGCGGAAAGTTAAAGGAAGCACAAGTTCTATTTGTTAATATTAAAAAACCAAAAGAATTCAAATTAATTGATTTACAAAATGAGTTTCAAAAACAATCAAATTATGATGTAATTAGTTTTCCAATATCTAAGACTAATTCATTAAGAAAAAAACTAAAGAACAATCTTTTCATTAAAGTGCCCAATAATACAAATGTGTGTTTTAAAATTTTGAATGATTCAATAACTAAAGAAGATGTGCATCAAGTATCTCTTAATGCAATTAATTTTCATACTTATTAAATATGAGAAAAAGGTTAAGAACAATTTTTTTACATACAGTAGGCTCAATAAAACGGGCTAAACCAGGTATTCATATTATTAATTCTCATTATGTGTCTGCAAAAGAAGTTAACGAAGAATATAATTATAGAACTTTTGACGCTTATTTAAAAGACCTAAATACGTATGCTTCTTTTATTAATCTCGAAGAAGCAACCTCCAATATTTTACAGAATAATTTACCTAAAAAAAAGGTGCTAATAACCTTTACCTTTGATGATGGTTTCGAAGAATGTTATACCATCATAGCTCCCTTATTAGAAAAATATAATTGCAGAGGCGCATTTTTTATAAATGCGAATTACATCAACTCAGATAAATCCTATCAACAAGGGTTTAATGAAAGAGTTGCGATTACTACTAAAAAACCCATGACTTGGATACAAGTAATTGATCTTCATGAACGTGGGCACCTTATTGGGTCACATAATTTAGATCATTCAAATTTTGCTAATCTGAGTATTGCTGAAATAGATTTTCAATTAAAAAAGAATAAAGAAATATTAGAAGAAAAGCTAAACTACAAATGCGAATATTTTGCGTGGACTTATGGCCAGCTTCAACATTTTCCTTTAGAAGCTCTGAAATTGACAGAGAAGTATCATAAATATATTTTTAGTGGTACTAATTATAGAAACTATTTTTCATATAGTGGTAGAGTTTTAAACAGGAGACATCTAGAATCTAATTGGCCTAAATCACATTTAAAATATTTTCTTTCTTTCAAAAAAAAACATTAAGTTGAAACTATTAATAAATACATCAAATATCGTTATTGGAGGAGGATTACAAGTTTCTTTATCAATAATTGAAACATTAAAAAAGCATCCAGATAATGAATACAATATTTTTGTATCACCTCAAGTAAACCGTCAATTAAATACTGATGATTACCCTGCTAATTTTAAGTTTTTCTTAATTGAGAATTCACCAGCAAATTTAAGAAAAAGAAGAAAAACTCTAAAAATCTTATTCGAACTTGAGAGGACAATATTACCAGACTTAGTTTTTACTGTTTTTGGGCCATCTTATTGGAATCCAAAATCTTTACATATCACTGGTTTTGCTAATGGTTGGTGTTATACTCCAGATTCTATAGCATTTAAAAAATTATCATATTTACAATTAAGAAAATCGAAATTATTAATTTTCTTTAAAAATAGATTTATAAAAAAAGCAGATTACATAATTGTTGAAACAGAAACTGCCAAACAAAATATTTATAAAAACTTAAATTATCCACTGAAAAATATTTTTGTTGTAGGTAACACTTTTCATCCATCATTCTTAGAAACAGAAGTATTAGAGAAAAGAAAAGAGTCAGATGTTTTCAAACTTTTGGTTTTAAGTGGTTTTTATCCTAATAAGAATTTAAAAATCATTAATGAGGTTGTTGTTGAGCTTCAAAATAAATTTAAGCTAAAGTTTAAATTTATTTTGACTTTGAATGATAATACTTTTAAAACAAACTTTATTGATTCTAAATATATAGAAAATATAGGCCCCCAAAACATCATAGATTGTAAAGAGTTATATCAAAAAATAGATGCACTGTTTTTACCAACATTATTAGAAACTTTTAGTGCAAATTATCTTGAAGCTATGGTGATGAAGGTTCCAATCCTAACTTCTGATCTAGATTTTGCAAGAGAACTTTGTGGTAATGCAGCTCTATATTTCAATCCTCTATCACCTAAAGATATCGCTGAAAAAATATTAGAATTACAAGAGAATGAAAATCTTCAAGAAGAATTAATACGAAATGGAGAGTTAAAATTAGAACAATTCGAAACCCCGGAAAGTCGTACCTCAAAATATCTATTAATATTCAAAGAAATTATTATCAATAAAAAATAGCATATCATTAAAGCATCTTTTATAATTTTGCTATCTCTATAATTCTCAAAATAAAATGATCTCTAAAATTTATCAATACTCACCAATCTGGACGCAAAATCTTGCATGTACAATTAAAGGTTCCATTGAGAAAAAAAGTCGAATGGGCGGAGATTTCAGTAAGATTTTAAAAGATCTAAAGAAATCAGAGTGGTATAAAAAAGAGGAAATTGAAGATATTCAGATTGAAGAACTTAAGAAGCTTGTAAATTATTGTTACAATAATACTCCTTCCTACTCTGAATTATCTAATTTGTTTAAAACTAACTAACAAAATGGAAAAATATAAAATATATGAATCGTTACCATTTTTTTTGCAAAACCTAGCATGCACAGCTAAAGGTCTTTCGATAAAAAGAAAACGTCAAAACTCCTCATTTTACTCCCATCTATTATTTTATGAAAAAAGTTTTAAGTTTTCAAATGAGTCAATAATTAACTATCAAAAGAAACAATTATTCAGATTACTCAATGAAGCCAAAAAATCTGATTATTGGAAGCGGAAATTTGAGAAATATGAACTAAATATAAATTCTGAAATTAATGTATTTGAAGAATTGAAGAAATTACCTTTACTATCAAAAGAAGATGTTTTTTATAATAGGGAGGAAATATTAACTACAAATATAAAAAAATTAAACCAAGTCAAAACGGGCGGGACGACAGGTAAAGGTTTAACTTTTTGGGAAACTGATGAAGCATTAAATAAACAATGGGCAATCTGGTGGAGATATAGAAGAGGACTTGGAATAGATTTGAATACATGGTGTGGCTGGTTTGGCGGCAAAGAAGTTGTGCCACCAAATCCAAAAGAAAAAAAGTTTTATCGGGTTAATTATTTTGGAAAACAAATAATGTTTAGTCAAGTACATCTATCAACAAAAAATGTAAAGATATACTATGAAGTCATTAAAGATAAACAATTAAGTTGGTTACATGGTTATCCTTCACAGTTAGCTTTACTTGCTGCTTTAATTCTAGAAAGTAATTTAAAGCCAATCCCTTCATTGAAGATCATTACAATAGGGGCAGAAGGAATTACAAAAGAGCAGAAAAATATAATTGAGAAAGCTTTTAAAATAAAAGTATATCAGCATTATGGTTTGTCTGAAAAGGTAGCAAATATATCAGAAAATCTAAAGGGGGAATTAATACCAGACAATGATTTCGCTTTTATAGAATATATACATATTGAAGATGACAAGTATAAATTAATAGGTACTAATTTTTCAAATATTGCATTCCCATTAATTAGATATGATACAGGTGATATAGTCAAACTCAATGAACAAGGTCAAATTACTGAGATAGAAGGAAGAGAAGCTGATTATATAACGTTACCAAATGGAAATAGATTCGGACCAATGAATTTACTTTTTAAAGTATTATCAAATGTAATAGAAGCTCAATTATATATTAAGTCTGAAAGAGAATACGTATTTAGAATTGTAAGAGGGGCCAATTATGTTAGTGATATAGAAGAAACTAAAATATTGAAAGAGGTAGATAAAAGAATAACCGATAAAAGTATCTCTCTTTCATTTGAATATTTGGATAAACTGCCAAGAACAAAATCAGGAAAATTAAAAAGTATTGCTAAATGAAACAAATCATCCAATCCTTTAAGACAGGCGAAACAATTTTAGAAGAAGTACCTGCACCGCAAGTAAAACGTGGGCAAGTATTAATACAAACGACAAAAAGTTTAGTTTCCTTAGGAACAGAACGTATGTTGGTAGAATTTGGTAAGTCAAATTTATTATCTAAAGCACGTCAGCAACCAGACAAGGTAAAGCAAGTGCTCGATAAAATTAGGACGGAAGGCTTATTGCCTACATTAGAAGCTGTTTTTAATAAATTGGGGGAGCCACTTCCGCTTGGTTATTGTAATGTTGGTAAAGTTATCGCTGTTGGAGAAAATGTTTCTGAGTTTCAAGTTGGAGATCGCGTCGCTTCTAATGGGCAACACGCAGAATTTGTAAGCATACCTAAAAACTTGGTTGCACATATTCCCGAATCAATAAGTGATGAGGAAGCAGCGTTTACTGTCATCGGGTCTATTGGTTTACAAGGAATTCGCTTGTTAAAGCCAACATTTGGGGAAACAATTGTTGTGACTGGTTTGGGGCTAATTGGTCTTTTAACGGCTCAAATGTTGTTGGCAAATGGATGTAAGGTAATAGGAATTGACATTGATCAATCAAAATTAGACATTGCAAAAAAATGGGGTGTACTTCCAATCAATCCTGCAAAAAGCGATGTGGTCAAAGAAGTAACGGAATTAACCAATGGTATTGGTGCAGATGGTGTGATTATAACCGCATCAGCAAAAACAGATGCTATTGTTTCGCAGGCAGCACAAATGTCTAGAAAAAGAGGACGTATCATTCTTGTTGGAGTTATAGGATTGAATTTAAGCCGTGCAGAATTCTATGAAAAGGAATTAAGTTTCCAGGTATCTTGTTCTTATGGACCTGGAAGATATGACGAAGATTACGAAGCACGTGGAATTGATTATCCACTACCATTTGTAAGATGGACAGAAAAAAGAAACTTTGAAGCAATTTTACAATCCATTGCTTCAGGAAATTTAAAAGTGAAAGAATTAATTACAGAGCAAATTCCATTGGTTGATTATTTAAAAATCTATGGAGAAATAGGGAATAGTAAATCCATAGCTTCTATTCTTACCTATCCTGAGAAAGAACAATTAACTCCTTCGCACACCATAACAATTAGCGATAAAAGCTATTCAGGTAATAAAGGTGTCATTGGAGTAATTGGAGCAGGTAATTTCTCAAAAATGACCATGCTTCCAGCTTTAAAGAATAGTGGTGCTTCATACAAGTATATTGCAAGTCGTGGTGGTGTGAGTGGAACTTCCATGGCACAAAAGCATGGATTTAGTCATTCTACATCAGATTACAAAGACATCCTTAAAGACAATGAAGTTGATTTAGTACTCATTACTACACGTCACAATCTTCACGCTTCAATGGTTATAGACAGTTTGAAAGCAGACAAGCACGTTTTTGTTGAAAAACCTTTGGCACTGAATGCGGAAGAGTTAGACAATATTATTTCAGCTTACGAGCATTCTAAAAAGAGTTTAACGGTTGGATTTAACAGACGTTTTTCTCCACATGCACGTAAAATGAAAGAACTTGTAGGAGGTAGTCAGATGAATGTGATCGCAACGATGAATGCAGGTCACATCCCAGAGAATGTTTGGGTGCACGATATGCAAGTTGGTGGTGGTCGCATCATTGGAGAAGCGTGCCACTTTATGGATTTAATTACGTACTTAACAGGAAGTAAAATTAAAGCTGTATGTATGAATGCCATGGGAGTGAATCCACAAGAAAATACAGACAACGCTTCCATTTTATTGGAATATGAAAATGGTTCTACGGGTGTCATCAATTATTTTTCTAATGGATCAAAATCGTATTCAAAAGAAAGAGTTGAAGTGTACAGTCAAGAACGCACCTTAATCATGGATAACTTTAGAGTCACCCAAGGATTCGGTTTTAAAGGTTTTAAAAAATTAAAAACCAAACTAGACAAAGGTCATAAGAATCAGTTTACAGAATTAATATCAGGAATAAAGAAAGGTGATGGTCCTTTAATCCCAATGGATGAAATTATTAATACTACCAAAGCTTCTTTTGCAGCTATTGAAAGCTTGAAAGGTAAAAAGTGGATTAATATTTAAGCAAAAACCTGATTCTAACTTTTTGCATAATCTCAACAGATAAAAATGTTGATGGACTGTGAAATGATTTGGAACGTTTATAATGCCGAAAGAATTAAAAAAAAAATTGAAATTACATTTTGATTAAGAATAAATTACAATTAATTAAAAACATGGGCTTGCGGTATACTACTTACCGTATTGTTCATGCGCTTGAGACGAAAGCTGGCGTTTTACAAAAAAGACATCCTAAAAACCCATCTTTTACACCTGAAGTTTCTTTAGAAGAATGGAGGGCTAATACCCCAGCTTTCTTTTTTAGTGGAAAAAACATAGCGACTCCCTCTTCTCCAAATGACGCTCTTAAAAAGAGAGTTGAAGATATGAAAGCGGGACAGTTTGTTTTATTCAGCAAGGAAATATTTTATTTAGGTGTTGATTTTAATTGGGTTACGAATCCAATTACAGGATATCAATATGACAATACATTGCATTGGTCAACGATTCCCGATCTTTCTGAAAAAGTAGGCGATATTAAATTTGTGTGGGAGAAAGCTCGTTTTTCATTTATAACTGATTTCTTAAGATATGATCATCATTTTAAAGAAGATCAATCTGAGTTTGTATTTAACCAAATCATTGATTTTATAGAGAAGAATCCTATCAATTGTGGTCCAAACTATAAATGCAGTCAGGAAATTAGTTTGCGCATTATGAATTGGACTTTGGCTTTAAACTACTATAAAGATTCTCCCAACTTAACGCAAGAGCGTTTTCAGAAGATAATGTATGCTATATATTGGCAGTTGCATCACGTGTATCATCATATTAATTTTTCCAGAATAGCGGTGCGTAATAATCACGCAATCACGGAGACGATGATGTTATATCTTTCAGGGCTTTTATTTCCGTTTTTACCCAATACGAAAGTATGGAGTAAAAAAGGAAAACAGTGGTTTGAAGAAGAGGTTGCATATCAAGTTTACACGGATGGTACTTTTCTACAATTCAGTATGAACTACCATAGAGTTTTAGTGCAGCTTTTAACTTGGGGGTTACGTTTGGCAGACCTTCATCAAGATAAATTATCTCCAATCGTTAAAGATCGTGCGCGTCTCTCACTAGATTTTTTAGATCGTTCAATGGATCCTGTAAGCGGAAAACTTCCCAATTATGGAAATAACGACGGTGCTTTATTTTTTAGGTGGACAGAAGATGATTATCGTACTTACGTTTCCCAATTGAATGATTTAAGAGCAGTAATTAATAATACGGTTACGGTAGCGCAAGAAAGTCAAGCTTGGTATGGAATGACAAATTTGGAAGTTAAACCAAAAAAGATTCAGGGTATTTATGAATTTAAAAAAGGGGGCTATTATATTCATCAAGAAGGGTCTGTAAAAACGTTTATTAGATGTGGCGCTTACAAAGATCGTCCATCTCAAAGTGATAACCTTCATGTAGACATTTGGAAAGATGGAGTCAATTATTTATGGGATGCTGGCACCTACAAATACAACACTGATAAAGAAACAATTGATTTTTTTACAGGATGTGAAGGACACAATACCGTTTCAGTTGATGGCCAAAATCAAATGCTCAGAGGAAATCGGTTTATCTGGTATAATTGGATAAAATCTGCGAAAGGAAAAATGACTGAAACCAAAGAGAAAATGACTTTTGAAGGTGAAATTGAAGGCTTCAAGCAAATTCATAAAAGAATAGTTCATTCAAGAAAGGTAGAAAAGTTAAAGGGTAAGAGTGTTTGGACGATTACAGATGAAGTGAAAAATACACCAGTATATTCCAAGCATGTTTATTGGCACATTAATCCTGCAATTTTAAACTTAATTGAAATTGAATGCGAAACGATAGATGGCGTAAAACTTAAACCATTAATTGAAGAAAAATGGCATTCAAGTTACTACGGTGTAAAAGAGAAAAGTATTCGCTACACCTTTAGTGATAAGAAATCAACGATTACAACAATTAAAATAAAAGACGAGAAGTGAGAATATTACTGATACACCAATACTTTTTAGAAAAAGGAGAAGGCGGAGGTTCCCGTTTTAACGAAATGACGCAAGTTTGGAGTAAGCTAGGCCATAAGGTTACAGTATTGGCAGGAATGGTTAATTATACAACAGGGAAAAAACCTGAGCGTTACAAAGGGAAACACTATTTTCAGGATTCTAATTTTTATCCAAATGTGGATGTGCTGCGTTGTCACGTTTCAGAAAGTTACAATGTAAATTTCTTGGGCCGTTTATGGGGTTACTTTTCTTTTATGTTCTCCTCCATTTGGGGAGGCTTAAGAAAAACCAATGAAAACTATGATGTTATTTTAGTGACCTCACCACCATTATTTGTTGGCATGACAGCTTACGTGCTATCTCAGCTTAAAGGTGTGCCTTTTGTGTTTGAAGTGCGAGACTTATGGCCAGAATCGGCTATTGATACCGGCGTATTAAAAAATAAAGCAGTTATAAAATTGGCGTATTGGTTTGAGAAATTCTTATACAAACGTGCAAAATTCATCAACGTCCTTACGCCAGCTTTTCGCGACAAACTCATCGAAAAAGGAATTCCAGCAGAAAAAATAAAATTTATACCTAATGCCGCGGATTTTACGCTTTCTGATAAACTCAGTGATTTTGATAGTGAAGCATTTAAAAAAGAACTGGGCTTAGAACATAAGTTTGTAATCACTTATGTAGGAGCCCACGGTGTGGCGAATCATTTAATTCAATTACTCGATGCATCAGAATATTTGAGAGATACCAATATCGTTTTCCAATTAATTGGAAGTGGAATGCAGAAAAAAATGCTTCAAGAAGAAACTAAGAAGCGAGGCTTGGAGCAGCAAGTTTTTTTCAGAGATCCTGTGGCTAAAGAAGCCGTTTTTAAGTACATTATGGCTTCAGATATGGGAGCGTCGGTACTTAAAAAAGTAGATACATTCAAAACTATTTACAGTAATAAAACATTCGATTATATGTCGTGCAGAATACCAATTCTATTGGCCATCGATGGTGTTTCTCGAACCTTGGTTGAAGCGGCACAATGTGGTGTTTATGTGGAGCCGGAAAATGCTAAGGATATAGCAGATAAGCTTAAAGCGATTTATAACCAACCCGAGAAATTAATTGAAATGGGAGAAAGTGGTTACCACTATGCGAAAGAACATTTTGATAGAGAAACGTTAGCTAAAACATATTTAAGCTATTTGATAGAGGTCGTTGAAAAATAATGACACCCATAAAAGTATTAGGAAGTAAAACTGCATTCTTAGATTTTAAGTTTCTATTAGAAACTTCTCTTAATTAAAAAGATGAAAAAAGATAATAAAATTGGGCTCATCGGCTATTCTGGTTTCGCTTTTTAACCGATGATGGCTTACTAAATCGCTTAAGTAAAAATGCGCGGCCACTAATTTTGGCACGTTATGAACAGTCTAAAGTATGGAACGCATTATTGGAAGAATACCAACGTTTACTAAAAGAATTAAACTAAAGTATTTTTAATACTAGAATTATTTTTTTACAGAACAACTTCAAAGAAACTTTCAGTTCTAAGTAGTTTCAAAAACTAAATAAATTAATCAAAATGAAAAAACAAATTCTTATCGCTGGAACAGGTGGTATCTCTAAAGAGGTATTCAATGCCTATATTACTTTATAACTATGTCAACACCACCTAATATTTCATTTATTGGCTATTCTGGTCACGGTTTCGTTTGTGTAGAAACGGCACAGCTTATGGGTTTTGATATTTTGGGTTATTATGACTTCTCAGAAGTCTCTAATAATCCTTACCAATTATCGTTTTTGGGCCCTGAAGCAGGCTTTGAGAAAAATAAAGGATTACTTTTTGGCAGTATAGGTGATAATGCTATTCGTGAAAACGTATATAAAACAATCACGGACATAAAACCAAATATGTTTACAACCTTACAACATCCATCGGCCATCGTTTCTAAAACAGCAACCATTGGAATTAATACACTCATTTCTGCAGGTGCTATTATAAATGCATTAAGCAGCATTGGTATAGGTTGTATTATAAATACGGGCGCTATTGTAGAACATGAGTGTACTATAAAAGCCTTTGCTCATATTGCACCCGGGGCGGTCCTTTCTGGGAATGTTACTGTTGGTACTCGCAGTTTTGTGGGGGCAGGAGCGGTTGTAAAACAAGGCATTACAATAGGTAATGATGTTATTATTGGTGCTGGGGCTGTGGTAGTAAATGATATTCCAGATAATATAACTGTGGTAGGGAATCCTGCAAAGCCCCTTATTAAATAAAAGGGGTATTGGTAGTTTGGATGTTGGGAGGATTAATGTAGCGGTTTAGAGGAGTTGGAAAATTTAGTTATAAAAGATTCAAGAATTCAACTAAAAATATAGAATGGTGTCATCGCGAGTCGTTGCGTACACATTGTAACTATGGTGTTGCTTTTAATAGCTGAACAGTATAGTCCTTAATGACAAACTCACAATTATTGCACTACTAATCGTTAAAACTGGAACACGAATCAAGAAATAAACGAGTCATTGAATCCTTAAATTGTTGAATGATTAAATAAAACAAAAGTTATGATCCCCTTATCAATTCCGAAATTAGAAGGTAACGAATGGCAATATGTTCAAGACTGTCTAAACACCGGTTGGATTTCTTCAGCTGGCAGTTACGTTACACAATTTGAAGACCAGGTCGCAGCGTATGCCGGTGCTAAATATGGTGTGGCGTGTATGAATGGTACGGCAGGACTGCATATTGCACAACTGCTATTGGGGGTCACCAAAAACGACCACGTTATTGCCCCCAATATAACCTTTATCGCGACGCTTAACGCCATAAAATATACCGGAGCAGCCCCTATTCTTATAGATGTAGATGCCGATAACTGGCAAATGGATTTGGAACTTTTGGAAAGCTACCTAAAAGAGCACACCATAGAAAAGACAGAAAACAACGAGACGTTTAGAGTGGATACCACGACCCAAAAGCGTGTGCGTGCTATTATGCCCGTGCATGTTTTAGGGAATATAGGCGATATGGACCGCTTGGTGGCAATTGCTAAAACCTACCACTTAGCTATTATAGAAGACAGCACCGAGGCCTTAGGCACAACCTTTAATACCAAACATGCCGGTTCCTTTGGTAAAATTGGGGTGTTTAGTTTTAATGGGAATAAGATAATTTCTACCGGTGGTGGTGGTGTGCTTGTTACCAATGATGCGGCACTCGCCAAACAGGCTAAACATTTAACCACCCAGGCGAAAGTTAGCGCTATGGATTATATACACGATGCCATTGGTTATAATTACCGCTTAGTGAATGTGTTGGCCGCTATTGGTGTGGCGCAAATGGAACAGTTTCCTGGGATTTTAAACGATAAAAGAACATTGGATGCCTACTACCGCAAACACTTGCAAGGGGTAGGCGATATCACCTTTCAGGCGGTTTTAGACGGCGCACATCCTAACGGGTGGTTGTTTACGTTTAGTACGTCGCGAATGCGAGACTTATTAGCGTATTTAAATGCTAATGGCGTGCAATCGCGTCCGTTTTGGATGCCGATGAATCAGTTGGAAATGTTTACAGACGCTATTTATGTTACGCGACATGATGTTTCGGCTGCGGTTTATGAGCGGAGTATTAGTATTCCGAGTTCGGCAGGGATTACTGAGGAACAGTTAGAAACCGTGGTGCGTACGATTAAGGATTTTTATAATAAGAAGTAGTGAATGGGTTTTAGTGAGCGGTGATTGGTTTTGATTGTGGTTCAAAGCAAGGTTTTTGGTGTAGTAGTGTCTGTCTCAATGTCTTTACCCCAGCCCTAAAGGGAGGACATTGAACACAATTAGATAGTTTTCTTTACTTTTTATAATTGTTTTGATTGTGGTTTAAATAGAGTGTGCTGGGACTTTAAGATTGATCTGGCTTATTATTCTTTTTCTTTTTTGCATTGCCCAAAAAAGAAACAAAAAAGTCTAGGCTTACGACCCTCTATCTAAATTTATCATTCTGCCCCTAAATTTTAGGAACTCGCTGGAGAGATCTGTTATCAATTCCTAATTTTTGATAGCTCAAACAGCCTAAAATTTTACGGTGCCTTCATTTCAAATTTTACGATAGATCCTCGATAGGCCGGGGTCAGCATTTGAATATAATTAGATGGTTTTCTTTACTTTTATAATTGGTTTTGATTGTGGTTCAAATAGAGCCTATCTCAATGTATTTACCCCAACCCTAAAGGGTGGAAATTGAACATAATTAGAACGTTTTACAATCTAATTCGTACCTAAATCTTAAATGGCCTACTTTTCGTAGGCGTAGTAAAACAAGTAAAAGCCGCAGCGGCTGGCAGTGGAGGATGGCCTAGTGCAGCGGTTGCCATCCGCACGATAAGGGTTTTACGCAGTTTTCAAGCATACTAAAATCAGCCTAGATTTTTTTGGTTCGTTTTTTCATCAATGGAAAAAATGAATATTAGAAAGTGCATAGTGAGTGGTAAACAGTGAATGGTTTTGATTGTGGTTCAAATAGAGCCTATCTCAATTTCTTTACCCCGAGCTTAAAGGGAGGAAATTGAACGTAATTAGATAATTTTCTTTACTTTTTATAATTGACGGTTTAGGGTGCTTTTAGATTGATAACGTTTCGATAAAGTGTTTCATTTATTATTCTTTTTCTTTTTTGCATTGCCCAAAAAAGAAACAAAAAAGTCTAGGCTTACGACCCTCTATCTAAATTTATCATTCTGCCCCTAAATTTTAGGAACTCGCTGGAGTGATCTGTTATCCATTCCTAATTTTTGATAGCTCAAACAGCCTAAAATTTTACGGAGCCTTCATTTCAAATTTTACGATAGATCCTCGATAGGCCGGGGTCAGCATTTGAATATAATTAGATGGTTTTCTTTACTTTTTATAATGGTTTTGATTGTGGTTTAAATAGTGCCTATCTCAATGTCTTTACCCCAGCCCTAAAGGGAGGAAATTGAACATAATTAGAACGTTTTAAAATCTAATTAGTATCTAAATCTTAAATGGCCTACTTTTCGTAGGCGTAGCAAAACAAGTAAAAGCCGCAGCGGCTGGCAGTGGAGGATGGCCTAGTGCAGCGGTTGCCATCCGCACGATAAGGGTTTTACGCAGTTTTCAAGCGTACTAAAATCAGCCTAGATTTTTTTGGTTCGTTTTTTCATCAATGGAAAAAATGAACATTAGAAAGTGCATAGTGAGTGGTAAACAGTGAATGGTTTTGATTGTGGTTCAAATAGAGCCTATCAATTTCTTTACCCCAACCCTAAAGGGAGGAAATTGAATACAATTAGATCGTTTTCTTTACTTTTTATAATGGTTTTGATTTTGGCTCAAATAGTGCCTATCTCAATGTCTTTACCCCAACGCTAAAGGGAAGACATTGAACGTAATTAGAACGTTTTAAAATCTATTTTGTACCTAAATCTTAAATGGCCTACTTTTCGTAGGCGTAGTAAAACAAGTAAAAGCTGCAGCGGCTGGCAGTGGAGGATGGCCTAGTGCAGCGGTTGCCATCCGCACGATAAGGGTTTTACGCAGTTTTCAAGCGTACTAAAATCAGCCTAGATTTTTTTGGTTCGTTTTTTCATCAATGGAAAAAATGAACATTAGAAAGACTAATAGATTTATTTGAAATGGAATATTGTGATAAATGAGAAGTGAGTAGTTTTTTTTAGTCAGTAGTTTTAATTTTGGTTTAAAGGGTGTGCTGGTGCTTTAAGATTGATCTGGCTTATTATTCTTTTTCTTTTTTGCATTGCCCAAAAAAGAAACAAAAAAGTCTAGGCTTACGACCCTCTATCTAAATTTATCATTCTGCCCCTAAATTTTAGGAACTCGCTGGAGAGGTCAGTTATCCATTCCTAATTTTTGATAGCTCAAACAGCCTAAAATTTTACGGTGCCTTCATTTCAAATTTTACGATAGATGCTCGATAGGCCGGGGTCAGCATTTGAATATAATTAGATGGTTTTCTTTACTTTTTATAATGGTTTTGATTTTGGTTTAAATAGTGCTTATCTCAATTTCTTTACCCCAGCCTTAAAGGGTGGGAATTGAACACAATTAGAACGTTTTACAATCTATTTTGTACCTAAATCTTAAATGGCCTACTTTTCGTAGGCGTAGTAAAACAAGTAAAAGCCGCAGCGGCTGGCAGCGGAGGATGGCCTAGCTTGCGGTTGCCATCCGGACGATAAGGGTTTTACGCCGTTTTCAAGCATACTAAAATCAGCCTAGATTTTTTTGGTTCGTTTTTTCATCAATGGAAAAAATGAATATTAGAAAGTGCATAGTGAGTGGTAAACAGTGAATGGTTTTGATTGTGGTTCAAATAGTGCTTATCTCAATGTCTTTACCCCAACGCTAAAGGGAGGACATTGATCCACATACGAAAATGAAGATCCCCTTTAGGGGATTTAGGGGTGAACTAAGCCCAATAAGACAATAAGATATATTTTTAAAACCTATAATAACACATGAATTTAATAGACATACCCAATTTTATAAAAACACATATTACCAAACGACCACAGAGTCTTTTTGAGAATGATATGGCGTTGCATCGCGATACATTACTTAAGAAAATTGAAGGGAAATCCGTTTTAGTAATTGGTGGCGCTGGTACCATCGGGTCGTCTTATATAAAGGCGATTTTAAAATTTAAACCGGGCAAGTTATTTGTCGTAGATACTAATGAGAATGGCTTAACAGAGCTCACCCGTCAATTACGCTCGGATGCTACTATGTTTGTGCCTGAAGACTACAGAACGTACCCTATGAATTTTGGGGATCTGGTGTTTAAAAAGATGTTTTTGGCAGAAGGGCCATTTCATATCGTAGCTAATTTTGCGGCGCACAAGCACGTGCGTAGTGAAAAAGATAAATACTCTATTGAGGCGATGATAGATAATAACGTGTTTAAAGCCAAGGCCTTTTTAGACCTTTTGGTGACTAATAAACCAGAGCATTTCTTCTGTGTGTCTACCGACAAAGCCGCCAATCCAGTGAATGTTATGGGGGCTAGTAAGAAATTAATGGAAGAGGTGATTATGGCGTATAGTAACGATTTACAAATTACTACGGCACGCTTTGCTAATGTGGCTTTCTCTAACGGTTCGCTATTGGCGGGTTATATTGAGCGCTTATTTCAAAATCAACCTATTTCTTGCCCTGCCGATGTGCAGCGCTTTTTTGTATCGCCAGAAGAGAGCGGACAGATTTGTATGCTAGCGTGTATGTTAGGGAATTCTGGTGAGGTGTTTTTTCCGAAATTAGCGACCGAAGAAATGGCGTTTTTTAAAACGATAACGCTAGACTTTTTTAAAGCGTCTGGACGTACTATTATAGAATGTGAGTCGGAAGACGAAGCC
The DNA here is from genome assembly GCF_008086175.1 of Bizionia saleffrena. Classification (GTDB taxonomy): domain Bacteria; phylum Bacteroidota; class Bacteroidia; order Flavobacteriales; family Flavobacteriaceae; genus Bizionia; species Bizionia saleffrena. Next base: position 24,607 of record NZ_VSKM01000021.1, read on the forward strand.
AAAACGTTATCCCTAACCACTACAGAAAAGGACCCGTACCCGGTTTACTTTTTTGATACGGATACCTCTGGCGAAAAACTGTTTGAAGAATTTTATACCGATAGTGATGCCGTAGATACTAACACGTATTCGAGCTTGGGTGTTATTAAAAACGCTCGTAAATTACCTAAAGACTCCATTAATGTTACGCTTTTAGAATTGAAGGCCCTTATGGATTCTGGTGATTATGATAAAAATGCTATCGTAGGATTGCTTCAAAAGTACCTTCCTGATTTTAATCATATTGAAACAGGGAAGAGTTTAGATCAGAAGATGTAGGAGTGCTTTAATACTTCAATAATTCAAAAGATTTCAAGATTTAAGGATTCATAAATATTCAAGAGGTGCATTACGCCTCATTGAATTTTTGAATAAAATATTCATTGAAAAAAACTAAAAACTAAAATGTATAAAGTATTTAAAAGAGGTTGTGATATTATCGTATCAGGTATTGCCTTGGTGATTTTAGCGCCTATATTAATTCCTGTTATGATAGGACTTAAGCTGACGGGTGAAGGTTATATTTGGTATAAGCAAGAACGAATAGGGTATAGAAACAAACCCTTTTTAATTTGGAAGTTTGCAACGATGCTAGAAAACAGTCCGAATATGTCTGGTGGTGTTATTACCACCAAAAAAGATCCGCGAATTACTCCTATGGGCGGTTTTTTAAGAAAAAGTAAAATTAATGAACTGCCGCAGTTGATTAATATTTTTAAAGGGGATATGAGTGTTGTGGGGCCCAGACCCGTAATGCAAATTAGTTTTGAAGCTTATCCTAAACCCGTACAACAGGTAATTTATAATGTGAGACCGGGGCTTACTGGTATCGGCTCTATTATTTTTAGAGACGAAGAAGAGCTAATTACCGCAGTGAAAAATAAAGGAGAAGACCCGTGGGCGTTTTATTCGACTGCTATTTACCCTTTTAAAGGCGCGGTTGAACACTGGTACCAAGCCCACGAATCGTTTGTGGTGGATGTAAAAATTATTATGATTACAGCTTGGGTGCTATTCAATCCTACCAGTGCAATGGTGTACCGTTGGTTTAAAGAGTTACCCAAACGTCCTTTTTAATCCGCCTGCTAGCAATGCGGCTGCGGCTTTTAAGGTTAGACCACAAGGCTAGTCGTTACAGAGAAACTAGCCACAGGCCTCATCACAGACCGTTTCTTTTTAGAGTTCGTGCTTTAGTGGCGTATTTAAAGATTTACGTTACCAGTAGCGCACCGCGTTCTTCGCCTCATTTGTAGCGTACAAGATTTATAAATAACAAGGCGCTAGTCCGCTGATTTCCAAAGCTTACCGTCCGTTTAATATTTTTCAATAATTAGAGGGACTATGTTCTAAATTGTTGTTATTTTTGCCCGCGTTGTAGCGGTTAAAAAGCACTGCTTTATCCTGTTTTTAAAGCACATACCACTGCGGTTTCCTTCGGTTGCCCTATCGTGTCCTTTAGCATTCCATAACACTTGCACTTATTATATTTATTATGATTAAAACACAAAACATCCGCTTCCTTATCATCGCCTTATGCGGTGTTGTATTGAGTAGCTGCGTGAGTAATAAAGAGATTTTATACTTTCAAGATGCCGATTCTTTTAAAGAAACCACTATTGAGTATCGCGAGAATACGGTACAGCCCAACGATATTTTATCGGTAACGATAAGTGCTGCAATACCAGAAACAGCGATTCCTTATAACCGACAAACCAGTAGTAACTATGGTACTAATGTCGAATTACTAAAATTACAAGGGTATTTGGTAAGTCCGGAAGGTCTTATTTCTATTCCTGTACTCGGCAAGGTGTTGGCTAAAGAGCAAACGACGTCGGCGTTAGAAACAGCTATTGCGACCCGCTTAGAAGACGATGGGCACTTGGTAAACCCTATAGTCTCTGTGCGTTTACTTAATGCGAAAGTTACGGTGTTGGGCGAAGTGCAACGTTCGGGAACCTTTAGTTTTACCGAGCAGTATTTAAGTGTGCCACAAGCCTTGGGCTATGCTGGCGATTTAACCATTAATGGCCGTCGTGATGATATTTTATTGATTCGTGAGTTGGACGGAATACGCAGCATCACCCACCTTGATTTAACCACTGCCGATTGGATGGGGAATCCCGAATATATTTTAAAACCCAACGATGTGCTGGTGGTACAACCCAACCGTGCAAAGGTAAAAACAGCGGGGTATGTTGGTAATGTATCGACGATTGTTGCCATTGCATCCCTTGTTTTAAGTGCAACCATTTTAATTACTCGATAATCCCTACGTATGTATAACCAAATAGAAAACGACGCCGACAACGAACAACTCGATATTAGAGGACTTGTGTATCGTTACCTAGCCTATTGGCCTTGGATAGCCCTAAGTATTGCAATCGCCGTGATTGGTGCTGTTATGTATTTACGCTATACACCAGATAGCTATACAACGACGGCTAAAGTTAAGGTGTTAACTGAAAAGGAAGCGACCGATTTGGCTTTAGATTTAGATAAGATTCTAGGCAAAGGAAATGTGAATCTAGAAAATGAACGGGCTGTATTTCAGTCGTTCCGCATAAACCGTCAGGTGGTAGCGGAGCTTAATTTACAAGTGTCTTATTTTCAAATGGGACGTGTTAATGAAACGCAAGTGTTTAACGCTCCTTTTAAAGTGGTTTATGTGCCGGCGGCTGCTACAGGAGAAATGGACTTACGCTTTGAAATTAAGTTATTACCGCGCGGTTATAGCCTTACTAATCTTATAACGGAAGAAACGGTAGTGGTGCCTACGTTTTATTTTAAGACGCCAACGGCGGCCTTTCCGTTTACCATAACACCACGAGACCCTAGTGCTATAATTCCCGGCGACAACCCTATATATACCGTTTCTATTTCTAGTGAAAGTGAAGCAACACAAGGTTTACGTAAGGCCTTGAAAATAATGCCAGACGGAAAAGATAGTGACATTTTACTACTGAGTTTGGATGCCAATGATAAGATCCAGGCGCAGGCCATATTAAACACACTTATTGCTGTGTATATTGAAGACGGTATTTTGGACCGACAAGAAGTGTCTAAGCGCACCATTACTTTTATTGATGAGCGTTTTAAATACCTCACCACAGAATTAGATTCTATTGAAGCGGCTAAAGGTAGCTACAAGCAAAATAACAATTTAAGTATTTTTGAAGCAGATGCCGCGTCGGTAATCGAAAAGCGTTCGGTAAAAAACGAGCAGCTCTTTCAAGTGGAAACCCAATTACTACTGGCCGATGTGTTAGCCAAAAGTATGACATCGACGGATAATTTTAATTTGCTACCGGCTAATATCGGCTTAAATAGTGGCGCGGTGAATACCTTGGTAAGCGATTATAACACCGCCGTTTTAGAGTATAATAAGTGGAAAGCTAGTGCTGGAGATAGTAACCCAAAGGTTATGGTGTTAAAACAAACCATTTTAGACCTTAATAGAAATATTACGAGTTCATTAACCGGTTATAAAGATCAGTTAGAGCAATCCCTGGAACAAAATAAGCGGGCTCAAAACTTAGCGCAGGAGTCGTTTATGACCTTGCCTAATAAAGAAAAAATATTACGTAGTATAGAGCGTCAGCAGTTATTAAAAGAGAACTTATATCTTTTACTTTTGCAAAAACGCGAGGAAGCGGCGATTACAATGGCCACAACTGCTGCCAATGTTAAAGTTATCGATTATGCCATAACGAATTCTCTGCCTGTGGCTCCCAAACGCAAAATTATTTTATTAGGCGCTTTATTACTGGGTGTGTTTGTTCCTGTAGGTATTTTATACCTTAAGTTTTTAACCAATACTAAAATCTATACCAGTCGAGATGTTGAAGCTATTAACCCTAACAGTCCTATACTAGGGGAAATACCTGTAATTACTAATGCGAAACACGGCGTGTATGAGACGGCTGGAAATTCGCAAACCGAAGAGGCGTTTAGAACCTTGGCTCATAATATTAATTTTATGCAGGTGCAATATCCTCAAAAAGGGGGCCGCGTAATCGCGTTTACGTCTTCGGTAAAAGGAGAAGGGAAAACAACAGTGGCCTTTAATGTGGCACACACCTATTTTCAGTCCAAAAAGCGCGTGTTATTAGTGGGGGCCGATTTAAGGAATCCGCAATTACACCCCTTTATAGACGAAACAAAAAATACGTCGGGACTCTCTAACTATTTGAGTGATACAACGAGCGATTGGAAAGATTTTGTGCTGTCTGTGACGCCAGATAGTAATCGTTTTAATGTGTTGCTATCGGGCCCTATTCCGCCAATGCCCGCCGTTTTATTATCGAGTCCTCGATTTAAAGACTTTTTAGATGAAGCCAGAACCTACTACGACTATATTATTATTGATACGGCACCAACGTTATTAGTTGCTGATACCTTGACGTTTGTGAAATTGGTGGATCTAACGGCGTATGTGGTGCGTTCTGGTATTACCGAGAAACCACTTATTGAGTATTCTAAGAAATTGGTAGATCAGAAAAAGATCGATAATATTGGCTATATTATTAATGATATCGATCATAAAGGCTCCTATGGCTATGGGTATAACTATGGTTATGGCTATGGGTATTCGTCGGAAAGTGTGAAAAAGCCGTGGTATCAGTTTTGGGGGTCGTAATTTTTTCTAAGTATTACCATATCCCTTCCGTTAGTAACCCCGCCGGCTTAGTGTTTAAGTAGCGTGTTGTTTAATTTCGGAAGTCCATTTTATCTTATTTAATCCAGGCACAAACGCTGTGCCTTTAAACTATAATTATTAAATTAAACCCTAAATGACATTTAAAAATTACCTACTATTAACGTTGTGTTTAAGCGCATGGGTAGCACCATTAGCTGCGCAAGAAACCCCTTATTTTAAAGCGAGCATTGGCTTAAATATTATTGATAACAGTAATCAGTCCTCTCGTGGATTTTGGGGTATTGAAGATGTTGCTTTTGAGAGCCCTTTGGCTTTAGGAGTGGATTACCAAGCGAATGACCAATGGAGTTTTGGTGTTAATACTTCGTTTAATACGTTGAAAGAGTTAGGGGAACGCTCTAAATTTTTTGGTATGAATGCCGATGCTAACTACTATATTGTTAAAGCTGAGGGCAGAAATTTTATCGATTTTTACGGTATTATGGGCGCTGGTTTTTATACTGCCTTTGATAATACAGGAATCACTGTAAATCCGGGATTAGGGTTTAACTATTGGTTTCTTGAAACGGTTGGTGTAAATCTTACGGCTAAAGCCAATTTTGAAGTGAACTCTGGAGCTCCTGAGGTTCAGAATTTTTATCAGTATTCTTTTGGCGTTATATTCCGTATGGGAGAAAACTTTTAGAGATAAAAGTGAGGAACTGTTCGCAGGCTCACAAGTGGTGAGTAGTTTTTTTAATAGTGAACAGTGAACAGTGAACAGAGAACAGTGAATAGTGAATAGTCTTGATTGTGGTTCACTTCGTGATAGCGATTTTGTAGTGCCTCTCAATTTCTTTACCCCGAGCCTAAAGGGTGGACATTGAACATAATTAGAGCGTTTTACAATCTAATTCGTACCTAAATCTTAAACGGCCTACTTTTCGTAGGCGTAGTAAAACAAGTAAAAGCCGCAGCGGCTGGCAGCGGAGGATGGCCTAGCTTGCGGTTGCCATCCGCACGATAAGGGTTTTACGCGGTTTTCAAGCGTACTAAAATCAGCCTAGATTTTTTTGGTTCGTTTTTTCATCAATGGAAAAAATGAATATTAATAAGTGCATAGTGAGTGGTAAACAGTGAATGGTTTTGATTGTGGTTCAAATAGAGCCTATCTCAATGTCTTTACCCCAACCCTAAAGGGTGGAAATTGAACGTAATTAGATAATTTTCTTTACTTTTTATAATTGACGGTTTAGGGTGCTTTTAGATTGATAACGTTTCGATAAAGTGTTTGTATTTATTACTCTTTTTCTTTTTGCATTGCCCAAAAAAGAAACAAAAAAGTCTAGGCTTACGACCCTCTATCTAAATTTATCATTCTGCCCCTAAATTTTAGGAACTCGCTGGAGAGATCTGTTATCAATTCATACGTTTTGTTA
>NZ_VSKM01000022.1 GCF_008086175.1 Bizionia saleffrena
AGCGGTCTGGATTACTCACTCCTTGTCTCATTCTAAATATAGGTCGTCGCGATCTCTGCGTTAAGGATTGAGGCTTTGTTGGAGCTCTCCCGATTTTTTATCGGGAAGCGACTGCCGAAAGCCTGACCGCATCGCAAAACAAAACAGTGTTTTGCAATGCGGTAACGCCCAAAATATAATATAAGTGGTAAATAAGCGTATTTTGGTGTTGCTTGGTTATTTAGAACCTATTATCTTTGCTATTCGAATTTAAAATTATTTATGATACATATCACATTACCTGATGGCAGTGTAAAGTCTTTTGATAAAGGGACTACACCAATGGATGTTGCTAAGAGTATTAGCGAGGGATTAGCGAGAAATGTAATTTCTGCAAAGTTTAACGAGACCGTAGTAGAAGCTTCAACGCCTTTAACCGAGGATGGATCGCTAACCTTGTTTACGTGGCAAAATGATGAGGGGAAGAAAGCGTTTTGGCATTCGTCTGCTCACGTATTGGCACAAGCTATACAGGAATTATACCCAGATGCTAAATTAACGATTGGACCAGCTATTGATAATGGATTTTATTATGATGTAGATTTTGGTGCGGTTAGTATTTCGGATAACGATTTTAAGACGATTGAAACTAAAATGCTTGAAATAGCTCGCGGAAAACACGAGTTTACAATGCGAGATGCGTCTAAGGCTGAAGCTTTAGATTTGTATAAGGACAATGCATACAAAACCGAATTAATTGAAAATTTAGAAGATGGTACCATTACGTTTTGTGACCATTCTACGTTTACAGATTTGTGTCGTGGTGGCCATATTCCGAATACGGGAATAATTAAGGCCATAAAAATACTATCGGTTGCTGGTGCGTATTGGAGGGGAGATGAAAATAACACACAGCTTACACGTGTTTATGGTATTACTTTTCCGAAACAGAAAGAGCTTACCGAATATTTACACCTGTTAGAAGAGGCTAAAAAGAGAGATCATAGAAAATTAGGTAAAGAACTGGAATTGTTTACTTTTTCGCAAAAAGTTGGTGCTGGTTTGCCATTATGGTTACCAAAAGGAGCCGCTTTACGTGAACGCTTGGAAGATTTTTTAAAGAAAGCACAGAAGAAAGCAGGATACGAAATGGTAATAACACCGCATATTGCGCAAAAGGAACTGTATGTTACTTCTGGGCATTATGCTAAATATGGTGAAGATAGTTTTCAACCTATTAAGACTCCAAAAGAGGGTGAAGAGTTTTTGTTAAAACCAATGAACTGTCCGCATCACTGTGAGATTTACAACCACGCGCAGTGGTCGTACAAGGATTTACCTAAACGTTATGCAGAATTTGGAACGGTTTATCGTTATGAGCAGAGTGGTGAGTTACATGGTTTAACCCGTGTAAGAGGATTTACTCAAGATGATGCCCATATTTTTTGTACTCCAGACCAATTAGATAAAGAATTTAAAGAGGTTATTGATTTAGTACTCTACGTTTTTGGCTCTTTAGGGTTTGAAAACTTTACTGCGCAAGTCTCTTTAAGAGACCCTAAGACTCCCGAAAAGTATATTGGTAGTCTCGAGAATTGGGAAAAAGCGGAGCAAGCTATTATAAGCGCTGCGAAAGATAAAGGCCTAAATTACGTGATTGAAACAGGGGAAGCTGCCTTTTATGGTCCGAAATTAGACTTTATGGTCAAAGATGCCTTAGGGAGACAGTGGCAGTTAGGAACGATTCAAGTAGATTATAATTTACCAGAACGTTTTGAGTTGAGTTATAAGGGTAGTGACAACGAAATGCACAGGCCAGTAATGATACACCGTGCTCCGTTTGGTAGTATGGAGCGTTTTATAGCTATTTTATTAGAGCATACAGGAGGAAATTTTCCGCTTTGGTTGATGCCAAATCAGGTCTCTGTATTAACTCTGAGCGAAAAATATGAGAAATACGGTAAAAAAGTTTTAAATTCGTTAGAAAATTACGAAATTCGCGCTCTTCTAGACAATAGGAATGAAACTATAGGAAAGAAGATTAGAGAAGCCGAAATGAGTAAGACACCATATATGATTATTATTGGTGAGAATGAAGAACAAGAAGGAAAAATATCTGTAAGACAGCACGGAGGAGAAGACTTAGGCACGATTAGTGTTGAAGAGTTCTCTAAGATTGTTACTACAGAAATCAGTAAAACATTAAAGGAATTTTAAAAAATAAGTTTAACTAAAAATATATAAGTCATAGCAATACGTAGAAAAAGATCAAGAGGACCTTTAAGAGTCATTAAAGAAGACCAACACAGAATTAACTCTAAAATTAGAGCTGAGAAAATACGTCTGGTTGGAGAGAACGTTGAAGTAGGAATATATTCAACCAAAGATGCTTTAGCAATAGCAGTAGAACAAGAGTTAGATCTTGTTGAGATTTCGCCAAAAGCCGATCCTCCTGTTTGTAAAGTTATGGATTATAAAAAGTTTCTTTACGAACAGAAGAAACGCGATAAAGCGATAAAATCTAAAGCGTCTAAAGTAATCATAAAAGAAATTCGATTTGGACCACAAACCGACGACCATGATTATGAGTTTAAAAAGAAACACGCCGAGAAGTTTTTAAAAGAAGGTGCTAAATTAAAAGCATTTGTATTCTTTAAAGGACGATCGATTGTGTTTAAAGAACAAGGACAAATACTATTGTTACGATTAGCTCAAGATTTAGAAGAGCTAGGAAAAGTCGAGCAAATGCCTAGATTAGAAGGTAAACGTATGACGATGTTTATTGCTCCTAAAAAGTAAATTCTTTATTAAGGAAAACATATTATAAGCGAAATAATTAAAACTAAGACACAAGATGCCTAAAATGAAAACAAAATCTAGTGCTAAAAAGCGTTTCAAGCTTACTGGTACTGGTAAAATAAAAAGAAAGCACGCGTTTAAAAGTCACATTTTAACAAAGAAATCTAAAAAACGTAAGCTAGCTCTGACGCATGATACATTAGTACATAAGGCAGACAAGAACAATGTTAAAATTATGTTACGTTTAAAGTAATATTTTTTTAACCGGTTACAATAATTATAAACCCTGGAGTTAGGCTTGGACTTAAATTTAATTAAGACACCTTAAAGTGTTCTAAGAACCGCCTACTACAAAACACATTTAAAATATGCCAAGATCAGTAAATTCTGTAGCCAAAAGAGCCAGAAGAAAAAAGGTGCTTAAACAAGCAAAAGGTTACTTCGGACGTCGTAAAAACGTTTGGACAATAGCAAAAAACGCGGTTGATAAAGCGATGCAATATTCGTACAGAGACCGTAGAGTTAAAAAGAGAACATTCCGTGCTTTATGGATTACGCGTATTAACGCAGGAGCTAGAATACACGGTATGTCTTACTCACAATTTATGGGTAAAGTAAAGTCTAATAATATTGAGTTAAACCGTAAGGTTTTAGCTGATTTAGCAATGAACAACCCAGTAGCTTTTGAAGCGATTGTAAACAAAGTAAAGTAAGGCATTTTGCCAATTAAAACTATAATTTCGCTTATATAACTAAATCCGATTCTGTATTGAATCGGATTTTTTTTGTGTAAAAATATTGTAAACCGTTAATACTTTAGCCATCGGAATACCGAACAGTAAACCCTATATTTAATAAGAAACTTTAAAACAGCACAATGCATATATCTCAAGTGAAATTGATAATTACAGATATGGACGGCACTTTACTTAATTCTAACCACGCCGTAAGTAACCGTTTTTTTGAATTGTATAAAGAGTTACAACGACACAACATCATTTTTGTCGCTGCCAGTGGAAGACCCTATTATAGTCTTATTGAAAAACTAGCACCTATAAAAGATGATATTATCTTCATTGCTGAAAATGGAGGCTTAGCAATTGAGAAAGACCATATTTTATTGTCTACTCCTATTAACGCTAAAGATTTGCACACTTTAACGACTTTAATAAACACTCTTGAAGACACACATCCTGTGTACTGCTCCAAAAATAAGGCGTATGTAAAGAGTAAATCGGCGGCCTTAATGGGATTGCTTTCTGAATATTATAAGAACTATGTGGTGATAGCTGATGAAAGTGAGATTAAAGAAGACGTTTATAAAATTGCTTTATACCACGAAGAAAACTCAGAACAATACATATACCCTCATGTTAAGCATTTAGAAAAGAAATTTAAAGTAAAAGTTTCTGCAAACCATTGGGTAGATATTTCTGAAAACTTAGCCAATAAGGGACACGCTTTACAATTATTACAAGAAAAGTATGGAATCAGTAGCGCCGAAACTATGGCTTTTGGAGATTATAATAATGATATTGAAATGTTAGAAGGTAGTTATTTTAGTTATGCTATGGGTAACGCTCATCCCAACGTGAAGGCAATAGCACGCTTCGAAACTATTACAAACGACGAAAATGGTGTAGAATGTGTTCTCGAACAGTTGCTTTTAGCAAAGAGAGCATTGGTTTTAAAACAGTAATTACTTTAGATTAGTCTTATTCACCCCACATCTCAAATTCAACTTCCTGTTTTTTTATGAATAGCCGATATTTTAAGACTATCTTCTTTTCCTTTTAAATACAAATCACCTATAAAGGTTTGCGATAGTTTACGGCTTAGTTTTAACTCTTTTAGCAATTCGTTGGAACATAATAAAAATTCGTTGTATTTATTACACTCATCTTGAATACGCGCTGTTGTATTTATGACATCGCCATGGTATGCTATTTCCTTTTTAACACTTCCAACTTCGGTAACAATTAGTTTTCCTCCGTGAACACCTGCCTTAAAAGTTGGTGTCAATCCGTATTTCTTAGTGTAGTATTTACCTCTTTTATCTAAGCGGTACTGGAAATGAAAGAAGATTTCTAAGCAATTATTATATTTAATTCCGCTTTTATAGTCCCAACTTAACACCGCTTCGTCTCCCACATACTGATAAATTTGTGCATTATACTTCCCAACTATCCGATTTAAATCGAAAAAGCAATCTTGAATTAATTCGCTGTATTTGTAATGGCCCAATTGTTCGGCTATTGTAGTTGACGATTGCAAATCGAGAAACATAAAGATGCGTTTTTCCTCTCTTGGTTTTCTATATTTACCAATTAAGAAATTAAAGAATACTCCTTTTCCAAACTTTTCGTTGGCTATTTTTAAAAACGAAAACACTAAAGAGCAAATTAGAAAATAGGCAACCACCAACCAAAAAACCTGGTTTGTTTGCCACCAACCTAGCTCGTCGTTGTCTAGATTGAGATCCATTGTGGCTTCCACTAAAGAAAACACATAACTTAATGCGAGAATTAAACCTAGTAAATAAATGAAGGATTTCTGTAATAGAATTAACCCTAGCGAAAAATTTTTGAATAAGTAATTATCGAAAAGATATTCTACTATAGCAAATAAGGTACCTATAATACCCCCTAAAATAACCCCGAGATATAAAATTTCTTTTATGAGCGATTCTCCATTATCAATGCCTTCCTCCTCGCCTAACGCGTGGTAACGTATAAAAATAAATAAACAGAAAGCGAAAGACCAAAATAGAATGGTAGATGCTAAAAGCTTCAAGAAGTTTAGTAAATCGAGTTTCAAGTGCGTTTTTTAATTTAAAATTTCGTCGATAGCAAACTTAAACTCACTCCAGCTTACAGAACCATTTGTGTCTTTATCGTATGCCTCAATTAGTTTTACAGCCACAACACCTCTAATAAATCCGCTAATTTCAGCGTCTTTTAAAAGATTTATAATTTCCTTCTTTGATAGTTTGCCATCTCCATTATCATCAAAAAACTGAAACGCTTTTTCTGGTGAATCGAAATTTTTGGTCATCAGTATTTGAATTTTGTTTAATATGACTTCTTTTGTGGACATTAATTTAAATTTACTTAAAAGTAAGGAATAAAATTTGCTTTTAACAGAATTAATTTCATAAAAAAAGGCCACATTACTGCGGCCTCTGATAAATAATATTTTTTTTAATTCTTAATTTTTAATCACTTTTTTAGAAAACTCACCTGATTTGGTTTGTATTCTTAATAGATATATTCCGTTGCTAAAACTTGTCATATCCAACGTAGTCATCGTGTCATTATTAGATTTACTTATTAGTACTCTACCGTTAATATCATAAATAGTTACTTGCATATCTATTCCTATGTTATTATTTATAATTAGTAAACCCCGTGTTGGATTTGGATAAATTGCGATGTCGTTTAACATTACATTATCGTTAACTCCCAATGTTTCATCTACAGTTACTACAATTTCTACACGTTCGCTTTCACACCCATTATTGTTTGAACTAGCAACCCAATAGGATGTTGAGCCCACTGTATCTGTATTTGGTGTTGGCAAATTTACATCTCCTGCTCCTCCAGTTTCTGTAGTATACCACATTAAACCTGTACCTCCTGATGTTGCTGTTAATTCGCTAGCGGTATCTCCTTCATTGTAAACTATAGGAGAAGTTACTGTTGGTATTGTAGGTATTACAGAACCAGTAGTCACCGGAGAACCTGCTATCCAGTTACTTGAGGTTCCTGTTAAAGCAAAGTTTGTTAATGTTCCATTATTTCCAAATGTGGTGTCATCAATTAAAGTAGTAATGCCTGTGTTATCGGCTTCTGCAGCACCTTGATTAAATTTATAATAGGCAACTAAACCTGTTTCAGTACCTTGTAATTCGCAGTTTTTACTTCTATTAATCTGTTCAGCTGTTCTCGCGACGTTCCAAATACGAACATCATCTATAGAAGCATCCAGAAATCTATCAGAATAATTAAGATCTTTTCCTAAGCTTAAGTTTTTATTAGCATTACCAACAGTGATTGAAAAAGATTGAGAAGCGACCTGAATACCATCTACATATATTTTTGCTGTTGTACCATTATATACACCTGCAATATGATGCCACGTATTTTCACTTATACTATTTGCTGGAGAAAATGTTTCATTCCAACCCGCATTTGCTACTACAAAATTTACAACACCATTGCCTCCTGCTCTTAACATATATCCAGAAGTATTTGCTCCATCATTTTTATTAATTATATTTCCTAAAAATGAAGCTGACGCAAAAGAATTAAAATTCACATAAGCTTCTAACGTAATCGTATTTCCTGTAATTTGTAAACTAGAATCATCTCCACAATCTACATAATCGTTGATACCTCCCAAATTTAAATGTGTTGCGGCTTCATAAACGTTTACTACAATTTCAATACGTTCACTTTCACAACCACTATCGTTTGTACTAGCAACCCAGTAAGAAGTTGATCCTACGATTAAAGTATCTGGTATGGGTGCTGTTGTGGCTCCTAAACTTCCTGTTTCTTGAGTGTACCACATAACACTTGATCCTCCTGATGTTGCGGTTAGTTCACCTGCAGTATCTCCTTGAGTATACGTTAAAGGTGTCGTTGCTGTTGGTACAGATGGTATTGTAGAACCCGTTATAACAGGCGAACCTAATAACCAGTTACTGGTTACACCTGTTAATGCAAAGCTTGTTAATGTTCCAACATTATTATTGGTTGAATTATCTGTTAGGGTTGTAATAGTTGTATTATCTTCTGAATCATACCCTTGATTACACTTATAATACGCCAATAAATCTGATTCGTCACCTTGTATTTCACAGTTCTGTCTTCTAATAATATCATCAACTGACAATGCTTTATTCCAAATTCGGACTTCGTCAATATCACCATTAAAATAAACACTTGGCGTTAAATTACTCGCACCTAAAACTATATAACCAAAATCTTGAGTTGAAAAATGTGTATCTGTACCAACTAAAACACCATCTACATATAAAGTTCTTTCGGTTAGTGTAACAATTTCTGCTACATGATGCCAATTATCATCGTTATAGGTTAATGCAGAGGTTATAGTATGTGCGCCTCCATCAAAAACATACGCATTTAAATTACCATTCTGGAGATATATTGTTTTATTAAAACCACCAGAATTAGGTAAATCAGAATCTGCGTTATTAAATAATGTTCCATTAGGGCTCGAGGTTTTAAACCAGAGCTCGTGTGTGTAATTATTTTCTTGAATATTAGAAGCTCCTATGTTTATACTTACATAATCATCCACTCCATCAAAATTTAAATGTGTTGCTGGATTAAAAACTTCAATTTTTTGAGTTGTTGATGTTAAGCTATCCGTCATACCACAACCAGTAGTTGAAGGTTCTGACAAAACTGCGTAGTAATAATAAGTTCCCGGTATAGTTGTATCTGGTAAATGATTTTTAAAATCTTGAACGTTAATTTGTGCTAATGTAGACACGACCATTTCGTTTATTAAAACACCATTAGTAGTTGAATTAGTAACATTTCTATACCACGAAATTTTATAATTAGTTGCTATTTGTGGTTGAGAATTTCCATAGGCACAAAAAGAAATTGGCAGCTGTAATGAATTTGGTGTTTCATTTAACACATAGGTTGCGCTTCCTGTTAAAGGATCAATATCTGTTACTTGAATATAATAATTAGCGTTAGCAAAATTAAGACTAATAAAAGCCACAAAAAATAAGTAAAATTTTAATTTCATATAGTGTAGGTTTAGTTATGAATAATAATGCTGCAAAACTAAATTTTAATATATAAAATAGAACAAACAAGGTCTAAAGCGCTTTATTTTGTATGTAGAATACTACTTAAAATATTTAGCGTAAGTTCTTGATAACGGAATCTCTAAACCATTAACTACTACAGAATTTGAAGTTACGCGCTCTACTTTACTTTTGTTTACTATATAAGACCTGTGTGACTTTATAAATAAATCTGAGGACAGTTTTTCTTCAAGAGCAATTAAAGACTGTCTAACAATATATTTCCTTGACGTTGTCTGAATAGTTACGTAGTTACCATCTGCAACAAAATACCTAATGTCTGAATGTTTTAAGTTAACTGTGTCATAACCATCTTTAAACTGAAACGTTTGCATTTTTCTTTTATATATGGCTAGCCTAATAGACGCTAAAACATCTACTTTTTTTAGTGGTTTCGTTAAATACGCATCAGGATTTGTTTGCAAAGCCTCATTCATTGATGTAACATCGTGCTGACCTGTAATAAATATAACGACAGCGCTGTCATTTTTAGCTTTAGACAACTCTATTCCTGAGTTTACACCTTTTAAATTGATATCCATTAAAATAATATCTGGTAAAAAAGCGGTCATTTCCTGCACTGCTATTTCTTTATTATTTGCTATTCTAATTTTGGTAAAATGTTCTTCCTCTAAAAGATCGGCTATATATTCTGCTATTATTATTTCATCCTCAACAATAAGAATTTTTGAAGCACTCTCTTTAATCATTCTCAATTTCTTTTACTACTGAAAAAGAGAAACCATCAGCCGTGTTAATTGTATACTCCATTTCTAATTGACGACAGATTTTATCTATCAGTTTTGGTTTAATAATTGTATTTATAGTGGTTAATCCGTTATCAGAATAGACAAAAAAAAGCCTGTCATTATATTTTATTTCGAAATTAATTTCTTTATCCTCTTGATTATTAAAAGCATACTTTATAGAATTTATACATAACTCGGTAAGTAATAATCCAAAATACATAGCATAATCTGTGGGGATCTCTACAGAAGCAATTTTAAAATTGACTTGAATGTCATTTTCCTTAAAGACATCGAAAAAACTGGTTTTCACATCGTTTAAATAACCGTTAATGTCCACTTTTCTTTTGTCTTCATTTTTATATAAATGTCTATGTAACGTAGAAATGGCCTCTACTTTTGTCAAAATGTTTTTGAGTTGGAAACGTTCTTGATCGGACGTTTTCTTTAATTGATCTGAAATAAGAATAATAACCAATTGCAAATTATTATTAATACGATGATTAGCCTCACTTAATAGAAATTCGTTCTCTTGTGATAGTATTTGAAGCTGTTTATTACTTTTTCTTGATCTTCTTAGAAAATAGACAAATAATAAAACCACTGTAATAGAAAAGACAAACAATCCGGTTGCCACATAGAGCTTTACTTTATTGGATGCCAAAGCTCTCTTTTGGTTTAAAATCTCTAAGTTATTAATTTTAATTTGACTCTCTTTAGCTGCCAGATCGTATTTTTCTTCTAGTTCGAATAGAAATTCATTGTGCTCCTTTTTATAATATATATCGGTAAGTTTAAGTCTAGTTTCTAAATACTCATAAGCTTTTTCTATATTTCCTAATTTCTCATAACAATTACGAACATTATCGGTAAATAAAATTTCGTTAAAAAGCGAATTATTCCCTTTCGCGAGTTTCAATGCTTGCATTGACTCTTTTAAACCAGTCTCAAACTGTTTATCTTTTATTAAAATTCTTGTATAATTAACATAGGCGTCCGCTTGCTGTTGCACTAAATTATTAGCTATCGAAAAAACTATTAATTCTTGAAGATAATCTATGGCTTTGTCATATTGTTTGCGCTCCTCATAAACACCAGAGATTTCTAGTGTAGAATAAAAAACAACATCTTTGTCATCTCTCTTCTTCGCCAATTGTAATGCTTTATCTGCGTAAAACAATGTCGAATCGGGAATCCTAAAATATTCTGAAAAAAGCGCCGCCTTTCTGCCATAATACTTAGATAACATAGCATCATCAATTTTAGTGTTCTTTAAAATCACTTCTGCTTTATCTAACTGTGAAGAAGCCTGCCTATACAACGTTCTTTTTCTATAAAATTCAGCCTTTTTTACGTGGTAGAAAAACGCGATAGGCTTATTGTTACTACTCTTGATTTTTTTATAAGCTTTTAAATAAAAATTGTTCGCTGTGTTAAAATCTAATTGTAATTTATAAATCTCTGCTAACCCCAAAAGCAAATAGATTTCTTGCTCTTTATTACTAGGCTCTAGTAAGTGCTGGTCGTAATACTTAATGGCTTGATCTAATTTATTTTCATAAATTAACTTTTGACCAAAATCGACAATGTTATCGCTCTGTGAAAAGGACACTTGAGATATAAAGTAGAGTATTGAGATTAATAGATATTTCATTCTAAGTTTTCTGCTTCTTCTTTTTAGCGGCTGGAAACAAGACGTTATTTAAGATTAAGCGATAACCAGGTGATGTAGGATGCAAATCGAGTTCGGTTTTTGGGTCGCCCACTTTATGTGTATAATCTTCTGGATCGTGGCCGCCATAAAAAGTAAAAAAACCTTTTCCTTTTATACCATGTATATATTTTGCTTCTTGATTGGTTCGGTTTTCTCCCATAACTAAGACATTCGGTTTAATTAATTCTCGGGCGAATGCGGTGGTTTGTCCCATAAACCCCTTTACTAAAGCGGTGTGATTTTGACATAGCATTGTAGGAATAGGATCCCATTTTGCCGAGAAATCCATCAATGAAAAGTAATCAGTTTCTTTAGGAATGCTGCGCTTACTCGTCATATCGATACTAGAAAATTCGTAGACTAAAGGACTGCGTTCTAAAATATAATCGGTAAACGCCAGTGTTTTATGGTAATCTAATTTAGATTGGTAGTTGGGCTCACTCGGGTCGTCATCGAACATTGGCTCGCAAATATCGACTCCATTGGCCGATAAAGCAATATCAAAACTATCGGTGGCACTACACATAGCAAACATAAAGCCACCACCCACAACATAATCTCTAATTTTTAGTGCGACATCACGTTTGGCTTCAGATACTTTGTTATAACCCAATGATTTTGCTAACGCTTCGGCTTCTTTCTTTTCTTCGATATACCACGATGCGCTTCGGTAATTTCTATAAAATTTACCATATTGCCCCGTAAAATCTTCGTGATGTAAGTGTAACCAATCGAATAACAATAAACCATCGTCTAAAACTTCTGTATCATAAATAGTTTCGTAAGGAATCTCAGCGTACGTTAATACCATTGTTACGGCATCATCCCAAGGCGATTTTCCGTTGGGAGTATACACAGCAATTTTTGGTGCTTTTTCTAAAACCACTGCCGCCATATTTTTACTTGGACTACTAATAGTCTCTAAAATCTCCTCAGTATTTGTATTGCTTAAGACTTCAAAGCTAACACCTCTAATTTGGCATTCGCGTTGAACAGCCTTAGAATCTGGCAATAAAAAGGAACCACCACGATAATTGAGTAACCATTTAACCTTTATATTTCGAGCTAACGACCAATAGGTAATACCGTAAGCCTTTAAATGATTTTTTTGAGTGTCGGCATCCATAGGAATTAAAATATAGGACGCAGATGCGTTCGAGGTTAATAGTAAAAATGCGAGGTAAAAAATATACTTTTTCAATTTCTTATTCTTTTTATTACGCTCACTACACCTTTTAAAACTTCAGGTTTCTTTTATTTTGTAAGCATTAGAAAGATAGTTAAAAAACAGGCTTTTTAATACACTTTTACTTTTATCTTACATTTTAGAAATTAAAAACTCGCCAATTTAAGATATCATAGTGGCTACGCCTTTAGTACTATTAAATTGCTCCAATATAATTTTTAGAAACACAGTAATTGGAATGGCCATTATAAGTCCCGGAATACCCCAAATAAAGCCCCAAAACATTAGCATAACCAAAACGGTAATAATATTTATAGAAAATGATTTTCCCATAAATATAGGTTCTAAAATAGAGCCAAATAATATTTGAACCCCAGAAATAGCGATTATAAAAAACAGTAACGTACTACCCGTTTCTAATTCTACAAAGGCAAAAATAGAGAGTAAAATAATAGTAATAAAAGAACCAACCATCTGGACGAAGTTTATTAAGAATGCAAAAATCCCCCAAAATATAGGAAAACTAACATCAAAACCATAGCAAGCTAAAGTTATTCCAACCCCGGTTAACAAACTTACAATAAACTTTACTTTAATGAATTTTATAAGATCTTTCTCAATTTTCCTAAAGGTTTTTATTGAGGTATGCTTTTTCTTTAATAGTGTTTTATTTAATACTTTTTCTATATTTATGGATTCCGCTAACCACAATACCACAAAGAAGGTCGTCATTAATAAAGCCGTTAAAAAGCTACTGACAAAACCAAAAGTTGTCCCAAAGTTTTTTACAAGGGCATCTTGATTTATGTAGCTCGATAAACTTTTATCGGCTGCCGTACCACTTGCCGTACCAAAAAAGGTTTCCACATCAAAAATGAGTGTTTTAATTTTAGTTTCTGCTTTTTCAAAAAACTGAGAATCTGAAGCGACAATTTCTTTACTAGACAGTTTAACCACCTCTGCTCCGAGCTTAATGCCTAAGAAAATAATAATCATTACGATAATTATACTTATTATTTTTGGCACTTTACGACGTCTTAAAAAACGCATTAAGGGCAAAAACAACAATGCTATAAACATTGAAAACACAAGTGGTACAAAAATAAACGACAATACTTTTAACAAGTAAAATATTATAGGTATTACTATAACTAATAGTAACATATTTGTGGTACGGATTTTATCCATTTTGGCTTCTAAATGATTTTATATTTTATATCACAAAAGTACTAAAAAAGTTTATTGAAATGCTGTTTTTTAAAACGGAACATCGTCATCTTCGGGAGAACCAAATGCATCTTGTGGTGTTGCCGAAAATCCACCAGAACTAAAAGTATCTTCTCCTTCGTTTTCATTCATTTTACTATGAAATTCTTGACCAAAAGGCGTATCAAAATCATCCAGGTTATCGAACTTACCAAGGTTACCAATAAATTTAAGTCGAATATTTTCTAAACCACCATTACGGTGTTTTGCTATAATAAACTCGGCTTGACCAGCAGTTGGAGAATGATCGTCGTCGTCCCACTCATCAATTTTATAATATTCGGGACGATAAATAAACGATACAATATCGGCATCTTGCTCAATGGCTCCAGATTCACGTAAATCGGATAATAAAGGACGTTTACTTCCTCCCCTAGTTTCTACAGCACGCGATAACTGCGATAACGCAATTACCGGTACACTTAATTCTTTTGCTAACGCCTTAAGGTTTCGCGAAATTGTAGAAATTTCTTGCTCTCTATTTCCTCCACTTCCTGCAGCCGTCATTAACTGCAAGTAATCGACAATAATCATCTTAATACCGTGTTGTGAAGCCAAACGTCTTGCCTTTGCGCGTAAATCGAAAATAGAAAGTGATGGTGTGTCATCAATAAAAAGAGGTGCTTTTTCTAACGCCTTCACTTTCACATTAAGCTGCTCCCACTCATGCTTTTCTAACTTCCCTGTTCTTAATTTTTCTGAGGATAATCCAGTTTCACTAGAAATTAAACGTGTTATTAATTGTACGGATGCCATCTCTAAAGAGAAAAAGGCTACTGGTATATTATGGTTAACAGCAATATTTCTGGCCATCGATAATGTTAAGGCTGTTTTACCCATACCTGGACGTGCGGCAACGATAATTAAATCACTTTCCTGCCACCCTGAGGTTAATTTATCTAATTTATCAAATCCTGAAGGAATACCACTCATCCCTTCTTTCTTTGAAATTTCTTCAATTTTCTTTTTCGCTAGAATTACTAAATCTTGAGCCGTTTCACTCGATTTTTTAATATTTCCTTGCGTTACTTCATATAACTTCGACTCTGCTTTATCTAACAGATCGAAAACATCCTGAGTCTCGTCGTAAGCATCCTCGATAATTTCACTCGATATTTTTATTAAGCTACGCTGAATAAATTTCTGTAAAATAATACGTGCATGAAATTCGATATGTGCAGAAGAAGACACCTTTTGGGTTAAAGATATAAGGTAAAAATCGCCGCCTGCAGCTTCTAACTTAGCATTTGTTTTTAATTGCGTAGAAACGGTTAATAAGTCAATAGGTTGACTCTCTTGAAACAACATAAATATCGCTTCAAAAATATGCTGATGTGCTTCTTTATAGAAGGCATCAGCGCTTAAAATGTCGATAACTTCATCTACCCCTTTTTTATCGATCATCATTGCCCCAAGCACAACTTCTTCTAAATCAGTTGCTTGTGGCGGTATTTTACCACGCTCAAGATTAATAATCTTGTTTTTGTCGACTGGATAGCCTTTTAATTGATTGGGTTGGTTCATGAAAGCTAAAGTAAATAAATTGTTCTGAAAATGTGTCTTATAAAGTTAATCAATCTTAACAGGTAATGAACATTTTGAGTGTTAATAACTTGAATTTCTTGTTAATAAGCATAAAAAAATCTGAAAGACTAGCTTTCAGATTTTACTCTATATAGGTTTTAAGACTACTACCCTTTGAATACTCCCATTTGAGAATATTTGTCCATACGATTACTTACTAAATCTTTTGATGATAACTTTTTTAATTCGTCGTATGCTTTTTCAATGGCTGTTTGTACCGAAGCAAATGTTTTTTGACGGTTACTATGGGCACCACCAAGTGGTTCCTTTATAATTTCGTCTACTAGCTTCATTTTTTTCATATCTGTAGCCGTAAGTTTTAAAGATTCTGCGGCTTGTTCCTTATATTCCCAACTTCTCCATAAAATTGAAGAGCAAGATTCTGGAGAAATTACAGAGTACCATGTGTTTTCTAACATCATCACTTTATCTCCAACACCTATTCCTAAGGCACCACCAGAAGCACCTTCACCTATAACAATAGTTATAATAGGTACTTTTAAGCGGGTCATTTCTAATATGTTTCTTGCAATAGCTTCGCCTTGACCGCGTTCTTCTGCTTCTAAGCCCGGGTAAGCACCTGGAGTATCTAATAAGGTAATTACTGGAATACCAAATTTCTCGGCAGATTTCATTAAACGTAACGCTTTACGATAGCCTTCAGGATTTGCCATCCCAAAGTTTCTGTATTGGCGTGTTTTAGTATTGGTTCCTTTTTGCTGACCAATAATCATATAACTCTGGTCTCCAATTTTACCAAGACCACCAATCATCGCTTTATCATCTTTAAAGCATCGGTCGCCGTGTAATTCTAAAAAAGTATCACCACAAAGCGCCTTGATATAATCTAAAGTGTAGGGTCTTTCTGGGTGACGCGACATTTGCACACGTTGCCATGGCGTTAGATTTTTATATATATCTTTCTTAGTATCTTTAAGTTTTTGCTCTATTTGTTTACAGGTTTCAGAAACATCAACTTCACTTTCCGAACCAATAATCTGGCATTTTTGGAGCTGTTGCTCTAGCTCTTTTATAGGTAATTCAAATTCTAAATATTCCATTGGGAAATATTGTTTAATTTTTTTGTTAGTGTACAAATATAAAAACTTTAATCGGCTTATGTGTTAAGACCGTTTCCTTTTTATATATTTTATGTTTTTAATAATGCCATTTAATAAGACAGTACCTAGTATTATTGCTGCTCCAAAATAAAATGATGACGACATATTTTCTGACTCTGGAAAAAGTATAAGCGCCACTACAATGCCATAAATAGGCTCTAAGTTAAACGTTAATACTACCGTATAGGGACTTATGTAACGCATAACATACACTGCAGCTATAAAAGCGTATGCTGTACATACAGAGGCTAAAATAATTAAATAACTTAAGTCTGAAACGCTGATATTAAAATGACTTGCTGTAAACCCATTACCGAAAAAATAAATGAATATAGAAATAAATAATACCCCACTTACAAACTCGTAAAACGAAATTTTAGTGGCCGAATGTGTTTCCTTAAACTTCCCATTTAATACGGCGAATAATGACGATAAAAAAGCTGACAAAATACCCAAAAGGATTCCTTTTATGTAGCGTATTTCACCCTGCATTAAAATGTAAACACCAACAATAACTATACAACCAAAAATAATTTCATACCAAATCACTTTGCGTTTATAAACTAAGGGTTCTATTAATGAGGCAAAAAAAGCACCGGTTGAGAACATTGCTAAAGCAATAGACACATTGGAGACGTCGATAGATTCAAAAAAAGTTATCCAATGTAACGCGATAACTACTCCAGCCCCAGCTAGTCTCATTAAGTCTCTACACCCTATTTTAATATCGACGTTAGCTATTTTAATGTAAATAAACATTAAAATTGAAGCGATAAGCATTCTATACCATACTAAAGCAACCGCTTCTATGGTGATTAGTTTTCCTAAAATAGCGGTAAACCCTGCTATAAAAACTAAAAGATGTAAATGAAGGTAGTTTTTTAATTTATCGTTTGGCATTGATAAGAAGAATAACAGCTATGATTCCAAAGATAATATTTGGAAACCACACAGCCAATAACGGAGAAAAGTCTGATTGCGAGGCTAAGGTTCCAAATATCTTATCGAAAAACACAAACACCATAGCAATACAAATACCAAATGCTAAGTTTACTCCCATTCCTCCCCTTCTTTTACGATAGGATACGGCCACCGCTATAATGGTTAATATAAATACCGAAACTGGTAAACTCCATTTTCTATATAATTCTAATTTATAGCGCCCAATATTAGACGATCCTCGTTTTTCTTCACGGTCTATAAAATGAACAAGTTCGTTATATTTTAAGGTTTCTGCTATATATTCCTCAGGGGTTAAATCTTCTAAATCGAAAGAAAACAGTGTATCTTTTCGCCGTGTTACCTCGAGAATATCGTGGTGTGCATTAATCTTTCTTTTTACGTAGTTATTTAATCGGTACGTAGAATCTTTTTCAATATAACGAATTCTATCAGCACTAATTTTAAAGCTCATTTTACCATCGTTAAAATGCTCTAAGGTAAAATTTCGACCAGTTTTAGACTTAGCGTCAAAATTACTAACGTAAATAATATCGTTATCGTTAATCTGTTTCAATACATTAGTATTAACCTCTTTCCTTCCTTTTAGGTATTTATACTGAAAATCATTAAATCCCTTACTGGCATTTGGTGCTAAATATAATCCTAATAAAATTGAGAATGCAGCAACGCTAGTTGCTCCAAAAATATAAGGCCTTAAGAAACGAGAAAAGGAAACACCTGAACTTAAAAAAGCGACAATTTCTGTGTTATTTGCGAGTTTGGAGGTGAACCAAATCACGGATAAAAATAAAAATAACGGAAATAATAAGTGCGCAAAGTAAATGGTGAAATCTAAGAAATAGATTAAAATCTCACCCATAGGCACATTGTTATCTATAATTTTACCAATTTTCTCGGCGAGGTGTACTGTTATTCCAATAGGAATAAATAGCATAATCATCACCGCGAAAGTTAATAGATAACGTTTTAATATGTACCAATCGAGTATTTTCAATGTTTCGATTTAAAAGCTCTACGAATAGAGTAATTAATGGATTTTTAGGGTTTTATTTTTATGCTACTGCTTTAAAATAGTATAAAATCAAGAATTTAAAATTAAACCGATTTACAAACGTTTATCCATTTGCTTTACCATTTTATCTTTCCATGTTCTAAAACCTCCTGCTAATATATGTTTTCTTGCTTCTCTAACCAACCACATATAAAAACCTAAGTTGTGAATAGTCGCTATTTGTTTCGCCAAAAGTTCGTTTACACTAAATAAGTGGCGTAAATAAGCTTTAGAATACTCGGTATCTACGAAGGTCATTCCCATTTCATCAATTGGAGAGAAATCTTCGCGCCATTTTAAATTTTTAATATTTATGGTACCGTGAGCCGTAAAAAGCATTCCGTTTCTGGCATTACGAGTCGGCATTACACAATCGAACATGTCGACTCCTAAAGCAATATTCTCTAGGATATTAATTGGTGTTCCCACCCCCATTAAATAGCGGGGTTTATCTTCCGGTAAAATAGCTGTTACCACTTCGGTCATTGCATACATTTCCTCAGCAGGTTCACCCACAGACAATCCGCCAATAGCGTTTCCAACTGCTCCAGCATTCGCGATATATTCGGCAGACTGCTTACGTAAATCCTTGTAAGTACTTCCTTGAACAATCGGGAAAAAAGCTTGAGAATAGTCGTATTTTAAAGGTGTTTTATCTAGATGTGAAATACAGCGATCTAACCAACGGTGCGTCATGTGCATCGACCGTTTTGCATAATTATAATCGCAAGGATATGGCGTACACTCGTCGAAGGCCATAATAATATCGGCACCAATACTACGTTGAATTTCCATTACATTTTCTGGAGTAAAAAAATGGTAACTTCCGTCAATGTGCGATTTAAACTTTACCCCTTCCTCTTTAATTTTTCTATTTGCAGATAAAGAATACACTTGGTATCCTCCAGAATCGGTTAAAATATTTCGATCCCAATTCATAAATTTATGTAAACCACCCGCTTTTTCTAAAACGTCTATTTGTGGTCTCAAGTACAAGTGATAGGTATTACCTAAAATAATATCTGGATTAACCTCCTCCTTTAACTCTCTTTGGTGAACACCTTTAACAGTACCAACGGTACCTACGGGCATAAAAATCGGAGTTTCAATAATACCGTGATCGGTTGTAAGTACTCCCGCTCTAGCGTTACTTTGTGTATCTTTTCCTTTTAAATCGAATGTCATAGTGCATTGTAATCTTCAGTTCGCAAACCTACTATAATTTTTTAATTTTTAAATTCTATTTATGATTATTTTAGGCAGATTATGTCTGTTATCGTTAAATTAAAAGACTTCCCCTTAAAATAAAGGAAACTGTCGCGTACACGACATAACACGTTTTATCTGAGAACTTTTCAGCGTTAATACTTAAAATTGTTAGCAAATTATTGGCTTTGGTTGATAAGTGCCGTTAATCTGTTTTGTATAAACTATATAATAAACTATTTTTGCAGTATATAAATTAAGCTAAATAAAATGCCAAACACACAACAACTAGAAGACATTACAACCCAAGTGCGCAGAGATATTTTACGTATGGTTCACAAAGTAAACTCTGGACATCCTGGGGGTTCTTTAGGCTGCGCAGAATTTCTTGTAGCACTTTATAACGACATTATGGACAGAAAAGATGGTTTTGATATGGACGGAATTGGAGAAGATTTGTTTTTTCTTTCTAACGGCCACATTTCTCCAGTTTTTTATAGTGTTCTTGCACGAACAGGTTATTTTCCTGTAGACGAATTAAGTACGTTTCGTTTATTAAATTCACGTTTACAAGGTCACCCAACAACGCACGAAGGTTTGCCAGGAATAAGAATCGCTTCTGGTTCGTTAGGTCAAGGTATGAGTGTTGCCTTAGGTGCTGCTCAAGCTAAAAAACTTAACGGTTGTAAGCATTTAGTATATAGTTTACATGGTGATGGTGAGTTACAAGAAGGCCAAAATTGGGAAGCCATTATGTATGCTGCCGGTAATAATGTGGACAATCTTATTTCTACAATCGATTTAAACGGTCAGCAAATTGACGGTGCTACAGAGACTGTTTTATCTTTAGGAAGTGTGCGTGCTAAGTTTGAAGCTTTTGGATGGATTGTTATTGATATTGAAAAAGGAAATAATATAGAAGCGGTTTTAAAAGGAATGGCCGAGGCGAAATCTAAAACTGGCAACGGCAAACCTGTTTGTGTATTACTACATACCGTAATGGGTAACGGTGTCGATTTTATGATGCATACGCACGCTTGGCACGGAAAAGCGCCTAACGATGAGCAATTAGCTGAAGGCTTAAGCCAAAACGCTGAAACTTTAGGAGATTATTAAACCAATATCTAGTTCAATTTAAAACATCCCTTTTTTAGGGCATTATTTATGAAAACATACGAAAACACAGGAAATAAAGATACACGTTCAGGTTTTGGAGCAGGGTTAACAGAGCTTGGAAAAACAAATGAAAATGTCGTTGCATTGTGTGCCGATTTAATTGGCTCGCTAAAAATGGACGATTTTAAGAAAAATAATCCAGAACGTTTTTTTCAAGTCGGAATCGCTGAAGCCAACATGATTGGAATGGCTGCTGGTTTAACTATTGGAGGAAAAATACCGTTTACAGGAACCTTTGCTAACTTTTCTACCGGTCGTGTTTACGATCAAATAAGACAAAGTGTTGCCTATTCTGGAAAGAATGTAAAAATTTGTGCTTCTCACGCGGGGTTAACTTTAGGTGAAGATGGTGCAACACACCAAATATTAGAAGATATTGGGCTAATGAAAATGTTGCCAGGTATGACCGTGATTAACCCTTGCGATTACAACCAAACAAAAGCAGCAACACTAGCCATTGCAGATTATGAAGGCCCTGTTTATTTACGTTTCGGGAGACCGTCGGTAGCAAACTTTACGCCTGAAGATCAAAAATTTGAAATAGGAAAAGCTCTACATCTTGTTGATGGTGCCGATGTTACCATTGTAGCCACTGGACATTTAGTTTGGGAAGCTTTAGAAGCTTCAAAAGAATTAAATGAAAAAGGAATTTCGGCTGAAGTCATTAATATTCACACCATAAAACCGTTAGATGCCCAGGCAATTATTGATTCTGTAAGTAAGACAAAATGTATAGTCACTGCTGAAGAGCATAACCATTTAGGAGGTTTAGGAGAAAGTGTTGCCCGTGTGTTATCGCAACATAAACCAACCCCTCAAGAGTTTGTAGCAACCAACGATACTTTTGGCGAATCTGGAACTCCAGCGCAGCTTATGGAAAAATATGGATTGAATAGTGACGCCATTGTTAAAGCTTGCGAAAAAGTAATATCAAGAAAATAAATTAGATTAATTGTCGTTTTAACTAATCACACAAAACGATGATTATGAAAAAAATAGTAACTACCGCTTTGTTTTTAGTGGCAATCACTTCAGTTTTTGCGCAAGAACAAAGCGGTTTTGGTTTAAAAGGAGGTGTTAATTATAATGCCAACGGCGATTATTATAATGCTGCAAAGCAATCGTCCGAAAGCCCAGAATCGACCATAGGCTACCATATAGGCGTTTTTGGTAAAATGGGGGGGAACTTTTATTTTCGCCCCGAATTAATGTATACTAAAACAGAAACTGATTATTCTTCAGGTAGTTTTAAATTACAAAAACTAGACGCACCACTTTTAGTCGGTTTACATATAATTGGTCCATTGCAAGTGTTTGCAGGCCCCTCTCTACAGTATATTATAGACTCAGATTTTGAAAATGCAACTATCGGCGATTTTAAAAGTGATTTCACCGTGGGACTCAATCTAGGTGTTGCATTAAGCTTTAATAAAGTAGGGATTGATCTCCGCTACGAAAGAGGTTTTAATGACAAAGAAGTATCTTTAATTAGTGATAACTCCACGACTAATATAAACCGTTTAGATGTGCGAGCGCATCAGCTTATTTTATCGTTATCAATTTTACTATAGTGTTTAAAATTAATCACAAAAAAAAGCCAACTCGTTCGAGTTGGCTTTTTTTTTGTGATTTGCTTTTTATATTAGTTGTTCTCTATAGATTCGGTAGATGTTGCGTCTAAATAATTAGGCGTTCCGTTTGCATTTGTATCATCATTAGTAGGATCTCCGTCTTCATTAATATCTTCATAACGTGTTAAAACACCGTCACCATCATCATCATTATCAATAAAATTTGGCAATCCGTCGCCATCAGTATCATCGCTAAAACCATAACCATCACCTTCTAAATCTTCTAAGTGTGAAGGCACGCCATCTAAATCAAAATCGGTATTACTTCTTGTAATAACTCTAAATCTAAAGAAAACAGGAGAGTAACTAGGTATTTCATTTACAGTAGAAGAAAAATACCCTAACCCTGAAGGCACAAAAACAGCACCAATTCCATGATTATGATAAACTGTTTCTCCACTAGCGTTATCGGTAAACCCTTCAGAAGCTTTAAACTTTACCAAGCCTTCTCTAAATCCGGTAATAACTCCAGCTTGAGCGCCCACAGCTGTTAAATTAAAAGACGTATTAACCGTTACAGCGCTATCAAAAATAGTCCCATCTGGCAAAGATCCTTTATAGAGTACAGATGCTTTATCAAGACGGTGAACATCGTCTCCTAAACCTTCTCTAACTTTTAATATATAGAGCTCATAATCTACCCCATCTTGATATACCGTATCTATTTCTAATTTTGGATACGTAGCACTATTTAAAAAAGACATAATAGACAAATCTGTAGACGTTTCCGTGAGCTCGGTAAATTCTATCTTATAAGAATCGTTTGGCGTTATAGTTGGTGGCGATGTAGATAAATCACTATAAGCAAGATTTTCTTGGAATTCAGCATAATTAAAAGTGTGACTTTCTAAAAACGCTTCAATGTCGACTCTATTTTCATTATAAACTTCTTGTCTGTCTCTTTCAATAAATTGAGTGGTAAACTCATCATCCTTTTTACAAGACACCAGAATAATACCGATAGCAAATGTTACTAAGAAAAGTTTTGTTATTTTCATAATGCTTATTTTTGCTGCAAGATAAGTTTAAATATAATTTTGTACAATATCATTAACGTAGAATTTAAATTAATTATATGCGAATAGATAAGTATTTATGGTGTGTGAGATACTATAAAACCCGAAGCATTGCCACAACGGCATGTAAAAAAGGACATATTAAGGTAAACGGACAAGCTGCAAAACCTAGTCGTGATGTATTTGCGACCGATAAAATCGAATTAAGAAAAGATCAAATAAACTATTCTTTATCTATTCTAGATGTGCCACCAAATAGGGTTGGTGCTAAACTAGTAGATATTTACAGAGTGGACACCACCCCGAAATCAGCTTTTGAAGCGCAAGAGTTGTTGAAACACGCAAAAGATCACTATAGAAAAAAAGGGACTGGACGCCCCACAAAAAAAGACCGAAGAGATATCGATGATATTTATAAAGAAAATGAATCGTAAAAATTGGTTTTAATAACAATTCAACTCTATATTTGACTAAAATAACTTCGTATGACAACTTTAAAAAACAGTATTTTATCTCACGACGAGATTAATCATAAAATAAAGAGAATTGCTTATCAAATTTATGAAAGCAATATGGATGAAACTGAAGTTATTTTGGCAGGAATTGATCGCAATGGCTATATTTTAGCTAAAAAACTAAAAACGGTATTAAGTAAAATTTCGCCTATAGCGCCTATTCTTTGCAAAGTGAGCATTGACAAGAAAAACCCTAGAGCAGTAATTAAAACGTCTTTAAAACCTGAAAAGTATACTAACAAATCTGTGGTATTAATTGACGATGTTTTAAACTCTGGAACCACTTTAGTTTATGGTGTACGCCATTTTTTAGACGTTCCTTTAAAACAATTTAAAACGGCTGTTTTAGTTAACAGAAACCACAAAAAATTCCCTGTAAAAGCCGATTTTAAAGGCATTTCGTTATCGACTTCATTAAACGAACACATCGATGTTATTCTAGAGGGCAAACATTTTGAAGCCCGATTACAATAGTTTTAATTGAAGTTCTTCTAACATTAATTCAGAATTTTTATTAGCATCTACGGTAAAATTGGCTTGGTTATAAAAATAGGAACGTTCAAATAAATGCTTACCAATAAACTCTGTAAGTAAGTCTTCAGTTTTTATATGTGCAATTAATGGGCGTTGGTGCTTTTCTTGCTTTAAACGTTCTACTAATGTAGGTATCGACGCTCTTAGATACACCGATTTTATATTTTCTGCAGTGCCTATTACGTCCATATTATCGTAATAACAAGGCGTTCCTCCCCCTAAAGCAATAATAATGGTGTCCTCACGCGCTAACACTTCTTGCAAGTATTTGCGTTCCACTTTTCTGAAATAAAGCTCACCGTGCTCTTCAAAAATAGATTTTATCGACTTATTTTCTTTCAACGCTATATAATTATCTAAATCTATAAATTCGTATTTTAAAATTGTAGATAGTTTTTTGCCAATAAAAGACTTGCCTGAAGCCATATATCCTAAAATAATTATTTTCATTTTTTGAGCTTATGAATTGATTTTGAAAAACATAGAAAATTGCTTTGCAAAAAAACGAAAAAAAAAGCAATACAGACTTGTGTAATTGATAAAAGGTTATATATTTGCACCCGCAATAAGGCTACAAAAAACATTGACCTGGTAGCTCAGTTGGTAGAGCATCTCCCTTTTAAGGAGAGGGTCCTGGGTTCGAGCCCCAGCCCGGTCACTAAAAAAGTTAAGCATCGCTTAACTTTTTTTTTGCTTTATATTTTTTTTAATACTGCGCACGTGGCGAAATTGGTAGACGCGCTGGCTTGAGGGGCCAGTGACCGCTTTAGGTCGTGGAAGTTCGAATCTTCTCGTGCGCACTTTAAAAAATCATCTTTTAATTTATACCCTATTCAATATTTTTATACATTTCTCTATAGTTACTGTATATTTTGTAGTCTCATTTAATTTTTCTATATTTATAACTTCATTATGAATCTCTTTAATGAGATAGCAACCTGCGACAACACGCGAAGGTGCTTAAACAATGAGCCTTTACAAAGGAAAAAAGTGTTTAAATCCTCACTTTATTTTAGCTTATTTGTTATCGCAGTGTTTTATTAATCTTAAACATTATAACTATGAAAACTGAATTAATTAAACTAAAATTGAAAGCAAACTCCTCAACTGGAGAAACTGCTCTGCACATTAAGAACACATTTATTAAAGCTTGCGAATCGCTAGACACTTCCATTTTTGAACCTTTAATAGAGGAAGATCAGAATTTTCAAGATCTTGATAAATATAGGTTTCTAAAGTCTATGAAAGTTGTATTTGACTCTTGTAAAGAAAAAGGATTTAAACAAACCACGATGATTAAAGGTCACTGCGAAAGTTGCTATTGTGATCATAAAGTATATCAATTTTACACCAACCAACTTGTACCCGCTTTTGCCTACATTATACACGAGGAAAACAGCCAAATTGAAGACATCTTTGCGTGCAACTTAAGTAGTGGTATGAGAGTTGTTGAAATGGGTAATTTACTAAATTACGATTTTTGGAAATAAATTCCAATCCTATTCTAGCTACTTAAATCTAGTCTTTTAAAATGTCACGAAAAATAAAATTCAAAACATATCTGAGTTTAGAAATGGTATTCTACAATATAAAATTCGATGAAGTCCCAACAAACTACGTTCATAAGGAGTGGTGATTACACGATACAACTATCGAAGAAATAGGGGATCATTCCTAAATGTTGTGTTTAAGCAAAAATAGTAGTCAATCTAAAAAGGAAAAATTCTATATTTTTGACACCTCTAAATTGTGTTCTAAAGGCTTTAATTTTTGCGTTAAAGGATTCTGCGGATGCATTTGTGCTTTTATTTATGAAGTAATTTAAAATTGATTTGTAGTTAATATGTATTGTGTTAGCTATAGTATTGAAGGCTTTAAACCCAGATTTCTCTACCTGATTATACCAATGTGCTAATTTAATTGAACTGGCTGTATTAAAGAGAGTTCGAAGTTCTTGCGTTAAGTTGTGAGCGATTTTAATATCTGGATATTCATTAAATAATATCTTGCTTCTTTGATACTGATTTCCTGTCCATTTAGATGGTGCTTTGTAAAGTAGATACCTGCTTCTTGCTGGAAGTTGTTTTCTTGTATCTCCATTAGTAAAAATCCGTGGTTGATAGCCTTTTTTAAATGTCCTAGCTTGTTTTATTTCTTCGTTTTCAAGATCTATTGCCTCCCATCTGTGTTTTATTCTAATATTCTGTAATGCTTCTAGAGCAAGTTTCTGTACGTGGAAACGATCTGTTACTTGTATTGCTTTTGGGAAGTATCTTTTAGCAATAGTCTTCATAGAGTTTGCCATATCCAAAGTAATTTCTAGAACTTTAATTCTTTTCTCTATGGGTGTTTTTAGCAGTTACTCTACAATAGGTTCGACTTTGGTGCCTGAAAATATGGCTACAATTGCTCCTTTCTTCCCTTTTGCTTTTTTGTTGGTAATAATGGTATAGAGTTCCCCCTTTGGATAATGCTGTTTCGTCAATAGA
>NZ_VSKM01000023.1 GCF_008086175.1 Bizionia saleffrena
CTAAATTTATCATTCTGCCCCTAAATTTTAGGAACTCGCTGGAGAGATCTGTTATCAATTCATACGTTTTGTTAGCTCAAACAGCCTAAAATTTTACGGTGCCTTCATTTCAAATTTTACGATAGATGCTCGATAGGCTGGGGTAGTTTTTAAGTGAATTTTTCATTAAAAAGTGCATAGTGAGTGGTAAACAGTGAATGGTTTTGATTGTGGTTCAAATAGTGTGTGCTGGGACTTTAAGATTGATCTGGCTTATTATTCTTTTTCTTTTTTGCATTGCCCAAAAAAGAAACAAAAAAGTTTAGGCTTACGACCCTCTATCTAAATTTATCATTCTGCCCCTAAATTTTAGGAACTCGCTGGAGTGATCTGTTATCAATTCCTAATTTTTGATAGCTCAAACAGCCTAAAATTTTACGGTGCCTTCATTTCAAATTTTACGATAGATGCTCGATAGGCCGGGGTCAGCATTAGAATATAATTAGATGGTTTTCTTTACTTTTTATAATTGTTTTAATTTTGGTTCAAATAGTGTGTGCTGGTGCTTTTAGATTGATAACGTTTCGATAAAGTGTTTGTATTTATTATTCTTTTTCTTTTTTGCATTGCCCAAAAAAGAAACAAAAAAGTCTAGGCTTACGACCCTCTATCTAAATTTATCATTCTGCCCCTAAATTTTAGGAACTCGCTGGAGAGATCTGTTATCAATTCCTAATTTTTGTTAGCTCAAACAGCCTAAAATTTTACGGTGCCTTCATTTCAAATTTTACGATAGATGCTCGATAGGCCGGGGTCAGCATTTGAATATAATTAGATGGTTTTCTTTACTTTTTAGAATTGTTTTGATTGTGGTTTAAATAGTGCTTATCTCAATTTATTTACCCCAATGCTAAAGGGGGGAAATTGAACATAATTAGAACGTTTTAAAATCTATTTAGTACCTAAATCTTAAATGGCCTACTTTTCGTAGGCGTAGTAAAACAAGTAAAAGCCGCAGCGGCTGGCAGTGGAGGATGGCCTAGCTTGCGGTTGCCATCCGCACGATAAGGGTTTTACGCAGTTTTCAAGCGTACTAAAATCAGCCTAGATTTTTTTGGTTCGTTTTTTCATCAATGGAAAAAATGAATATTAGAAAAGCTAATAGGTTTATTTGAAATAGTAATTGAATAGTGACTCGTTTTGATTATGGTTCAAAGATAGATTATGATCTAGTAAAGCCTATCTCAATTTCTTTACCCCAACCCTAAAGGGCGGACATTGAATATAATTAGATATTTTTCTTTACTTTTTATAATTGTTTTGATTTTGGTTCAAATAGTGTGTGCTGTTGCTTTAAGATTGATCTGGCTTATTATTCTTTTTTTTTTTGCATTGCCCAAAAAAGAAACAAAAAAGTCTAGGCTTACGACCCTCTATCTAAATTTATCATTCTGCCCCTAAATTTTTGGAACTCGCTAGAGTGATCTGTTATCCATTCCTAATTTTTGATAGCTCAAACAGCCTAAAATTTTACGGTGCCTTCATTTCAGATTTTACGATAGATGCTCGATAGGCCGGGGTCAGCATTTGAATATAATTAGATGTTTTTCTTTACTTTTTAGAATTGTTTTGATTGTGGTTTAAATAGTGCTTATCTCAATTTATTTACCCCAATGCTAAAGGGCGGACATTGATTTAAAACCGTAAACGAAGGTCCCCTTTAGGGGGTTTAGGGGTGAAAATAGAGGGCGATTCGCAGATTACCTTGCGTGATGCGCTCGTGAGTGGTTATCTTCGCTAATGGCAAGGCAGGTTATTTTATATACAATTTAGAAAATATGATTAAGAGATATCATTTTATTTTTATTACGGCGTTAAGCCTTTTTTATGCTATTAGTTTGAGTGCACAAACAGAGGTAAAATTTAATATGGCTACTGGGGCCTTATTAATCCCTAATTTTGGTGTTGAATTTGCTATTAGCGAACATTCTAGCGTTCAGCTGGATGTTCTAGCGTCTTTTTGGGACAGCTTTAATGGAGAACCCCTACAAATTATTCAAGTATTTCCTGAATTTCGCTATTATCTGAAACCCCATCGAGAAGGTCTCTTTGTGGGTGGACACGTGGGGTTTGGAATGTTCACTATGCAAAAACCAGGTTTTTTAGTGGTGTATGATAAGTATCAAGATCCAAGCACTTACGGTACTCCAAAGAAAAGAGCTTTCGAATCTGGACGCGTCACCTTTTACGGACTGACGCTAGGCTATAAAAAACGATTTAATCCCCGCTGGGGCATTGAGTTTTTCGTTGGTGGTGGCTTATCGCAATCTAATTATAAAGGATATAATGGCTTAGAACGGGTAGATATAGAGGCCAATAATTATCGTGATTTTAATGGTAGTGGCGAGGTGTTGTTGTATCGTGGTGGCGTAATGCTGATTTATGCGTTGAAGTAGGTTTTAGTAGTGGTATTTGATGGGCGTTATGGGGGGCGGGCGGATTTCTCGAAAAATCCGCACGGGTTGGCGTGTGCTTTATAAAATAGGATACAAAAAATGCTTCTCTGTTTGGAGAAGCATTTTTTGTATTGTCAGACGGCGATCAGACCGTAATTACACTGAAGGAGCGGATTTTTAAGTCTTATTTAAAAGCGTTTAGTCCTGTAACATCCATTCCTGTAATTAGTAAGTGAATGTCGTGCGTCCCTTCGTAAGTGATAACACTCTCTAAATTCATAGCGTGTCTCATAATGCTATAGTCACCAGAAATACCCATTCCACCAAGCATTTGTCGTGCTTCGCGTGCGACATTAATAGCCATATCTACGTTGTTACGTTTTGCCATAGAGATTTGCGCTGAGGTTGCCGTACCGTTATTACGCATTACTCCTAATCGCCACGCTAATAATTGCGCTTTGGTGATTTCGGTAATCATTTCCGCTAGCTTTTTTTGTTGTAATTGGAATTGTCCAATAGGTTTGCCAAATTGCATGCGTTCTTTACTGTAACGCAATGCCGTATCGTAGCAATCCATTGCTGCACCAATAACACCCCAAGCAATTCCGAAACGTGCTGAATCTAAGCAACCTAATGGTGCGCCTAATCCAGATTTGTTTGGTAATAGATTTTCTTTAGGGACTTTTACGTCAGCGAAAATAAGTTCGCCAGTCGCACTTGCACGCAGCGACCATTTGTTATGTGTTTCAGGCGTTGTAAAGCCCTCCATGCCACGCTCGACGATTAAACCGTGTATGCGTCCTTTTTCATCTTTAGCCCAAACCACGGCAACGTCACAAAACGGGGCATTCGAAATCCACATTTTTGCACCGTTTAAAAGATAGTGGTCTCCCATATCTTTAAAGTTCGTTGTCATGCCACCAG
This sequence comes from Bizionia saleffrena, assembly GCF_008086175.1. Lineage (GTDB taxonomy): Bacteria > Bacteroidota > Bacteroidia > Flavobacteriales > Flavobacteriaceae > Bizionia > Bizionia saleffrena. Next base: position 3,360 of record NZ_VSKM01000023.1, read on the forward strand.
GATTACTTCCGTGGTCAGGCTCGGTTAAACCGAAACTACCCATCCATTCGCCACTGGCTAATTTTGGTAAGTATTTTTCACGTTGTTCTTCGTTTCCGTACTTATAAATGGGGTACATTACTAAAGACGATTGTACAGAAGCGGTACTCCGCACTCCAGAATCGCCACGCTCAATTTCTTGCATGATTAAACCGTAAGAAATTTGATCTAATCCAGCACCACCATATTCTTCTGGGATATAAGGGCCAAAAGCACCAATATCTGCCAAACCTTTAATAATCTGCTTAGGGAATTCTGCGCGTTGTGCATAGTCTTCAATAATAGGAGACACATCGCGTTTCACCCATTCTCTAGCAGTATCGCGTATTAATTTATGTTCGTCTGTAAGGAGCTCATCTAAGTTATAATAATCGGGAGCTTCAAATAAATCTGGCTTCATAATTTTGTTTTAGTTGAATAACAAAAGTAACGAAATGCTTTTCTGTTTACAATTTTAATCTACATTTTAAGATAAAAATCTTTGGTTAGATTTATATAATCTGCTGTGTAATTGTGTCTTGCCGTTTCAATAGTCAGTGCTTCCTCAATAATCGGCGTTTTTTGGAATGAAAAGGCGATTAGACTGCGCACGGTTTCTGAAGTGTTATTACCTTTTACGCGTAAGATGCGGTTGGCAAAAAGCTGTTCTGCGGCAGCGAGCGCAATACAGTCGGTTTCGTTTTTAAACGGAATAATGACCACGAATTTCCCGGTTTCGGACAAGAGTTTACCAACACTTTTAGTAAGGTGATGAAACGGCATAGCTTCACTAAATCGCGCCAAATCGCGTTGGGCATTATTGGTTTTATAATCCTCCGAATAGAAGGGGGGATTGGAGACAATTACATCGTAAGTATCGTCTATTTCCTCGGCAAACTCTTGTAGTGCCGCGTGGTAACAAAATAGGCGATCGCCCCAAGGGGAGCTCTCGAAATTATCGACACATTGCTCGTAAGCCTTCTCGTCTATTTCTAAAGCATCGATAACTTCGGCAGCACAGCGTTGCGCTAGCATTAAAGCCACCACGCCAGTGCCCGCACCAATATCTAAAATCGAATACGGATGGTGTTCTACAGTGGCCCAAGCCCCTAAAAGCACCCCGTCGGTGCCAATTTTCATAGCACATTGGTCTTGGTGGACTTTAAATTCTTTAAACTGAAACGGTTTGCTCATAAGCAAAGGAGGGTGTTGTGACGTATGTCGTGGTATTTATTCTTCTAAAAACAAATCGATTAAGCCTTCTGGTGTATCAACGATAATGGTTTTGTTAGGCTTATCTACTTTCTCAATAAAGGCGTCATTCATCGGGATGAGTATTTCTATGCCCTCGCGGTCGATTTCAAAAAGCGATTGCCCTGTACTGTCGTTAACTCCTGTAATGGTACCTACGTGGCCGAAATTAGTATCTTCGACAGTGAACCCTATAATTTCGTGGAAGTAAAACTTATCGTCTGCCAATTCCGGTAAAAAGTCTAGTGGTAGGTACAAATCGCTTTTCATTAAGCTATCGGCATCCGCTTCGGTATCGACTTCTTCAAATTTAATACGCAGCAATTCCGATTTATGTAATTGGGAACTCTCAATAAAAAAAGGCACTAAATTACCCCTTAAATCAACGAATATCGAATCTAAATTTTCGTAAAGTTCTGGTTGGTCTGTATCTAACTTGGCAAGTAACTCGCCTTTAAAACTGTATTTTTTTACAATTTTCCCTAAGAAAAAGCAATCTTTTTTATTCATTATCGTGGTGTTATTAGCCTAGTCACTACTAGTGCAAAAATCTCTCTTTTAAAGCGAAAAACAAAAGTATTTAGCAAAAAAAAACTCCGATAGATGACTATCGGAGTTTTTAAAAGTATAAAAATTAAATTTTTATTCCTCTTCGTTTGTTGCTTCAGTAGATTCTACTGCTTCTTCGACTGCTGGAGTTGCTGCTGCAATTCTAGCTTCGTTAGCTGCCTTTTCTGCTTCAAACGCTTTTGTTTTAGCATCACTCTGAGCCGTTGCTAAACCTTCTTTTTTAGCATTCACTTTACCTCCTTTATCTTCTAACCAAGCGTTGAATTTAGATTCTGCTTGCTCTTCAGTTAAAGCGCCTTTACGTACACCACCTGCTAGGTGATTTTTTAATAAAGCCCCTTTGTAAGACAGTATTGCTTTTGCTGTGTCTGTTGGTTGAGCACCATTTTGTAACCATTTTACTGCACCATCAAGATCGATATCGATCGTTGCTGGATTAGTATTTGGATTGTAAAAACCTAGTTTTTCTAAGTATTTACCATCTCTTTTAGCGCGAGAATCCGCTGCTACGATCCAGAAATAAGGTTTCCCTTTCTTTCCGTGTCTTTGTAATCTTATTTTTACTGACATAAAAAATTAATTTATGAGGTTCGCGACCTCTATTATTAATAAGATGGCAAAGATACTATTAATATTTATATTTTAACTTTTTATAGTAAAACTATTGGTTTACTGATTTTTATTCTATTTTTGAGACGTATAAAATTAAATTATTATGAAAAAATTAGTTGTTTTAGTTCTATCAATGGTCACTTTGCTAAGCTGTGGAGATGATCTGGAGTTTAAAACACCATCGTTTGAGGCTAAAAAAGATGGTAATTTGTTTGAAGCTGTTACCTATAAAGCGAATATAGTAGAGAATGGCCAGTTAACTATAACGGGTTCTGATAATTACGAAACGGTAACGCTTGCAGTAAACGGTGCGCTACCAGGTGATTACGATGTTCAGACTTCTAGTGCTTCAGCAACACTTTTAGATATTAACGGTATGCTGTGGTCTACAGAGAACACACCAGATCCAGACGTGCACGTGTATCCTGCTAGTGGTATTATTACCATTAAAGAAGTAAACGTAGTAGAGGGGTATGTTTCTGGTGCCTTTTATTTTAATGCTTATAACAGTTCAGGAATGACTTCGGTAACTATGAACGAAGGCTTTTTCCATAAGGTGCCTTTAGTAGGAGGTGTAGTGGGCGACCCAGACATGCCGGCCATAACCTGCCAAACAGCAACAGCAGCAGCTCAGGTTACCGCTCAAAATTTAGCGGTTTCAGATCCGGCAGCCGATGGTTACACTGCGCTTTGTAATAACCATAAACTCGCTTTAATTACAAAACAAAACGCGTGTGGCGATCTTTCAGGAGGCATTCAAGCAGAAATTGATGCTTTAGATTGTACGGCCGTAGCGACTCCTGTTAGTGGAGCGATTACCGTAACTGTGGGAACCTTGCCAAAAACGTTCGATGAGAACATCACCGTTGATGTCAACGGAAATACAGTATCGGTAAGCGCTGAAGATGCTGGCTCTAGCGATTGGATTTCTTTTGATGTGGAACAAGGACAAACAGGTGCTAATATTATTTCTAATTTTACAATTCACTTAATTAGTTCAGATTACTACCCCGCAAATAATGCAGCAGGAATATTTACTTCTGAAATTACGGCGAATAGTACAACTGATATAAACGGTACGTTCTCTGGCCCAGTAGAATCGGACGCTGGTGGTGATGTCAGTTTAACCTCTGGCGTTATAGATATCGCGTTCTAAATAAAAACACCTTATAATTATATAAAGCTGCAAACGTAATGTTTGCAGCTTTTTTTGTTAAATCTTCTTAAAGTCCTCATAAACAGTGTTAAATCATTTGATAAACGGTGCGATTCGTGCTATATTAGTAGTGGCGATGTTAAACAGTACGCATCCTACTAAAGAAAGTATTGAAATTTAAAAACCCACCGAATATGAAGTATACAGAAGAAATTTCGAACAAGTTGAATGAACTTTTAGTCAAAAATTATGATGCCGAAAAAGGGTATGAAAATGCGGCTGAAAATGTAGACAGTGACCGCCTTAAAATGTTTTTTAAAAGACGTGCAACCGAGCGTGGTGAATTCGCAAAAGAAATTAAAAATGAAATCCTGCAATATGGTGAAGAACCAAAGGACTCAGGAAGTTTTAAAGGAACGATGCACAGGAATTGGATGAGTTTAAAATCGACGTTCTCGGGTAATAATGAGGAAGCGGTTTTAGAGGAAGCTATTAAAGGAGAGAAAGCAAGTCTGGAAGAATACGATGAGATGGTAACAGCAAAAAATTTACCACCAACCATTGATGCGATGATCTTAAAACACAGAAATGCCATACAAGCGGCTATTAATACAGAAAAATTAAATGAGAATACTGTTTCTTAATATAGAGTAAGCAGTCCTATCGTATAAAAATCCAACCGTATTTCGGTTGGATTTTTTTGTTTATAAAACATTCCGTTTTTATAGCGTTATACTATTCTTTATTCTTATTTTTAACCTCCCTATTTTCTCACACTTTTAAACATAATTATGTACTTAATTTTCGATACGGAAACCACAGGATTACCGAAACGATGGAATGCTCCAATAACCGATGTAGATAACTGGCCAAGGTGTATACAGATCGCTTGGCAGCTGCATGACGATATGGGGCGCTGTATTGAAAGTCAGGATTATTTAATTAAACCAGACGGCTTTAATATTCCTTACGATGCCGAGAAAATTCACGGTATTTCTACCGAGTTAGCACAAGAGCAAGGGATTGAATTGTCTGAGGTATTAGCCCTTTTTAATAGCGCATTAGGTAAAACTAAGTTTGTGGTGGGGCAAAACGTAACCTTCGATTTAAATATTATGGGGGCAGAATTTGTGCGTGAAAACGTTGCCAATGCCTTGCAAGAGCTTCCTGTGTTAGATACGTGTACCGAGCACACCGCGCGTTTATGTGAGATCGCTGGTGGACGTTATGGTAAATTTAAATTACCAACCTTAACCGAGTTGCACCAGTATTTATTCGGCACACCTTTTTCTGAGGCCCATAACGCAACGGCCGATGTGGAAGCAACCACGCGGTGTTTCTTTGAGTTAATCCGTAGGCAAGAATTTACTATCGAGCAACTCGACGTACTGCCAGATTATTTTGAACGTTTCTCGGAAGACAATCCGCAGACGATTCCACTCATCGGATTAAAGCATATTAACCTAAAGCGTGAAAGCGCCAAAATAGCCGAGCGTTTACGACAAAAAGAGTCGACTGGCATATCTGCTGAAGAAATAAAGGAGAATATACAAGATTTAAAGGAAGTCGATTTTGTACATCTGCATAACCACTCTCAGTTTTCAGTATTACAGTCCACAATGAGTGTCGGCGATATCGTTTCGGAAGCCGCAGCGCAAAATATGCCTGCCGTAGCCTTAACCGATCACGCGAATATGATGGGGGCTTTTCACTTTATCAATGCGGTAAATAAGCATAACAGTTCGGCAAAAGCGCAAATAGAAGAAGCCAACGCAAAAGGCGAAACATCGCACGTAAAAGAGATTAAACCCATTATAGGGTGTGAGTTTTTTGTGTGTGAAGACCATTTAGATAAAACACGAAAAGACAACGGATACCAAGTTGTTTTAATCGCCAAAAATAAAAACGGGTATCATAATTTGGCCAAACTATCGTCGCAAGCCTTTGTTAACGGTTTTTATTATGTACCACGAATCGATAAAAAGTTAATAGAAGCGTATAAAGAAGATTTGCTGGTACTCACAGGAAACCTGTATGGGGAAGTGCCAAGCAAGGTTTTAAATGTTGGAGAACACCAAGCGGAAGAAGCCTTGCTATGGTGGAAAGAGCAATTTGGAGACGACTTATATGTCGAGCTTATGCGCCACGGTCAGGAAGATGAAGATCGCGTAAACCCTACCCTTATAAAATTCGCTAATACCCATAATATTAAATTGGTAGCCACTAATAACACCTATTATGGCAAGCAGGGCGATGCCAATGCGCACGATATTTTATTGTGTGTAAAAGAGGGGGAAAAGCAAGCCACGCCAATTGGTCGCGGTCGCGGGTACCGTTTCGGTATGCCGAATCAAGAGTATTACTTTAAGTCGGCACAGGAGATGAAAAATCTCTTTAAAGACCTCCCCGATGCGATTAGCACGACAGAAGAGATAGTTAATAAAGTGGAACCCTATCAATTAGCACGGGACGTGTTATTGCCAGCCTTTACTATCCCGGAGCAATTTATGCACGTGGACGATAAAACTGATGGAGGCAAACGTGGAGAGAATGCTTTTTTAAGGCATTTAACCTATGGAGGGGCGACAAAAAGATATGGCGAAGAACTCTCGGAAGCGGTTATCGAGCGATTGGATTTTGAGTTGAGCGTTATTGAAAATACGGGCTACCCCGGGTATTTCTTAATTGTAGAAGATTTTATTCGTGAAGCCCGAAATATGGATGTGTCGGTAGGGCCGGGTCGTGGATCGGCAGCCGGATCGGTAGTGGCCTATTGTTTGTGGATTACCAACATCGACCCAATGAAGTACAATCTACTTTTTGAGCGTTTTCTTAATCCCGATCGTGTGAGTATGCCCGATATCGATATCGATTTTGATGACGAGGGCCGAAGTCGCGTTATGGATTACGTCATCGACAAATATGGAAGTAGCCAGGTAGCACAAATTATAACTTACGGTACGATGGCGGCAAAATCGGCTATTCGCGATACCGCCAGAGTTTTAGATTTACCACTATTTGATGCTGATAGGATTGCGAAATTGATTCCTAATATGTCGAAACTGAATAAAATTTTCGGTTTAAGTGACAAGGAATTGGGCGCAAAGTTTAGAGCAGAAGATTTAGAAAAAGTAAACGAGCTAGTCAACCTTGCCGATGGAAACGACCTGCAAGCGGAAACCATTAACTTAGCGCGACGGCTTGAAGGATCGGTGAGGAATACTGGTATTCACGCCTGTGGGGTAATTATTACACCCGACGATATTACCAAATTCGTTCCCGTAGCACTCGCTAAAGATTCGGATTTATACGTTACCCAATTTGATAACTCGGTCGTAGAAGATGCGGGGTTATTAAAAATGGACTTCTTGGGGTTAAAAACCTTAACCCTGATTAAAGATACCGTTAAAATTGTAAAAGCAAAACACGATATATTACTAGATCCGGATAGTTTTCCGCTAGACGATATTAAAACCTACGAGCTGTTCCAGCGGGGGGAAACGGTGGGGGTTTTTCAATACGAATCGCCAGGAATGCAAAAGCACTTAAAAGATTTAAAACCGACGGTTTTTGACGATTTAATTGCGATGAATGCCTTATACCGTCCAGGGCCAATGGAATATATTCCAAGTTTCGTTCGTCGTAAACATGGGGATGAAGACATTGAGTACGATTTACCAGCGATGGAAGAGTACTTAAAGGAAACCTATGGTATTACGGTATACCAAGAGCAGGTGATGTTACTCTCGCAAAAGCTAGCCGATTTCACCAAAGGTGAAGCCGATGTCTTGCGTAAAGCGATGGGTAAAAAGCAAATTGCCGTATTAGATAAAATGAAACCTAAGTTTATCGATCAAGCCAGTGCTAAAGGGCACGATGCTAAAAAGCTTGAGAAGATTTGGAAAGACTGGGAGGCCTTTGCGAGTTATGCTTTTAATAAATCGCACTCAACATGTTATGCGTGGATAGCCTATCAAACCGCTTATTTAAAAGCACATTATCCTGCCGAATACATGGCGGCCGTATTATCTAATAATATGAACGACATTAAGCAGGTGACCTTCTTTATGGAAGAGTGTAAGCGCATGAAACTAGACGTGCTGGGTCCGGATGTCAATGAGTCGTATTATAAATTTTCAGTAAATAAAGATTATGCCGTTCGTTTTGGAATGGGAGCCGTTAAGGGCGTGGGTCACGGCGCTGTTATGACGATTGTTAATAATAGAAAAGAGGGCGATTATAAGTCTATTTTCGATTTAACGAAGCGTATCGATTTGCGGGCAGCCAATAAAAAAGCATTCGAAAATTTGGCTTTAGCTGGGGGTTTCGATTGTTTCTCAGACACCCACAGGGCGCAATATTTTCATAAGGAAGGTAGTGAGTTAACGTTTCTAGAAAAAGCAATTCGCTATGGCGCCAAGCATCAAGAAAACGAAAATTCATCGCAAGTCAGTTTATTTGGTGGGGCCAGCGATGTACAAATTGAAGAACCAGAAGTGCCGCCATGCGACACCTGGGGTACAATGGAAAAACTAGCCCAAGAGCGCGAAGTCGTTGGGGTTTATATTTCTGGGCATCCGTTAGACGATTTTAGAACCGAAATGAAGAGCTTCTGCTCGGGAACCATCTCATATTTTAGAGATTTAGCGCCGCACGTTAACAAGGATATTACGTTTGGTGGCGTTGTAACCGATGTGCAACACCGCGTGAGTAAGCAAGGAAAAGGCTGGGCGTTGTTTACTATCGAAGATTATACCGATTCTTACGAGTTTCGAATTTTTGGAGAAGAGTATTTAAAACACCGTCATTTTTTAATGATTAATAGCTTCGTGCACGTTAAAGTCTTTGTAAGAGAAGGTTGGGTAAATCGCGATACGGGTAAAAAAAGTGATCCACGATTGCAATTCAATAGTTTTCAGTTGTTGCACGATGTTATGGATAAATATGTGCGTAAATTGTCTATTCAATTAAATATTAGAGAATTAGAAGCCCCTAAAATTCAGAAGTTAAAAGGTTTAATTGCTATGCATCCCGGAAGTCATTTATTAGATTTTGTAGTGTACGATAATAAAGAACAGATTAAATTAGAAATGACTAGCCGAAGACAAAAAGTTAAGGTGTCTCAAGAATTGTTAGACGCCCTCGAAGAGCAGCAAGTATTTTATAAGTTAAATTAAAATACCACAACGATAGTACAAACCAATAAAGCTATAAAAAAAACAAATTGTCAGGTTATAAGTTTTGGCATTTTTTTTGATTAATATTGCATATTAACACGAAGTAAAACACATTAAAACACACAATATTATGGCATTAGAAATCACAGATGCAAATTTCGAAGAAACCGTTTTAAAAAGCGACAAACCAGTAGTGGTAGACTTTTGGGCCGCTTGGTGTGGACCATGTAGAATGGTTGGACCAATTATAGACGAGGTAAGTAAAGATTACGACGGTAAAGCAGTTGTAGGAAAACTTGATGTTGACGCGAACCAAGAATTCGCAGCAAAATATGGTGTACGTAACATACCAACCGTACTTATTTTTCAAAACGGAGAGGTTGTTGGTAGACAAGTAGGTGTAGCGCCTAAAGACGCTTATACAGACGCTATCGACGCGCTTTTATAGTATATATTTATAAAGAATATGGAAAAGGTTTGCTGTTATGGCAAACCTTTTCTAGTTTAGGGTATTATTTAGTGGGGCGATTTTTGTTTTACTATAAGGTAAAACAAAACCAGGCCCTCACAACTCGCTTCCCGAGAAAAAATGGGGAGCGCTCAAACAAATTGCTCCATCCTTAACGCAAAAGCAACAGATGAATTTAACAGACGAATTACATAACGCTGGAGGATTTAAAAACCTAGAGCATCTAGCCAAACAAGTCGTTGAAGGATTTGTATCGGGGATGCATAAAAGTCCGTTTCACGGTTTTTCTGCAGAGTTTGCCGAACACAAAATTTATAATCAAGGCGAGAGTACCCGTCACATTGATTGGAAGCTTTACGCCAAATCTGATAAGCTGTATACCAAAAGCTACGACGACGAGACCAATCTGCGTTGTCATATTATTTTAGATAATAGTAGCTCTATGCACTATCCAGAGCTCAACACGTTTAGCATTACGCAGTTAAATAAAATAGCCTTTTCTGCTTTAGCGTCGGCCGCACTAATGCATATTTTAAAAAAGCAACGCGATGCTATAGGTTTAAGTATTTATAGCGATGCATACGATTTTTATGCTAGTGAAAAGGGTAGCGAGCGCCATCACCAAATGTTATTGGCTCAGTTAAGCAATACAGTACTTTCTAAGCCTGCTAACAAGACAACAGAAACCTACAAGTATCTGCATCAAATTGCCGAAAAGATCCATAGGCGCTCTCTAATATTCGTTTTCACAGATATGTTTCAAACCGCTACCGATCACGATAAATTATTCGAAGCCTTAAGACATTTAAAGCATAATAAGCACGAAGTAGTCTTATTTCATGTTTTCGATAAGCAAAAAGAGTATCATTTTGATTTCGATAATGCACCAAAACGGTTTATTGACGTGGAAACAGGAGCGCATATTAATCTATATTCGGAAGTTGTAAAAGAAAATTACGAAAAAATGGTAAAAACATATTTTGACGAATTACGGGTAAAATGTGGTCAGAATAAAATCAAATATGTTGAGGCTGATGTAAATAGCGGTTTCGATGGTGTTTTAACAAGCTATATGTTGGAGCGTCAAAAATTCATGTAATGAAAATAAATAAAAAAAAGTTTGAAAAAGGTTTGCGTAATCGAGAATGTAGACTATCTTTGCACTCGCAATAAGGCAACGGTCTGGTAGTTCAGTTGGTTAGAATGTCGCCCTGTCACGGCGAAGGTCGCGGGTTCGAGTCCCGTCCAGACCGCTAAAATTGCTAAAGCTTCAAAGAAATTTGAAGCTTTTTTTGGCGAAAAATTTTAGTTGTGTTGTTTTGACGGATGTAGTAGTCCGTCAATGTGGTAGAAGCTATTTTATAGCTCAAACCGATGAGAAGCTTTCCTTTTTTCTTTTAGAAAATTGGGATGCTTTTTTGTTTTAGGGCGGTTTGTTAGTTAAGAATGTTCGTGAGCTCACGAGGATCATTCCTAAATGTTGTGTGTGAATTGAAATAAAACTCCGTTTAAAGCAAGATTTTTGGTGTAGTAGTGCTTATCTCAATTTCTTTACCCCAACCCTAAAGGGCTAACATTGAAAACAATTAGATGGTTTTCTTTACTTTTTATAATTGTTTTAATTGTGGTTCAAATAGTGTGTGCTGGTGCTTTAAGATTGATAACGTTTCGATAAAGTGTTTTTATTTATTATTCTTTTTCTTTTTTGCATTGCCAAAAAAAGAAACAAAAAAGTCTAGGCTTACGACCCTCTATCTAAATTTATCATTCTGCCCCTAAATTTTAGGAACTCGCTGGAGAGATCTGTTATCAATTCCTAATTTTTGTTAGCTCAAACAGCCTAAAATTTTACGGTGCCTTCATTTCAAATTTTACGATAGATCGGCGATAGGCCGGGGTAGTTTTTAAGTGAATTTTTCATTAAAAAGTGCATAGTGAGTGGTAAACAGTGAATGGTTTTGATTGTGGTTCAAATAGAGCCTATCTCAATTTCTTTACCCCAGCCCTAAAGGGAGGGAATTGCTTCACATCTGTAATTAAGGACCCCTTTAGGGGATTTAGGGGTGAAAGCAACGTCCATCCCAATGTCTTTACCTCAACCCTAAAGGGCGGAAATTGATCCACATCCGTAATGAAGGTCCCTTTAGGGGATTTAGGGGTGAAAGCAACACCTCTCAATTTCTTTACCCCAACCCTAAAGGGAGGAAATTGCTTCACTTCAAGAATATAAGTAATACTCATTTAGTACCTAAATCTTAAATGGCCTACTTTTCGTAGGCGTAGTAAAACAAGTAAAAGCCGCAGCGGCTGGCAGTGGAGGATGGCCTAGCTTGCGGTTGCCATCCGCACGATAAGGGTTTTACGGATCAAGGAATATTTTTGGGGAGTGACATAAATTAGGCATATAATTTAGTAAGTCTAAACAAGAAAAACTTAACATCTCTTACGCCTCTAAACATCGACCTGAACTCTTTGATTTTTGCATTAAAAGATTCCGCGGAAGCATTGGTGCTCCTGTTGTTAAAATAATTCAAAATTGGTTTGTAATGGATTTGTATAGACCTTGCAATGGTATTGAAGGACTTAAAATTTGAGTTTTCTACTTCGTTAT
>NZ_VSKM01000024.1 GCF_008086175.1 Bizionia saleffrena
ATTATTTAAATTGTTATGCTAATATGATATTATCCCGCCAAAACCGCAATCCTTTTTTGTACCATTCATCGAAAACTACAACTTATTTGTACTTTTCATTACTGTAAAAACAGTAATTGGAGTGAAAACGCAAATTTTGCACACAAAAAAAAGCCACTACTTGCATAATGGCTTTTAATTTTTTTTGTTCTTTCAATAGTGTAAACTAATAGAATTATGTTTGCAATAGTTTGTGTTAAAACGAAAGAAGCAATTAGAGTCTGAAATAAACCAATATTCTTAACTACCATTTATTATATACTTGGTTGTTGTTAATTTTTAGTGTAATTCATTTTTTTATTTTTTAAATATTCTATTTTTAAATTTAAGTAAGTTTTTAACAATTTATAAATTTTGTGAATAAAATATATTACACAAATTACTAAAACAAAAGCCACTATTTGAGAAACAATTAAACCTATACTTGTCACTTCTAATTCTTGATTCATACTATTAATTTTTTAAAGTTTTGTTACTGAAATTGGAGGATTAGGCACCCCTGTTTGATTATTATATTTAACTTTAACTTCCCACTGCTCTTTAAAAGAAACAATATCGAAGCCCTCTATAGCTATTCCAAAATCGAAATATCCACTAATATTTACTGTTGTGACATTTCCATTTGAAGAATATTCATAAGAGGCTTGCTCCCAATCAGCAAAAGGAGTATAACCAGAATCAAAAGAAACTACTTCTAATACCTGAAATTCACTTTCTATAGAAAGAGGATTCTCTAAAACACTTGTTACGTGGACATTTATGGAAACTGGAAAAATCAGACCGTTCTGGAATGTACCTTTAAATTTGGTTAATTTAGTCCCGTCGGGATTGTTCTCCACTTGAAATTCGTCATTTATAAAAGAATTTTCAAAGTTATTTAAAAAAGCTTGAAGTTCAGAAATAGAACTAAAATTCATAGTCTCTTCATCACTCAATGAATTATCGAATACGTAACTAGCATTACCAAGAAGCAGATCTAGCATTTGCGATTGCGTTACAATCGCTGGCGCCGCCAATATAGGAAGATTACCACTATTACCGTGATTATTTGGATCTGTCGGATCAAAACCATTATCGTATGTGGTTCCGCTAGAATCCCCGCCACTACCACCATCTGAAGTGCCTGGGCTTGTAGGTATCCCATTCCCGCCACCACTAGCACCGTCATCGTAGTTTCCACAAGAAATACTTGTAAGCACCCAACCTTGACTTGGATTACAAGCGCAATCGGCGCCGTGAACTTGACCATTGTGGGGTACGCCATCGCTCCATTCCCAAGTCTCTACGCAACCATAAACCATTTTAGATAATTCTCCGTTGTTAAATACCGAAGTGTCAAAATCGATAGGTAAAAGTATAGTATTACGACTATTTATAATGCCCTCATCCAGATTTGTATATTCGCTTGCAGTGAAATCGTATTGCACTATATACGCGTCGTAACCATTTTCTGTATTTGAGTGCAGCAATAAATTTTCTATATTATTACTTAAAACACTATCTCTTTTTATAGGAAAACTATAAGAGTGATTACCATTTTGGGTATCTTCAATATACTTAACAAAGTCTGTGTTAATAGTAAACCCATAATCGCTATTATAAATTTCTCTATTTAACCTGTTGCCAGATCCATTTTTAAGTTTTGGTGCTAATTTTTGTAATTCTTTAAAAACGGTCTCATTAGATTGTACTTGTTTATGTGTTAAGGTTTCTATTGCATACTTAGATGTTTTTTCGAGGTCTGCCTGATTGTCCAAATAATCGACATCATCTTTTTGGCAACTAGATAACACAAATGTAGCCCCAAAGAGCAACATTACTAGTTTTAAATACTGTTTACATTTTCTTTTTTTCATTAGTTTGGTTGGTCTTAAAAATTAGTGATTTTAGCTATCAAAACTAAATTTATAATAATAATAATAATAACAATCTCACAACACCTTTTTGTACCATTCATCGAAAACTACAACTTATTTGCACTTTTCGTTACGGTAAAAACCGTAATTGGTGTGAAAACTCACTTTTAAATATTTAAAAAAGCCACTACTTGCGTAATCGTAATGGCTTTTGATTTTTTTTATTATTTCAATAGTGTTAACTAATAGAATTATTTGTGTAATATTCTGCTTTTAATCCGCAGATATCAAACAAGAAGCAAATTATAAGTTAGGTTCTAATAGTCTTTTTTTATGTAAAATTTTTATTGTTTATTTAAAGTTATTTCATCAAAAGTAATTCTATCATTATCTGGTTGTCCTTCTGGAACAATTGCTGTAGCACTTCTTTTTATTTTTATTATTATTTGCTCTGGAATATCAAATAATGCCTCTCCAGGAAAATGTCTTATTATCATATCATAATCAAAATAAGGTCTTAAAGGGTCTTTAACAACAACTTTTACTCTTCTTTCATTATCTCCACAATCATTACAAGTTGGCAAATCATTATTGTCTATTAAGTAGCCTCCGTATATAGAATGTTCATATGGGTCTTGATTTAAATCTATTTGGTTTGTTGAATTTATTATTTGAAGACCGTTCTGGTTAATATATTTAAATTCCCCATATAGTATGTCTTCATAACAACTAAAATTTGGTATTGTAAACTCTGTTAAATTTTGACTTTTCATTTTTAAAATGATTTTTAAACTTTCATTACCATTAGTATATTGCCAAGTGCCTATAAGTTTAGCAAGATCACCATCTGTATCTTTATAGTAAGCATTTTCAGTTTCTAAATAATCGGACCCATTAAATAAGGCAATAACAGGTTGTTGTGCTTTACACAACAAAAATGTTAAAATAGTAATTGCAATTAAAATTAAAATTCTCATCTTTTGTTTTTTCAATTCATTAGAAGGTACTGATTTAACTGTTCTATTCGAATTAGGTATTATTTTAGACCAATTACTCTGCGACTTTCAACTTATTGGTTTACACGTTATATTCGTGTATTTAACTGTTTATAATCTCTCTATTGAAATTAAAATGCTTGATTTCTATTATTAATCAAATGGCCTAAACCCACTAATTAGTCTTTATTAATCTGCGTTATAATGGTATCATTAACGCGATTTAATATTATAGTTTTCGACAGACTCTCTTTTAACTTTTTTAAATCTTCGTATGACTCAATTTTTAAAAAATTGTCTTTATCGAGACTATCTTTAGCCAAAACTTGAACCTCATCACCAAACACGCGATAAATTTCTAAAACGGTTATTAAATCATCTCTTTTGTTATTCTCAAAATAGTTGTCTAATAATTTCCTGATTTTTTTTATCTCAATTGAATCCTGAATTGTTAAGTATAGATCGCTAATTATCTGACTATCATTTTTAATTTTATTGTAATTAACAGTAGACAAAGTCAATTCGTTTTTAACCGTTTTTTGTTCAACTGATTTACACCCAACTAATAATATTAATATAAAATAGATACTGTTTTTCATATGTATTTTCTTAAATTCTTGATTGTTTTATTAATTCTTTTATTGACTTTCTAAATTGCTAATAACATTAAATCAAGATTATAGCCACTACTTGCGTAATGGATTTGTAAAATAATCTATTAAATTATTATTATAATTATTGTTTGGTTAAAATAAACTCTGGAACTAAAACCTGTGAAACAGACTCTCCATTCGGACAATTGTTAACATCTAAACTATCTGTATTAGGATTATAATGTACTCGAATTTGAGTATTATTGTTAATCAATTTAACAAAAATTGTTCCCATTTGTCCACAAGAATAGTGTTCTCCTGAATAATCTAATACATAATAGCTATCATCATGACCAAAATAATTCCCTTTTATTATTAAACCATCTTCATTTTGAAGACTGGATGTCTCAATTACTACATTACCATTAGCCTCTGTTATTTTGTATTTTATGTATAGCTTATCAATTGTAAGCGGTCTAATTGATGAGTTATAAACGACTTTATAGATTAAAAACTCAATTGCTTCGTTATTAACGGTTCCTTGCCACACACCCAGATAATCATTAAACAAGTTATTTACATCTTTAAGATAAGCTCCATCTGGAATACCATTTTCGATATTACTGTTAAGGATATTAAAGTGTTGTTCGATTGGAATCTCTAAACCTTGATTGGAAGAATTAATTTGAGCTTTACAACTTAAGGCTAATAAAATTATAAGTATAAATATTGTGTTTTTCATCTTTTTCTTTTTTAATTATATATTTCCCGCTCCATATGCTTGATAAATCCATACTGATACAGTAATTAGAACAAAAACAAAAAATATAATACTCTCTTTTATCTTCTTTTTCCTTATTCTTTTAGTCTTTTACATCAAGTAGAGATAACAGGTTAAAATAATCGGGAACAACAAAAGCCATATATAACCTAAAATACTAGGTGTATATACAGCACTTTTATAATTAGCAGGTAAAATCAACAAGACTAGTGATAATATAATACTTATAAAATATAATAATTTAATTCTTGATGATATCATAATTTAAAATTTTTAATTACAGCCTAATTCACTTATTGGTAATTCCCCATTTAGGATTTGTTGTACTTTATTCCCATCTGATCTATTTTTTGTTGGCGTTACTATAGTTGAAGAACCGCCATTAAATAGATTGTTTAAATAATTATTTAATTTTAACTATTAAAAACCAAGTATATAATAATAATAACAATCTCACAATACCTTTTTGTACCATTCATCGAAAACTACAACTTATTTGTACTTTTCATTACTGTAAAAACAGTAATTGGAGTGAAACGCAAATTTTGCACACAAAAAAAAGCCACTACTTGCGTAATGGCTTTATAGCTATATTACACTTTATTGTTTAACTAACACCATAGTTGCAGGAATTAAAAATTCGGAAGTGTCCATTTGTGTACCATCATTACACTCTGTGGTATCCCCATATAATTGGTTGTTGGTTCTTGTCCATATTAATTCGTCTGCACTTCCTAAAATCGGAGTATATTCTAGCAACAAATTACCGCTAGCGTATCTGTGACAACCTCCATTAAGTGGTGGTTCTCTATAAGTTAAATCAATTTTATTTGGTCTATAATCATAAACACCTGTTCCTACAATGTGATTTGCAATACTACTAGTATTTATATTACTGTTTGCTCCATAAGTATCGTACATAGTGATACCGTTAATTTTTAATAAATATTCACATCCTAATTTATCATGATAAGTATTTGTAGGCCCCATTCTTACGCGTTCCATTTTTATAAAAGTCACTTTAAAATAAGTTGTACCATCATCATACAACCACTCACCTAAAAAATTTGTAAAATAATTGTTTACGTCTTTATAGTAAATATCTCCAGTATCTGTGGCTTCAGGAAAACCATCAACACCTAATGTTTTTATAGTTTCTTGAGCATTTATTATATTGAATACCCCTGTAAAGAATAAAACTGTTATTAATATTTTAGTTTTCATAATTATTTAAATTGTTATGCTAATATGATATTATCCCGCCAAAACCGCAATCCTTTTTTGTACCATTCATCGAAAACTACAACTTATTTGCGCTTTTCATTACGGTAAAAACCGTAATTGGAGTGAAACCGCAAATTTTGCACACAAAAAAAGCCACTACTTGCGTAATGGCTTTTAAACTGCTACTTTCCTAATACTTTAAAAATATAAGAGAATAGCAGAAAAGAAACAAACTTTATGGTTAATTAACTGCTGTTTTTTATATACTGTGTTGCGCGCAATGCTTCTTAATCAATAATTTTATCCTCAACCATCCAAAACTTTTCAACTTGAATTAAACAAGCAGTAGAGTCCTTTTGTTTCATTAAAATATAAAAGGAATAATGAGTAAATAACTCCGGGTATTTTTTATCTTTATTTTGTCTAATAAATTCATCATAAGTAATAACCTTTTCTTTTAATGAACTATAATTTACTTCTACTTTCTCATGTTTACCTCTAATGAATTTAAAAGTATGTTTTCCATCTATTTTATATATGTCTTCGATTTGATTACTGACTAAAATATCTTTCTCCTTTTCAAACAGAAAAATAATTTTTGCATCATTTTGAGAAGATGAATTAAAGAAAGCGAACAAAAAAATAAAGTATAAATTTTTCATATTATTAGCAATTAGGGTTGTTAGCATAAAAAGTAGTTACAGTTTGAATATGTTGTTCGATTTCTCGAAATTATTTTTCCTTTATTAATACTTTCATTAAGTCTATTAAGTTTTTTTATTATTAGTTCGTTGTCCTCAATTCTTTTTTTATTAATCTTAGATATTTTAAACTTTGGGTTTAGACTATTTTCTGTTTGTGAACTCCGTGTAAAATCATCATCTTTTTGGCAGCTAGATAATACCAATGTAACCCCGAAGAGCAACATTACTAGTTTTAAATACTGTTTACATTTTCTTTTTTTCAATCGTTTGGTTAGTTTTAAAAATTATTGATTTTTATTATTAAAACTAAGTGTATAAAAATAATAACAATCTCACAATACCTTTTTGTACCATTCATCGAAAACTACAACTTATTTGCGCTTTTCATTACGGTAAAAACCGTAATTGGAGTGAAAACTCACTTTTAAATATTAAAAAAAGCCACTACTTGTGTAATGGCTTTTAGTTTGTTTGTTCATTCAATAGTTTAAAATATAAGAAAATAGCAAAAAAGAAACAAACTTTATATTTAACTCTTAACTGCTATTTTTTAATTAGTGTTTAGTGAAAAATACGCCTCTGGGAAACATAAAATATTTTTGTAAAAGACAAGCAACAGCTTATGTTTTGGGCACATTTTTGCGAAAAAGCAAAAACCAGGCCTTCCGCTATATCTTTTGCCAAACGCAAAAGGATGCCGCTACACTCCTTTTTGCAGCTTGCAATTATAGCTTATAAGCAATTTTAAAGAGGATGATTCGAGGTAGAATAAAAGTCTTACTATCAGAAGTTACAAAAGAAGTAGCATTGTTACTTTGTTTATAGGGCGTATTAAAAAGATTAGTACCACTAACTTCAAAAC
Organism: Bizionia saleffrena; assembly: GCF_008086175.1. GTDB lineage: Bacteria > Bacteroidota > Bacteroidia > Flavobacteriales > Flavobacteriaceae > Bizionia > Bizionia saleffrena. Next base: position 7,055 of record NZ_VSKM01000024.1, read on the forward strand.
CCCACGGACTTTCGCTTAACTGATAAAATAAAGAGGCATTTGCAGAATAAAAACGCGTTGTAGATTTCTGATTTATATTGCGGTAGTGATCTCCGCTATAGTCTGCATTAAAAATAAACCCATTTAAAAAATCATATTCTAAAGACGTAAAGAGCCCATCATTTTCATATTTAGAAACGACACCATACGTGTTGTAATGATTAAACGCTTTACTATAACCTATTTCTATGTTAGGGTAATTTTTAAAAGCAGTCTCAGCACTGACTTTTATTGTGGTGAACTGAGATGTGTTTTTACTTGTAATGGCGTTTACAATTTGGAAATACTCAAAATAATTATATTTACTTTTAAGCTTATATTTAATACTACCAAGCTTTTTTTCAACCCCGAAATCAAATAACCAAGAGCGCTCGGCATCCTTAAACCCCATAATTGTATTAAATTGCTCGATCCCCTCTAATTGAGAAATTAGCTTATTACTTTCTATTCTCTTATTTAAAGAGATACCGGCATACACGTTTAGTTTTCTATATAAACTAAATTTATGATACCTTAAACTTACCGTATGATACAATGTGTTTTCTAACTCCGGATTCCCTTTGAAAACGCTATTAAAACGAGACAGTATAAAATTATATGCTAAATTATTTACTTCTGGGAAAACAGCATTTAACTTATAACTAAAATTAAATTTCCCTTTAGATTTTAGATCTAACTTAGCAGTTAATTGAGGTAAAAGTAAGTTTTTCGTTCTAGTAAAACGCTCTAATGCTCCAATACTACTCCAATTATAAAAATGATAAAATAAAGCTGGTTTAACAGTTAAATTATTCACTAGAAACTTATACTCTACGCCCAAAAAAGTATTTATAAAACTATAGTTAAAATCGTTTCCAAAACCTGCACTATCAAAATTGTTTATTGCGCCACTAGTTAACTGCTGTACGTCTTCATTTTTAAAATGACTAAACACAGTATTAACCCCAATACTGCTATAAAGATGATTAAAAGAATTTAAACTCCAATAGTCTTTAAAAATAGCATCTGCGGTATGGGTCTTTACCTTCTTTGATTGTAAAATACTATAATAATTATCGTCTTGGAGCGGAATTAAACCTTGTAAAATTTTCTGATTAGTTCTCCAATTGGTAAATGGTTTATCATTTGCAAAAGCATAAGTAGCCTCTAAAGTTGCTATATGTTTTTTCGATAATTTGCGTGTGTATTGAATATTTTGTGTTAATTGAAGATCTAATACATCGTGAAACCCATTGATAGTATTATTGGAATTTGTACTCTGTGTAGTCACCAATTCGCTACTTGTATTATCTGTTAGCTTAACGACACTAGAATACGTAAAATCTTCCTCTAAGCTAGGCTTATAATCCATTTTTAGTTTTCCGATAGTAAAAAACTCCTTTAGTTGCTGATTCGTTTCACGATACTCTACAAAGGGCATACTAAAATTGTACTGATTTTCAGTATTGTTTTTTGTACTTGTTTTCGCCTTACTAGTAATAACATAACCACTAATATCTAAATATTCGGAAAGAGACTGCCTAACACTCATAGCTCCAAACTGACTGGTTCTCTCTGTAAAATCTTGATGTTTTAAATAGTGCCCAACATCACTTTGGTATAACGCACTATAACTTCCAGTAGAATTTATTAATGAACTCAAACCGCCCTCAAACTCTAAATAATCTCTAAACGTAAAACTTTTTACGCCAGTATTATTAAGATCTATAATAGTATTAATGGTTGTTTTAGGGCTGTAATAAAATAAAGTAGGATGTATAACATACTTCTTTTTAATACTGCCGCCAGCTTCTATATCACCAAATGCAAATTGCTTTTTATTTTCTTTTAGCTTAATATTCATCGCTACATTTTCGCTGTCCTGCAAGCCTTTAAGCATAGCAACTTCATTATAATTATCTAAAACTTCAATTTCATCGACAACATCTGCGGGAATATTATTAACAGCCATTTTACTACTTCCTGTAAAAAAGGTTTTATTCTCGACTAAAACACGAGTCACTTTTTTACCACGTACACTAACATTACCTAATTTATCGACTTCTACACCCGGTAGCTTTTTTAAAACATCCTTAAGTTTTCGTTCTTCTCCAGTTACAAATTTATCTATACGATATACAATAGTATCTTTTTTAACAGATATGGGTGGCGTATAATTTATGGTAACCTCACCTAACTCATTATTATTAATTTTAAGTCGGAAATTTTTAGTGCTATTTAAATGGGAAGTTTTAAAACTTAATTCTTGCGACACATAGCCTAAGTGACTTACAGTTATAGAATACGTTTGATTACGCTCTAGCTCTAATTTATACGTACCTTTCTCGTTACTTACCGCATACCGAATATCGCTATTATGATTGGGAATAGCCAAAATATTAGCATACTCCAATGGCGTACTTAAACTGTCATTAACAACACCAGAAAGCGTGATGTTTTGAGCGCATACTATAGCAGAGTAAAAACACAAGACTATAATAAAACCATATGTTTTTAACATATACTCTTTAATTTTTAATATTGTTTTATTTCCCTCTGTTTAAAACATCTCTTTTAAACTCTAACAAAGCATTAACTTGTTGCGTTCTTGTAATTTCATTTCTTTTTTCTAAAGGACTTATTTTAGCCGTAGTTTTACTGTTTATCTTCGATACATAATAGGTTGCTGTCGCCAATTGTGCTTCCATAATTAAACCCGGCAATCCTTCAAGTTGTTTTGGCCCGTAGGGTACCGGAATCTGTGGTGTAAACCAAGCTTCGATAGTACTTTCTTCGCCAAATCCCAATAAATTATGACCTTTTCTTAATACGGCCCGATAACATAAAAAACCACCTATTGATTTACTTTCTGTAGTAATCTTCCACTCTAGCTCGTTTGGACTGCTTATAATATTTAAAGCTTCTCCAAAAAACAAAGTTTGATAGGTTAGTTGTTTATTTGGTCTATTATAATAGTATTTATTTTCTTTTTCTCGCTTTACTAACTGCCAGTAGCTGTTGTTATCAATTTCAGATTTTAAACCTAATGTCACGGCATCGATAAAAAACAAAGCTTCGGTGTTATTAAATAGTAACGTATACTTTAATTGGTCTAAAGCCTTCTCTTGTTCTTGTAATAGCTTTATACCCGAATCGCCATATTTGTTTTTTATTTCTGTAGAAATATCAGCGCTACGCAAAGCGCGTTTATAAGTAACTTCTGTAACTTGAGCCATTATATGACCTTGAACCATTAATAAGGCAAAAAATAATAAATACTGTTTCATATAAAAAATACACACGGTTACCATTACAGTACCGTGTGTTTTAAAGTGTTTAATTACCAATACCTGATATTAAATCATCAACGCAACTATTGTACACTGCCGCTGCACTGTTATAATCTTGATGAAAATCAAAGTCTAAATCTGCCAAATCTTGACATTCCTGAAAGGGGTCGTCTTTTAGTAAAACTCTATTAGCACTAGTCATGCTCATAAAGAACATACATACTAAACTTAATACTAATACTTTTTGTAAAATTTTAATATTTTAAATTTTTAGTCAGGTTTCTGACGGTTAATAAAAAAGCCTTAAAATTTACCATTAAGTAAATTGAGAATAGCGCTATGTAAAGATTACTCTTTAGTTTTTAACATATTTGAAAATAGGCTTAAATGTTACAAATATGTTAGATACATTTCAAACATATAATAATAATAACAATCTCACAATACCTTTTTATACCATTCATCGAAAACTACAACTTATTTGCACTTTTCGTTACGGTAAAAACCGTAATTGGAGTGAAAACTCACTTTTAAATATTTAAAAAAGCCACTACTTGCGTAATGGCTTTGTAAAGTCATTTATAGCTTTGTTATACTTTATTGTTTAATTAACACATATCTACCAAAAGGCAAGTTAGGCTCTTGTGGTGCACCAACTGGAATTATAGAAGACCCTTTTTTAGCAAAATCTATTTGCATTTTATCGGCAACACCAAATTCACTGATGTGACGAAGCCCCATATACATTGTTCCTACGAGATAACTTAAATTCGGGTTGGGATCTTCAAAATAAATTCTTACACGTTTTTCTAAAAGACTACAATTGGAACAGCCTGGAAATTCTTTTTTTAAAATAGTATAATTCCCTAATAAACTGTGGTCGTATACACTATCTAAATCGTCTGTATTATCAAAGTCTATTAGCGTATTAACTTTTTGAACTCCATTTTCAATATATTTATATTCTCCTACTAATAAATCCTCATACCAATCATCATTATACACTTGCTCCTTTTTTTCAAACTTGATAGTTAAAGAAGTAGTACCATTGGTATAAAGCCAAGTTCCCACGAATTTATCTAAGTCGTTATTAATATCTTTTAAATAGGAATCTGTAGTTATTTCTGCATTCTTATCATGGATACTTATTATTGGATTTTGCGCCTTACAAGTAAATGTTATTCCTATTAAGGCAATTAAAATTATATTTCTCATTTATTATTTTTTCAATTCATTACAACGTTCTGATGTAGCTGTTCTATTTGAATTAGGTGTTGTTATCAATTTCAGATTTTAAACCTAATGTCACGGCATCGATAAAAAACAAAGCTTCGGTGTTAGTAAATAGTAACGTATACTTTAATTGGTTTAAAGCCTTCTCTTGTTCCTGTAATAGCTTTATACCCGAATCGCCATATTTATTTTTTATTTCTGAAGAAATATCAGCGCTACGCAAAGCGCGTTTATAAGTAACTTCTGTAAGTTGAGCCATTATATGACCTTGAACCATTAATAGGGCAAAAAATAATAAATACTGTTTCATATAAAAAATACACACGGTAACCATTACAGTACCGTGTGTTTTAAAGTGTTTAATTACCAATATCTGATATTAAATCATCTACACAACTATTGTACACTGCCGCTGCACTGTTATAATCTTGATGAAATTCAAAGTCTAAATCTGCCAAATCTTGACATTCCTGAAAGGGGTCGTCTTTTAGTAAAACTCTATTAGCACTAGTCATGCTCATAAAGAACATACATACTAAACTTATTCTTTAACTGGTCTAGTGAATTTCACTTCTCTAAATACTATTGTGTCGTTTTCAATTTCATCCACATCTATAATAAAAACAGCTACATCTTGTTCCCAACTATCCTCTTTCTCAAAGGTTTTACAAACTTTAGAATAAGATGTGTTTTTAAAAAAATCATTAGTTAAAACCTTTTTTCCTTTAAGGAAACTTGAATCTGTCGTAATTATTAAAGATGGAGAATAATCCTTTGGTAATATAGATTTGTTTTTACTCCAATTAAAGTGTGAAAATCTGTATGCAAACTCATAGAGTAGTCCTTCTTTTTTTTCTTGAATCTTAAAAACATATGAGTCGTCTATAGGAATACCTCCTTTTATTGTTAGTTTTTCTTTTGGAATAATTTGTTTATTCATTCCTTCAATATTATCATCAAAAAGTATATATAGAGTATCTTTTTTTGGGTTTGTGACTGACAACCTTGAAAAACAAAAAATACAATTAACAGTAGCATGTTACTTTTCATAATTAATTACAATTAGGTGTTTTAGTCGAGTTTACTTTTGCAGTTTCAAAACTAATACTATAGTTTATTGCGTTTTCAGGAATATTCAAATAATCAAGTATCTCATCCAAGTTTAGGATGAGATACTGATAAATTTTAGAATTATACTGACTACTATTTTTGAAAAAAATGCTTTTAATCTATTTCTTGTGTAAAAACAACATCAATTAAATACAATTGATTATCCAAAGTGTCTTTTTCAATAATATAATATTTCTTATTTGATTTTTTTAAAAATATTGAATCTCTCTGAATATTATTAAAACTATTAAGCCATTTAATGTGTTTCACATTAAGTTTCATAGTATCATTAGCTAACATCTTTACTCTTATAGGATTATTTCTATTTTCTCTATCTTTAGGTGTAAAAATTATATTTTCAGTATCAAGTTTATACAAATACTTTATAGGTCCATTTTTCCAACTATAATATTTTTTCATTGAATTATTTGGAAACTTTGAATCAAAGTAAAAATAATAAGTATTTTCATTCCTTATTAATCTAGTGTCTTTACTCAAACATGATGCAAAAAACACTGCTAGAATTGGCATGTATATAGTTTTCATATTTAATTACAATTAGGTATTTTAGTTGAATATACTTTTGCAGCTTCAAAACTATTACTATAGTTAATTGCATTCTCTGGAATACTCAAATAATTAGTTTGACCAACAGTGCCATTTAATCCCAAATAAGCAATGCATGTATAGAATTGCTCAATTGTCATATCTGGATAATCATTATTTAACGAATCTATAAAAGTTTGATCATTTAACAAGGGATGTATTTCTTGTAAAGTTTGTGATACCAAGCCAATATAATGATTTGCCATAACTTCATGTTGCCATCCTTTATAAACTCTATACTCTTCATATATCGCTTCAAAATCATTAATATCTGGTAAGTTTATAGTGTTTCCGTTATTCAAGTTGAAAAGAGCTAAATATAAATTAGCATGTATAGCTTCATGAATTATAGTTCTTGCAATAAATAACGTAGGAGTCTGGTTACTGTTTACATAGTCTTGGTCAATTGAAATATTTACTAAATTATCTGTTTCTAGATAATTATAGGAACAACCACTTGGGTCAAGAACATTATTACATTGTAAATCTTGTACAACTTGAAATTTTAAATCATAATCACTTTCTTCTCCAATAAAATTTTCTAAAAGATTTTTAATTCTTTTATTTTTGGAAATTTGTTGGTAGGTGCATCTCACTTTCACATTATTCACGAACGTAGAATCTAATATAACATTGTTGGGAAAATCCACTTCTCCTCCATTCATCAAAGTAATTATAGCTTCAATAGCAAAAGCTTGAGCAGTTTCGGAGCATTCATTCTTATCTATGTAGTAACTAATTTGACCAACAACACCTTTAGTTTGAGATTGCAACCAAGCAGACATTTCTGCGGTAAAACCATTTGGAGAACCTCCTATGCCTAATTGACTTAAACAAAGAACAACTTTTTCCCAAGGTTGAGGAATAGTAGGTGTTGTAACACCTCCATTGCTTGATGAACCACCACTACCCCCGTTATTGGTTTGGCTTCCGCTTGTATCCCCGGTGTTTGGAGACGTATTTCCTGTGCTACCACCAGTTGAGCCTCCACCTCCAGGAAAACCACAACCATAGTACATTCTATCACTGTTATAAGCTGTACAGTCAGCATAATTGTCGGATCCGTTGTGTCCTGCAGAAC
>NZ_VSKM01000025.1 GCF_008086175.1 Bizionia saleffrena
TATTAGATCGAAATGATTAATTAAAAATTCAGGAAGAATAAGTTTGAGTAATTCAAGATAATTGTCGACGTTTTTTTTTACAAAAAACGGAGTTTTATTTCAATTCACACACAACTTTTGAGAATGAGCCATAATTTTCCATATTTATCGGATATGCTCTTCTTGTACTGCCTGGGAGGCTAGTTTCTAACATAAAATCTGGCGGTTATAATTTACATTTTAGAGGAACTTTTTCTAGCCATTAAATTTATACTTTTAGCCATATCCACAGAAAATTCTTAGACTATATGTTGTCATTCCATTGGTATCTTATTAAACACATTAATAAGATTATTCGCTTTAGAAGGGCCACTATGAGACCTTTCTTTCCGATGGTTTGTTTATTGGTTAAAATTGTGTAAAACGGACCGTCAGAGAAAGAGTTTTTATCTCAACTTGAATAGTTGCCTAGATTATTACTTAAAGTAACGATTTTGTACGGCTCTTTTCGGATCCAATCCTTAAAGTCTCTAAGATGGTTTATATATTAAAAATATAGCGTTGTGCCATTAATTTAAAAATAGTAGACAAACCGTTTAACGCTTCCACGTACGTATCAAGTGATGCTTTTTAAAAAGGATGCAGGCCAGTAGTTATTTTAGTACTTTCAGCTATTAAAGCGCACTCTTTTTATAATATTTACTGTATTTAAAAGCGTCCAAAATGTACATCAGTATTTAATAATCTAAACAGGCTTCAATAATTCTGTGTAGTTTTTTCTGTAATGATAAAGAAAAATGATATTTAGAATTAACAAAACTAGCGCGCCATAAATTTTTTCAGGATCTAATGAAAGATGAAATAGTACAGCATTAATAGAAACACTCATTAAAATAAGTGCCATTATAGCACCAAATTTATTGAATAAAAAGGCTAAACCAGCTGTAACTTCTACTACACCTACTATGTGCATAGCGTATGTTGATAATAAGTTAGCGAAGTATGCATTGGCTTCCGGAGCCATTTCAGGGAACGGGATGTAATTGAAAAAGTGATCTAATCCAAAGAATATTAAAAATACACTGAAAATAACACGTAAAACTAAGAATAATTTAGGGTTCATAAAGGGATGGTTTTTTTACAAGATAACCCTATAAATTATAGGGCCTTTATAATAAAACATTTATTATTTTATAAGGTTTGGATATTTTCACTTATAAACTACAGTTTTTAGTACTGCAATTTCTTTGCAGACCATTGTCATAGTATGATTAAAATGATACTTGAGCACCTAATACAAAGCCTATGCTGTTGGCGTCCCTTTCACTGTGCGATATGCCTGGGGTAAAAGGTTCAAAGTCGTTACTTCCGCTTATAAAGTTTAATGGCGCATAACCTTCGGTTCGGAAAACCTCTAAAAATAATTTCGAAGATTTTTTTATAAGGCTAGCGAAACCTAATACCATTTGATTCTGGCGTTCCCAGGGAGCGCCCTTTGGTCCTGCTTTAAAGTTTGAAAACTCTCCTGAAAGCGTATATTTAATTTTGCTATTTTGATTGAGGTCGTATTTAGCCCCAAAATCTAATGCACTTACCTTAGAGGCTTCAAATACATCTAAGGGTGGCGTCGGGTTATGGGTGCCTTTCCATATTTTTGTAGTTTTTGCAAATCCCCCTTTAATGGTAAGACGTTCGTTTATAGTTACGGTTCCGTAATAGGTATATGCGGGATTATTGTCGTTGCAAGGCGAAAAATGAGTTACTGGAAAATCTTGACAATAAGCGCTGCCACGTAAATAAGATGCACCAATTAGAAGGTGAACTTTGTTTAAAATATTAAAGGCGTAATTTAAGTCGGCAACATAGTTATTAATCTTTGAGGGGGTTTTTGTATTGTTTCCAACGGGCGTATGCATAGCTCGAAACTGAGCCCCTCCTTGAACGGCCATTAATTTGGTGTGTAAACCACCTTTCTTATACCCAATCTGTGCGCCATACCCCAAACCAGCGAAAGCGTGCCAAGTCGTAGAGTTGGTAAACGGATTTACGCTTCCCATTTGGCCAAAAGGGGCATCCATTTTTCCTAAAGCGCCGTAGAGTGGAAACGTTTCCAAATTACCTATTACGACAAATCCTTTTCGTAATTGAAGCTGATTTCTCTCTAAAGACGTAATCGTTCCAGCACCAAATGCCTGCTGCGGATTATAGAGTATCTCTACATGTGTACTCAGCCAGCTGTTAATAGTAGCTGTAAGTGATAGTTGAAAGGAATGAATAACGGCCTCGCTAACTTCTTTTCCTATTTGATTGTTTGCTGTAGGATGCCTCATAAGATACCCGAATTTAGAGTCGGTGTTGGAATGTTGATAATCTAAAATAGAAATTAATGAGGTGCCGATAGTTAGACTATTATTCTTAATGGTGCCCCTTTTTCTTTCTTCAAGAAGGATATTAACTTTTCTCAGGTTTTGATTCTGATCAAGCATTTTGTACGAAAATTCAGAGTTAAATCCTATTGTTTTAATAGTCGTAGAATCATTTTGGGCGAAAGCGAAATTACTGATAAGGAATAAAATGGTTAGTTTTTTTAGCATCTGGTTTAATAATGTGTTGGTTTAGCGATAGTAAATATAGGGTAAAATACTCATTAATAAAGGGTAGTGGTTGTTTTAGGATTAACAAGGGATTGGTTTTATTAATGACTACTGACTGTATTTAGAAAACAGAATTAGCTATAGTTGGATGTTTGTTTATAGATAAAAGAGTTAATAGCCCAATCCGTTATTTTCCTAATTTAATTTATTTTAAGGAAACGGGTTCACCTTGATTTATAAAATATAAATAGGTTTATAGTGTAGTTATTTAAGGTATTGTGGGTTTTAAACTAACATTGTTATCAAACTAATTTTGAAATAGTTTTATAATTACATATCCTTATTTATTGTAAAAGTCTGAAGGTAAACGGGGTAGCGATACTCTAGTATATTTAAAATAAAACTGTATCACTCTTACTATCGCTATTTTTCGCAGGTTCTATTATTGCTCAGGATATCGTCTTAAAACTTGATGATGTTTACCTAAAAGAAATGGGTGTATATGCTATAGGTATAAGTCAAAATAATGGGGGAAGACTACGATATTACACATAAATTATTAGAGGTTGAAGCTGTAATAACGATAAGCATATTTCTGAAAAAAAACACGTTTTGAGAATGATAATAAAATTATGGACGATTTTGGAAAGGAAACAAAATTTAGAAGTTTAGATTTTTGTAAACCCGATTTACTTTCTCTTTTAAAGAATAATAACGGAGATTTGCTCGCAACTTTTACATAATTACGGAACTAAAACATTGAACGAATGCGTTCAAATTTATTTTTACGTTTTTAATTAAATTCAAGCTCCATATAAATAGGTAAGTGATCTGAAATTTCTTGGGCGAGTTCTAGATTCTTACAATCTTTTACAAAATCTAGTTTTCCTGCTTTAATTATATTTATTCCAGAAGTAAAATAACCATTATCTATAGAATGATTAAGGTAATTGCCATTCTTACATTTTGTTTTTAAGGTAGTAGGTTGATTCTTTAAAGCACTATTAAAACCTTTACTATAAAATGGATCCCAAACCGTATGGTTTTCATTGATATTGAAATCGCCAACAATAAGAATACTGTTAGAGTTAAGGCGTTCTGGGTAATCTATAAAATGAATAATTTCTTCTTCTGGCTTGTCATAATGCTTTCGAGAATGATAATTTACTACGTAAAAAGGTTCTGATTCGCCTTTCGTTTTAAAAGTTGCTATAAAAGGTTCGCGATAACAGAGTTTCTCTAAACCTTTATCCAAATATGCTTTGCCCACCAACGTTACTCTCGAGGTTTTCCAAAGAAAAGCATAACGCTCGCTCATATAAACCGAAGGACTATTTGTAGGATCGCTAATTTGATAATCCCATTTGGAACCCATTCTATTTAGTGCGTCGGCAATTTTAGCAACCGCTTGTGCTCCGGCAGGATCTTTGGCTACAACTTCTTGTAGGGCTACAACATCAAAATCGCGTAATATATTAGCAATTTGGTTAATGTTTTCAGGTGTTTTAGATCGTCCTAAATCGCGAATGTTCCATGAGGCCACTTGTATTTTTTTTAAGTGGTTTGTTGAGACGCTAGTTTCAGATAGATTGGAGCTATATGTTAGAGGATTGTAGGCACCACTTTTTAAGGGTAAAGAAAATAGAGTAGAAAGTAGTAGTAGAAATAAAATTTGTTTTTTAAACATAGTATATTAAATGTGATTACTCGTTGTTACTTCCTAAATAGTTATACTTTAAAAAATGATAAACTAAATCTTAAGTGGTCTTTAAAACTTGAAAGTGTTAGATGAAAAGAGCTTTAAGTATCTACTATGTGCTTGGTGAATAATAGATAGAGAAAGTAAATTTTTTAACGCATTAAAAGAAGAAAATAAGAGGGCAGAAAAATGAATCGCTGCCCTTTAGTACACTTATTTAAATTCAATAATTTCAGCCGAAATGGTTACGCTTATTCTTTTTTTAGTTTCAATTAAATCAACAGCGACATTAACAAGTGTTCTGCTCCCAATTAATTCTACGCCTGCTGCTCTAGCATTTTCTAGTAGTTTTGTTTTAGCTTGAGAAATAATACCTTCTTTATTTGTAATATTACCAGTTACTATTTTCTCTGTAGCAATGCCTTTAAAACTTCCAAGAACGTTAAAATTAGAACTTGATAATACCGTTTGTGTTTGGTTAATCTGGTTATAACCACCGTAGTTAAGACTTGATCGGCACGATGCAAATAAACTTACAATAGCTAAACTTAAAATAATTTTTTTCATTTAATAATTTTTAATAATTTGCCTACTTCACATTTTAAGTCTTATTCAGCTTATTCCGACTGTATTCTAGTATTTATTAGCTTCCTCGCAAACAGTTCTCCAAGGCAAAACACCTGGTAATCACCAATATTAGATCTGTAAAATTAGAATAATTGGTAAAGCTATCTATTTTAGGTTGTTTTAAAGGTGTTATTCTGGTTACTCTTATAATTTATTTAAATCCATAGCGATAATTGGATACTACTTTAAAATCAAATAATTTAATTCTTTTTACTGCCCTTGAAAATATTGATATCGAGAAAGCCTTTTAATTCGTTTTTTCATAGGGTTTTTATATACAATACGGCGTTAGATTTAGAAAAAGAAGAACACCCTGTACGCTTCCAATATTTATTTGAGGTTAAAAATAGAATAAACGCCCAACACGGCATTACTGTTATCCGTAAAACGAAATGTAAACCGCTTCGCTTCTCTCGTTTAAAATAGAAATAGGGTGTTGGTCTTTGGTTTTTAAGGAGATGGAAATTGTAGTAAGAGGGTTTTATCGTCAATACAAAATTGAAATTATAAAATAATAGTTGTGAACTGTGCGCTTAGTTAATTATAAGACCTGTTATAGTAGGCTATTATATTTTTAAAATAAGAAATATAACACCTATTTAGCTGCTTTACGGGAAACAGTAAGGGCGTTTGAAACGCTAAATTTATATTTGTAACCCCAAATGTTTTATAGAACTCGGGATTTATTTATCTAAAGTTACTATACGTAAGAAGTATTGAGTTGAGCACTAGTTGAATAGTTTTTTTTCGTGCTGATGTCGGCTTAGTTATCCATTTTAAGATATTGAGTAAATAAGAAGCAATAAATAATAGTTAGTATAAATTATTATTAAAAAACGATTTATTTTCTTAAAATGGAATACCGTACCGCTCCTTAAAACGCTGTGTGTTTAAGGAGCACTGTTCTTACTGTATTGTATAAATGACTTTAGATATTTTAAGCTTGTTAAGAAACCAATTATTGAGTTATGAAGTACAGTAAATACGCCTATTTTGGAGTTGTTTTTTTTATTATTATCAGTTCTGCAATAGCACTGAATACGACTATAGAATTTAAAAACAATATAATTTATAAAATCACCAGTGATCCTATAACGGTAGATTTTACATTCAGTAATAATAATACATGTTCTGGAGAGAGTGTGGTGTTTACCTCAACGGTTTCAGATGACGGTTCCTTTACCTATTTATGGGATTTTGGAGATGGATCAACTTCTACTCAAGAAAATCCGAGTCACGACTTTCAAGCGACAGGTTGCGGAACAGAAGATTTTAATGTCACATTAACGGTAACAGACGACATTGATGATAATCAGCCTATAAGTACTGTAAATCATGACGTAACTGTAAAGAGAACGCCGGAAATCTCTTTTTCTGATACTAATCCGGGTGCCGCTGGGCCATTTAATAACTGTGGGAATGCTAATTCAAGTTCGCAATTTATGGTTAATGTGGGTAATAATTCCACCTCTTCAAGCTGTATTACTACATACACTATTGGTTGGGGAGATGGAGCAAGTGATACTAATGTGAGCTTTCCTTTCTCTCATAATTATGATGGTTTTGGAGAATACGATATGACTATTACTGCTATTGGAGATAATGGCTGCCAAGCACAAAAAGTGTACACAGTAAAAAATTCTAGTAATCCTTCTGGGGGGATTTCAGGGCCAGGTGATACTCTAAATCTATGTGCGCCTTCTGGAGATATTCAATTTGAAATCACAAACTGGGGAGATAATACGCTTGATACAACCTACGAGGTAGGTTATGGCGATGGAACTACAGTTAATTATACTCAAACTGAATTAGTAGGCTCTTCATTCTATAATAATACTAGCCCTTCAAACTCCCTCCCTTTTCCTATAATTCCGCACTCTTATACAGAGTCTAGTTGTCCTGGTGATTTCGTAGCTCAGTTATGGATAAGGAATGCTTGTGCACCCGAACCTGATCCGGCTACTTTACCTAATATACGAATTATAATTAGTCCTGAAGCTAATTTTACTGCTCCTGAAAAGGGTTGCTTGAATGTAGCTGTGCCATTTATTAATACCACTGTCTCCGGTTTTGGATACAATTGCTCGCTAAATGTCGAATATACGTGGGATTTTGGTGATAACTCTACTCCAGTAACAACATCTAGTAATGAAAACATAGATCATACATTCAATAACCCAGGAACGTATATAGTCACTCTTGAAGCGGATAATTATTTTTGTGATGTATCTGTTTATTCGCAAGAAATATGCATTGAAGGCCCAATAAATCCAGAATTCACAGTGGATAATAATGAAGGTTGTGCGCCATTTAGTACGATCTTTAATAACACAACTAATGTTAACGATCAATGTAGCGATTCAACTTTTAAGTGGGTTATTCAGTATACGCCGGATTATTGTGGAACATCAAATGGAGCTACTTTTATTAACGGGACAACTATCAATTCTGAAATTGCAGAAATTCAATTTACAACCTCAGGAACTTACCAGGTTTCACTTGAAGGAACAAATCCCTGTGGAATCACCCTTAGTACGCCACAAGAAATTATTGTTAAAGCGCCTCCAGAAGTGGCTATTAGTCCTATAGAAAACTTTTGTGAAACAATCTCAATTATTAATCCAACAGCTACCGTTAATAGCTGTGGGCCAGATACAGCAACCTATATTTGGAGTTTAAATATAGGGGAGTCCCCTACCGACTGGGAGTTTGTAAATGGAACTAACGAAAATTCAGAATTTCCAGAAATTAGTTTTTATACACCTAATAATTATATATTAAGCCTTTCCGTTTCTGCAAGTTGTGGAACAACCACGGCTACCGAAACATTTGAAATCTTACCGGTACCAACGATTATCAATACAGTATTTGAGCAAACCTTGTGTTCAGAAACTTCAACTGAAGAGATTATATTTGAATCTAGTGATCCGAATACAAGTTATACATGGACTGGCTCATCGGGTTCGGATAATATATTGGGCGTTATTGCTTCAGGTAATTCCAATACTATACCATCACACACGCTTACATTAGATAGTGGTACTACAGGAACGGTGATATATACAGTAACACCTTTTATCGTTGACGAATGTCTTGGTGATTCTTTTCAGTTTACTATCACTGTTAACAAGGCTCCAGTTATAACGACACAACCTACAGACGGCGCGTATTGTATAAATGGTTCAGCCCAAGAGTTAACCTTTATGTTATCTGGTACTGCTATCGGTACTACAGGTTACCAATGGTATTATAATGATACTGGCAATAACGATCCAACCGATGCAAATAGTACTGCGGTAGCGAGTCCTGAAGGTCAAGAAGCCAATTACCAACCACCAACAGATAGTACGGGGACACTCTATTATTTTTGTGTGATTAGTTTTAGTGGCGCCGGAAGTTGTAATGAAATTACGACAGCGCCTGCAGCAATCGAAGTGGTTCCTAATGTCGAAATTAGTGGCGAATCGCCACTAAGCCAAACGCTATGTTCTGGTGCCACTCCAGAAGACTTAAGTTTTATAACCGATAGCGGAGGAACCGGTACCATTATTTACCAATGGTATGCTTCAGATGATATAATAATCGATGCATCTGATGCAGCAGTCGGTACAAACACAACTGTTTTCAACCCGGGTGTACAAAGTCCAGGGGCATATTACTATTATGTAACGGTTGATGTTGACGAAAGTTTAGGATGTGCCGATGTCTCGAGTGCTATTTTTACTATTGAAGTAATAGAAGATCCAGAGGTGGTAATCACCCCATCCGAACAAACGATTT
>NZ_VSKM01000026.1 GCF_008086175.1 Bizionia saleffrena
ATAACGAAGTAGAAAACTCAAATTTTAAGTCCTTCAATACCATTGCAAGGTCTATACAAATCCATTACAAACCAATTTTGAATTATTTTAACAACAGGAGCACCAATGCTTCCGCGGAATCTTTTAATGCAAAAATCAAAGAGTTCAGGTCGATGTTTAGAGGCGTAAGAGATGTTAAGTTTTTCTTGTTTAGACTTACTAAATTATATGTCTAATTTATGTCACTCCCCAAAAATATTCCTTGATACGTTTAAAGCCTTCAATACTATAGCTAACACAATACATATTAACTACAAATCAATTTTAAATTACTTCATAAATAGAAGCACAAATGCATCCGCAGAATCCTTTAACGCAAAAATTAAAGCCTTTAGAACACAATTTAGAGGTGTCAAAAATATAGAATTTTTCCTTTTTAGATTGACTACTATTTTTGCTTAAACACAACATTTGGGAATGATCCCTAAAATCGCATAACTTTTTCACTTGATCCGTTCTATGCTTTAGGTGACTGTAGTGTTTGCAAATAGAATTGACTTAACACAAAAGAGCCTAACGATTTCTCATTAGGCTCTCCTATTATTATATAACTAATACAGTTTAGATAGAAGCGACGTGCTTTACTAAAGTAGATTTTAAATTAGCAGCTTTGTTTGTGTGAATCACATTCTTCTTTGCTAATCTATCTAACATTGAGATTACTGAAGGCAATAATGCTTCTGCTTCTTTCTTATCTGTTAACTCACGTAATCTTTTAATCGCACTACGTGTCGTTTTATGCTGATATTTATTTCTTAAGCGTTTAGATTCATTACTTCTGATTCTTTTTAACGCTGACTTATGATTTGCCATTATTTTATTTTTATTAAAAAATTGTAGCCCGTAGGGGAGTCGAACCCCTCTTACCAGGATGAAAACCTGGCGTCCTAGCCGATAGACGAACGGGCCATTTTATTTTGAGTTTGCAAAGATATATTTTATTCTATAACCTGCAACACTTTTTTCAAATAACTTTTCACAATATTTATTCCTTATCGTGACTTACAATGTCTCCATTGCGGTTGCAAATATATATCTTATTTTCTAAACTCGCAACACTTTTTTTCAAATAACTTTCACAATTTATATTCCTTATTGTGAGCCACAATATCGCTATTGCGGATGCAAAGATACTCTTATTTTTAAATGTTGCAAGCTTAAAATAAAATAAAACAAAAATTAATAAGCTTTAGCAAACAAAACCCTTCTGTTTGAGACACTTCCAGAAAAAATACATTTTCCATTTTCTTCTTTAGCATCTAAAGGAATACATCTAATGGTTGCTTTTGTAACCTCTTTAATTTTATCTTCAGTCTCTATAGTACCATCCCAATGCGCCGATATAAAGCCTCCTTTACCGTCAATTACGGCTTTAAATTCTTCAAAAGTATCGACTTCTGTAATATGACTGTCTCTATAATCTAACGCTTTGTTGTATAAATCATCTTGAATTTCGGTCATCAGCCCTTCAACTTTATCTGTTAAGGTATTTAAAGAGACCACTTCTTTTGTTAGCGTGTCTCTACGCGCTAATTCTACGGTTCCGTTTTCAAGATCCTTTGGTCCTATTGCAATTCTTAAAGGCACACCTTGTAATTCGTGCTGCGCAAATTTTGCCCCCGGTCTATGCGTTGTTCTATTATCAAACTTTACAGTAATATGTTTTGCTCTTAAATCTTTCATAATACCATTTACAACTGATGTAATTTCTTCAAATTGCTCATCGGTTTTATAAATAGGAACAATAACCACTTGATTAGGCGCTAAATTTGGAGGCAATACTAAACCTAGATCATCACTATGCGTCATTATTAAAGCTCCCATTAATCGTGTAGAGACTCCCCAAGAGGTCGCCCAAACATACTCTTGCTTTCCTTCTTTATTGGTGAATTTTACATCGAATGCTTTGGCAAAATTCTGACCTAAAAAGTGAGAAGTTCCTGCCTGTAGCGCTTTACCATCTTGCATTAAGGCTTCAATGCAATAAGTATCAATGGCTCCGGCAAAACGTTCGCTTTCCGTTTTCACACCTTGAATAACAGGAATAGCCATAAAGTTTTCGGCAAACGTTGCATACACATTATTCATTGTTTGTGTTTCTTTTAATGCTTCGGCTTTTGTTTCGTGAGCCGTATGCCCTTCCTGCCATAAAAATTCGGAGGTTCGTAAAAACAATCGTGTACGCATTTCCCAGCGCACCACATTGGCCCATTGGTTAATTAAAAGTGGTAAGTCACGGTATGACTGTATCCATCCTTTATAAGTATTCCAGATAATAGCTTCACTGGTTGGTCTTACCACAAGTTCCTCTTCTAATTTAGCTTCAGGATCAACACGAAGTTTTCCTGGGTTATCGGGATCGTTTTGTAAACGGTAATGTGTTACAACAGCACATTCTTTAGCAAATCCCTCAGCATTTTTCTCTTCAGCTTCAAATAAACTTTTTGGTATTAGTAGCGGAAAATAAGCATTTTGGTGTCCTGTTTCCTTAAACATTCTATCTAATTCTGCTTGCATTTTCTCCCAGATTGCGTATCCGTAGGGTTTAATAACCATACATCCCCTAACTGCCGAGTTTTCGGCCATATCGGCTTTAACGACTAACTCGTTATACCATTTTGAGTAATCTTCTGCTCTACTCGTTAGTTTTTTGCTCATATTCAGTGTTTTGGCACAAATTTTGTGACTATGTTAAAAAAAGAAATAGTTTGACAAAACTAACTATTTTTGTTATGTTCAACAATAAAATACAAGAGATATGCAATTTAAAAACGATATACGCAGTAAAGTAACTATAAGCCTTGTCTTAATAGCGGCATTCGGGCTCTCTTCTTGTGGTTCCTACCAATACGTTGGCCAAGATAGCGATGGTATTTATAGTTCTAACGACGATTATGTAGAGCAAGAACAACCTGCAGTTGTTGAGAGTGATGATAACGATTCAAACAACAATAATTACTATGAAAACTACTTTTATGAAAAATCGAGTGCTTTAAATGTAGCCGATGAAGACAAAGAGGAAGAAGTATTCACCGATGTCGATAGTTACCAAGGTAATTACGACACAAATAGTGCAGATTCTGAAAGCTATGCGGGATGGGGACAAGAAAATGAAAATATTACCATTAATGTATATTCAAACGAAATAGGGTATGCTAATTACTGGAACAGACCATATTACGGATGGAACAATTGGGGATATTCTCGTCCATATTCTGGATGGAATGTAGGCTTTGGTTTTGGTCACGGCTATGGATTATATAGCGGTTACGGATGGAATTCCGGATATTACAATCCGTACTATAACCCCTATTATTATGGCGGTTACAATGGGTATTATGGAAACTATAACAACTCCCCTTATTACTCTAACAACCAATATTACAATAGAAATAGTGTTTCACGTAATGCAACACGAAGAGGGAATACGACGAGTAGAAACTCTGACGTAAGTAGAAACTCAGAATTAGGACGAAGAGTCTCAACCCAAGCGAGATCGAATTCAAATTCTAGAGCACGAACGGAGACATCAACAAGACAACGTACTGAAACTAATAATTCTCGAACTAGAGTAAGAACATCTGCTCCTAATAGAACGAGAACTTCGACACCTAGTAGAGCGAGAACCTCTGCACCAGCGCGTACCACAACGCCTAGAGCTACAACGCCGTCGCGTTCTAGATCTAACAATAATTCTATGAGTGCACCAAGAAGAAGCTCTAGCCCTTCGCCCTCAAGAAGTGGTGGTGGCTCTAGACGAAGAGGGTAATTGATAAAATTAAAAAGAAAGAAATAAATAATATGAAAAAGTTATTCTTACTGTTCATAGGTGTTTTATCTATGCCTACAATTACTGCACAGAATTTAAACGATGCTGTTCGCTACAGCGATGGAGAAATACAAGGTTCTGCTCGCTTCAGAGCCTTAAGCGGAGCTTTTGGTGCCTTAGGAGGCGATTTAAGCGCCATAACTATTAACCCAGCAGGATCTGCTGTATTTTTAAAAAGTTACGCGGCCATAACGCTTGGTAATACGAATACCAAAAATGAAACGTCCTACTTTAACGGAAGAAATAGCAGTTCCAACTCTAATTTTAATATTCAACAAGCTGGGGGTGTCTTTGTTTTTCAGAACAACTCTGGTTCACCTTGGAAAACAATAAGCTTAGCGGTGGCTTATGAAAACACTAAAAATTATGAAGACGATTGGATGTCTAACGGAATCAACACCCGCTCTATTGATTCTTATTTTTTAAATAATGCTCAAGGATTGCGTTTGGATGAAATTTCCGCGTTACCAGGAGAATCAACAAGTGACGCTTATTCGGAAATTGGAAGCGCTTATGGCTACCAAAACCAACAAGCCTTTTTAGGATATGACTCTTTTATTTTAGAGCCCAATACTAACGACGATGATAATACTGGTTATACGTCTAATATCGCAGGTGGAACCTTTAATCAAGAATATTCTTATGCAGCAACCGGTTATAATGGAAAAGTAGCATTCAATTTAGGAACACAATATGGTGAGAACGTTTATTTAGGTCTTAATTTAAATTCTCATTTTTTAAATTATGAACGTTCTACATTTTTATATGAACAAAATAATAATGCCGGGTCTATTGTAAACCAAGTTGGCTTCGAAAATAATATGTCGGTTACAGGTAGCGGGTTCTCCTTTCAATTAGGTAGTATTTTTAAATTAACTGAAGAATTTCGAGTTGGTTTATCATACAACTCACCAAAGTGGATGTCAATTGAAGAACAAACAACTCAATATCTAGAAACAGTTAGAGATGAAGCTGGGTCTAACGTTCTAAAAGTAATAGATCCTAGAATTTTAAATGTTTTTGAAGAATACAAATTACAAACTCCAGGAAAAATTACAGGAAGTTTGGCTTACGTTTTCGGCACCAAAGGTTTAATCAGTTTCGATTATTCAAGAAAAGATTATGCTAACACAAAGTTTAAACCCACATCCGATTCTTATTTCAGAGCGCAAAATGCCATTATTGAAAACCAATTAACTGCTGCGTCAACCTATAGAGTTGGTGGAGAATATAAGTTGAATCGTTTTAGTTTAAGAGGTGGCTATCGCTTTGAAGATAGCCCGTATGCTAATGGAGAAACAGTTGGCGACTTAAACGGGTATTCTATAGGATTGGGTTATAATTTCGGCAACCTCAATTTAGACTTAACCTTCGATCAATCTCAACAAGACAACAATTATCAATTATACAATAGCGGTTTAGTAGACTCTGCAGCTATCGACGCTGTTCAGTCTAATGTTACTTTAACTTTAGGTTTCCAGTTATAGAACACCATTTTAATACGCCTTTAAAAAAGCCTGAACATGTGTGTTTAGGCTTTTTTTTTGTGAGGTGTTTTCAATTAAATAAGGACATGAGATATAAGACTTTCAAGACCCCTTTTTTCAGAATTGAACCACAACTTAAATAATTAACACTACTTAATTGAACGTAGAAAGTCTACACTATGTGTTATAAGAAGAATGAATTATTATTTACAGCATTACATTTAAAAGTTACCCCTATTGATTTTTAAATATTATAAGCAATATTCCTCTAAAGGTTACTGAACTAAATTATTTTCAAACCTATCCGTCCTTTTTATTAGAATTAAGACCTCCTTTTTCCTTTAACTATAATAAACTATTAGACTTAAATTAAAATACTCACAACACCTCATTTACACATTGTACCAGCTATTCCTGTCCCCTACAGCTCTAACAAAACAACAAAACGCATAAGTTTAACTATAGGCATAAAAAAAACCTGAACAGTACTGTTCAGGTTTTTTTGGTGTATTCTATGTGATTATTATATCGCTTTTAGCGCTTTAG
>NZ_VSKM01000027.1:0-2500 GCF_008086175.1 Bizionia saleffrena
AGCAACCTCGGTTGAAGTTTAGGGAAAGTTCACAAAGATTTATAGAGATACACGGCAAGAAAAATAATTAAATTTAATTTTCAAAAAGTGTTGCGAGTTTAAATATAAGTTTTATATTTGCACCCGCTAAGCGATATAAGGCTTAGAGAAAGAGAATAAAAGTTCATACACATATTGAATTGACAGCGTAATGTAATAACTGGAAACGGTAATTACAAACAAGAGAATAAATCATTAAAGAGTACTGACAATTTCTTTGGTTGTTAAAAAGATAGTCGCAAGACTTAAAATTTAACGATGAAGAGTTTGATCCTGGCTCAGGATGAACGCTAGCGGCAGGCTTAACACATGCAAGTCGAGGGGTAACAGGTAGCTTGCTATGCTGACGACCGGCGCACGGGTGAGTAACGCGTATACAATCTACCTTGTACTGAGGGATAGCCCAGAGAAATTTGGATTAATACCTCATAGTATATAGTTTTCACCTGAGGACTATATTAAAGGTTACGGTACAAGATGAGTATGCGTTCTATTAGCTAGATGGTAAGGTAACGGCTTACCATGGCAACGATAGATAGGGGCCCTGAGAGGGGGATCCCCCACACTGGTACTGAGACACGGACCAGACTCCTACGGGAGGCAGCAGTGAGGAATATTGGACAATGGGCGAGAGCCTGATCCAGCCATGCCGCGTGCAGGATGACTGCCCTATGGGTTGTAAACTGCTTTTATACAGGAAGAAACCCCCCGACGTGTCGGGGCTTGACGGTACTGTAAGAATAAGGATCGGCTAACTCCGTGCCAGCAGCCGCGGTAATACGGAGGATCCAAGCGTTATCCGGAATCATTGGGTTTAAAGGGTCCGTAGGTGGATAATTAAGTCAGAGGTGAAATCCTGCAGCTCAACTGTAGAATTGCCTTTGAAACTGGTTATCTTGAGTTATTATGAAGTAGTTAGAATATGTAGTGTAGCGGTGAAATGCATAGATATTACATAGAATACCAATTGCGAAGGCAGATTACTAATAATACACTGACACTGATGGACGAAAGCGTGGGGAGCGAACAGGATTAGATACCCTGGTAGTCCACGCCGTAAACGATGGTTACTAGCTGTTCGGTTTTCGGACTGAGTGGCTAAGCGAAAGTGATAAGTAACCCACCTGGGGAGTACGTTCGCAAGAATGAAACTCAAAGGAATTGACGGGGGCCCGCACAAGCGGTGGAGCATGTGGTTTAATTCGATGATACGCGAGGAACCTTACCAGGGCTTAAATGTAGATTGACAGGTTTAGAGATAGACTTTTCTTCGGACAATTTACAAGGTGCTGCATGGTTGTCGTCAGCTCGTGCCGTGAGGTGTCAGGTTAAGTCCTATAACGAGCGCAACCCCTGTTGTTAGTTGCCAGCGAGTCATGTCGGGAACTCTAACAAGACTGCCAGTGCAAACTGTGAGGAAGGTGGGGATGACGTCAAATCATCACGGCCCTTACGTCCTGGGCTACACACGTGCTACAATGGTAGGGACAGAGAGCAGCCACTTCGCGAGAAGGAGCGAATCTATAAACCCTATCACAGTTCGGATCGGAGTCTGCAACTCGACTCCGTGAAGCTGGAATCGCTAGTAATCGCATATCAGCCATGATGCGGTGAATACGTTCCCGGGCCTTGTACACACCGCCCGTCAAGCCATGGAAGCTGGGAGTGCCTGAAGTCCGTCACCGCAAGGAGCGGCCTAGGGTAAAATCGGTAACTAGGGCTAAGTCGTAACAAGGTAGCCGTACCGGAAGGTGCGGCTGGAACACCTCCTTTCTAGAGAAAGACGACCAAAAGAGTATTACAAGGAAATTAAATAATTTATTCTCCTGCTGTTAATTTAAAATCTATTATAGTAGAGTCTCATAGCTCAGCTGGTTAGAGCGCTACACTGATAATGTAGAGGTCGGCAGTTCGAGTCTGCCTGAGACTACTAATACTATAAGAAAGGAAATTCTAGAACTGAGACTACTAAATTCACATTAAGGATTCTACACGCTAGAGTTTAAAATGGGGGATTAGCTCAGCTGGCTAGAGCGCCTGCCTTGCACGCAGGAGGTCATCGGTTCGACTCCGATATTCTCCACAACGGCATATAATTGTACGCAGTAGTATTTATACTAAACTGTTTGAATTAGCCAAAAGTTCATTGACATATTGAAAAAAGATACATGAAAAAAATAAGAATAGCGTAAGCTGTTCGTATATAATATAATAAGCTAATAGAAAGTCACGAGCTGACTATTAGTAATGTAACTCATTAAAAAAGCAAATAGTACAATAAGCTAAATAAGGGCGTATGGGGAATGCCTTGGCTCTCAGAGGCGACGAAGGACGTGATAAGCTGCGAAAAGCTACGGGGATTGGCACATACAAATTGATCCGTAGATATCCGAATGGGGCAACCCGATATATTGAAGATATATCACCTAGCAATAGGAGCAAACCCGGAGAACTGAAACAT
>NZ_VSKM01000028.1 GCF_008086175.1 Bizionia saleffrena
TTATTAAACGTTGCCGTTTCATAACATTCTGTCGTTGGCTCGGTTGCTTGATCTCCTGTTACCTCCCAAGTACAACTTTCTGTATTAAACGTCGCTGTTTCCCAACATTCTGTCGCTGGTGCTGCTGCTTGTTCTCCTGTTACATCCCAACTACAAGTATCATTATTAAACGTTGCCGTTTCATAACATTCTGTGATTGGTTCTGCTTCTTGTGTTCCTGTTACAACCCAACTACAAGTATCATTATTAAACGTCGCCGTTTCCCAACATTCTGTCGCTGGTACTGCTGATTGTTCTCCTGTTACAACCCAACTACAAGTATCATTATTAAACGTTGCGGTTTCATAACATTCTGTGGTTGGCTCAGTTGCTTGATCTCCTGTTACCTCCCAAGTACACGTAGAGTCATTAAACGTCGCTGTTTCCCAACATTCTGTGATTGGTGCTGCTAATTGTGTTCCTGTTACAACCCAACTACACGTATCATTACTAAACGTCGCTGTTTCCCAACATTCTGTGTTTGGTGCTGCTGCTTGTTCTCCTGTTACAACCCAACTACAAGTAGAGTCATTAAACGTTGCCGTTTCATAACATTCTGTCGTTGGCTCGGTTGCTTGTTCTCCTGTTACATCCCAACTACACGTATCATTATTAAACGTTGCCGTTTCATAACATTCTGTGGTTGGCTCAGTTGCTTGATCTCCTGTTACCTCCCAAATACACGTATCATTATTAAACGTTGCCGTTTCATAACATTCTGTGATTGGTTCTGCTGCTTGTGTTCCTGTTACAACCCAAATACAAATTGTATCATTAAACGTTGCCGTTTCATAACATTCTGTGGTTGGTTCTGATTGTTGTGTTCCTGTTACCTCCCAACTACACTTATCATTATTAAACGTTGCGGTTTCCCAACATTCTGTGGTTGGTTCTGATGGTGTTCCAGGTTGCTCAGTGATCGTTACACTTGCAGAAGCATCAGAAGTACAGCTTTCTAATGTTGATGTTATTGTGTAAGTTCCTGCTGGCGCTGTTACGGTGTCTCCTGAAATTGTTACTTCTGTAGATGGACTTACAACATAAGCATAAGACGCTTCATAATTAGTTATTGTAAAACTTCCCGTAGTAGTTGTACACGTTGTCTGTGTGTTAATACTAATCTCGGGTTGTACTGGCGTTGTGGGTTGTTTAGCGATGATTACACTTGAGGCTTTCGAAATACAATCAGCAGCATTTTTAACCGTCACATTATAATTACCAGAAGCTAAACTAGCAAAGGTATTTCCTATTTGATAAGCAGAACCGTTGATACTATACGTTAATCCTGTACCAGTTGGTGCTGTTACGGTAATAGTCCCTGTACTAGTGTCACATGTTGGTTGGTCAATGGAAACTGTTGGCGTATCTATTTGTTCGCACACCACATTAACAGACATATTAGCCGTATCGCAGTTTGTTGAATTATTAACTTCACATATTTGATATTCAACGTTATAATTTCCTGCTGGAGTATTTGGTGGAATCGCAACAGTTCCATCGGTATTTAATGTAAATCCCGATGGGACTGTAACTCCTGTTAGACTAACATTCCCTGGAGCTGTCCCTATAACTACAGGATCGCCATTTAAGGTGTCATTTGAAGTTACGGCTGTTGTATTCCCTCCTGTAGTTCCATTTACAGGAGACATAGTATCTACCACTGCATCTATAACTGGAGCTAAAACCACAACAGTAGAGATTACTGTATCGCAGTTTGTTGGATTATTAACCTCACATATTTTGTATTCAACACCATACTCTCCGGCTGGCGTATTTGGTGGAATAGTTACTGTTCCGTCGCCATTTAATGTAAACTCCGATGGAACTGTTACTCCTGTTAGACTAACATTCCCTGGAGCTGTCCCTATAACTAGAGGATTTCCATTTAAGGTATCATTTGAAGTTAAAGCTGTTGTATCACCTCCCGTTAGTCCATTTACGGCGGCTGTAGTATCTTCTACTGCATCTATAACCGGTGCTGAAACCACAATAATAGAGCGCACTGTATCGCAGTTTGCTGGATTGTTAACATCACATATTTTGTATTCAACATTATACTCTCCTGCTGGAGTATTTGGTGGAATAGTCACTGTCCCATCACTATTTAAAGTAAATCCTGAAGGAACTGTTACTCCTGTTTCATCACTATATAAAGTAAATCCTGCAGGAACTGTTACTCCTGTTAGAGTAACACTGTCTAAACCTGTTCCTATAACTACAGGATCGCCATTTAGGGTATCATTTATACCTAAGCTAGACGTATCTCCTCCTGTTAATCCATTTACTGCCGCTGTAGTATCTATAACGGCATCTATAATCGTCACTAGCACTGTAGCGGTAGCTGTATCGAAATTTGGTGAGCGAATTCCTACTTCGCTTAATTGATACGTAATGCTATAAGTTCCTGGGGCAGTGTTGGCCTCTAAGATCAATACTCCTTCCGCGCCAATACTCAATGGTCCTGCGCTAATTGGTGTAACATTCGTATTGGCTCCTGTTACAGTAACATCATCCAGGGTGTCATTTGCCGTTACAACACCAACATTCGTTGCAACATTATGTACTTCTACTACAGTGTATGAATCGACTACAGCATTTATCTCAATACTGCAATCGTATATAGTTAAAGTTACAGCGGCCCTAGTTTCACTAGAGTATGCTCCGTTGTAAGACTCTGCGTAATAAGTTACACTTCCAATACCAACTTGAGATGGGGTATTTACAACAGTACCTCCAGATGGCGCATCATACCAAACCATTGTTTGATTTGTTGAAGAAGGATTAGAAGCAGTAGCAGTAATGGTTTGCGACGGTGTTCCGTCTGAACATACTTCTTGGTTGCCACCAGAAACTGGCTCCGATTCAACAAAGCAAAGTGTGTCATTATAAATTACCCCCGTACTAAAACCAATTGCTCCAGCTGTAGAAAGCAATCGGCCCTCTAAGTTACCATTTGCTCCCATAGTAGCGGCTCCGCCATGAGAAATAACGGTTCCTTTCATATAAGTAAAGGTTCCGATAGAAACGGCACCAGTCGCAACTCTGGCTCCCCCAATCCAAAAAACATTACATCGACGCGCTCCATTTGTCAAAATTACTTTTGATTGTGCAGCTACTGTAAAAGCCCCTCCAAACCTAAAAATAAATAATGCATCGGGATTATTCTGAGCATCTAAAGTAATCGTTCCTGCTAAAGATCCAGCGGCTCCAATATCATACACTCCAGAATTAACCGTCTCTCCACTTCCAAAGGCTGGCGTGTGTCCAGAAACAGTAACTGGTATATCAATAAGTTGGTTATAGGCATAATCTAAATCTTCTACAGCTTGTGCTGTCTTCTCCCCTGGAGTATAAAAAGATCCAACATGAGTTGAAGTAGCAAACCCACTTATAGCGCCCGCATTTGATCCTATATCACCCACAATACCAGAGGTTGCTGCATTTGCCACGGCACCAGCACTGGTAAAAAGCGCATAATTTTTAAGACTTCCTAAAACATCGACAACAGGATTAGGAGCACACAGACCTAAGCATTTTATGGGAATTGTTATAGGACCAGCAGGTGTATTAGCTTCACTTCCTGCCCCAATGGTTATAGCTCCTTCTGAGGCGAGCAATCTCCCTTCTACAGTAACACCGGTTCCAAGACTAATAGCTCCAGGATGCGAGAACAACGTTCCTTTTACATTACTATTTGCTCCAATTGGAATAGCCCCTGGGCACACACACAATGTATAATTAATTGCTAGGTCACTGCCGACTTACGAACATTCCTGCGGAATATTCTATCTGTGTTTTATTTGCTAAATTAGTTGCTTAACCACGCAACTAACCATACACATCACGTTGTATGCAAGCTAAAAAAACGAATACCAATTAATGGATTTAACTATAAAAGAAACTTATAATCGACCATTTATATTTATTCCAAAAACAATCTTGTGGATTATCAAACAGCGAGATTTAGAGAAGGATAATGATAATTTAATTGGAATTAATTCTTCAATCATTCTCAATTTGACATCGTTAGTTGAATCTTTTAATAAAGAACTAATGATAAGTTGGATTAAAAATCATATGTCCAAATCTGAGCCTGAATCTGAACTTGAAGATGATGAAATGCCAAATTGGGATATGTCAATGGGAGAATACTTATTAGAACGATTAACAGACGAACTAATTCTCGAAATAGAATCTTCCGAATGGAACAAACAACTTAAATTATTTACTAAAATAACAAACGAGGGAATAAATCGCATAATTGAGAAAGAAACTCTTAATGGAATGAATCAGTTGTTTAAATATAGAAATATTCTTACTCACGGAAACAAATTGAGTTTAATAGAATGGATTTATGACAATAAGACATCCGAAAGGTTAGAACCCAATAAATTTGAAGGAATATTTACTTTCTTAAAACAACAAAACCTTGTTTCTGGGAAACTAAAAGATGTAAAATCAGACATTTTTGAATTGACCTTTTCAAATGAAGTAGTTGACTATTTTATTAAAATCATAAATAAGTATTTGGACGAAGTAAAAAAATCATTTGAAATGTCTATTGAAATAAATAAAACACTATTTGAATTGAAAATATAAAAAAAGCCAGCATACAATCGAGTAGACGGCTGACAATCGAATGATTGCCAGTGCGCCTCTCACACCACCGTACGTACGGGTCTCGTATACGGCGGTTCAACGTTCATCTCAACAATTGCTCTTTACACCAATTGAAGCTACCTACTATTTTAAGCATAGGCTA
>NZ_VSKM01000029.1 GCF_008086175.1 Bizionia saleffrena
CCCTACAGCTCTAACAAAACAACAAAACGCATAAGTTTAACTATAGGCATAAAAAAAACCTGAACAGTACTGTTCAGGTTTTTTTGGTGTATTCTATGTGATTATTATATCGCTTTTAGCGCTTTAGTGTAAAGTGCGCTTTAAAGCTTTTCTTATTATCTGTGCCTGGCTCTCTGTAATCTACAGTAAACCAATAGTCGCTTGTTGGCATTGGGTTTCCGTTGTACGTTCCATCCCAGCCTGCGCCTGTTGGACTTAATTGTTTTAACAGTTTTCCAAATCGGTCGAAGATAAATATTTTAGCATCTGGCTGACTCTCCACACCATAGATGTTCCAAGTATCATGGTAACCATCACCGTTTGGTGTAAAGTATAATGGGTAATCCATTACTAATACTATTTCACTCGCTTCTCCACATCCGTTAGCATCTCTTGCTGTGATAACGTGCTCTCCTGCCGATACATTATTAAAGGTATAGCTATAAGAACCACTAGCAGTTAATACCCCGATTTCCCAAGCGCCGCCATCGATACTAAACTCATAAACGGCAATTCCGTTTCCTGTCGCTGTAGCGTCTATTGCGTGTTCATTTGCAAAAGCTAAAGTGGTTACTTCTGTTGTTAATACTGGAGGCTCACTTTCTTCTACTAGTGTACTCTCTGTACTTGAACATTGTGTTGCGCCACTTGATGTCACATCGGTTACTACAACGCTATACGTTCCGCCTTGTGTTGGGGTTAATGCTGGGGCTGTTTCTGCTGGTAAAACAGTACCGTTATAACTCCACTCGAATGTGTATTGTGTTGCATCTAAGCCGGTGTCTATTACTGGTACATTAACGACTTCTGTTCCGTTGGTGTTTACACATAATAAATACGTAGCGTCTAAATCGAAAGACGGTAACATATTCACTTGTAATGTTAACGTTGCCGTTTCAAAACATTGTGAGCTGTCTTCCATTGTTCCAGTGCCATCATCTACTAGTGTATCATTATCTACACGCACAATAATAACTTGTGGGTTTACTGTGTTTTCGTATAAAAATGGTAACGCATTGGTTCCGGCATTGGCATCTAGTTGGTTATCGTAATAACTCACCGTATAGCTTACAGGATCTTGTCCGTCTAATACAAACTCATTTTGTGTTGCTAAATCAAATTGTGCGGTGTTATTTGTGGTATCACCATCAAAATCCATTTCATCATCACAGATCTCATAAACAATTGGTACTAAATCTGGATTTGCTTGTGCTGCTTCTTGTACTTCAATCATAAAGCTTACCGTTGCAATATCACAGCCTGTATCTGTATTGGTAATGTTTACAAAAATCTCTTGCGGATTACTGGTGTTAGTGTACAATGTTGTTAATGCATTGATACCTTGTTCGGCCTCCGCTATCGTTTCGTGATACGTTACTGTAAATACTGCGGGATCTTGTCCGTTTAAAATCTCACCGGTCATTGTTGTGAAATCAAACTGTGCAACGCCGTCATTATTCAATTCACAAATAATGTAATCCGCTACCGGTACTACGTCTGGTAATGGGTTTACTATTAAGTCGAAATCTTCTAAACTGTAACACCCTGTTCCGTTTAATCCGGTTACATCGTCTCCATTTGTTACACGCACATAAATAGTTTGTGGGTTAATGGCAACACCCGCATTTGTAGGATCTTCGTTACTGTGTTGGGTTGGATCTACAATAGCATTGGTACCTGTTACGGCAGCGTCTTCACTAGTATAGTAACTTAAGTGTATTGGGTTACTAGCATCTTCACCGTTAATAATATAAGTCTCGTTTACTGTTAAGTCGAAGACTTCAATCATATCGCCAGTCGCGTTATCGTCGCATAAAATAATATCGGCTGGATCTTCTCCTGGCGATGGATTATTTAATACACGAATAGTAACGGTTGTGTATGAGATACATCCAGTATCTCCATCAGTTACTACTACAAATAATGTTTGTGGTCCCATTACCGTATTGGTAAAGTCTGTTGGATCTGGAATCATATTGGTGCCTGCTTGCGCATCAGCCAAAGTGGTGTAATAGTCTACAGTCCAACTTGGGTTACCATTTACTATTTCTGAGTCTTCAACGGTTAAATCGAAAGCCGTAAAGCCATCATTATCTTCGTGGTAATCGGCATCTAAATCATCACATTGTGATAACGTATTATCGTAATTAGGATTTAATACGGGTGGAAAAGCCACTTCTATAACAAACGATCCTGTACTTACACAACCATTGCCGTTACTCGATAAACGAATATAAATCGTTTGAGGGTTTACCGCATTGGTATAGTTTGAAGAATTTACAATAGGATCGTTTCCTGAATCAGCATCGGCTTGAGACACGTGGTAGGTTAATGTAAAATCTGCTTGCGATTGTGTACCATAAACTTCTGGTGAAATCACTGCATCAAAATCAAATTGTGCAAAGCCATCTCCATTATCATCACAAATAACATAGTCTTCAATATCTAATGGTACTACTGGCGATGGTAACACCACCAAGTCTAACTCTACAATTGTATAACATCCTGTTCCTGGTGTTGGCGCAACTCCTGTATTTTCTACACGTACATATATTGTTTGCAAATTGGCAATAATATTATTGTAAAAGTTTGCTAACGGACTTGTTCCTGCTTCAGCATTTGCTAAGGTTTCGTGGTACGTTACCGTTACTCCTGTTTCTCCGTTTTGAATGATTGTTGACTGGCTATAAATATCGAACTGAGCAAAACCATCATTATCAGTATCACAAACTTCCAATGGATCTGGGTTTGCAACTGGCGATGGTGTTGGTGTTACACGTAAATCTAAAGTAATAGTATTGACACATCCTGTAACGTTATTTTCTGCACGGATATAAATAGTTTGTGCATTACTTGTATTTACATACGGGCTAAAAATTTCATCTGTATCGGTATCCGCTCCAACTTGTGTTAAGTGGTAACTCAATGTAATTCCTGTTAGTCCTCCTAAAATTTCTGCGTTGGCATCTTCTAAAGTAAACGGTTCTGCACCATCGTTTGGAGTAACATAGTCACAAAGCGTTAATGGCGTTGGCTGTACTAAAACTGGTAATGGGTTTACAATAATATCTAAAGTCGTTATAGAGAAACACCCTGTGGCACTGTCTTCTACACGTACCCATAGCGTTTGCATGTCTTGAACGATATTAACATAAGCATTTGGTGATGCGATAGCGTTATTTGGTAGTAGTGCATTTGCCTCAGACTCGTAAAAAGTTACGGTATATAACGTCGGGTCTAATCCGTTTAGAATCTCTGTGTTTTTTGTTGGTAAATCGAAAGTCGCATAACCATCGGCGTTATCGTCACACACTTCCAATGGTGTTGGGTCGATTATCTCTGGTGTTGGGTTTACAATTAATATTAATTCTACGAAACTCGCACAATTAGTAGAAATCGTCGGACTCTCAATACGTACGTAGATCGTTTGCTGATTCACTACA
Source organism: Bizionia saleffrena (assembly GCF_008086175.1). Lineage (GTDB taxonomy): Bacteria > Bacteroidota > Bacteroidia > Flavobacteriales > Flavobacteriaceae > Bizionia > Bizionia saleffrena. Next base: position 3,483 of record NZ_VSKM01000029.1, read on the forward strand.
ATATTGTTATACGGACTTGCTAATGGGTTAACATCATTTTCAGAATCTGATAACGTTTCGTGGTACGTTATTACTAAGGTGTTATCACCGCCATTTATTTCTGAATCTGCATCGCTTAGCGTAAACACTCCAAAACCATCGCTGTCTGGATCGCAATATTCTAATGCTGTTGGTGTAAATGCTACTGGAGCATCTTCTACTTGTAGTGTTAATGGTGTCGTATCACTACAAGAGGTAGTAATATCTTCAACATTTACAAATACAATTTGCGGATTAGTAACATTCGTGTAGGGTATTGGTAATGGATTAGCTTGCGCATCGGCATCTGCCTGAGTAAGATAATACGTTACCGAGTAGTTCGGGTTTCCACCTGAAATTTCACCATTTTTAATGCTTAAATCAATTTCTGTAAAACCATCTGGTGTGGCATCATCACAAACCCCTAATACTGTTGGTGTTACCACCGTTGGTAATGGGTAACTGGTTAACGAGTAAATTTCAGTTGCTGGACACGCACCGTTTGTTGTGTATTCTACTTCGTAAGTCGTATTTGGTTGTCCGCCAGAAACGGTCCCTGTGGTAGCATCTATTACAGCGCCATCCGTTGGTACTGGGTTAAACACATACGTTCCGCCTGGTGTTGCTTCTGTATCGACAATACCGCCGTCGCACGTTGG
>NZ_VSKM01000002.1 GCF_008086175.1 Bizionia saleffrena
GACGACTACGCGAGTTTCAACGACTTGAAATCGAGGTCTAAAAGCCTCATAGAACTGTACGAAATCTGTGTAGAAAAAGAGAGGGGGTTTTCAATGTTGACGAGATCATAGTCTCCGCGTGTATAATAACCTTATTCCTCCCTTTTGTTCCTTCTTATTTATATGTCTTAATTTAGTGTTTTTATTGAAATGCTAACTTAAGACGTGTATAATGCATTGCTAGTTCAGTGATTACTTGGAAAATCCTTCGGATTTTCCTCTGTTTCGTTTCCTTTTACTAAATTAGTTACTTAAACGCGCAACACAACCATACACGAACACGTTGTAACCAATTTTGACCCGTCCTGAATAAAGGCTACATAATTTTAAACATTATGTACAAAAATGACAAAGTAATTAGACGTTACAGCGAACCTTTCAAATTAAAAATCTAGACTAACTCATTATTTAAGACAATATGTGCTACGATATTAAAGCAAGTTATAAAGCTCAACTATATCGAGCTAAACGAAAAGGCGACCTAGCCGCAGTTGAAGAAATATTAGAAAACTTAATTCCTTTAACTGATTTACCATCACACCACATTTCTGGATTTAGCCATCCCGAATTGTTAATATATACTGATGACTCACCCGATTTCCCTACTGTTGCAACTTGGGGACTAGTTCCTCATTGGGTAAAAGATGAAGTCCAAATGAAAAAGTTTTGGAATAATACTTTAAATGCTCGTGGTGAAACGATTTTCGAAAAACCATCTTTTAGACAAGCAGCAAAAAATAATAGATGCTTAATTTATGTGGACGGGTTTTATGAACATCATCATTTTAATAATAAAACTTACCCATTCTTTATTCAACGTAAAGACGAAAACCCTATAGCCTTAGCTGGACTATGGAGTGAATGGATTAACCCTGAAACGAATGGCAGAATGAATACCTTTTCAATTGTAACAACAGTTGGGAATTCAATGTTAGCTAAGATCCACAATAACCCGAAAATAAAAGGCCCACGAATGCCATTGATTCTACCTCCTGCGCTAGAAGATAATTGGCTAAATACAATTGACGATGAATTAGATAAACAGAAAATTCAAGAATTAATACAAAGCTCCCCAGAAGAAGAATTGAAAGCACACACGGTTAGAAAATTACGTGGCAAAGATTACATTGGTAATATCCCTGAAATCTCCAACGAATTCATTTATGAAGAATTAGAATTTTAACGTTAATAACTATAAACGTTTATAGTTAATTTATATGATTATTGCGTTTTCGGAAGAATAGCTCCACCGTTGCTCAACCGTTGCTCCACCGTTGCTCCACCGTTGCTCCACCGTTGCTCCACCGTTGCTCCACCGTTGCTCCACCGTTGCTCCACCGTTGCTCCACCGTTGCTTTAGGTTACATTCATAACCAAATTGGTTATGAATGTAACCTAAAATCAATCTTTGAAATGCTTTTCAAAAACTATTAAATTTAATGAAGGAAAACATTAAAAATAAGTAATCACCAAAATAGCTTACGTCATTGCTAGTATCTATTAATTTTTAATCTCTACTGCTTCAGTAATCAAATATGTCTAAAGCTATAGTCATGTATGATGAATTTAATATTAGATTGAAAGTAACTAACGTTTAATGTTAAAAACGGTATTTAAAAGAAAGATAGTAGCTTCTTCTTCAGTTACAAGTATCTTCTTTTCTTTTTTGAGCTTCTTTGGTTTCTCGGCTTCTTCTTTGGTTTTCGATTTAGTTTGAGTAACACTCGGAAATACGCCAGATGGATTCATAAGTTCTTTAAAGGATTTAAAATCCTTTTTATTCAATATAATCTCATTGGTTGTTTCATCAATTTGAGTAATACCTATGAAGTTTTCTTGAACATACGCCCAATGTTCTATAATTGCTTTTTGCTGTATCTGAAATGATAAACTTGTTTCTTGTTTTAGATCCTCTATATCCTTTTGAACGTTTTCAAACATCCACATAGATATTCGCTTTATGAAATCTAATTGCGTGATATACTTATTCAAGATAAAATCGAATTGCTTCGCATCTAAATCATTTTGTAGTTCAAGGAGTTTGAATGTATTTAAATCCAAACGCTCCTTTTTAATCATGATATGATGGCTAGACTGTTCATTATTCAATAAAGCATTTGAACCATCTGGCTTTATGATTACAACCTTATCAAAAAGATTATTATACGAACTATCTTCCCATTTTTCATTTTTGAATTGATTCCAAACTCTCCATGGAATATAAAATACCATAGGAACATACAACCGCTTAGTCATATCAATATATATCTGATTGAATGATTCCTTCATTTAATTTTAATTTATTCTATAACATATGTGAGTAATCTTCTGGCAATTCAGCGTCTATGTCTCGTAAATATTTTTCTAATGCTGACATAGAAGAATGTCCAGTTATAAGCATTAATTTACTCTTAGCTTCAAATGGTGAAGACTGCTTCACTAAGTACCTGTATAATTTAGTGATATAAGTGTGCCTAAAACTATAAAGACCGTAATCCTTGTCTAACCCAAAATAATCCTTTACAACACGCTTAAATCGCTTGGAGTAATAATCTCGTTTGTTTTCAAGAGCGGTATCCCACTCCCCTCCTATCTCATCTGGAGTAAAAAGAGAAAGTTCTTTATTCATCTTGGATAAATCTGGTAATTCCTGAATCAATAAATCAGGAATTATTTTAGTTTTTAAAGGGCTATTCTTGGCTTGAAACTTTATCGTTTTATTTTTTAAATCAATATCCCCTACTTTAAGCCTACAAACTTCAATAGGACGTAAAAAATTATAGGAAATAAATTTTATGAAAAGTAAGAGATTTGTATCCTCTTTTTCTAAATACGTAAAAATCTCCTCTTGTCTTTCTTGAGTGTAAGTTTTGTTCCTTTTCGGAATCGCTTTTAAAACAGGTATTTGTTTGATAAAATTCGCATGAATAATATCATTATCAAACAGAACTTGCACAATACTACTTAGGTCTGCACGAAAGTTGTTTCTATTTCGGGGACTTGTCCTTGCAAGAACATCACTTAAAAACTCTGATACCAACTTTTTGTTAACTTCATCGATGCCCTTAACTTTAGGATGGATTTCTTCAACCCATTTAGTAAAGTTTTTCAACCTGTTTTCAAAGCTACGTCTGGTAGTATCATTTATAAGTTTTTCTTTTTGCTTTAAGCCAAAAGCGAAAGCTTCTTTATACCCCATTACAGGTTCTTCATCCACAACTGCTTTATGAATATTAAATTCAGCAACATTTTCAAGTTTTTTTATTGGCATAGACTTTTTATCTTTATCAATAATACCTTGAAAAACTAATGTGTTGTCAGAATATGGGCTATACCCTTTTTTAAGAAGCTTTAGTAATGACTTTCGATAAGTAACTAATACGGAAAGTCTATCCTCCTTAGTTTTGAATTTATTTGCATTTGCGTAGATAGCAGTTTGTCGTTTAAGTTTTCCCGAATCTGGATCTCGATAAGAAAAATAGACGTACCAACGTTTATTTAGGTCTCCATTGCCAGAGTAAATTTTTGGAGTAGAAAAATTCTTTTTCAAACTTAAATCGTATTCACTTTCGTATTCATTTTGTAGTTCCTGCGAAAGATAGTCAAAAATATTATGCATAAAATAACGGTTTGACTGAAGCCAAACCGTTATTAATAAGATAATTAAACTTAGTAGCGGGAACTGGACTCGAACCAGTGACCTTCGGGTTATGAGCCCGACGAGCTACCTACTGCTCTATCCCGCGTTGTTCGACTGCAAAGATACAAACCTTTTTAGATATAACAAGCCTATTTTTAATAAAATTTTACTGTTCTATATTAACCGCTTCAAAACCAATAAGTTCACCGTCAAAAAAAATTACAGATAACTGTATTGGGTTACAACACACCTCGCAATCTTCTACATAAGTCTGTTTAGACTCGCTAGGATCAAGTAGCATAGAGATATTTTCCCAACAATATGGGCATTGAAATAAGTATTCGTACATAATTTATAGCATAAAAAAGAGCCAACTAAATAGCTGGCTCTTGTTGTATTATAATAGCAATTTGTAAAAGAGTGTTAATCTCTCTCTACAACATAAGTGTCTTCTATATTTAAAATAGCTTTCTTAACGTCAACCTTATTATCGATAACACTAACATATTCACGAGCCATCATATTATCGCTGATCATTAATGTATTAAGTTTTGATAAGTTATTTAGTTGAATTGGTAAATGACCTACCAATTTATTTTCGGATAAGATTAGCTCTTCTAACTGCTTTAAATCGCTAAGTTCTGTTGGAATATACCCGTGTAATTTATTATCGATAAGACTTAACTTTTTGAGTAGTGTTAGTCGGCCTAACTCAACAGGAATATCTCCAGTTAAAAAATTGCTTCCCAATTCTAAAGATTCAAGTTTATTCAATAGTCCTAAAGACGTCGGAATAGAACCAGATAATGAATTACTATACAACGCTAATTTCTTTAAGTTTTTTAAATCTCCTAACTCTGAAGGAATAGTTCCCTCAAACGTATTTAAAAATAATTCCAATGTATTTAGATTGCTTAACAGCCCGAGTGAAGCAGGAATTGTTCCCGCGATTTTATTGAAACCCAAATTTAGATTTTGTAAATATTTGAGATTTCCTATTTCTTGAGGTAATGTCCCCGTTAGATTATTCAATTGTAAATCTAAAGCAACAACTTTATCATTTTCTACAGTCACTCCGTACCACGTAGTTACTGGCTCAGAGATATCCCAAGTATTTGTCCACTGCTCACCCTGTGTAGAACTATATATCGCTAATAATGCCTCTTTTTCTAATGAAGAGATGTTTGCGACTGCAAAGGCAGAGACCAACAAACAAAGCAAGGTTAATTTAATAGTTTTCATAAGGTTAGATTTAAGACTAATTATATATCAAATATACTTTGAAATATGACTAACTACAAGTTTTTTCGACGAACGACACAAATAATATTAAAAACATAGCTTTTAATAGGCTACTAATAACTTCTAACCTACCTGTAAACACTGATAAATAGCCGCTCTTTCTAATATAACTTCTCTAATTCTTCTTGAACATTCTCCCAGTCTTCCATTAAAGTCTTCAGTTTTTCTTTTTTAGCTTCGTAAATACCAAAAAACTTAGGATCTGAAACGACCTCGTCGTAATTAGTTGCTAATTCAACGTCGATTGCTTTGATATCTTTTTCTAACTGATTTACTTTAGACTCAATATTACTCAATTTATTATTAAGAGATTTTAGTTTCTTTTGGTCGCCGTAACTCTGTTTTTTGGTTTCTTTAGGTGTTTCTTTTACAACCGTTCGCTTTTCCACTTCTCGTAAATTTTCAACTTTACGTTGCTCTAGGTAATAATCGATATCCCCTAAATACTTTCTAATATTCTGATCCTTAAATTCGTAAAGTGTTGAGGTTAATCCTTGTAGAAAATCTCTATCGTGAGAGACGAGAATTAGGGTGCCTTCAAATTTTATTAAGGCCTCTTTTAGTACGTTTTTAGATTTAATATCCAAGTGGTTAGTAGGCTCATCCATAATAAGCACATTAAACGGTTGCAGCATTAATTTTGCTAGTGCCAAACGGTTTCTTTCCCCTCCAGATAATACTCTTACATATTTTTCTGCATCATCCCCGCGAAATAAAAACGAACCTAAAATATCGCGTACTTTACTTCTGTTGGTTTCATTTGCCGCATCAATCATAGTATCTAAAACGGTTTTGGTACCGTCTAAATATTCTGCTTGATTTTGTGCAAAATACCCTATTTGAACGTTGTGACCCAATTTAAGATAGCCACCGTGCTCAATATCACCCACTAAGATTTTAGCCAATGTCGATTTACCCTGTCCGTTTTGCCCTACAAAGGCGGTTTTAACATCGCGCTCTATCAATAAGTCAACTCCCGAGAGTACTTGCTTTTCACCATATCTTTTAGAGAGATCATCAGCTTCAATAACCACTTTACCTGGCGTTATAGAAACAGGAAAATTTAAGGTCATTACACTATTATCATCTTCATCAACCTCAATTCTATCTATTTTATCCAGCTTTTTTATTAAAGATTGCGCCATTGTCGCTTTACTTGCTTTGGCTCTAAACTTTTCAATTAATTTTTCGGTTTGCTCAATCTGCTTTTGCTGATTTTTTTGCGATGCCAATTGTTGCGTTCTTAACTCTTCGCGCAACACTAAATATTGCGTATATGGTTTCGGATAATCGTAAATACGCCCTAAAGAAATTTCAATAGTACGATTCGTAACATTATCTAGAAACATTTTATCGTGCGATACAATAGCTACTGCACCAAAATAGTTTTTAAGAAAACCTTCTAGCCAGATAATAGATTCGATATCTAAGTGATTTGTTGGCTCATCGAGAAGTAATACATCGTTATTTTGAAGTAACAACTTTGCTAATTCTATACGCATTCTCCATCCTCCAGAGAACGTATCGGTTAGTTTATCGAAATCTTCTCTTTGAAATCCTAATCCTTGAAGAATTTTTTCGGTTTCCCCTTGATAATTATAACCTCCGATTATCTCATATTGGTGCTGTACCTCATTAAGTTCCACCATAAAATCGTGGTACACGTCACTTTCGTAATCGGTACGCTCGGCCAATTGGGTATTAATGTGCTCCATTTTAGCCTCCAATTCCTTAATCTCTACGAAGGCTTGGTGAGCCTCTTCTAAAACAGTACGCCCTAACACAAAATCGATGTCTTGTCTTAAGAAACCTATTTTAAGTTCTTTATCCGAAGCTATTTGCCCGGTATCGGGTTCCATGTCTTTAGACAATATTTTAAGCATTGTAGATTTTCCTGCCCCATTTTTTCCTATGAGCCCCACTCTATCACCATTACCGAGTTTAAATGTAATGTCTTCAAAGAGGTAGACCCCTTGAAATGATATCGATAAGTTATGTATGTTTAGCATAAATTTGCAACTATTGTTACCAAGTTTTAGATTAATAAAACTTAAGTTTGTGTTTTAAACGTGAGCTTACTTCAAGCTATAATTAAAATATGTTTTTCCCGAAAGATTGACTCCTTAATTGAAGAATTCTTTGACTAAAAAAAACACTTTATTCTAACTTTCGAATTAAATCGCGTTTAGTTTATAAAAATGCAAAAGTACATAAATATTATGTTTAAAAAAGGATCTAAATTATACGGAATATTTAAAGGCGTTTGTCCGAAGTGTCATAACGAGTCTATGTACAAAAACACCAATCCCTATAAGTTAAATGATATTTTTGAGATGCACGATAGATGCAGCCATTGTAATACAAGATATAAAATAGAACCCTCGTTTTTTATAGGTTCTATGTATGTTAGTTATGGTTTAGGTATTGCATTCTCTGTTGCTGCATTTGTTATTAGTTACCTTTTTATAGGAAGTTCTTTAACCACTGCTTTTGTCGCAATTGTAGTAACGCTCATTGGCTTTATGCCAATAATTATGCGATTATCTAGAAATATATGGATAAATATTTTTATGAGTTATGATAAAATTTTAGATAAAAACGCTAAGAAATAAATCGGAGATAGTCAATTTCTTGAGCAATCGCTCCCTTATTTTCTATCGCGTCGTATAACTTTTCTGCGACATAAGGACCAATCAAAACCCCACGTGTTCCTAATCCGTTTATAATGTGAACATTTTTATATTCGGGATGACTTCCTATTATTGGACGCCTATTGCTAACTGTTGGACGTATACCCGCCGATTGTTCTACTACTTTAAACGGACAATTAATTAAGGGCTTTAGCTTGCTTAAAAGCTGCTCCTTTGCAGTTTCAGTAACTGCATTGGTTTTATCCGTCCAATTATACGTAGAACCTACCGTATATAAATCGTTCCCTTTTGGAATAATAAAAACACTCGCTTTTAAAATGTAATCTATTTTAAGTGCTGGAGCGTGGATAGTTAATAATTCGCCTTTAGCTTCTTTTAAAGACACTCTAGGAAAAAATATGTTATTTACAACCCCGTAACCTTCAGCAAATACAATATGTTTAGCGGTAATATTTTTATAGCTAACTGCTGAAGTGTTTATAGTAAGCCCTTCAAAATCGAACGTTTCTTCAAGTAATTGGGCATTCGCTTTTAAATCCTGAGTATAACTATCAATAAGAACATTGGTGTCAATGCGACCTGTTTCAAGAACTTCACCAAAACCAAAGTCGGCATTTACTGAAGCGTTAGTATTTTTTTGAAGCGTTGTAGACATAAATCGAGACAACTCTAATTGATCTGAAGCCGCGTACCAATCATTTTGTTCCTCGAGAGAGGTAAACCGTCGGTAAACAGGAATTTTATAGTCTAGTTTTATATCCAACCGCTTTTCTATCGCTTTATACATTGGTAAAGCAACAGCTAATTGCTCAACCGATTTCCAGACTACGCTAAAGCGTTTTAAAACGACTGGATTGTAAACCCCACCAGCAACCAAAGAGGCTTGCTGAGAATGATTATTCATCACTACAAACGATTTGTTATTCGCAATTAATTGCTCGCAAAAGGAAATACCAGCAAGACCGCACCCTACAATAATATAATCTACATTCATAACCGCGAAGATATAATATAAAATGACGAAAGTGTCTTAAAACAAAAAACGCTCACTTAAAAAAGTGAGCGTTTTTATTAACTATAATTATTAAATTAGTAGGACCACATATCTAATTCAAAATTTCTAATTTTCTCTTTTATTCTTTTAGACTCTAATAACTGCATTAAAGCATTCTCTGCAACGTACTCGTCTATTGTTCTATCTCCATATACATTTTCTTCTTTATAAATCACTCCACTAAAACGTCTAGCGTTTAAGATATGATCGAAAGAAAACGGTACGGCACTATTTTTTGTATTAAACGATTTTGCTTCGTGTAAAACATTTCTAGCATCGGGAAAGAAAACCCAAAATAATGGATTTGGTAATTTATTCGATTCATCGTTAGAGTCAATAAAGTTAACATCTGGTGCTGCCGGAGCAATACCTAAAAGCCTATACTTTAATTCTCCTTGACGTTTATCGAAATACCAAAGCCCTTTTATTAAGTAAGCACTCACATCAAAAGAAGAAATTTTACGAGTTGTAATATACTCAGGATCTACATAACCATCGGCATTAAACTGGTCGTACCCTATTTCTAGCGTATCCACTTTAGTCGTAATGTCTTTAAGTTCTTTTTGCGTACGTAAACCGGTGAAATAAGAATCGTTATATACTTTTTCAATTTTCCCTTGGGCAATTGCCTTTATTAAAACATCGTAAAGTGATCTTCTGTTGCTACCAATATTATTGGTATCTACAGGGTAATATAACGGAAAATTTACACGTTCGTCTAGTACTACTTTTTCCCAAGTCATTTTAGCGAACATAATATCTCTATCGTCAACGTACCCGTAATCTAACGGCTTGTCGTTATCTAGCGCTTTTTGTTCTTCAGTTCTTACTCCAATTTCATCTGGATCTTTGGCATTTAATATGTTAGCCTGAGCAAAAGCTCCTGAAGACAAACACATACCCAAAATAACTGTTAATAAAGATTTATAATTCATTCTAAAAATAATTTAATTGTTTTTAATTACAAAGTTGCTTGATTAGTTAGATAACTCTATAATAATTGGTGCTGCTGGTTTTATTTTTGGACCATTAGATCGTGATCTAATTTCAAAAATCTGAATATCAGCTCCTCTTTTTGCTTTTCTTAACGCCGCTTTTGCTTGACCGCTAAGTTTGTTTCCTGAAACCGTTACACTTGGTTGCCCAGGTACTTTCATTTTAAATCCAGTCACTGTTAAAGGTAAATCGAAATCAAAGTCTTCTAAGACTGCTCCAATTGTACCAATTTCAACGTTGTTTCTAGGTAATTTGAAAGATCCAGACTTTCCAGCTAACTGACCAGAAGGTGTTGGGATATCTTTAATTCTAAAGGTTTTCTTATCTGACGCTTTAGAACCATCATCAAGAGTTGCGCTTACATTAATAGTAACCTCTCTTCCTGAAGTTGGAACCATTGTATAAGCTCCAGCCTTAGATGATTTCTTTAAACCTGATCCACTCGCAGATACTTTATTATCTGGAACACCGGCGAAAGAAATCGTCATTGGGTTAGCAACACCACGGTATACAACATTCATTTTATCTGCAGAAATAGTTGCAGAGTTTGGACGTGGAACTACCACGTAATTTGCTTTAATAGGAATTTCTAAAGGCTTACCATCTTCTAAGAAAGTAAATTTACCTTCAATTTCATGAGAACCAACATTACCAACATTAAAGTCTAGTTTAGCAGCTCCCGTAGAGTCTATTGCGTTCGCAATGTCTACCTCACTACCTTGAACAACTAGTTTAGAAGGTGTTACGTTAGCGTACTTTCCTATTACTACTCTCCCTGAAAATTTTTCACCTGCAAAAAATGCAGATTTATCAGCCAATACAATAGCTTGGTATTTATTAAGAGATACTGCGGCATCTAATGTGTTACCTAAGAAAAGGTTAAACATATTTGCTTCGGTTACTTTAACATCATTTTGCATTGCTGTTAGTTTCGTGTAAGAAGCAATTGCTGGGTACCCTTTGTAATGGTGATCTAACCATTCAATTTGTTTACCATCAGCGTTTTTTTCTGGTTCAATACTAAAACGTCTGTTAAAGCTTTCTATCGCTTTTTTGTATTTCACATCTGTACCTAAAATAGCTAAGATCTCTTTTTTATACTTTTCGATCTCTGCAATTACGGCTTCACCCTCTTTTGTTAAACGATCTCCTGTAAACCATTTTTCATCTAGGATATCTGTTTTATCCATAGATTCGAAAGGTAATTGACCGGTTTTAGGATCTATTTCATAATCTCCCGCTTTTATTAAGTCCTGCTTTAATCCTCCAATATATCTGAAAAATTTATCTGAAACAATACTTACTTGTTTTGCTTTAGTTGCCGGTACTGCAAAATCTTCTGGTTTCTCTTCTGCTTTAGTTTCTAAATTCTCTAATAGTGCGCTGTTTTTTTCTGTAGTAGCCTCGTTAGACTCTACAAACTTTGCTTCCATTAAACCAAATGCCGATAATACTTCTTTTGACATATTCATTGCTATCATTGCGATAAATACCAAATACATCAAGTTAATCATTTTCTGTCTTGCGGACTGTTTTCCTCCTGCCATGTCTAATTAGTTTGTTTTGTTAATAATTAAGTGTACTAATTACTAATTAGTTTTTATTCATTGCAGATAACATACCACCATAAACACCATTTAAAGATGAAAGGTTTGATGCTAACGATTGCATTTGCTCTTTTAATTTAGAAGCATTTTCTACAGTTTCTTCATTAATAGAAGCTTGGCGGCTTGCGCTATCCATTTGTACTTTATAAAGACTGTTTAAAGATTCTAATTGAGCTGCAGCTAATGACATTTGCTCACCGTATTTTTTAGTTGATGCCATAGAATCTACTGTTGGAGCAATTCCTTTTGCAGCGCCTTCAAAGTTTTTAATGCTGTTTCCTAAACTCGCCATTAATTCACCATCAATTTTAGCTTCTTTTAATAAGTTATCTAATTTTTTAGATAAAAGTCCGTCTGCTTCTTTAGGGTCTTCATTTTTTGATTGTTTCTTTAAAGATCCTTCTCCTCCAGCTAATTCTGGATACACTTTAGACCAATCTAAATCTCCTGATTGCTTTTCGAAAGCTGAAAGCGTAAATACGATAGCTTCAACAACCATACCTATTGTTAAGATAAGTGATCCATAAGGCCAGTGTTGGATTTTAAATAATGCTCCAAGAATTACAATTGCAGCTCCAAGCCCGTAGACCATGTTCATTGTTGAAAGTTTTCCTTTTTGTGCCATAATTTCTAAGTGTTTTAATTTTTAGTAGTTAAGTTAAGTTAAGTTATTAATAGTTAAGTAGGTATTTTAAATTATCGTCTAGAGTTAGCTGTAACTTCAGTTCCCATATAATCTTGAACGGTTCTGAAACCAATATAACTTCTTGATGAGTCTGCATATTCATAATCTCTTGAACTTACTTGTAAAAAGTAGGCCACATCTTTCCAAGAACCACCTCTAACCACTTTACGTTGGTTATTTTTATCGTTGACACTTGGGTTAATAGTAGATACAAATTCGTAAGATCCTGGATCGTAAGATGCATTTACCCATTCTGAAACGTTACCAGCCATATTATAAAGGTTAAAATCGTTTGGCTCGTAGGCATCTGCTTCTACAGTATATAATGCTTGATCTGCTGCGTAATCACCGCGTAATGGTTTAAAGTTAGCCATAAAACAACCTCTATCGTTTTTGGCATACGGCCCACCCCAAGGAAATGTTGCTGCTTGCAAACCACCTCTTGCTGCATACTCCCACTCTGCCTCAGATGGCAAACGATAAGAGTTTACAAAAGCTTTCTTTTTCTCCTTTCTATATGAGTTATGCTTTAAGGTTCTCCATTGGCAAAATGCTTTGGCCTGTTTCCAAGTTATTCCTACTACTGGATACTCACTGTAAGCATCGTGCCAGAAATAATCATTGTGCATTGGTTCGTTATAAGAGTAAGCAAAATCTCTAATCCAAGCTGTTGTATCTGGATAGATAGCTACTTCTTCTTTCATTATAACGTCTTTACGTCGTAAGTTTCTGTTTTTAGCCGCTTTTTGAATATCCATATACGTGTACTGAAACTTAAACTTCGTTACATCCCACGTTCTTTGTCCGTTATAAGACTCTTCTATAGGAAGGTACATTGTATCCATAACTTCAGCATAAAACTCATCTGGATATTCGGCGGTGTCAAAAACCAAATCAATGTCTTTGTTTAATTTTTTGCCTTCGTAACCTGTTTCTCCCAAACCGCTATAGTTATCGAACATATACTTTTCGTAGACACTCATATCCTCTTCATTAGCGCCTTTAAAAGCAAACTGGCCAATTCCTGGGCTTGTTGGGTCTGTTTCACCAACCTCATCAGCCAAAATAGCCAACTTTGTTCTAATTGTCGAGTCGCGAACCCATTCTACAAACTGGCGGTACTCACTATTCGTGATTTCCGTTTCGTCCATGTAAAAAGCTCTTACTGTAACTGTTTTTGCCGGAGCATCCTGAATACCAGCCAAATCATCATCGGCCTTACCCATAATAAATGCACCACCTGGTACCAATGTCATACCATAAGGTTTTTCTGGATGCCATTTTTTTCCTTTTACACCAACTAGCTGACCCTTGTCTTTAGAACCACAACTTGCTAAAAGTGTCAAAACTGCCGTTATTAGTAGAAATTTCTTCATATTTATTGATACCTATAAGGTTAATTAATTGCTCTTATTTTTTTCAAGAGCGTAAACATATTTATATAATATTTAAAAAACAACTTTTTTAGCATAAAAACGACATTTTATCGTGTTAAAACACCATTAATCGATTAAGAAAATGTTAAAAAAGAATAACATTCGGTTTACGAATACACGCTGTTTTTTTGAAATGCTTTGTACCATCTATCTGGTATTAGGTTGTTACACGCGTCCAAATAATCTTGATGCGTACAAGGTAATAACGTGTGCTTTTTTAATTTATTATTAACATTTGCTAAAAAAGGAATTTCAATCCACCAGCGTCCAGATTTAATACTTTTGTAGAAAACAAGCTCGTGCGCGTCTGCTAATGTAATATATTTCTGGTGATTAGTTCCAGTTATAAAGTCATCATCTTTAACACGATAGTTAAATCCTTCTATGAAATACCAGACCATTTGGGCGATTAAAAGTTCGGTCATTTCATCGTCGTAAGACGCTTTATAATCAAAAATACCAAATGTTGACACCTTATTGCTGATACCTGCATAGCGAGAAACAGCACAAATTTCTTTGCCGTCTAATCCGTTTGGAGACAGCCGTTGTTTTAAACTCACTTCTGAAGCTTTTAAGACCCCTAAATCCACGCTCACAATATTTGCATCGCGCATTACAGGTTCTACAATAGTTATATCGTTAGAAACCTCCCCTAAGCGATAAGCTTCAAAATACAAACGCTCTATTAAATCTATTTCTTCTTGAGAATTAAAATACGTTTGATATCCAATGGTGGCGTAGTTAAATAAATTATACGGTTCGTCTAAAATTATTTTACCAATAAAACTATTGCTTTTAATTGGTTTCGCTGAATCGCCTAAATCGAATTTAGCATCCACATTAACGATATTCACCATAGGCATTAATTCGTCGTAAGCCCGATATAACGGATAAGTTAAATCTTGACTTCCGCCAATGACAATAGGAATTATTTTTTTATCAATTAATATAGAGACTGTCGTTTTTAAAGCAAAGTATGTATCCTCTACACTTTCGCCACGTTGGATATCGCCTAAATCGGCAATGGTAACAGTCCAGCTTCCAGGGTATAACGCGTAGAATGCTTTACGGATTTCGTTAAAATCGTGATCTTCGCCAATATAATCGACACTATTTCGGTTTTCTAAAACACCAATAAGCGCAACAGAGACTCCTGTTAAATCTGGAATACCGTGTTGCGCTGAGTGTATTCTTAATTTCCGCCCTAGTGCTTGCATGGATAATAGCTCGTTATGAGCGAGCACTGAATCTGATACAGGTGAAAGGAAACTAAAATTCATTTATTTATTTTTTTGTAGTGGTTTTCGTTGCGGTTGTTTTTTTAGTTGCCGCTTTTTTGGTGGTCGTTTTCTTTGCCGCAGTGTTCTTGGTAGTGGCTTTCTTTGCTGCCGGTTTCTTAGCAGCCGGTTTCTTAGCTGCTGGCTTTTTCTTAGCCGCTTTTTTCTTAGGCGCGTTTTTTTCGATGATACCTTGTACCTCTTCCAAAGTTAACGCCGGCGCATCAGTTGTTTTAGGCAATTCTATCTTTACTTTACCCTGAAGGATATTAAAACGTCCCCAACGCGCCTTCTCTACGCGAATACCTTCATCTTCCCAATTATGAATAACCTTATCAATTTCCTTTTGAATTTTGGTTTCGATCAATTCCACTATTTCCTCATCGGATAAATTATCCCAATCGTATTTTTTGTTCACGTTAATAAACATATCATTCCATTTAATAAATGGTCCGAAACGCCCTTTTCCTTTTTGCACCGGTAAATCCTTATACATATATATAGGAGCGTCTGCTTTTTCCTTTTCCTTAATAAGCTCAATAGCACCGTCATATTCCATACTTAACGGATCCGTACCACGAGGTAACGATACAAAAGCGTCACCGAACTTAACATATGGCCCATAACGGCCATTATTAACCTCTACGGGCTCTCCTTTATAATCACCTAACGTTTTTGGCAACTGGAATAAATCCATCGCTTCCTCAAACGTTATAGTATTTAATTGCTGGTCCGGACTTAAACTAGCGTAGGTTGGTTTTTCTTCGTCATCTACCGTTCCCTTTTGCACCATTGGTCCGAATTTCCCTAAACGCACACTTACGCGTTTACCCGAAGTTGGATCTTCACCTAATATACGTTCTCCAGATTCTCTATCGGCATTTTCTTGAACGTCGATAACCTTAGGGTGGAAATCTTTATAAAAAGACTTCATTACCTCTTTCCAATCGGCTTTACCGTCGGCAATATCATCAAACTGATTTTCTACATTTGCGGTGAAGCTGTAATCTAAAATCGTTTCGAAATGATTCACTAAGAAATCGGTAACAATCATACCAATATCTGTTGGTACTAATTTTCCTTTATCCGAACCTACTTTTTCGGTAAGCGCATTATCTTTTACTTTATGTGCTTTTAAAACCAATTGTGTGTAATTACGTTCTACACCGTCAATTGTTCCTTTTTCTACGTAATTTCTATTTTGGATGGTAGAAATAGTTGGCGCATAAGTAGACGGACGACCAATACCTAATTCTTCTAACTTCTTAACTAAAGATGCTTCAGTGTAGCGGTAGGGCGCTCGAGAATAACGCTCGGTTGCCGTGATGTAATTATTGAGTAAGGTTTCGTTTACCTTCATTGCCGGTAACATTCCTTCTTGCTCGGTATCTTCATCATCGGTACCTTCTAAGTACACCTTTAAAAATCCATCAAAAGTAATAACCTCTCCATTTGCTGTAAAGGTTTCGTTATGTGCTGCAGCTTCAATTTTAACATTGGTACGCTCCAATTGTGCTTCACTCATTTGTGAAGCAATAGCACGTTTCCAAATTAAATCGTATAAACGCGCTTGATCGCGTTCTAAACTAACCGAATGTGTTTCGAAACTTGTTGGTCTAATGGCCTCGTGCGCTTCTTGTGCGCCTTTAACTTTACCTTTATAATTACGTGTTTTACTGTATTCTTTTCCGTAGGCTTTTATAATTTCTTTTTCGGCACCTTTTCGTGCTTCATCAGATAAGTTTACACTATCGGTTCTCATATAAGTTATCAAACCGGCTTCGTATAAACGTTGTGCCATATTCATCGTTTTACTTACTGAGAAGTATAATTTTCGCGATGCTTCTTGTTGTAAGGTCGACGTGGTAAACGGTGCTGCTGGCGATTTTTTAGCGGGCTTCTTTTCTAAGTTAACCACCTTAAAAGTAGTATTTGCATTTTTTTCTAAAAACGCGACTGCTTCTTCTTTGGTTTGAATCGATTTTGGCAGTTTCGCCTTAAACGATTGTCCTTCTTCGTTAGAAAACTCAGCATCGATACGGTACGACGCTTCCGCTTTAAATCCTTGAATTTCGCGCTCACGTTCTACAATTAAACGCACAGAAACCGATTGTACACGACCCGCAGACAACCCTCCTTTTACTTTTCGCCACAATACCGGAGACAACTCATACCCTACAATTCTATCTAATACACGACGTGCTTGTTGTGCATCGACTAGATCATAATCTATTTGTCTAGGATTCTCTACTGCTTTTTGAATAGCAGTCTTAGTAATTTCATGAAAAACGATGCGTTTTGTTTTGGCTTTATCCAAATTTAAAGACTCGGCTAAATGCCAAGCTATGGCCTCACCCTCGCGATCCTCATCACTTGCTAGCCAAACCATTTCAGCTTTCTTTGCTAAATCTTTCAGCTTTTTAACTACCGCTTTTTTATCGACAGACACTTCATATCTTGGCTCAAAATCGCCTTCTACATCTACCCCTAATTCCTTTGAAGGTAAATCGGAAATATGTCCATAACTCGATTCAACTTTAAAATCTTTACCCAAAAACTTTTCTATTGTTTTTGCCTTTGCAGGGGACTCTACTATTACTAAATTCTTCGCCATTCTTCGTGTTTTGTGGTTACAAATGTATATCAAAAAAAATACATCCACCTAATTTTTATCCTATTTAAGAATAGAACCGCTCTATTAAACACAATAATTATTAGGTCTATATTTTATAAAAATAACCTTTAGGGTGTTTCCGTTTCCACTCCATTACTATAAAAACCAACCCCATATTCCGCACTTTTCCCCACTATACTAGCCACCCGAGAATCGATGGTATAATTCTAAATATAACAGCACAAAAATTCTCTATTCTAAGACTATTATCTTTATTATATGTGAATTTAAAAAACCTAATAGCACAAAAATTTAACTTTTATGAGGGAAAAATAATAACACTGTCACTTTGTCACCACCGTTTAATAAACCTATATTTGCAAACAGGTTGAATTTGAGTATTTTTAATACATACTTATGGAAAAAATAATAGACGAAACAAAACAAGGAGAAACTCTTGTTTTACAAGATAAAGAACAAAACACTAAAAAACTTTTTATTGAAAGCTATGGCTGCGCTATGAATTTTAGCGATAGCGAGATTGTGGCTTCAATATTAACTAAAGAAGGTTACAACACGACGCAAAACCTTGAAGAAGCCGATTTAGTTTTAGTAAACACCTGCTCGATTAGAAACAAAGCCGAGCAAACCGTTAGAAAACGTTTAGAAAAGTATAATGCTGTAAAACGTATTAACCCAAAAATGAAAGTGGGTGTTTTAGGCTGTATGGCCGAGCGTTTAAAAAGCAAATTTTTAGAAGAAGAGAAAATTGTAGACCTTGTTGTTGGCCCCGATGCTTACAAAGATTTACCAAATTTACTTGCCGAGGTTGAAGAGGGCCGCGATGCCATCAATGTTGTACTATCTAAGGATGAAACTTACGGCGATATTTCGCCTGTGCGTTTAAATACAAACGGCGTCAGTGCCTTAGTATCTATTACTCGCGGTTGCGATAATATGTGTACCTTTTGTGTGGTACCATTTACAAGGGGTAGAGAACGTAGTAGAGCACCACAAAGTATTATTGAAGAAGTCAATGATTTATGGAATAAAGGCTACAAAGAAATTACTCTTCTAGGCCAAAACGTAGATAGCTACCTCTGGTATGGTGGCGGTTTAAAAAAAGATTTCGTTAAAGCTACAGATATGCAAAAAGCAACGGCCGTAGATTTCTCTAAGTTATTGTCTATCTGTGCGGAAACGCAGCCTACAATGCGTATTCGCTTTTCGACGTCTAACCCGCAAGATATGTCGCTAGATGTTATTAAAACAATGGCAAAATATGACAATGTTTGTAACCACATTCACTTACCCGTACAGAGCGGGAGCGATCGTATTCTAAAAGAAATGAATCGCTTACACACTAGAGAAGAGTATTTTACTTTAATAGATAATATTAGATCTATTATTCCAGATTGCGCCATCTCTCAAGATATGATTGCTGGTTTTCCAACGGAAACTGAGAAAGATCATCAAGATACCCTGTCCTTATTAGACTATGTAAAATATAATTTTGGTTATATGTATACGTATTCAGAAAGACCGGGAACACTAGCCGAACGTAAATTGGAAGACGATGTGCCGGAAGCTACAAAAAGCAGACGATTAAGTGAGATTATAGAACTTCAGCTTAAACACAGCGAATTTAGAACGCGCGAAAACTTAGGAAAAACGGTTGAAGTTTTAATAGAACGCGAATCTAAAAAATCGAAAGACCATTGGTCGGGTCGTACCGAAAAAAATATCGTGGCTGTTTTTCCGAAAGGAACCTACAATGTTGGCGATTTCGTAAACGTAACTATAACAGATTGTACCAAAGCAACACTAAAAGGTGACGCTATTGGACGTTCTAAAAAACAATAAACTATGAAAAAAATTCTATTCCTTTTAAGCTTTTCTATTGCCTTTACAAGTTGCAACAACGAGCCCTTAGATCCTGATTTTGCAATTGGTACCGAAGACCCAACAATTCCGGTAGACCCTGGTACGGGAAGCGACGATTTAACGTTGGCAACCTATTCGTATAATGTCGCTGCACAGGTGCCATTATTCGGCACCATTAATACGGACTCCAACTTTACATTTACCAACGGAAAAGCGTCAGGAATTACTACCGTGACAACATTTTTTGGAGTGACATCTACCACGCAAACCACTATTATTACAAATGCTTTGGGAAATGTTACCGCGTTGCAATCGTATGAAGGTTCAACCTTAACTAACGAAACCATTATAACTTACGACGGGCAAAACATCTCTCAAATAGTGTATAATTTTATTGAAGATGATGCCGACGATTACACCTATACTTTTACTTACAATGGAAACATTGTAACCAGAACAGATGCTGATAACGGATTAACGACAACGTTTGAATTTGACGGTAACACGAACTTGATTAGAAAGGAAACGTTTGAAGATAGTTTAAGTATTCAAGCAGAAACACTAACCTATACCACTGGTGGTAATTGCGCTGAGTCTATTATGACTGGAGAAACAAACACCACGTCTACTTACGCTTACGACACAGCAACCAACCCTTTAAAACAAGGGTTTATTAATCAATATATGCTTAGCTTTTTAAACGACGATTACGACGCGCAAGCCGGGAGTATTGTCGCACAATTTCATGGCGCGAATAATTGGATTGCAACGACAACAGCAGAAGGGACTTTCGAGTTTACAATAAACTACATAGCAACAGATAGAATTTCAACTAAAAACAGTTTTTACGATTTAGGCGAAGACACCACAGTAACCCAATCTGAGGTTTTTAATTACATTAATTAGTATTATTTTTATTTAATTATGGAATCTATACAAGCAACAAAACAACGTTTTGGTATTATTGGTAACAGTCCTGTTTTAAACCGAGCTATAGAAAAAGCGATACAGGTAGCGCCAACAGACATTTCGGTTTTAGTAACTGGAGAAAGTGGTGTAGGAAAAGAAAGCATTCCTAAAATAATCCATTCTTTATCTCACCGTAAACACGGTAAATATATTGCCGTAAACTGTGGTGCAATTCCTGAAGGCACCATAGATAGTGAGCTCTTTGGTCACGAAAAAGGCGCTTTTACGGGCGCTTCTCAAGCACGATCTGGTTATTTTGAAGTTGCCGATGGTGGAACTATTTTTCTAGATGAAGTTGGAGAATTACCATTAACAACACAAGTACGATTATTACGTGTACTAGAAAATGGCGAATTTATAAAAGTAGGCTCTAGTAAGGTTCAACAAACTAATGTCCGTATTGTAGCTGCTACAAATGTGCAAATGTTTGAAGCCATAAAGAATGGAAAATTTAGAGAAGACCTTTATTATAGGTTAAGTACTATCGATATTCACTTGCCACCACTTCGCGATAGGCAAGAAGATATTCATTTATTGTTTAGAAAATTTGCCAGCGATTTTGCCTTAAAATATAAAATGCCCACCATTAAGCTAACTGACGAAGCGGTCACTATATTGCTTAAATTTAGATGGAGTGGAAATATTAGACAGTTGCGAAATATTGCCGAGCAAATTTCTGTCTTAGAGCAAAAAAGACTTATTACTGCCGAGTCTTTGCGATCCTATTTACCAAGCGCGACCGCGAATCTACCAGCCGTTGTAAAAAACACAAAATCTGAAAGCGATTTTAGTAGTGAACGCGAAATTCTCTACAAAGTTTTATTTGATATGAAAGCCGATTTAAATGATTTAAAAAAGCTAACTATGGAACTTATGAAGTCTGGAAACAACAAAGATGTTCAGAAAACAAATGAAGGACTTATAGATAAAATTTATGGTACGGAAGAGGAAGATACAGAAGATTACGAAGACGCTTTAGAAGATTTACAAATTCTGGCAATTCCGCAAAAACAAAAAGAAGACGATCAAGAAATTACTCCCGATAAATATCATTTTGCTGAAGAAATAGAGGAAGAAGAGACACTTTCGCTACACGATAAAGAATTAGAATTAATTAAAAAATCGTTAGAACGCCATCATGGAAAACGTAAACTCGCAGCAGACGAACTCGGCATTAGCGAACGCACCTTATATCGTAAAATAAAACAATTCGATTTATAATTCGTTATTATATTTTAACTTACACCGCATTAATAATTAGGTTTTAAATTGTTATGAAACACGTAAAACATTTTCTTATTTTAACAGTAACTATAACGGTTTTAAGTTGTGGCGCTTACTCCTTTACAGGTGCCGATACTGGCGATGCTGAAACCTACCAAGTTAATTATTTTCAGAATAATGCCGTATTAATAGAACCTGGTTTAGATAGAGATTTCACTAATACTTTAGCAGATTTAATTCAAAATCAAACCAACTTAAGCCTAGTATCGTCAAATGGTGATTTAGTTTACGAAGGTGAAATTACCGAATATCGCATATCGCCAACGACGGCAACCGCCAATAATACCGCCGCACAAAACCGATTAACAATTAGTGTAAATGTGCGTTTTTACAATAAAAATAAAGAAGATGACTATTTTGAAAGAGCATTCTCCTTTTATAAAGACTATGAGGGTAGCGCTCAGTTAGTAGGTAGCACAAAAACAACCGCTTTCGAAGAAATATTTGAACGTATAACACAAGACATTTTTAATGCATCTTTAGCGAACTGGTAAGTAAAATGAACACATCTGAGTTTACATATTTATTACAACACCCCACGCAGGTTAACGCCTCACAAACCGAAGCGTTAAAGACTATTATTAATACGTTTCCATATTTTCAATCGGCGCGTGCTTTATATTTAAAAGGGCTTAAAAACGTTGAAAGCTTTAAATACAATCATGTTTTAAAAGCAACCGCCGCCTATACTACCGACCGTAGTATCCTGTTCGATTTTATCACCTCTGAAACATTTGAGCAAAACAAAACATCAGAATTTATAAAACACCATAAGCTAGATAGTAGCGATCTATTTGTTACTACCGACGCCGCCGCCGCTGCTAAAGCTATAAGTGCTAAAGGATTTTCAGAAGGCGACTTTCAGCAAGAAATCACCAATACCACAAATACGCTAGACGCTAATTTCTTTCAACCCAAAACGGCCGATAATGAAAAAGGAGACACCGAAAAGCCTAAAATAATAGAAAGCGAGAGCAACGATACGACGCGCAACGATACACCTCGAGAAGAAGGCGGTGATGCAGTAATTAGAAAAACTTCAGTTACCGAAGAAACAGCTACTACTGTTACCGAAAACGTTTTAAACATTGGGCAACCTCTTCAGTTTAATAAAAACGAAACACATTCCTTTAACGAGTGGCTAAGCCTATCTAAATTCAAACCAATTGAAAGAGAAATTACTAAAAAAACTATAGAAAACAGGCCTAAAAAGGCTAAAAAAACACCGCTATTTTTAAATAAAAATGCAGAAACTTCGGACGCGCTAGACAAGGCCAAGAAATTTGATTTAATCGAGCAATTTATCGCCAAAAAACCTAAGCTAAAAGCGCCAACTGCGGGGAGCTCTCACCAGAATATAGCCCAAGCACAAATGATCCAGCCAGAAGCATTAATGACGGAAACTTTGGCAAGAATTTATGTCGAACAAGGCAATTTTAAAAAAGCAATTCAATCTTATAATATTTTAATTTTGAAATATCCAGAAAAAAGTGGTTTCTTTGCAGACCAAATTAAGGCAATAAAACAATTACAAGAACAAAATAATAAACAATAATGGGAGTATTTACAATTTTCTTAATACTTATAGTCTTAGTAGCTTTTCTACTAGTCGTAGTAATAATGGTACAAAATCCTAAAGGAGGAGGGTTGTCTTCTTCGTTTGGAGGAGGTGGAACACAGCAATTAGGTGGTGTTAAAAAGACAACCGATTTCTTAGATAAAAGTACTTGGACCCTTGCAACCATCTTAATCGTATTAATTTTATTATCTAACGTGGCAATTAATCGCGGTGGTACAACTACAGAATCTAGAGCTTTAGATACTTCTGAAGTTATTGAAACTGTACCAATGACACCAATTAACGATACTGCAACTCCAGCAACTACCGAAGAAACATCAACAACGACAGAAGATTCAGAATAGAACACTTCTCTCTCTATACTATTACAAAATGCCAACTTCTTTAAGTTGGCATTTTTTGTTTCTGAAAGTTTGTCAGTTACCTTCTATTGGCACATTTTTCGCTTGATTAGTTATACACAAATTTAATCTAATTAATAAAAAATATAACAATGAGTAAAATAAACATCAAGCCGCTTGCAGACCGCGTTTTAATAAAACCCTTACCTGCAGAGACTAAAACAGCTTCCGGATTATTTATTCCAGACAGTGCTCAAGAAAAACAACACGAAGGAACCGTTATAGCTGTAGGAAATGGCAAAAAAGATGAACCTTTAACAGTTAAAGTTGGAGACACCGTGCTCTACGGAAAATATTCTGGCTCTGAACTTAAATTAGAAGGTAGCGAATACCTTATAATGAGAGAAGAAGATATTATGGCAATAATCTAAACCCGATTGTTCCTAAACACACAATAAATTACTAATATTTTAAATATGATTAGCCGCATTCTAGTATACGGCATGCGCTTTTTATATGAATTATAAAAAAAACAAAACATGGCAAAAGATATAAAATTTGATATTGAAGCTCGCGACGGATTAAAACGTGGTGTAGATGCACTAGCAAACGCAGTAAAAGTTACATTAGGACCTAAAGGAAGAAACGTTATTATTGGTCGTTCATTTGGCGCTCCAGTAGTTACTAAAGATGGTGTTTCGGTTGCGAAAGAAATCGAACTTAATGATCCTTTAGAGAATATGGGTGCTCAAATGGTTAAAGAAGTCGCTTCTAAAACCAACGATTTAGCAGGAGACGGTACAACCACCGCTACTGTTTTAGCGCAAAGCATTGTAAAAGAAGGGTTACGTAATGTGGCTGCCGGTGCTAATCCAATGGATTTAAAAAGAGGAATTGACAAAGCAGTTGCTGCTATTGTTGCAGACCTTGCAAAACAAAGCCAAGAGGTTAAAAATTCTTCAGAAAAAATTAAACAAGTCGCTTCAATTTCGGCCAACAACGACGAATTAATTGGTGATTTAATCGCTAATGCTTTCGCAAAAGTTGGAAAAGAAGGCGTTATCACTGTTGAAGAGGCAAAAGGAACAGATACTTACGTAGATATCGTTGAAGGAATGCAGTTTGACAGAGGCTATTTATCTCCCTATTTCGTTACCGATAGTGAAAAAATGATTACCGATTTAGAAAATCCATACATTTTAATTTACGATAAAAAAGTATCTACTATGAAGGATTTACTACCGGTTTTAGAACCCGTAGCACAATCTGGAAAACCATTATTAATTATCGCAGAAGATGTTGATGGTGAAGCATTAGCTACATTAGTAGTCAATAAATTACGTGGCTCACTAAAAATTGCTGCTGTTAAAGCACCAGGCTTTGGAGACCGTCGTAAAGCTATGCTAGAAGACATTGCTATTTTAACTGGGGGAACTGTAATTTCTGAAGAAAGAGGCTTTACGCTAGAAAATGCCACTTTAGAGATGTTGGGTACGGCCGAGCGTATTACTCTAGACAAAGACAATACTACAATTATTAATGGTGCCGGAGAAAAAGACATGATTAAAAATCGTGTAAACCAAATTAAATCTCAAATCGAATCTACAACTAGCGATTACGACAAAGAAAAGCTACAAGAACGTTTAGCTAAATTAGCTGGTGGTGTTGCTGTATTGTATGTTGGCGCTGCTTCTGAAGTAGAAATGAAAGAGAAAAAAGATAGAGTTGACGATGCTTTACACTCTACTCGGGCTGCTGTTGAAGAAGGTATTGTTGCCGGTGGTGGTGTTGCCCTTGTAAGAGCTAAAACTGTTTTAGCAAACTTAAAAACAGATAATTTAGACGAAACTACAGGTGTTCAAATTATTGCTCGTGCTATTGAGGCTCCTTTAAGAACTATCGTTGAAAATGCTGGTGGTGAAGGAAGCGTAGTAGCTGCTAAAGTAATGGAAGGTAAAGACGACTTTGGTTACGATGCTAAATCTGAGCAATATGTGTATATGTTTGAAGCAGGAATTATCGATCCTAAAAAAGTAACACGTGTCGCATTAGAAAATGCAGCGTCTGTTGCCGGAATGATTTTAACAACAGAATGTGCTCTTGTTGATATCAAAGAGGATGCTCCAGCAGCTGGCGGCGGAATGCCAATGGGTGGTGGTATGCCAGGAATGATGTAATATCAAAACCTGTAGAACTACAAAAAACGCTTCAATAGTTATTGAAGCGTTTTTTTTATGCCATTATGTAATCTATTTTAGGTTTGTAAATGCACTCGGTTATTTCAACAAAAATGAGTTCTAAAAGTAACTCTCGATTACGTCTGTAGTATTTTAACTTCTACATCTTTTTTTTATAATAATAAAATGCTGGTAATAGCAACAATAACAGCAGTGGCTGTATTAAAAAACGACGGATATTAAAAAACACATAATAATCTTCTTGTCTTGGATCAATTACAAAGTATAAGAACAATGAAATCAGTAGTACATAGGAGGCCATAAGAATGAGTACAGAAAACTTAACGATACTTTTATCCTTAAAAAACACATATAGAATCGTTAGCGATATAACGGCGTTCATTACGTATCGTAACGTTGCAAAAGCTGTTAGTTTAAATATTTCGCGTCGCGGAGAATCAATGTATAAATAATTATTATCAAAAAAGGCGAGATACGGATCGTAAAATAATTCGTTTTCAAAGAAGCGTATAAGCGCCAATAATGAAAAAAGTATAAAGAGTAAAATGTATCTTTTATAATTCATCAGATGTTTTTTGATAGTCTTCTTTATTACGTTTTCTTATATTCGAAAAGCGATTTACCCAAAGCATCCATAATAAAAAGACAATGCCATAAATAAGAGCTGGAAAAACAACGCTATGTAAAAAATCACTATGTTCTGGATAGCGGTATAAACCAATAGATAAAATAACGATGCGTACTAAATTAACCAAATACACAACTAAAGCACCAACGAACAAATATGTTATAGTGGTTTTAACTGTTCCTGAAAAGGCAACCACAAACGACACAAACAAGATAATAACACTCACCGAATTACAACCTTCAATAATACGTGCTACGTACTGATCGTTAATAACAAGTTGTATGGACGCTTCATTAGGATGCGGCAAAGCGACTGTGTTATACCCTAAACCATTTAGCAACCCCTTGATTTGCTCTGCCACTTGATAGGTTAAATAATCTGGATAATAGGGTGAACCTTCAGAGAAATCTAAATACAATTTGTAAGAAAAAGACAGAACGAAATACACCATCAAAAATGTAAGGATAAATTGTAATACATACTTATATTTTAGCAGAAGTGCTTTCACTTAAATTATTAAAAACAGATTATTATTTATGTGTTTTGAAAGGTTGAAATTAAGCCTTTTTAAATACTTTTACCAAAATTTTTATACTTATCATGTTCAGCACCTTAAAACCACAAGTAGACACTATTATTTCTCAGCAAAAGACGGCTTTAAATGACAAATTATTAGCCATTTGCCAACTTCTAGAAACGACTATCCCACATTATAATTGGGTTGGTTTTTATTTTAAAAACGGAGACAAAAACGAATTAAAACTAGGCCCATACGTTGGGGAGCCGACAGACCACGACATTATTCCTTTCGGAAAAGGTATTTGCGGACAAGTCGCTATAAGTAATAAAAATTTTGTTGTGGCCGATGTTGCCGCTCAAGATAATTATATTGCCTGTAGTATTACTGTAAAGGCCGAAATTGTCATTCCTATTTTTGTAAATGGCGAAAATATGGGACAAATTGATATCGATTCGAACACGCCAGACCCTTTTACCGAAGCCGATGAGCGCTTTTTAGAGTTTGTTTGCGCTAAAGTATCTGCGTTATTAGAAGCCTAATCGCGCTTGTTAATAACTACAGTATTTAGTTCAAAAACACTTTTTATTTTTATTTCAATTAAAGCGCGAATTCATTACATTTGACCGCTTATTAACACAACTATAATGAGCAATAACAAAACAATTAAATCTGCATTAATTTCTGTATTTAGCAAAGAGGGTTTAGAACCAATTGTTAAAGAATTAAATGCACAAGGTGTCACTATTTATTCTACTGGTGGAACCGAAAAATTCATCACCGATTTAGGCATAAAAGTCATTCCTGTAGAAGACGTTACCTCGTACCCGTCCATACTTGGTGGTCGTGTAAAAACATTGCACCCTAAAGTATTTGGAGGTATTTTAAACCGCCAAAACCACGACGGTGATGTTAAAGAAATGACAGAGTACGAGATTCCACAAATAGATGTTGTTATTGTAGATTTATATCCATTTGAAAAAACAGTAGCTTCGGGTGCAAGTACTCAAGATAGTATCGAAAAAATCGATATTGGAGGGATTTCTTTAATTCGTGCGGCTGCTAAAAACTATGCTGATGTAATTTGCGTCTCTTCAGTAAATGATTATGCTGAGTTTTTAGAATTAATTACCGATAAAAAAGGAAACTTAGCGGAAGCAGACCGAAAACGTTTTGCTGCTAAAGCATTCAACATCTCGTCTCATTACGATTCTGCAATCTTCAATTATTTTAATACCGAGGAAAACATCCCTGCATTAAAAGTATCTGAAACAGAAGGAAAAGTATTGCGTTATGGAGAAAACCCACACCAACGCGGATTTTTCTATGGAGATTTCGACGCTATGTTTTCACAACTTCACGGTAAAGAATTAAGTTACAATAACCTTTTGGATGTTGATGCTGCTGTAAATTTAATGGACGAGTTTAAAAACGACGCGCCAACATTTGCCATTTTAAAACATAATAATGCGTGTGGTTTAGCGCAACGTAACACCCTTTTAGAAGCATATAACGATGCCTTAGCTGGAGACCCTGTTTCTGCATTTGGTGGTGTGTTAATTTCTAATACCGAAATAGACGCAGCAACCGCTAAAGAAATTCATAAACTATTCTGCGAAGTGGTTATTGCACCGTCTTTCTCTACTGACGCTGAAGCGTTATTAAAAGGAAAAAAGAATAGAATTTTATTAGTTTTAAAAGACGCTAAATTAGCACAAACAACCCTAAGAACGTGTTTAAACGGTGTGCTTGTTCAAGACAGAAATACTATTACCGATACAAAAGAAGATACTAAAAAAGCTACAGAAAAAGCACCAACTGATACTGAGTTAGACGATTTAATCTTTGCCTCTAAAATTTGCAAACACACAAAGTCTAACACTATCGTTTTAGTAAAAGGCAAACAATTGTGTGCTAGCGGAACGGGACAAACAAGCCGTGTTGACGCCTTAAACCAAGCCATTCATAAAGCGCAATCTTTTAAATTTGATTTAAACGGAAGTGTAATGGCCAGCGATGCTTTTTTTCCATTTCCAGATTGTGTTGAAATTGCTAAAAATGCAGGTGTAACTGCGGTGATTCAACCCGGAGGTTCTATTAAAGATCAATTAAGTATCGATTACTGTAACGGCAATAACGTTTCTATGGTTTTTACCGGAACACGTCACTTTAAACACTAAGAAATATAATAAACGCTCTCGAGCTAAAGTCATAGCCGCAGTAAAGTCAAGACCGAGGTATTGCAAGAAACTAGGCCTTTTTAATCTTGATTCTATGCAAAACTTAATTATTTTGAATACTAAGCCAAGGCTAAGCTTCTGGGATTACTAGATATTAAAGAAACAAAAAAGCTTCAATTTATACATTGGAGCTTTTTTTATGTTTTCAAATGAAATAAAATAACAAAAAAGCGAGTCGTTTTTTTAGAATCCTTTTCATATTAAAAATTTATATAAAGAAGTATAACTAATAAAGTACATTATTTTCTATACTTTTACTACTTTTACATTCTCGTAAATTCGAGACCGATACTAACTTCAATAATTACACACAAGGCATGGGATTTTTTGATTTCCTAACAGAAGAAATTGCTATTGATTTAGGAACTGCAAACACGTTAATTATACACAACGATAAGGTTGTTGTAGATGCACCGTCTATTGTTGCGCGCGATCGCATTTCTGGAAAAATAATTGCAGTTGGCCAAGAAGCCAATCTGATGCAAGGTAAAACACACGAAAACATAAAAACAATAAGGCCTCTAAAAGATGGTGTTATTGCAGATTTTGATGCTTCGGAGCAAATGATCAGTATGTTTATTAAAAATATTCCGGCACTTAAAAAGAAGTTATTTACACCGGCTTTACGTATGGTAATTTGTATTCCTTCTGGAATTACAGAAGTAGAAATGCGTGCAGTAAAAGAAAGCGCCGAACGTGTTAACGGTAAGGAAGTGTATTTAATACACGAACCTATGGCCGCTGCAATAGGTATTGGCGTAGATATTATGCAACCTAAAGGAAATATGATTGTTGATATTGGTGGAGGAACTACCGAAATCGCTGTTATTGCTTTAGGCGGTATTGTTTGTGACAAATCTGTTAAAATTGCAGGTGATGTGTTTACAAACGATATTATTTATTATATGAGAACGCAACACAACCTTTATGTTGGAGAGCGTACGGCTGAAAAAATAAAAATACAAATTGGTGCTGCCACTGAAGATTTAGATCTTCCGCCAGAAGACATGAGCGTTCAAGGCCGTGATTTACTAACCGGAAAACCAAAGCAGGTTCAAATTTCTTACCGAGAAATAGCTAAAGCTTTAGACAAATCTATTCTTAGAATTGAAGATGCCGTAATGGAAACCTTATCGCAAACACCTCCAGAATTAGCTGCCGATATCTACAACACTGGTATTTATTTAGCCGGTGGTGGTAGTATGCTTCGTGGTCTAGACAAACGTTTATCGCAAAAAACAGATCTTCCGGTTTACATTGCCGAAGATCCGTTAAGAGCTGTCGTTCGTGGTACAGGTATTACCTTAAAAAATCTAGCTAAATTTAAAAGTATATTGATAAAATAAACCTAAACATTTAAATGCAACAAATAGTAAACTTTATACTTAGAAACAAATCGTTTCTACTGTTTCTATTTCTATTTCTAGTGTCTTTGGGTTTTACTATTCAATCGCATTCTTTTCACAAGAGCAAATTTGTTAATTCTGCCAATTTTATAACTGGTGGCGTTTATAATTTATCCAATAATTTTAGCGACTATTTTGGGCTTAAAAAACAAAATATTTTGCTACAAGAAGAGAATAATACTTTAAAATCTTTATTGTATAATTCTAAAGACCAAAGAGACTCCGTTTTTATAGATAGCACGCGATTTAATAAAACCTACCGATTTATTTCTGGACAAGTGATTAGAAATAGCTACTCTAAAACCAATAACGTTGTTTTAATTAATAAAGGGGAAGCGGATAGCTTAGAGCAAGATTTAGGAGTAATCACCTCTAAAGGTATCTTAGGTATTGTAGAAAAAACTAGTGCACATAACGCTACGGTTTTATCTGTATTAAATACAACGACGCGCATTAGTGCACAGCTAAAAAAGACCAATCATTTCGGAACCATTTCTTGGAATGCCAAGTCACCAAAATATATTCAGCTAACAGAAATACCGCAAATTGCGCCGGTTGTTGTTGGAGATACCATAATAACTTCTGGGCGTTCGGTGATTTTCCCAAAAGGCGTTCCGGTGGGAACAATAGCAAAATTTAATCTAGATGCTGCCGAAAATTATTATGAAATAACCGTGGAGTTATTTAATGATATGACAAATTTAGAACACGTTTATATTATACAAAACACAAATAAAAACATCCTAAAAACCCTTTTAAACAACAGAAATGACTAGTATACTATCTGTAAACACCGTCCGTTTTGTTGTTTTGCTATTCTTACAAGTTTTAGTATTAAGCAATATTAATTTCTTAGGATATATTAATCCGCATCTCTATATCTTATTCATTTTGTTATTCCCCGTGAAAAACAACCGAATGACGTTTCTCTTTTTAAGTTTTCTTTTAGGTTTAAGTATCGATATGTTCTTAGACACTGGCGGCATTAATGCTGGAGCTTCTGTAGCTATTGCATACATTAGACCAGTAGCTTTAAAGTTTAGCTTTGGGACGCTTTACGACCATCAGTCTATAAAATTTAGCACCACAGAGTTAAGTCAAAGAATTACCTATATTTCTATTCTTACCATAATTCATCATTTTATATTCTTTTCTTTGGAAATATTTAACTTTTCCAAGATAATTTTAATATTAGAAAATACGTTATACTCGAGTATATTCACTATACTCCTCTGTGTTTTAATAACTGTAATTTTTAGTAGAAAGAAAAAGAAATGAGACAATTTTTACTTTTTATATCCGTAGTCATTGTTGGTTTGCTTTTTACTGCCAGATTATTTTACCTTCAAGTGTACTCTTCAGACGGCTATAGTCTGTTTGACGATAACGCCATTAGAAAAGTCTACAACTACCCGAAACGTGGTTTTGTATACGATAGAAATGGCAAATTACTAGTGGCCAACCAACCCTCTTATGATGTAATGGTCATTCCTCGCGAAGTAAAACCTTTAGACACTTTAGAGTTTTGCCAATTACTTAAAATAGACAATGAGCAGTTTAAAAAACGACTAGATAAAGCTAAAAACTATTCGTTCCGTCTACCCTCTGTTTTTGTATCACAATTATCTAAAGAGGACTACGCCATTTTACAAGAAAAAATGCGTAAGTATGAAGGGTTTTATATTCAGAGACGATCGCTACGACAATACGAAACTACTATTGGAGCCAATGTTTTAGGCGATATTGGCGAGGTAAACTATGCTATAATAGACGATGACCCTTATTATAAAATGGGTGATTTAATTGGGAAGCAAGGTGTAGAATCTTCTTATGAAACTGTGTTAAGAGGAAAAAAAGGAATTCAATTTATTCAGAAAGACCGTTTCAATAGAAATATTGGCCCCTATAAAAATGGAACGTACGACACGATACCCGAACCGGGAAAAGATATAAAAATAACTATCGATGCCAAGTTACAAGCCTACGGCGAACTCTTAATGCAAAATAAACGCGGTGGTATTATTGCTCTCGAGCCCCAAACTGGTGAGATTTTGGCAATGATCTCTGCCCCCACTTACGACCCCAATGCTTTAGTAGGCCGTAAGCGCTCTAAAAATTTTACTAAATTATATTACGACACGATTGCAAAACCATTATTCAATCGAAGTTTACAAGGGGTTTACGAGCCTGGCTCTCCTTTTAAATTGTTAACAGGAATAATTGCATTGCAGGAAGCGGTCATTGATCCTTCAGAAAAAATAACATGCTATCGCGGTTATAAATACGGTAATCGTTTTATGAAATGTCACTGTGTTTCTGGAACACGCCACGATATGGTGAGTGCTATTGAAAACTCATGCAATGCCTATTTTGCGTCTACCTACCGCCGTATTTTAGATAAAAACGGAAATGCATCAACAGGTATCGATCGTTGGAGTACGCATCTTAAAAGTTTTGGACTGGGCAGTTATTTAAATAACGATTTAAGTGTTGGCCAACCTGGACGTATACCCGATAGAGAATACTACAGCAAGATCTACCCCAACACGTTTTATTCCACCTATACCATTTCCAACGCTATTGGTCAAGGAGAAGTGGCAACAACCCCTATACAGTTAGCTAATGTAGTGGCTGCAATTGCCAATAGGGGTCATTATTTTACACCTCATATTATAAAATCGATAACTAAAGATACTATTCCTGATAAATACAGCACACCAAACTACACTACAATCGATAAAAAACACTTCGACCCTATAGTTGAAGGGATGTATCAAGTGTATAAGAAGGGTACAGCGAGTTATTTAAAGGTTGATGGCATAGATATTTGTGGAAAAACAGGTACTGTAGAAAATTTTACGACTATTGATGGTGTACGTACACAACTTACAGACCACTCTATTTTTGTGGCTTTTGCGCCCAAAGACGACCCGAAAATTGCCATTGCTGTTTTTGTAGAAAACGGATACTGGGGAAGTCGTTTTGCAGGTAAAATTGCCAGTTTAATGATAGAAAAATTTATAAAAGGCACCATTTCAAGAACCGATTTAGAACAGTGGTTATTAACTCATAGTTTAGAAAACGAGTATGCAAAACCGCAATCTGGCGAAGCTTTTGGTATCAATAGACAAACACAGCTTCAAGTGGTTCCAGTAGATAAAGAAGCACTTACAATTTACGAAGACAACAACGAGAAGTTATAATCCATGTTAAGAGAAACCGACAGACATTTTAAATTTGATTGGATTACAATAATTCTGTTTTTCTTATTAGTGGGTTTTGGGTGGCTAAATATTTTATCGGCGTCACATACTGGCACCACTTTAGAGTATTTCAATTTTCAAGATCCTTATAGTAAGCAACTTGTTTTTATACTGCTATCCGTAGTTTTAATTATTGTAACTCTGTCTATAGATGCTAAATTTTATGAACGCTTTTCGAGTGTCATTTATATCATCGCCTTACTGTCGCTAGTGGGTGTTTTAATCTTCGGAAAAACCATCAATGGTTCGACATCGTGGTACAGTTTAGGGATTATGACCTTTCAACCAGGTGAGTTTGCCAAAGCAGCCACTGGTTTGGCAGTCGCCAAGTATATCAGTGATTTACATACAGACATTAAACATTTTAAAGATCAAATTAGAGTATTTGCCATTATTGCGATACCAGCGATTTTAATTTTGCTTCAAAATGATACCGGCAGTACGTTAGTATACGCCTCATTTTTCTTTGTTTTGTATCGCGAGGGTTTACCTAAAGTGTATTTAATTATTGCGATGCTTGTAATTATTATTGGTATGTTAACCCTGAAATTCGGTATTTTAATTACGACAATAATAGCTATCATTTCTGTTTTAGTATACTACTTTACGCGACGTAAAAAACCAGCGATACTACAGCCTATATTTATAGTTGTCGTATCGATCTTGTTTTCATTTGTTGTACGTTATGCTTATAATAATATTATACCCTTTCATCAAAAAGATAGAATTAGTATTTGGCTGCGTTTAGAAAAAGATCCTGCCGAGTTATTAAAAATGCGTCAAACAGTGGCCTATAACCTCAACGAATCTGAAAAAGCAATTAGCTCTGGTGGTTTTTATGGAAAAGGTTTTTTAGAAGGTACACGAACTACGGGTAAGTTTGTCCCCGAACAGCACACCGATTATATTTTTAGTACCGTTGGTGAAGAATGGGGTTTTATTGGCACCTTTGGGGTCGTGCTCGTCTTTGTTTTATTAATTATACGCATTTTACACCTCTCTGAGCTACAGAAATCACAATTTAGTCGCGTTTACGGCTATTCTGTCGCGTCTATATTCTTTATTCACTTTATGATTAATATTGGAATGGTTATGGGCTTAATACCCACCATTGGTATTCCTCTACCCTTATTTAGTTATGGAGGTTCTGGACTTTGGGGTTTTACCATTTTACTCTTTATTTTCGTTAAATTAGACTCCAATAGAATAAACGAGTGGTAAAATAAAAGCCTAAAAAAACCTCAAGTGTTAAGACTCAAGGTTCATTTATTTTTACGCTGAAAAGTACTAATTACTCTTTCTTATTAATCTCTAATTTTTCAGCAAAGTAATCACAGAAATCTTTCATTGTTGCTGTCATTTTGTCGTCTTTAGTAGCGCGTTGAAACGTATCGCTCATCGCCACCAATGTTTGATGAAAAAACACTTTCATCTCATCTACAGGCATATCTTTCGTCCATAAATCGATACGTAAAGACTCTTGAGCTTCACTATCCCATACAGATAACATTAATGCTTTTGCTTCTTCGTTATTAATTCCGCCATCTTTCGCTGTCCAGTGTAATTTTTCTGGAACACGATTCTCATCTAATTCAACGTTTAACGTAATTTCAGATTTTATATTTGTCATTATCTACTCGGTTTAAATTTTGCGTTATTAAAAATATCTTCGCTACTTTTATTTAATAGTTGATTAAAAGTAACCTCGTTGTTTTCCATATAAGACTTCACGATTTGCCAGCCTATATATTGCCCCAATTTATCGGGCGATTCATTGTCTATTTCTTCTAAATAAAATTTAGAGAATGGGGCCGAATTAATAAAGCGATTAGCCAATTTCGTATCGGTACTAAACAGCAATTCGCGATCTACAAAATAGCGCCAAATGTAAGCTTCATTTGCTTTTGCCCACTCTAATTGTTCTGTCGTATAGCCTATTTTTTGGGCATCGGTTCTAAAAGGTATCACGCGATCTTTAAAATAGAGTGATTTTCCAGAATAAATCATATCATCGATAAGTCGTTTTCTCTCGTCGTGAAAAATAAATTTTTCGGCATATTTACCGGCCATATCCACCACAATTTGTTCGCGGCTAAAATCGGCTCTTAAATACTCTTGAATCCCTACATAAAAATAGTGTTCGCTTCCTAAATACGTGTCTAAAGAAATAAGTGTAATCGTATCGGTTACAATCACATTATTTCTATAATCTACATTAGAAGTGGTAGTAATTACACGAGGCGTTTTAAACTCTGTAAAATAATAGGTAAGATGCTTAAATAAATTCTTAATCTCTTCTTCTTCAGCCTTTAAATCTCTAAAAGCCTTTACCGTTTCTGTACTTAATTCTTGCTGAATAGTATCCTTTAATTGTTCTTGCCAAAAAGAATCGTCGAAAGTTTCGGGAAACATAAAAGGATATTTTGCTTTTAGTTCTGGTAAATTATTTTTAGAAGCTTCATTAAAAGCCACATCAAAACGATCGATCTTTAAATCAATTGTAATCTTATCTATTTCTTGTGCTTCTTTAGTATCATTATTACACGATAAAATCAGAAAAAAAACACAGAGAATGTATGGATATATTTTCATCGTAAAGTTAGACGCTGTTAATTTTTATTAATTAAGTGTTTCGTTTACTTTTGTGTTGCAAAGGTACTATTCTTTGTCATAAATTCTCTAATAATGCAAACAGAAAAAGTAGTCGATTATATCGTAAATTGGTTAAAAGAATATGCTAATAACGCAAAAGTTAACGGTTTTGTTGTCGGAATTTCTGGCGGAATAGATTCGGCTGTAACTTCTATACTTTGTGCAAAAACAGGATTAGATGTTTTATGTATTGAAATGCCTATTCACCAAGCCGAAAGTCACGTGTCTCGCGCTCAAGAACACATTTCTTTTCTAAAAGAAAACTACCCTAAGGTAAGTGATACACGAACCGATTTAACCCCAGTTTTTGAAGAATTTAAAACCGAAGTATCTCTTAAAGGAAACCAAGCCACTGTAGATATGGCATTGGCAAACACAAGAGCTCGTTTGCGAATGACCACCTTGTACTACCACGCGGGATTATTGGGCTTGCTCGTCGCCGGAACTGGAAATAAAATTGAAGATTTTGGCGTAGGTTTCTACACAAAATATGGTGATGGCGGCGTGGATTTAAGTCCGATTGCCGATTTAATGAAAAGCGAGGTGTACGCCATTGGAGACTTTTTAAAAGTACCAACATCCATTTTAAAAGCCGCGCCCAGCGATGGTTTATTTGGAGATGAGCGCAGTGATGAGGACCAAATAGGCGCTTCTTACCCAGAATTGGAATGGGCAATGACTCAGGACGAAAAGGGTAAATTAGCTTCTGATTTTTCGGGAAGACAACAAGACATTTTTTCTATTTATAAACGATTAAACACGGCTAATAAACATAAAATAAACGCAATACCCATTTGCCATATTCCTAATAATTATAAGTAATACTGGTTATTATTCAAAAAAAAAGTATCTTTACTATGCTATTAATCAAAGTACTGTATGATTATTATTAAATATCATACCTAAAAAACGCATATTATGGTCAAGCTATTGGTCGTTGATCAACACCCTGTTCTTAGAAAAGGATTGGAATTGATATTCGCTCCTTCCCGAGAGATAAAACTTATGGGATCGGTTGGAGATGGAGAAGCTATATTCGATTTTATAAAAAAAACAAAAGTAGATGTTATTTTAACCGAAATCGATCTACCAAAATTAAATGCACTTACCGCGCTGCGACGGTTAAGTAAGGAATTCCCAGAAATTAAAGTTATTATTTTTAGTGCGCTCCCAGAGAGTGTGTACGCGTTAAGTTCGATAAAAGCGGGCGCCGATGGTTTTATACCAAAAACGCTAGATGTATTATCTCTTAAAGAAGCCATCATTAAGGTTAAAAATGGAGGACTTTATTTAAGTGAGTCCATTGCTAAGCGTTTATCGCAAGTATCCAAATCTAAGAACAACAATGCTTTTTATAAAAAATTATCGACGAGAGAAGTCGAAGTATTAAAGTTATTATCAATTGGAAAAAGAAATAAAGACATCGCCGAAGAATTGTCTATTAACGAAAAAACGGTAAGCACTTACCGCGCCCGCTTAATGAAAAAATTAAATGTTACTAATTTAATAGACTTAGTCACCCAAGCAAAAAACATAGGCTTATAACACGCGATTAAGCTTACGAGATAACAATATTTTTAATCCGTAGTAATCCTTTACCTCTTCCAAAACATTTCTATTTACTTCGTTTTTATTTTGAAGTGTTTGGGTTTGGAACCCTTGTACTTTACGGTCTATTAAATGGCAGCGCAGACTTAAAATAGTTTCGCTTACTAGTTGTGCCACAGTATCTGACTTACTTTTAGGAAAAATATCTTTACGTTCCCAGTCCGATAGCGAGTGGCGCTCTTCTTCCATTAATATTGACGTAACATCTTGTGCCATATCATGATCGACAGCATTGATAAAGGTATCGACTTCAAAATTAGGATTTTGATTTAAAATTTCGATAATTTTAATATATAAGCTTTTAAATCGGTCGTTAGAAAATTCCATTTCATCCTCTTGCAAATCTAAAAAGATCTTTTCGAATACTTTAACTTGATGTTTTACCGGTTCTAATTCCAGATCCCCTTTCTCATTTTCTTTTAAAATAAGATCCTCAAAATCTTCCGTTCTATTACCGTATAATAAGAGCAACTCGATAATTTTACGCTCTAAAACATATTGAATATC
The DNA here is from genome assembly GCF_008086175.1 of Bizionia saleffrena. Classification (GTDB taxonomy): domain Bacteria; phylum Bacteroidota; class Bacteroidia; order Flavobacteriales; family Flavobacteriaceae; genus Bizionia; species Bizionia saleffrena. Next base: position 38,378 of record NZ_VSKM01000002.1, read on the forward strand.
TACTTTTTGAGGCGGCTCTTCATTTTTTATAACATCAAAAGCCCTAGGATCCTTATTGTAGTCTGGTGCGGCCTCTTTTGCATTTTTGTTATTTAGTTGTGCTAATGAACTAAACAAAACCTGTTCTCTAATATCCATTATACGCGCGCACTCCTGAATGTAAATTTCTTTCTTGATACGATCAGGAATTTTAGAGATACTATTCATTATATCTCTAATGGTCTCCGCTTTTTTTATAGGATCGTTCTTAGAGTCTTCATATAAAACCGAAGCTTTAAACTGAATAAAATCTTTAGCATTCTCGTCTAAATACGTTTTTAATTCGCCTAACGTATTTTGTCTGGCAAAACTATCTGGATCTTCTCCTACCGGAAATGTACAGACTCTTACGTTCATTCCTTGTTCCAGAATTAAATCTATACCACGCAACGACGCCCGCATTCCGGCGGCATCACCATCAAAAAGGACGGTTATATTTTTTGTTAGTCGGCTTATTAATCGTATTTGGTCGCTGGATAGCGCCGTTCCAGAAGAGGACACGACATTATGGATTCCTGTTTGATGAAACTGAATGACATCGGTATATCCTTCTACTAAATAGCAATTATCTTCTTTCGCTATACTTTGCTTCGCGTGGTAAATACCGTAAAGCACTTTGCTTTTGTAGTATAATTCACTTTCCGGAGAGTTTAAATATTTTGCAGCATTTTTATCATTTCCTAAAATACGACCCCCAAAACCCAAAACACGACCACTCATACTTTGTATAGGGAACATTACGCGCCCTTTAAAGCGATCAAACCGTTTCTCTCCTTTAACAATAGTTAAACCCGATTGTTCTAGAAACTCTAATTTATATCCTTTTTTTAAGGCGTTGTCTGTAAAGGCTTGCCATTCATCAATAGAATATCCTAAATCAAACTTTTTTATGGTTTCGTCTGTAAATCCACGCTCCTTAAAATAACTTAAACCAATTGCTTTACCTTGATCGGTTTTATGCAACGTCGTTTGAAAATAGTTACTCGCATATTCACTTACCAAATATAAACTTTCGCGTTTATCTTCCGCTTTTTTTTGATCGTCAGACTGCTCGGTTTCTTCAATATCAATACTATACTTTTTAGCTAAGTATTTAATGGCCTCCGGATACGTAAAATGCTCGTGCTCCATTAAAAAAGCCACTACATTTCCTCCTTTTCCACTAGAAAAATCTTTCCATATTTGCTTTACTGGCGACACCATAAAACTTGGTGAACGCTCGTCACTAAAAGGGCTCAAGCCTTTAAAGTTACTTCCAGATTTTTTTAATTGCACAAAATCACCAATAACTTCTTCAAGTCTGGCTGTTTCGTAAACTTGTTCTATGGAGGCTTTAGATATCAATAAAAAGAGGTTTTAGAATTACAAATTTAAGTATTTAATTTTGTTAAATCGCATTTAAATAGTCCGCATTACTTACTAACTTTCTTTAACTTTAATACCATAAAACCACGATAAATGACAACTAAAAAGAAAAGAAAACGATTCAAAAAAAAGCGATATATAATTCCTGCGCTACTTGTAGTTGCCATCATTGCTTTCAGAATATACCTGCCCACATTGGTTAAAAATTATGTGAATGAGGTGTTAGCAGACCTCCCTGGTTATTACGGTCAAGTCGAAGATATAGATATTTCATTACTTCGCGGTGCCTATGTTATTAATGGGTTATACTTGAATAAAGTGACGGCGAAAACACAGGTTCCTTTTTTAAAATTTCCTAAAAATGATATATCAATTGAATGGCATTCTCTTTTTGATGGCAAAGTGGTCTCTGAGATTATAATGACTAGCCCCGAAATTATATATGTGTTAGAAGATCAGGAAACCGAAGGTGAAGAACCAAATGTCGACGATTGGACCAAGGCATTAACCGATTTAGTACCTATAAATATTAACCATTTCGAAATTCACGATGGTAAAATTGCATTTGTACAATTGCAAGCGAATCCAAATATAGATTTACAATTTAATACTTTAGAACTCATTGCCGACAATTTAAGAAACGTGAAAGAAAAAGGCAGGGTCTTGCCGTCGCTTATTAGCGCCACAGCAGTCTCTATTGGCGAAGGCAAAGTCTCGCTAAACGGCAGTGCTAACCTCCTTAAAGAAATCCCAGATATCGATATTTCTTTCGCCTTAGAAGACGCCAATGTTACAGCCTTGAACGATTTGACTAGACATTACGCCGGTATCGATTTTAAAAGTGGAACTTTTGGACTCTATAGTGAAGTGGCAATTGCCGATGGTTATTTAAAAGGCTATATGAAACCTCTATTAACCAATTCTAAATTAATAAGTAAAGAAGATGGTTTCCTGGGTGTGCTTTGGGAAGGATTTGTTGGTTTTTTCAAGTTTGTACTAAAAAACCAGAGTACAGATACTTTAGCTACAAAAATACCAATTGAGGGGGATTTAAATACCGTAGATGTTGGCGTTTGGAAAACCATTGGAAACATTTTTGGTAACGCCTGGATTAAGGCTTTTAAAGGTGTCGTCGATGATGATATAGAATTTAAGGATGCCTTTAAAGACGCTAAAGAAAAGACCGATAAAAAAGCTGAAAGACAAACAAAAAAGACGTCATAGCATTTAAATGACGTCTTTTCTATTGGCAACTATTCAAATTCAATCCAAATCTAAGCGTAAACCGAGAGAAATGTTATTTTGTTTCACCTCTTGATTTTTAAAGGTTTCTGATAGGTTGTATTTTATATACACGCTAAAATCGTCGTAACCAATATAACCACTTAGCCCATAAATAAAAGTATTTGTATTAAAATCGCGTTTCGTTTTGTGCTTAATAGCATCGCCATTTTCTTCATATTTTAATTTCTGAATCGTTCCTATATTTGCACCTGCAAAACCGCCAAGTCCAATTTTAAAGGTGTCATTATTTATGTAACGAATACGATCTTTCTTTTCTATTTTCTGTGAAGGTCCAAATTCAAAATGAACAGGAATTACCAAACTCGTGGTTCTAAATTTCGCTTTCTTAAGGTTATAACTAAAATCTTCTAACGTTGTTACCTTGTCATTATCTTCAAAATAGTTATTGTCTTTAATCTCGTATTTATTCCATTGTAAAGACAAGCCGTATTTAATTCTCGCAAAGTTGGTGTGTTTAAATAGTCGGGTGTTCCATAACCAACCCAATTCTACAAAGCCCGAGCCCCCTACTTTGTATGGCGAATCGCTAAAGTCTTGTCCTTCTATAATGGCATTATTTAAACCAATAGCGAACAAAAACTGATTTCCTGTGCGAATATCATATTTAATTGGTTTCGATTTGCCTTTAATTTTTAGCCCTTTTTCTCCTGCTCCTATGGTTACCGAAAACATATTTTTGGAATCTTCAAAAGAAATAGTATCGGTTTTATTTCGCTCGAAATATTCCATTCTGTTTTCGGTAATACGGATGCGGTTTTCAATATTTAAAGCGCGTTTAATGGCGGCGGCTTCTTTAAGGTGTTCCGCCTCTTTATATGAGATTTCTTTATGTAAAACACGCTCATTTACCGTTTTGACTTCTATTCTTAAAGCGTCGCGTTCCTCGGCACGAATGCTTTCTTTTAAAGACTCTAAGCTATGTATTGCTTTATCTTTTTCAGGATTTTTAATGGTGTCTTGTGCGTACAATTGAAGTCCACAACATAATAAAATCAGGACCGTTACGTGTTTAATAATAGTGTGCATAAGTGTTCGTTTTTTGATTGATTGATTGATTGATTGATTGATTGATTGATTGATTGATTGTATTGATGAAAATGTATTGAGCTGTAACACCCTGTTATTCGTTGCGCTCGGCCACCACTCCTTTTACCGTGTAATAACTAGATTTTATTGTTTTAAGCATTTTATCTCTAAGCGTTTCTTCTAAGTCGTCCTCTACTTCGTTTAACAAACCGTTATAATCTAGAATTTTCGGTGTATAACTTTTTTGTTGCAGTGCTAATTTTTGCTGCGCTGCCGCAAGTAAATTCTCTGTTTCTTGAGGTGAGAACAGGCCGCTCTCTTTAGCAATTACAACATCACTTTCTAGTATTGAATGTTTTATCTCGACTACCGCAATAGTATTCTTAACTGTGTTTTTTTGAAGCGTTTCTGATCTTTCCTTTTGATTTTTAGTTGAATTATATTGTGCTGCATGTGACGTTTTTTTTGAATGTTCAGCGACGCGATTTCTCGCCGTTTCATTTTGCGCCGTTTTTTTAGCCTTTTCTTCTACCTCATTATGCTCAAGTTCTTTTTTTTTAATATGATTAGTATTTGCGTTATTTTCAGCGGTTTTACTTTCTGTAGACGTTTCAATAGTATCAACTATAATTTCAGTCTCTTCATTCTTAAAAATGAGCGTAACACACAATAAAACGCCAATAAAGGTCGCAGCGAAAGCCATTAAATAATACCGCTTTTTAGCGCTTTTTATACGCTGTTGATCTAATCGCTCATTGAGTCTTTCCCAACTCTGCTCAGAAGGCGCGATCGTTCTCTTTTCAATCGCCCCGCTTAATTTATTATCTATTTTATGTGGTGCCATAGCTCGTAATATTTAATGCTTTAATTTGACTTTGCAGTAGTTTTCGTGCTTTAAACAGTTGCGATTTCGAGGTGCCTTCAGTAATATTTAAAAGCTGCGCAATTTCATAATGTTTAAAACCTTCAATGGCGTATAGCCCAAAGACCATCTTATACCCTTGCGGCAAACCATCAATTAACTCTTGGATATGCTCGACATCTAAATCTGTACTGTAGGTGTATTCGGAATCATAAGCGCCCGCTATATCATCTACTAGAAACACTATCTTTTTTTTCTGTCTTAAATATGAAATACATTCGCGAACTATTATTCGTCGTATCCAACCTTCAAAACTGCCTTCATTTTTAAAACTTTTTAAATGCGTGAACACTTTAAAAAAACCATTCAGCATAACATCTTCGGCATAGTGACGGTCCTTAATATAGTATCTACAAAGACTCAACATTTTAGGTGCGTGCTGCGCATACAAAGCATTTTGTGCTTCCCTATTGTTTTTAATAGCGTGACGAATCAGCTTATTTTCATTTTTATAAAGTTGAATAACTTTCAAGTAGGAGGGTGTTAGTCGTTTCTATTTATAAAGACGCAGATGATTGACAAAAGGTTGCCTGAACATTCCATTATTTTTAATAAAAATAGTTGATAATAAGACTGACAGCGTATTGAAGTGTTATTTTTTTCGTTCGATTACGTAGTTCACCATAAGTTCTAGTGCTTCTTTGTATTCTGAATCTGGATAATTCTCAAGAATTTGAAGTGCTTCGGCTTGGAAGGCTTTCATTTTAGCCACAGCATAATCTAAACCGCCATTAGCTTTCACAAAATCGATAACCTCGTTAACACGTTTTTTATCTTTATTATGATTTTTAATCGAGTTGATTAGCCATTTTTTTTCTTTTTTAGTACACGTATTAAGCACATAAATAAGAGGCAGTGTCATTTTCTGTTCTTTAATATCAATCCCTACTGGCTTACCAATTGCTGTAGAACCATAATCGAACAAATCATCTTTTATCTGAAATGCCATCCCAATAAGCTCTCCAAATCTACGCATCGTTTCAACATCTGTAGACTCTGGTTTTACCGAAGCGGCACCCAAACTACAACACGCGGCGATTAAAGTCGCTGTTTTTTGGCGGATAATCTCGTAATAAATAGCCTCGGTGATGTCTAGCTTTCTTGCTTTTTCAATTTGAAGCAATTCACCTTCGCTCATTTCTCGAACAGCAACCGATATAATTTTAAGTAAATCGAAGTCATTATTATCAATAGACAATAATAAACCTTTAGATAACAAGAAATCTCCAATAAGCACGGCGATTTTATTTTTCCAAAGCGCGTTGACAGAGAAAAAACCACGGCGGTAATTACTCTCGTCTACCACATCATCGTGCACTAGAGTTGCTGTGTGAATAAGTTCTATTACCGAAGCACCACGATAGGTGCGGTCTTTGACCTCTCCTTTAGACACCATTTTAGCCACTAAAAAAACAAACATAGGTCGCATTTGCTTCCCCTTTCTATTCACAATATAATGAGTGATTCTATTTAATAAAGCTACTTTTGAAGACATTGCTAGCCTGAATTTCTGCTCGAAAATATCCATTTCGAAGGCTATGGGTTGCTTTATTTTTTCGGTGATTTTCAACGGTCTAAAGGTATAATATGTAGGTTTCAAAATTACGAAATTAAAATTGAAGCTAAACCACTATATTTTATAAAAAAGCAAAATAGCATGTAGGCAAAAAACTACTTTATTTAAAAAAAATAGAATAGTTCACAAAAATTTTATATCTTAACTTATTAATCTAAAAATCAAGAAATCATGAAAAAAATTACTTTACTCTTTCTTTTTGCTTTTGTTCTATCTTTTGGAGCTAAAGCGCAACAAAACACAATATGGTCTGACGACTTTAACGATGAGGACATCTCTGATTGGACTTTAGTTGATGCAGATGGCGATGGAAACAATTGGGGAGATTTATTCCAAGTAACTGACGGAGGTACACCTCCTGTACCTGTAACACCAGTTTCTTTAATTTCTCGTTCTTGGCAAGGCTCACCTTTGACACCAGACAACTGGGCAACTACTAGTGCTATCGATTTAACCACTGCTGGAGGTGTTGTTACTCTAGAATATATTACACAAGTTCCTGCAGCTTCTTGGGATCAAGAATATTATTCTGTTTACGTTAGTACTACCAATGATATTAACTTAATTCCTACAGACCCAAATACAGTAGAATTATCTGAAACGTTAGGTGATGCTGGTGACACAGGAGCTCCAACTCCAAAATCTGTAGACATTTCTGCACTTTCTGGCGCGCCTGTTGTTTATGTAACATTTAGACATCATAATGTTACTGATATGGATTTTATTTCTATTGATGATGCAGTAATTAACGCAACTGTTTTATTAAGTGTTAATGAATTCGATTTAGAAAAAATGTCTCATTTCTATAATAAAAACACAAAAGAATTATCATTAGATTCAGCTAACGCTGCTTTCTCTTCTATTGAAGTTTACAATATTTTAGGACAGCAAGTAGTAAATAAAAAATTATCTAACAAAACAGAATCTATTAGCATGAGTAGCTTAACTGATGGTGTTTATTTAGTTAAAGTTTTTATTGGTAACACTTCTAAAACAATTAAAGTTTTAAAGCAGTAGAATAAAAACCTATATTATAAGTAAAGCCAGCACATTTAAATGTGCTGGCTTTTTTTTTAATAAAAAAAACAAACCACTAGAAATCAAAACATTAAATGTAAAACGTATTGTTTTTTTTATTATCTTAATTTGATAATTCTAAAAAATACATCATTATGAAAAAAATTACTTTACTTTTTATTTGTGCATTTGCTTTTAGCTTTATAAGCTATGCACAAAACGATTGTGCCTCTGCGCAAGCAGTAACCGCAGGTACAACTACTATTACGGCAATTGACGGAACAGCTCCCACACTCATTTGTGATGGAGAACCTGCAGCAACAGCCGGGGAATGGTTCGCTTTTACAGCAACTATAGACGGGGTTTTAAAGGTAACCTCAGACCTTCCTGCTAATTCAGGTGGAGACACAAACCTACATATTTATTCTGGGACTTGTGGAGCTTTAGTATGTATTGGAGGAAATGACGATGTTGATCTTGCAGGACAAAATTACCTGTCAGAATTAACGTTTGAGATAACTACAGGTTCGGTTTACTATATTGTATTTGACGACAGATGGGAGGCTACTGGATTTGATTTCCAAGTAACAGAAACTGCCGTAAGCTGTAATTATAGTTTACCGTATGCAGAAACTTTTGATGATAATAATACGTTTATGGTGTGTTATGAAAAAGAAGATGTTGATGGTGATGGCATCTCTTGGATCTCTCAACAGGATTTAGATTTAGATGGAGACGGAACTCCAGAAACGTTTGCTACAAACGGTAACTCTGCTGCAGGCGCAACTAAAAACGATTGGTTAATTAGTCCGGCGTTTACTTTGGATGCTGGAACTCCTTACGAAGTTGTTAGCCGCTTTAACACTACAGGAGGCTCAGGAAGCTTAGAAGCGTTTATTATAGACGGACCAACTTATACAGCCAACCAAGTAGCAACTTTGTTCTCTAATGCTAACATTCCTGATGTTACAGCTTTTGCCGATTTAGAAACTCAAGCTTACGAAGAGATGCATCAATTTACACCTACTTCTACTGGAGACTATCACATAGCTTACCGTAGTTTTGGAGCTGGTGGAACCGGATTCCTTTTGCTTTTTGATTCTAATATCACATCTACACTGAGTGTCGATGAATTTGCTTCAGATGGGTTCTCTTATTTTTATGATAAAAACACAGATGTTTTAAAGTTGGAATCCACAATTCACTCTGGATTTACTGCTATTCAAATTCATAATATTCTAGGACAAGAAATAGTAAACCGACCACTCTCTAATAAAACAGAATACATTGACCTATCTAGTTTTCAAGAGGGTGTGCTTCTAACTAAAGTATTTATTGACGGAAAAGTTAAAGTCTTAAAAATCATTAAGCATTAATTTCTTTACTTTTAAACCACAAAAAAAGCGATCAGTGTTACAATTGATCGCTTTTTTAATTTATAAAGAACATGTTATTTAACTCTTATTTGCTAATTGACCACAAGCCGCATCGATGTCCTTTCCGCGACTTCTGCGCACATTTACAACTATTCTATTTTTTTCTAAGTGATAAATATAATCTTCTATTGCTTGATTATCGGCTTGCTGAAATTGGCCATCATCAATAGGGTTATACTCTATAATATTAACTTTACAGGGTACATATTTACAAAACTGAACTAGTGCATCGATGTCTTTTTGACTGTCGTTAATATCTTTCCAAACTATATATTCGTAAGTAATTTTACGTTCGGTTTTAGCATACCAATATTCTAAGGCTTCTCTAAGATCGGCTAACGGAAAATGCGCATTAAACGGCATAATTTCTGTTCTTACCTCATCGATTGCAGAGTGCAAAGAGACGGCTAAATTAAACTTAACAGCATCGTCTGCCATTTTCTTAATTATTTTAGGCACTCCCGATGTAGACACGACAATGCGCTTAGGCGACATTCCTAAACCTTCTGGCGAGGTGATTTTATCGATTGCCTTAATAACATTGTTATAGTTCATTAAAGGCTCTCCCATTCCCATAAACACAATATTGCTTAACGGTCTATCAAAATACAGTCTACTCTCGTTGTCGATAGCAATGACCTGATCGTAAATTTCGTCTGAATTAAGATTTCGCATACGTTTTAAACGCGAAGTTGCACAAAATTTACAGTCTAAACTGCACCCTACTTGACTAGAAACACAAGCCGTTGTTCGGTTTTCGGTGGGTATTAAAACAGATTCTACAACTAAGTCATCGTGTAAGCGTACTGCATTTTTAACAGTCCCATCGCTACTTCTCTGCATCGTGTCCACTTTTATGTGATTAATCACAAAATTCTCAGCCAACATCTCACGGGTTTCTAAAGAGACGTTGGTCATATCCTCAAAACTATGAGCACCTTTACCCCATAACCATTCGTAAACTTGGTTACCTCTAAAGGCTTTATCGCCTTGTTTTTCGAAGAATGCGCGAAGTTGTTCCTTCGTTAATGCGCGTATGTCTTTTTTTTGTTCTGCCATAAGTTTTGCAAAAATAGTGAATCGTTTTGCGCTAAACGATTTTTGATTATTTTTTATGATAGTTTTACGTATAAAAAAAGCCTCAACTGATAACAATTGAGGCTTTTAGTCTTTTATTTAGAAGTCATTAGATGATTAACATCGCATCTCCATAACTATAAAAATTGTATTTTTCTTTTACAGCTTCCTCATACGCTTTTTTTACAAAATCGTAACCTCCAAAAGCTGAAGCCATCATTAATAGCGTCGATTTTGGGGTGTGAAAATTTGTAATCATACAGTTGGCAATACTAAACTCGTAAGGAGGGAAAATAAATTTGTTAGTCCATCCGTTAATTTCATTTAATGTTGCACTAGAAGACACCGCACTTTCTACAGCACGCATTGCCGTGGTACCCACTGCACAAATACGTTTTCTTTCTTTTAAAGCTCTGTTTATTCTTTCTACCGTTTCAGGGCCAATAAATACTTCTTCACTGTCCATTTTATGTTTCGATAAATCCTCAACCTCTACAGGGTTAAAGGTACCTAAACCAACGTGTAAAGTTACTTCAGCAAAATCTACACCTTTAATTTCTAAGCGTTTTAATAAGTGTTTAGAAAAATGCAATCCAGCAGTTGGCGCTGCTACTGCACCTTCCGTTTTCGCGAAAATGGTTTGGTAGCGCTCTTCGTCTTGCGGCTCTACGTCTCTCTTTATATATTTAGGAAGTGGCGTTTCTCCTAATTCGTGTAATTTTTTTCTAAATTCTTCATACGATCCGTCGTACAGAAAACGTAATGTTCTACCTCTAGAGGTTGTATTATCTATAACCTCAGCGACTAAACTTTCGTCTTCCCCAAAATATAATTTATTTCCAATTCTTATTTTACGAGCTGGATCTACTAAAACATCCCAAAGGCGTTGTTCTTCGTTTAATTCTCTTAATAAAAACACTTCAATTCTAGCTCCCGTTTTCTCTTTGTTACCAAATAAACGTGCAGGAAATACTTTTGTATCATTAAGTATCATTACATCCTCTTCATCGAAATAATCTATGATGTCCTTAAACATCTTATGTTCTATGGTTTGCTCTTTTCGGTTTAAAACCATTAAACGCGATTCATCTCTGTTTTCAGAAGGGTATTCTGCTAATAGCTCTTCCGGTAATTCGAAGCCAAAATGTGATAATTTCATTTAGTTTGTTTTATATTATGATTACAAATATACAATCTCAAGATAGCCGTTGTCAAGTAAATGACTGATTATTATTTATTAAAATGAAAATCCAATGCGTTTTAGATCGTCCCAAAATGTAGGATACGATTTAGACACCACCGAAGCATCCTCAATTAGTATTGAAATTTTTAAAGCCAAAGGCGCGAAAGCCATAGCCATTCTATGATCGTTGTATGTTGCGATAGAAATACCCCCCGTAAGTTTTTCATTTTTAGACAAATGCAAACGTGAATCCGTCACATCAATTTTACCACCTAGTTTTTCAATTTCAACTTTAAGCGCCTCTAAACGGTCTGTTTCTTTAATTTTTAAAGTATGAAGTCCAGATAAATCACACTGTAAACCTAAACCCAACGCCGTTATTGCAATTGTTTGCGCAATATCTGGAGCGTTTACTAAATTAAAAGCAATGACAGTATCTTTCTGTACCGCTCTTGTTTTTGTAAGATTTAATGTATGATCTTTAAACTCTGAAGTCACACCAAACTGGTCGTACAATTGTGCTAACACAGAATCGCCTTGCAAGCTTGTTTTTTTATAGGAGTTTAGCGTAATACGTGTCCCGATTTCACTCAACGCAACGATACTATAAAAATAAGACGCCGAAGACCAATCGGATTCTACTACAATAGTTTGTTTCTTTACAGTTCCTAAGTGCGGATATACCGTAATTATTTGATTTTCAAATTGCGTTTTAACACCTATTTGCTCTAATAGATGTAGCGTCATTTTTATATAAGGCACCGAAGTGATAGTTCCCTTTAAAGTTAATTCTAATCCGTTTTTTAATGTGGGCGCGATCAGTAATAATGCCGAAATATACTGACTGCTCACATTGGCTTGTAAGGCAACCTTATGATTAGGCAACGTTTTACCAGTAATACGTAACGGCGGAAATCCGTTTTCGGTTATATACTCAATATCCGCTCCCAAGTCGGTTAAAGCATTCACTAAAATGGCAATGGGACGCTCCGTCATCCGTTGCGAACCGGTTAGCGTTACTGTTCTTTCTTTTAGTGTTGAAAAATAGGCCGTAAGAAAACGCATTGCCGTCCCCGCGTGATGAATATCGATAACAGCATCTTTTGATGTTAGTGCGCTTAACATTACACTAGAATCGTCTGAATTGGATTGGTTTTCGATGTGCAATTCTGGATATAAAGCCTGCAGAAGCAATAAGCGATTGGTTTCGCTTTTAGAGCCCGTAATTTGAACCGCTAACGGTTCTTTTTTTAATTCAGATTTTTTAAGATGAATATCCATACTTTATTATGATAGCGTTTCAAACTTTTTTATTTTAAAAAAAACAGAAGAGCAAACGGCTATTTTAATTTCTCGTTGTTATGATGACGATCGTGATCGCGTTCTGTTTTAATATCTAATTTCTTATCGAAAGCGTCTTGTAAATTAATACCGGTTTGGTTTGCTAAACACAAAACGACAAACATAACATCGGCTAGTTCTTCGCCTAAATCTTTGTTTTTATCACTTTCTTTTTCGCTTTGTTCGCCGTAGCGTCTGGCTATTATTCGCGCCACTTCCCCTACCTCTTCGGTAAGTTGTGCCATATTGGTTAATTCATTAAAGTAACGAACGCCGTGGTTTTTAATCCAATTATCGACTTCTAATTGTGCATTTTTAATATCCATAATACATATTTTGTTTTAGCCCTGATGGAGGCTTTGTTGAAGCTCTCCCTATGGCGATAGCTATTGGGAAGCGACTGCCGAGAGCAGGTTCTAGCTCCTAATTATTAGTATAAAACGCTAAAAATCTAGTCTTTATTTTTTGTATCTATAAGTATGGTGACTGGGCCGTCGTTGATTAATCCCACTTTCATATCGGCACCAAATTCGCCCGTTTGGACTGGTTTATTAATAACGTTTTCCATTTGTTTTATGAAATTTTCGTACAACGGAATAGCGATTTCTGGTCGTGCCGCTTTAATATAACTGGGACGATTTCCTTTTTTTGTACTAGCAAGAAGCGTAAACTGACTCACAACAATTACCTCGCCATCGATTGCCAATAAGGAGTGATTCATTACGTCGTTCTGGTCTTCAAAAATACGCAGATTTGCTATTTTTTTCGCCAGCCATTCACTATCGGTGTGATCATCGCTAGCTTCGATACCCAACAATATTAAGAGCCCCGTTTTAATGGCTGCCACCTGCGAATTATTGATGGTTACACTGGCTTCTGACACTTTCTGAATTACTGCTCTCATTCTATTTTATCCGCACTTTACACACGGTTTACTTCTACTGGTCTTTTTCCCAAATATCTGTTCTGTAATTTTGATCGTCGCCCTCAATCATTTGCACATAACTGGCATAACGAGAAGCGGCTATTTCATCGCGATCTAAGGCGGCTTTAACCGCACATTTTGGTTCTTCAATATGCAGGCAGTTATTAAATTTACAGTCTTGTTTTAAGGCAAAAAACTCAGGAAAATAGTCACCTATTTCCTCTTTTTCCATATCTACAATTCCGAAGCCTTTAATACCTGGCGTGTCTATAATTTTGGCTCCAAAACTAAGATCGAACATTTCGGCAAATGTCGTGGTATGTTGCCCTTGGCTGTGTTGTGTTGAAATGGCTTTTGTTTTTAAATCTAAATTAGGCTCGATAGCATTAACTAAAGTCGATTTACCAACACCGGAATGCCCAGTAAACATACTCACTTTGTCTTTCATTAAGCTTTTTACTTGATCGATATTTTTTCCTGTTTTAGCAGAAATACCAATACATTCATACCCGATTTTACGATAGATATGCGCCAAATACTTCACTTCCATAAAGGTCTCTTCATCGTAAGTATCTACCTTATTAAACAGAATTACTGTTTTTATAGAATACGCTTCGGCAGTCACCAAAAAACGATCTATAAAACTGGTAAATGTCGGCGGATTATCGATAGTTACCAATAAAAACACCTGATCGATATTAGAAGCAATAATATGGGTTTGCTTAGATAAATTCACCGATTTGCGCACAATATAATTGTAACGGTCGTGAATAATAGAAATAACGCCAGTTTCCTGGTCGCTTTTTGTATCGAGCTCAAAATCTACATAATCGCCAACAGCAATGGGATTAGTACTTTTTATGCCTTGTAACCGAAATTTTCCTTTTATTCGGCATTCGTAAGTAACACCGAGTTCGTTTTTTACGGTGTACCAACTTCCTGTAGATTTATATACGAGTCCTGTCATTATTACAAAGATGAAAATTATTGTGCTGTTTTACAACAAAAGGTTGTAGTTATAAGGTTTTTTTGTTTTAACCCTTTATAACTTTTTCTTGATGGTTAATCGATTCTTGGTGAATGGCTTTAAATAGCTTTAAAATAAATTCTTCACTCAACCCTTTATCTTCTCCTTGAAGCACCATTTTCCCTAAAATCTCATTCCATCGCTTGCTTTGTAAAACAGCAACATTTTTTGATTTTTTAAGAACGCCAATACCATCTGCGACTTGCATACGCTTGGCGAGCAAATCGATAATCTGATTATCTACCACATCAATTTTAGCACGGAGATTACTTAAATCGTGATTAAATTTAGCTTCTGGATCGCTTTCTTTTCTAATCTTCAAATCTATCATCATTTGTACTAAAGCTTTGGGTGTGATTTGCTGTGCGGCATCACTCCAAGCATTATCCGGGTCGTAATGTGTTTCGACCATTAAGCCATCGAAATTTAAATCTAAAGCCGTTTGGCAAACATCGAAAACCATATCGCGATTTCCTGTAATATGCGAAGGATCGTTTATTAAAGGTAAATCGGGAAATCTATTCTGAAATTCGATCGCCAATTGCCATTCTGGAATGTTTCTATATTTTGTTTTTTCGTAAGTTGAAAACCCACGGTGAATAGCACCTAAGTTTTTTATTCCGGCATTGTGCAATCGCTCAATACCACCTAACCAAAGCGCTAAATCGGGATTTACTGGATTTTTTACTAATACAATTTTATCTGTTCCTGCTAAAGCATCGGCGAGTTCTTGCATGATAAAAGGGCTCACCGTAGAGCGCGCACCAATCCATAATAAATCGACATCGTGCTCGACAGCCAATTTTACGTGGGCCGCATTAGCGACTTCGGTACAGGTTTTCATTCCGGTTTCTGCTTTTACTTTCTGCAACCATTGTAATCCTAACGCACCAACCCCTTCAAACATTCCTGGGCGTGTTCGCGGTTTCCAGATTCCAGCTCTAAAATAACTCACATCTGTATTTTTAAGTTCGTGAGCAATTTTTAACACCTGCTCTTCGGTTTCTGCACTACATGGTCCCGCGATTACTAAAGGATGATCTAAGTTTAAATCGTCTAACCAGGTTCTCATTTCTTTTTTATTCTTCATATCCTTTTCTTTTATTCTTAAGCCTTACTGTATACCGCTTAAAATAGTTTTAATGTAATTCGTCTCGTCCATTTCCTTATAAATGCCGTCGAAATCGTCATTCTCTAATAGCGATTTAAAACGGGATAAATTACTTATATAGTCGTGTAATGTGTCTATAACATTATCTTTATTCTGTTTAAAAATAGGCGTCCACATTGCTGGAGAACTTTTTGCCAATCGTACTGTACTCTCGAAACCACTGCCTGCCATATCAAAAATATCGCGTTCGTTTTTCTCCTTTTCAATGACTGTTTTCCCTAACATAAAAGCACTTATATGCGATAAATGAGACATATAAGCAATGTGCTTGTCGTGCGATTCGGGATGCATATAACGCACGCGCATTCCTATAGTCGCAAATAAATTTAAAGCTTTCTCTTGAAGAGTAGCCGCTGTTTTTTCGATTTCGCAAATAATAGTTGTTTTTTGATGAAACAAATTAGGCACAGCCGCTTTTGGTCCCGAAAATTCGGTGCCCGCAATAGGGTGTATCGCTAGAAAATTTCTTCGCTTAGAATGTGATGCGACTATTTTACAAATACTTGATTTTGTGGAACCAACATCAACAATTAATCCGAAGTCCGAAATACGATCCAATAACATCGGTAAGAGCATAACAGCAGTATCTACCGGTGTTGCCAAAATGACTAAATCGGCCTTTTCAATAGCTTCTATCGATGCTTTTTTATCTATAATACCACGTTCTAAGGCTTCATTAATATGGTGTGCGTTATTATCGATACCATAAATAATAATATCGGGACGCTGCTTTTTAATGTCTATCGCTAGGCTGCCGCCAATTAACCCTACTCCAATAATATAAACGGTCTGTATCATAAACGCTGAATTGCAGTTTGAATATCTTCTAACGGCGCACAAAGAGACAACCGAATGTAGCCATCACCCTGACTTCCGAAAATAAACCCGGGAGCAATAAAAACATCTTTCTTTATTAATAACTCATTGATAAATGACTCCGAATCTAATCCTTCTGGTAATTTCGCCCAAACGAAAAGACCTGATGCTTTTTTATTAAAGGTACAGCCTAAACGTTCTGCCAACTCCCAAACGGCTTCACGACGTTTTTCATATTCGGTATTTAGAGTCGCGAACCAGTCGTCTTGAACTTCTAACGCTTTAATCGCACCTTTTTGAATACCGTAAAACATTCCAGAATCCATATTGCTTTTTACGTTTAAAATGGCGTTGATATGCTCTTCCGCGCCTAAAACCATACCGACACGCCAACCTGCTAAATTAAAAGTCTTACTTAGAGAATTCAATTCCAAGCACACGTTTTTTGCACCGTCTACCGCCAATAAGCTTAAAGGTTCATCGTTCAATATTAAACTATAAGGATTATCGTTAACCAGCAAAATATTGTGCTTTTTAGCAAAAGCTACTAACGCTTTTAATTGCTGTTTCGAGGCTCTCGCGCCCGTTGGCATATTGGGGTAATTCACCCACATTAATTTTACTTTCGATAAATCTCTTTCCTCAAGCGCTTCTAGATCTGGGAACCAATTATTAGCAGCCTCAAGTTCATAAAAAACAGCTTCAGCTTCTACTAGTTTAGTTACACTAAAATAAGTTGGGTAGCCAGGATTTGGAATTAACACCGCATCTCCTTTATTTAAAAACGCCAAAGAAATATGTAAAACCCCCTCTTTACTCCCCATTAATGGTAGGACTTCAGTTTCAGGGTTTACAGACACCTTAAAATGATTGTGATAAAAATCGCGTATCCCATTACGCAATTCTGGCAATCCTTGATAGCTTTGATATGTGTTTGCCGTTTTATCGTATAAACTACTTACCAATGCCGAAACCACTTCTTTTGGCGGTTCTAAATCGGGACTACCAATACCTAAATTTATAATCGGTTTTCCGCTAGCTTGTAACGCTCTCACCTCTTTTAATTTAGTCGAGAAGTAGTATTCTTCAATCGTATTTAATCTGTTTGCTACCTCCATTATTTTTTTGCGTTTTTGTAAGCACCAAGCACTTTTATGTGCGTTGTCATTAGTTCTAAAATTGTATTTGCTTTTTCAAAGTCTTTATATTCTGCGAAGGTAACATCGACAAAAAAGGCGTATTTCCAAGGAGTTTCAATTATGGGTAGAGATTGTATTTTAGTCACGTTTAATTTACAATCACTCAGCACATTTAATACCGTTGCCAAACTGCCGCGTTTGTGTTCTAGTTCGAATTTAATCGATGCTTTATTAATACTCTCTTTGTTAATTTCTACGGAATATCGTTGCACAATAACAAAGCGTGTTTCGTTATGTTTTATGGTTTGAATACTTCTATTTAAAATGTTTAAGCTAAAAGTTTCTGCTGCCAAATCGCTAGCAATGGCAGCTATTCCGATGCTTTTATTTACTTGAATATGTTTTGCAACATCAGCAGTATCTTTGGCTTCTACTAATTTAATATGCGGATAGTCTTTAAAAAACACAGCACACTGTAATAGTGCCATAGGGTGCGAATGCACTTCCATTATATCGGGAATACTTTGATTTGGCAACGCCATTAAATGGTGCTGAACATCTAAATAATACTCTCCCACCACTTGCAAATTATTAGCATCAATTAATGCGTAATTAGGAATAATAGAACCCGCAATAGAGTTTTCTATCGCCATTACTATAACATCGGCCTGCTCATTTAGTAACGCAGAAACAGTATCTTGAAACGATAGGCATTCAATAACGTCTACCTCATTTTTAAAATACTGCTGTGATACAATATGATGAAACGATCCTTTTATTCCTTGTATGGCTACAGTTTTGTGCATTATAAATTAATATTTAGTTCAGTTTTGAGCAAAAAAAAGTCCCGATAAAGATCGAGACTAGTGTATAACTATTATGAGGTTTCAAAATTACATATAGCGCGTCTCGTTCTTTAGGTTAAAGAAGTAATACCAGCTAAAATATGTGTTTTGTGTTGTTTTCATTTTTAATTCGTGCTATTACATAGCCTCTAATTAGTTGTCAAAAGTATATAATAAATTAGTACTGTCCTAATTATTATGAAACCCTCTCAACTAAAAAAACAACTAAACCGCTAATAAACAATATCTTACACTAAAAATAAAATAAAACTATTTTACTAATCTCTATAAATAATATGAAAAATCATAATGCAACACCACTTGAAACTTGAAGTTTTAAAGATTTTAAACGAATCGCCGAATTAAAATTTTTAATGTTTATTTTTGAAGCAAAGATTTTAAGTATGTCAATAAAAGTTGAAAATATCACAAAGGTTTACGGCAGTCAAAAGGCACTAAACAACGTTTCTTTTTCTGTAAACAAGCCTGAAATTGTTGGATTTCTAGGACCTAATGGCGCAGGAAAATCGACAATGATGAAAATTTTAACCACTTTTTTAAGTCCTACAGAGGGCAAAGCCGAGGTTAACGGGTATTCTGTTGCGCTACACCCTAAAAAAGTACAGCAGAGTGTTGGCTATTTACCAGAGCACAACCCATTATATTTAGAACAATATGTAAGAGAATATTTAGAGTTTAACGCATCTATTTATAAAGTTACTAAAACCCGCATTGAAGACGTTATTACGTTAACAGGATTGACGGCAGAATCGCATAAAAAAATCGGAGAACTCTCGAAAGGTTTCAGACAACGTGTTGGTTTAGCCAATGCACTATTACACAACCCTGATGTTTTAATCTTAGATGAACCCACTACTGGATTAGATCCTAACCAATTGGTAGAGGTAAGAAAGTTAATACGCAGTATTGGTCAAGAAAAAACAGTTTTTTTATCAACCCATATAATGCAAGAAGTTGAAGCGATGTGCGATCGTGTAATCATTATTAATAAAGGTGAAATCGTTGCCGATAAAAAAATTAAAGACTTACGCGATGAGCAGGAACAAGTGGTTGTTGTAGAGTTTGATTACCGCATTGAAACGGCATTCTTACAGCGATTACCAAATGTAAAAACGGTGGTTAACACCTTCGATTTTATTTATGAAATCACCTTTTCGACCCCAGACGATATGCGCTCTCAGGTTTTTGATTTTGCACACGATAACGCCTTAAAAATACTTCAGTTAAATCAGAAAAACACCAGTCTGGAAACCTTATTCAGAGAATTGACAAGCTAAATCGTCTATTCTTTTTTACTCAAAAATAACGCGCCCAGTATATTGCTCATTAATATCGAGTGTAGTTGGCGTGTTTACAGAAATCACATCCCCCGTACTGACTAAATTAGCGGTAAGCGATTGCCGCGGATTCACTGTAATATCATTTGTACCGCGGTGGTAGATTGTTACATTTTCTGCGACTAGAAACCGCCCTTCAAATCGAGAATCTCCCGAAGCATAATTAATATTTAAACTAGTCGATGTGCCGCTTATAAAAGCACTAGACAACCCATTCATTGTAAGCGATAATTGTGTGGTATTTACTTCTAATTCAAAAATACCGCTAGTGTGGTATTCCTCTCTATAATTTTCAGAAATCAATTTTAAAGTATCGTAATTTAAAACGCCGTCACTGCGCACTGGTAACCCTGTACTGCTTCTTATTTCGGTAAGATTTGGTGCTGTAACGGTTATTTTTGTAATACCGTAATCGCGGGTTAAATTACAAGCGTTGTTATTTCTTAATAAGAGTCTTCCGTTTTCGACTTTCACCTCGATATCACTCATTAAATACTCACCCGTTTGCACAGTAACCGAATATTCTGGAGCCTCTTTTACAACCATTTCAATACGCTCAAAAACTGTTATTTCAGAAAAATCTTCAACGATAAAGGATTGTTCTATAAGGTCACCAGAATTCTGAAAACAGTCTGGCGCGTTGTCTCCATTACAACTCACCAAAAAAATTAACGATAGTATAACTGCTATTTTCCTCATTGCTTTTATAATCTTATTCCTATTCCAAATTCAACTCCTTCTGCTTTTGCTCCGTGAGATTTCAAAGTGATTGCGGCATACATTTTATCACCGAAATACCGCTTTAAACCTAATCTGTTATAGACACGCCCCTCAAAATCGTAAGGGTAATACACATAATAACCTAATTGTGTAATAACCGATAGTTTGTTAATAAAGAGCTCGTGTCCTACAAAAACACCCACACGTTTATAATCTTCATCGCCAGAAACATTATCTTCTGGAAATGCGATTGCGTAATAAGTGATTAATTCTTTTAGGAAGGTAGAAAAGAAAATATCGGTTCCGGCGTGAAATGCCGATTTTCGATTAATACGTTTATCGGCATACGCAGAGACTACATAAAAAGGGTACTGCCCCATATTATTGACATCACTCTCATTAATTCCCGCTCTAAAAGCTATGTTATACCGTATTTTCTCCGTGAATTTCTTGTCTTCGGTAGAGGCGATATATTCCGGCTGCTTATCGTAACCAATCATATAATTTGCTCCCACCGTAAACACAAACGAATTGGTAGAATTATTGGGTGCTTTAAAATTTGCATTCGAATAATGAATAATAGAAATACCGGCTTGCACCCCTAATCCGTTAAAAATATTTTGTTTATCGTAATTGAGCATAATATACGTCGAACTCAATAAATCGGAGCCATACGCACTGTTGCGATAGTTCGTTTCTTTGTCGTAAGGATTGGTGGCATACGCCACACCTTGAGCTATTCTAAACTTTAAATTACGTTTTAAAAAGTAAAAATTAAAATGTGCATACAATCCATAAGCCGCACCTAAAAACTCATTCTTTAAATCTTGATACGCTAAAGACACCCCATAATCTGGATAATTATAACGGCTTTCCCAGGCATTTTGCCCAAATGTTTTCTGGTTATAACTTAAAATTAGTCCCGTAGGATGATCGGTGATTAAATGAGCAATGTCTGAATTATGTTCTAAAATAGTACCATAAAACGCGTTCGCATCTATAGTAAACGGGTTTTTATCTACTTGAGAAAAACCATAAAAACAATGCAGTACTAAAAAAACACTTATAAAATACCTCATCTTTTATTTCAATTAGCCTGCAAAAGTAATCGATTTATTAAAATAGTTGAGAAGCATTCGCTATTATATTATCACTCTTCCCCAAAAAGCAATAATAATGCACCGGAATACCCACCACATTTACACAAAAAACGCATTTTTTGTGAAGAAATATTTAGTTGTTTAAGAATATTGAATTTTAACTATTTTTTATTCGTTTACAAGTTTAATTAGTGTTTTCTATCCGCTTTGCTGTTTTTAAGCTGAATTTCGACTTGCATTAATATTTCCGAAGAGCGATCGCATCACAATTTTTTCAAAAACTTGAATTTGGTCTTCATCTCTAACCTCCGCTTTTTCCAATTCTTGAATCTTTTTTAAAGCGTATTGCTGAATGGTTAATAGCGGCAACACAATAGATTCACGAATATTTATTGACGCTTTTCCAATGGGTTCTTCTTGCATCAACTCTGTGAAGTCGGTAAGTTTTAAAATTAGTGCTTTTGATATTTTATATTCTTCATAAATAATGGACCAAAAAGGACCGTAATCTGGGTCTTCAGACATATATTTAGTTAAATCGAAAAATGATTTTGACAACGACATCATACTATTTTCTATCAGCGTTCTAAAGAAATTAGAGGTTTTATATAATTGTTTTACCTTCTCAAATTCTCCGGCATCAACATAACATTTTAAAGCGGTGCCGACACCAAAAAAGCCAGGCACATTTTGCTTTAATTGACTCCAAGACCCCACAAAAGGGATCGCTCTTAAATCCTCAAAAATTAAACGTTCACTCTTTCCGCGTTTCGATGGCCGGCTTCCAATATTTGTTTTAGCATAATATTTTAAAGTGCTCATATGCTCTAAATAAGGAATGAATTTAGGATGATTCTTAAAATTTACATAGGCTTCATAACTCAGTTTTGATAATTTATCCATAACGGCAATATTATCTTGCGTCATACTTAAATCAGTATCACTTAACCTGTTGTAAACCCCAGAACTTATTAGCTGTTCTAAGTTGTATTGCGAAGAATCTAACGTTCCAAAGTTCGAGCTTATCGTTTGTCCTTGAATGGTTAATTGCACTTCTTTATCTTCGATCTTGGGGCCTAAAGAAGCATAAAAATTATGTGTTTTCCCACCGCCACGCGCTGGTGGTCCGCCACGACCATCAAAAAATATAACAGTAATATTGTGTGCTCGAGAAATTGCTGTTAAACGTTCTTTAGCTTTATAAATCGCCCAATTTGCCATTAAATAACCACCATCTTTTGTGCCGTCGCTAAAGCCCAACATAATGGTTTGTTTATTGTCGCGCTGCTCTAAATGCGCACGGTATTCTGGATTTATATATAACTCTTCCATAACTAAATGCGCCTTTTCTAAATCGGTAATGGTTTCGAAAAGCGGCCCAATATCTACCGTTAACGACTCTTGAAACGCCACTAATTTTAGCATTGCAAACACTTGCATAACGTTTAAAGCCGTTTGATTATTACTAATGATATAACGATTTGCAGCACGTTCCCCGTTATTATCTTGAATCGTTTTTATAACTTGAATGGTACGTAACGTTTTTAACGTGTCTTCATCTTTAATAAGCGATACCTCTATTTTACCTTTAACTTTCGATAAGATATTGACTTGCTCTTTCTCTGATAATGACAAGTAATTCTTAGGAAAAATAGAACTTCCACTTTCTATTAATACTGTTACCATTTCGGTAAATACGTTATCGTGAGCGCGACTGTCCTGACGGATATCTAAACTCGAAAAATGAAATCCGAAAAGATGAATTTTATTTAATAAGCTGGTAATGTCAGACACATACAAGCCTTGATGCGTCTCTTCGACACTATATTTAATAGCTCGCAATTCTGACACAAAATACGCTAACGTAAACGCCGATGGTTCATTTAAAATCATACCATACAATTCTGATTCTAAGTTTTGAATACGTTCTTCGACGCCATCAAAAGTTAGTTTCCGCTTTAAAGCACGAACGTCTTTATAATAGTTTCTAATAATAGTTTCTTTAAGTCGGGTAGCTACTTTTAAAGTAATTTCTGGGGTAACAAACGGATTTCCGTCGCGGTCACCTCCCGGCCAGAATCCTATATTTAAAATGTCATTATTAATGTGTTTGCCATCAAAAATATTTTGCTGAATATAATCGTAAATCGATCCGAAGGAATAATAAAACACATTCTCGAGGTACCAAATTAAACTCACGGCCTCATCGTAAGGCGACGGTTTTTCGTGTTTAAAAAAGGGTGTTTTACCCAATTGCGCTAATAATTCTTGAATACGCAACAAGTTATTCTCTTTTATCGCAGCCGTTAAATCGGTAATAATTCCTAAAACCGCCCCCGGATAAAATTGCGTGGGGTGTGCGGTAAGTACTATTCGCACTTTAAAATCCTCCAAATACGCCTGTAGTTTGTCTAATTTCTTTTCTGCAGCAGCCGTTTCTTTCAAACTGCGAAGCGTTCCAATGCCATCCATATTATTAACTACCGGAAACGCGGCATCTTCAATCGCATCAAACAACACCACCTGACGTTCTATATATTGAATAAAACGAAATAACAAATTCACCTGACTTGTGGTATTGCGTTTTCCTTGATAGTTTGAAAAGAAGGTTTCCACAATCGTTGTAGGATTATCGCCTTTTTCAAAACCCCTTTTACACGTATCATAAAACAACGGCAATAAAACACCCGTTTTAGTCACCGCATCAAAAGGTAAGGTCATAAATATGCTATTATAAATTTGATATTTAGAAAGTACATTTTGATTGAATCGCGTTAATTTAGGCTGAACAGACATCGATAGATTTTTTTAAAGAGTTTATTTAAAGTTAGTGAATAAGCACCTAAAAACGCGGTAATACTTTGCAATTCACAAAAATATAATTATGATAGTAATTGAACTACTGAACACCTAATCTGAAATAAAACGCTGTATTCTACACCCATTTAAAGTGTTAACGACTTTTTAACGCCAAGTTTAGACTTGAATTATTTAAATTTTGTACTTTTGAGGTGTTAAATGAAACGAGGAAGGATTTGACTGATTGCAACCTCTTAAAAAAATGCTAAAGGCAGTGTAAGCTTCCTTAGACGTTTTCGTCAAATCTTCTGACAAAAAATAATAGAAAAATGGCATATTTATTTACTTCGGAAAGTGTTTCTGAAGGACACCCAGACAAAGTAGCAGATCAAATTAGTGATGCATTAATAGATAATTTTTTGGCTTTCGACAAGAATTCTAAGGTGGCTTGCGAAACGCTAGTTACGACAGGTCAAGTTGTTTTAGCGGGAGAGGTGAAATCGAACACCTACCTCGATGTACAAAAAATAGCAAGAGATACCATAAATAAAATAGGCTACACGAAAGGTGCTTATATGTTCGACGGTAGTTCTTGTGGTGTATTATCTGCAATACACGAGCAAAGTGAAGATATTAATCGTGGCGTAGATAAAGAAAACAAAGAAGAACAGGGTGCTGGAGACCAAGGAATGATGTTTGGTTACGCAACTACGGAGACCGAAAACTATATGCCTTTGGCTTTAGATTTGTCTCACAAAATACTAATTGAGCTTGCGGCTTTACGTCGTGAAGAAAAGGATATTACGTATTTAAGACCCGATTCTAAAAGTCAAGTAACTATTGAATATAGCGACGATAATATACCACAACGTATTGATTCGATTGTAATTTCTACGCAGCACGACGATTTTGTTAAACCGGCTTCAAAAGCTAAAGAAGATGTTGATGCTGCAGATAATGAAATGCTGGCTAAAATTAGAAAAGATCTTGTTGCTATTTTAATCCCTCGAGTAATTGCGAAATTACCAGAAAATTTAAAACCGTTATTCAACGATACCATTACCTACCACATTAATCCAACAGGGAAATTTGTTATTGGTGGGCCCCATGGCGATACCGGATTAACAGGTCGTAAAATTATTGTGGATACTTACGGTGGAAAAGGGGCTCACGGTGGCGGCGCTTTTTCAGGAAAAGACCCTAGTAAAGTAGATAGAAGTGGCGCTTATGCAACACGACACATTGCTAAAAATTTAGTAGCGGCAGGCGTTTGCGATGAAGTATTAGTGCAAGTATCCTACGCGATTGGGGTTGTAGAACCAATGGGTATTTTTGTAGACACTTACGGTACGTGTCCGTTTAATATGACTGACGGGGAGATCGCTAAGAAAGTAGCTGCTATTTTTGATATGAGACCTTCTGAAATAGAAAAACGCTTAAAACTTCGCAATCCTATATACAGCGAAACAGCCGCTTATGGACATATGGGACGTAAAAATGAAACAATTACAAAAACGTTTGAAGATATTTACGGAAAAGAAATAAAACTAGAAGTAGAATTATTTACGTGGGAAAAATTAGACTATGTAGATACAGTAAAAGCTGCATTCGGTTTATAAAAACCAGTTAGAAAAATTTAAAACCTCCATATTAATTAGTATGGAGGTTTTTTGTTACCGTATCTTAAAGTTTATTCTTGATTAATACAGTTGTTATTTTTAAACTCTATAAGTACAACCAAGACTCTATAAGATGCGTTATATTTTCTAATAATTATTTGCTCTAAAAACTTATAGCTTATTGCACAGACAATGCTTCAATAAACTCTCCAACCATCTCACTAGTGTCTTCTAAACCAAAAGGATATTTAACAAGTTTATATTTGTTGTACACAAAATAGTCATCGTTTGTACTAGGCTCATCATTAGGATAGCAATCTACAGTAGGCTCTATAGAATAAGTGGAGTATATAACATTATTAAAAGGACACATAAATGTAACTGTATAGGTATTACAACCTTGGTTTACATAGTCTTGATATTGAAATTTTTTCTCTAAATATTCCTGGTAATATAGGTCCAAACATGCTTGTTGGATTTCCCATCCTGTAGGGATTTCTGGACCGTAAATATGATATTTCCAACCAATGTGACCTTGTAAAGAAATACCTTGAGGTCCAGGAGGAGTATCACCATCTACATCGGCATTTGCTTCAGTCATTTTATCAATAAAGGCAATCATTTCATCTTTAGTCCCCACAATTACCCCTTTGGTTACTTGAGCTTCAGGATTTCTGGCAGATTCTACAGAGACAATGGGTCCCGTGTGCATTGCAAATAGCTCCTTAATTTCTTCTTGTTTAATGGGCTCCGAATCTTTACTCTTTGGTTCGCAAGAAGTCAATGCTGTAAAAGCAAATAATACGCTTAAAACCCCAAGTGTTTTCATAAATGTTTTCATAATTTTTAAAATTAAAAGTTAAACAATATTTAGTATTTGAGTTTAGATACCACCCTATGCAAAATTGTTACCCTATAAAAATCATTTTTTGTGATTATTTTTCAAAATCGATATATAATACACTCTACATCGGTAATTTAAAAGCGTAACAAATATTTGTATTTGGAGAATTAAATAGTTGCGACCAAACGAAACTTATTTAGTGTAGATATGTATAACGAGGCATTACAAAGCTTTTTAGGTTGTAGTAGTTTACCTTTATTAAGGTAAACCAACACTTAGGGCTTAATACAAAAAATTGTAGTACAAAAATTAATATATTTCTATACGCTATTAAAAGCCAAATTTAGCGCATAAAAAAAGTCTGTAATTGCTTACAGACTTTTAATTAATGTGGGGAGAGCAGGATTCGAACCTGCGAAGACGTAGTCAGCAGATTTACAGTCTGCCCTCGTTGGCCGCTTGAGTATCTCCCCAAAACCGATGGCAAATATATTTAAGTTTTACGTATACTCAAAGACTTTTCGTGTTTTTTTTACGTGAAATAAAATAAAAAACCCTCCAATACTATTGAAGGGTTTAAAACCAGAAGTTTAGATTTTTATAATTTATCTGCTTTTTTAATAATTTTAGGAAGTCTTTTGTCTAAATCCTTCATTAATCGCTCTAAAGCACTTTCGCACATTGGTAATATCTTTGTTGTTTTCATTACCGGAATACCGCCTACCATTACCGAAGTCTTTTTCGACTGTGCAGATTCGTTAATAACGAATACTTTTTTTCCTGTTTTATCGTAAAGAGAAATTCTGGTGAATGCTTTCATTTTTACAGTTGCTGTAGAGCCAATTCCGAAACCTTTAGTTAAATCGAAATGCACTTCTACAAATAGCACACCATCGGCGATATCGCTAAACATTTTCGCTACAGCTTCTTCATTTACTTTACCTAATGCTCCTTCGTAAATATGCTTGTAACCGTCTATAAAAACATAACGTTTTAAAGCTTCGTCGTCCAGTTCGTATTTTGGTACGAATGCTTGGTATACTTCGTTTGCTAACACTTCCTTTTCTGGAACTAAATCGAATGGAAAGTCCTTAGCGTAGTCATTAAAAAACGCATCGTGGTAATTATTTAGCATTGGCGTTAAATCGAAATCTGGATTATCCCTTAACTTAAGCACTTCGGTTAATAATGCTTCTCCCACGCCATTTAATTCTGAAAAGCCAATTATTTTATCTGAGTAAAACCCAACTACGGCTACCTTTTTTTTCTGTGCGTTAAGATTTACTGCACAAAACAGCGTTATAAATGCTGCTACTATGTAATTTTTTAAATTCATTATATTGATTTTTAATTGTTTAACAAGTGTGCGAAGCTACTCTTTTTTTCATTTTATTGATCATTTATTTTTTACTTGGAAAATACATTGGAAAATACAATTAGCACTTGTATTCTATTGTGTATCCCTTTCTACTGTGTTAGCGGTTGAGCGGTCTGTTTGAACTCCTTTTTACTTTTTTGTAAAAAGAGTGAGTAGCGAAAACGCGACCCTTTAGGGTAACACCCAAAAACTACAGACTATAAATAACTCTAAAAGTTACAAATCGCGGTTGTATAAAATACTCTGTTGTACTCACCGAAAAGGCGCTGGTACTCGTGTTATTTTGTGATTTCGTATCTAAAATATTAGTGGCTTTCACTTCGTATTCGAATTTACTATCCTTTGTTTTTCGATACGATAACGAGGCGTTCCAAAACTCGTAATTATTGATAGATTCTTCCTGATTTCTAAAATCGTTGAACGTGTAATCTGTTCTAAACGTGAAGCGTTTTAAAATTAGCGCATCAAAATCTATAGAGGGCGCGTGGGTGTAAAACTTAGAGCGCGTAGCGCCTTGATCGTTATCTTGAAGTGTTAAGCGGTAGCCGATATCGAAATTTGGTGCCGTGCGGTAATTACTGCTAAACCCTACACTGTACGTTTGTGTGTAATTTTCGTTTGTAGATACTTTGCTATTTATAAACTGATTGAATTTTGCGTAATTAAAATTACCGCTTACCGTGGCTTTTAATTTACCAAAAGACCGCTGAAAACGTCCCGTTATAGTAATGCTTTCATCGGCGAAATCGGAGTTAAAAGGGGAGCTCACACTAATAACACTGCCGGGTGCAAAATTAGAAGCACTACGAATACGGTCTATATTTTTTGTGTAGCCTACGTTGGCGAACACATTGGTATAATTAAACATATTGAAGCTGAAATACGTTAAATTAACAGCGTGCGCCAACGCACTTTCTAACTCTGGGTTACCAATACTTAAGGCATTATAATTGTTTAAGACCACACCGCGAGCCAAATCTGTAACGTCTGTAAATTCGGTTTGCATACTATAATTTAAAACTAACTGTTCGCTCTTTTTTAATTGTATTCGCATATTGAAATCGGGCAAAACGCGTGTAAATGTGTTTTTATAATCGGCACCAAATTGTGCGTTTTCAGAACTGTAGGCGTGCGCTGAAAGCCCCGGAGTAAACGTAAATTTACCTGTAATGAATCTATAATGCGCACCTAAGTACACATCGTTAAAGGTGTATTTTGTATCGTTTTCATCGCGCCCGTCGTTTAGTGTTGGCGTCGGGTTAAAGGCGCTACCGTCGTCTAGAAATTGAAACAGATTAGAATTAAAATCTTGCTGACTGTAAATGGTTCCTAACGTAAAATTGATGTTACTTTTTGTATTGAGGACATTCCAATAATCTAATTTCACATCTAACTGATTCGATTTTACGCGCTTTTCTTGAGCAATATCGTAACCCACTTGCATATTATCTAAGCCCAACCCGTTTGCCGTGTCGTTATAATTGGTTTTATCTTCTAAAAAAGCGTTGTAAAAAGGATCTTCGTCTTGCAGTAAATGCTGACCCGAAAAAGCGAAAATATTGTTCTCGTTTGCTGTATAATAGTAGTTTATATTTTGATTGATGCTATACGGTTTCGTGTTTTCCACTTGGTTTATATTACCAATTTCTGAAGACAAGAAATTCTGATTTTGTGTTTCTTTAGACACGCGTCCCAGAATATCGTAATCCAATTGATTATTAGCATTTGGCTTATATTTAGCACTTAATTTCAACATTCCTAAATCGCTACTTTGCTTGGTTGTACTTGCTGTGCTTTCGTTTGGAATATTAAAATCTTCATCTGTATATTGCACAAAATTATTTTCCTGCAACTGTACTCTGGAGTTTGAAAAAATAGCAAAACCGCTAAGATCAAGTGCTTTATTAGGAGACATACTAAAATTAGCGGCCCCAAACTTGGTGTTTATATCTTTGGCTTTATTATTTTGAAGTGCTAAAAACCCAAGGTTATTATTTCCTAAATTAAGGTTGGTACCACTACTTTGACTTGGCATTTTAAAACCACCGGTAAAATTAAAATAATCTCTACGTGAGAATGCCACCTCGCCAATATTATTTAAATCGCCAATAAGATTGATACTATATTCTGGACTGTAGAAAAACAGTTTAGGTTGCAATAAGTACAAACTATTATTTTCTGAATCCCCACCGCCAGCAGTTACAGTACCAAACCAAAAAGCGCCTTTACCTTCTTTTAGCTTTATATTAATAGCAATATTATCTTGATTATTGGTCACGCCGCTTAGCTGCCCAACGCTAGAATAGTTTTTTAAAACCTGTACTTTATCTACGGCATTAGACGGAATATTTTTTGTCGCCAGCTTAGAATCGCCATCGAAAAAATCTTTTCCTTCTACCATTACTTTAGTGACCTTCTTACCTTCTACTTCTATTTCACCATCGGCATTAACTTCAACACCGGGTAATTTTTTAAGAATGTCTTCTAGCTTTCTTTCGGTACCGTTTTTAAAAGAATCGGCATTATAAATAATAGTATCTCCTTTTACAGTGACTGGCATTTCATATACAATTTCAACCTCATCTAACGAAGTATCGGTTTGCAGAATATAATCGAGCTGTATATTATCTTCTTTTACTGCAATTACACGCAGTTCGGTTTTAAAACCGATATAGCTAATTTGAATGCTATAGGTTGTGTTTTTTTCTAAGGATAATTTATATTTTCCGTCGGCATTGGTAATGCCGTAAGCATCCATAATTTTTGTGGTTTGGTTTATAGCCACCACATTGGCTAATTCTAAAGGCGTACCAATACTATCTTTTACGGTACCCTCAAATTTTACTTGTGCAAAAGTTACACTTGTTACCAATAAAAGTAACAGAATTAGGTTTCTTTTCATCGTTTTGTTGCTGTTGTTAGCTCCTATTAGTTTCTGCGTTGTCCACGATTTCTACCACCATACATCTCGCGCATTTCTTCTACCTTTTGCTTTACAATGTCGGTATATTCTTGTTTTGTGACTTCTTTACCTTTAGTCGGTTTTTTAATCTCTTCTTTTTCGCCGGGGTTTAAAACAATTTTAGAACATAAAACAGTTGTACGTCCAGAACTTGCTTCTAAAATTAATCCTGGTAATCCCCAGAATTCTCCCGGACCTTGATTTACTGGTATCTGCATTGTGTACCACACAACAACTTCAATGTCTTCAGGGATTTCGATCTCGTCCATCATATCTTTAGGCGCGTCGTTGCTAGCGGTTTCGGACGAATCTTTTACTTTTTCATCTTGCTCCTCTTTGTCTTCTTTATCTCTATTCTTACGTCTCATATTAGAGAAATCCATTTCATCTACCTTTTTAATAGCCGTCGCTTTCATACACATATACTGACCAATTTGCTTAGTCTCACCCGTCATTTTCCACTCTAATTTTTCGAGTTTGTCTTTTATTAAAAACTGTTTTCCAAAAAACTCTTGATCTTGCAAGAACTCGCCATCCTTTACATTTTTGTATTGTATGCCCGGTGTAAAACTGCCCATCATTCCACCAAAACCCCCACCACTACCAGGAGCTCCTAGCTTCTCTTCTTCTTTATAAGTGGATTCTGTTCTATTAAAAGTTAAAATAAAAGTCTTTTCGAACATACTTTTCATACGCTCCATAATCATCTTTTTACGTTCCGGACTCATTTTCTCTCCTCCCCATTTATCTAGATCTATAGTGGTTTTAGATTGATACGTTGCAACACCCTGAAAGTCTTGTTGCGCCAGCGTTACTGTCGAAGCAAAAATAGCAAGCCAGCAAGCGGTTGTTTTAAATAGTTTTGAGCGTAAGTTGTTCATTTTAAAGTTGATTTAATAGGTTTCTATTCTAAAGTAAGACGACTATAATGCACAAATGTTAAATTTATTTATGTTAAATAAATCTTAAAATTTAGAAATCGCTTTTGGCTTCAATGCGAGACCACTTAAATAAATAATAAATTACAGTTTAGTTTTTGTACTTTTCAAACCGATATGAAACACGCTGTATACATTCTATTTTTGCTTTCCGCGACTTGCTTTGGCCAAGTAACGCTGAGTACTTCATTTGTAAAAAAATCTAAAATTAACGCCGATTATCTGATAGGAATAGATGCTTTTAATGCCTTATATTATACCAAGAATAATGTTTTTATTAAAAATGATGGCGATAAAGAAACCACTTACAGCAACATTCAATTAGGCAATATCACTTCGGCTAACACCTTTAATCCTTTAAAAATAAATTTGTTTTACCAGGCTTTTAATACGGTTATTATATTAGACAATAGATTGGCCGAAGTTTACAAAATTGATTTTAACAGCAATAAAAATTATAAAAACGTCACCCATATTTCGACGGGAAGTGACACGACCATTTGGATTTTCAATCAAGATTTGCAACAGCTAGAAGTATACGATTATAAAACCAACAATACACGCGCCACCACCCAACCTGTGCAGAGCGCTGTCTTAGATTTTACCAGTAATTATAACGCGTGCTGGTTACTTACTGAAAACTTTTTATACAAATACAGCTATTTTGGTAGCTTGATCTACAAAATAAAAAATGAAGGGTTTTTATCTATTTCAGAAAGCGACGAAAATATTATTATAGAAAAAGTCGATAAACTGTTATATTTAACTCAAAAACCTGAAAACAGAGAAGAAATACAGATCCCAAATTTGTTAATAAAACAGTTTTTTCTAACCAACGGAATCCTCTATATTTACGACGGTAAATTTCTTTACCAGTACCAACTAAAAATAAAATAATATGCACGTTGCAATTGCCGGAAATATTGGCGCAGGAAAAACGACGCTCACAACTTTACTAGCAAAACATTACAAATGGGAAGCTCAATTAGAAGACGTTGTAGATAACCCTTATTTGGATGATTTCTATAATCAAATGGAACGCTGGAGTTTTAATTTGCAAGTGTATTTTTTAAATAGCCGTTTCCGACAAATCGCACAAATTAGAGAAAGCGGTAAAGACATTATTCAAGACAGAACCATTTACGAAGACGCACATATTTTCGCTCCCAACTTACACGCTATGGGCCTAATGACAAATCGTGATTTCGAAAATTACAGGTCGCTCTTTAATCTTATGGAAAGCTTTGTTCAGGGTCCAGACTTATTAATCTATTTACGCAGTTCGATTTCTAACTTAGTCTCACAGATCCACAAACGTGGTCGCGATTATGAAAATTCAATTAGTATTGATTATTTAAGCAGACTTAACGAACGCTACGAAGCGTGGATTTCGGGTTACGATAAAGGGAATTTATTAATTATTGACGTTGACAATCTTGATTTTGTAGATAACCCTGAAGATTTAGGTCTTATCCTCAATAAGATTGATGCCCAAATAAACGGATTATTCTAAATAAGTTAACAAAATTCTTACATTATTTTATTTCTAATCTCTTAAATTGCTCATTATTCTATTCATTGATGAGCAAGCTTTACAATTCCAAATATTACCATAGAGATCTGTCGTGGCTAAGATTTAACCACCGCGTTTTACAAGAAATTAGAGATAAAAACAATCCGCTTTACGAGCGCATTAAGTTTTTAGCCATTTTCTCGTCTAATTTAGACGAGTTTTTTAAGGTGCGTGTCTCTGATATTAGACAAGTAAAAGATCTAGAAAAACCGCTCCGTAAAAAACTGGTTACCCAACCTAATAAGGTTTTAGAGGAAATTAAAAAGCAAGTTAACAGTCAACAAAAAGAATTTGGTGATGCTTTTTACAATGAAATTATTCCCGATTTAAAAGCCGAAAACATTCATTTAATAGATTATAACGCGTTTTCTTCCGAACAAAAGAAACAAGCCGAAGACTATTACCAAACCGTTTTAAAAGATAACATTGACACGCAAACGGGAGAAGCAACGCTAAAGGATTCTATATTTGCAAAAAATGAAGCTTCTTATCTCGCGTGTTTAAAAGACGATTCTTTAATTGAAATGGTAGAAATCCCCAGTAAAGAATCTCGTTTTTACGTATTTCCTTCAGATAACGACACCTTTTATATTACGTTTATAGACGATATTTTAAAACACAATCTATTCAAAGAAAATAGCAATATCTATTACGCCTTGAAGTTGTCCCGTGATGCCGAGTTATACATTGAAGACGAATTCTCAGGTAATTTAATGCAGAAAATTAAAGACGCACTTCCTAAAAGAGAAACAGGTCAAGCAACACGTGTACTCATTGACTCTAATGCCCCAAAGAATTTATTGGCGGTATTAAAAAAGACGCTAGACATCTATAATACCGATATTATTCTTGGTGGTGTTTATCATAACTTTAAGGATTTTTTCCGTTTTCCTAACCCTACGAACAAGCAACTATCTAACACGGTTTTAGAACCGTTACCACATAAATTACTTAGCGAATACGACTCGGTATTTAAAGCTATTGATGCTAAAGATCAACTTATACACTATCCATATCAATCGTTCGAACCGGTTATAAAATTATTGGAAGAAGCCGCAGACGATCCAAAAGTAAAAACCATTAAAATGACACTGTATCGCTTAGCCAAAACCTCGCGATTAAATACCGCCATTGCAAAAGCCGCGAAAAACGGTAAAAAGGTTGTCGTTTTTATTGAAGCTAAAGCACGTTTCGATGAAGACAATAATTTAAAATGGGGCAAGATATTTTCAGAAAACGGAGCAAAAGTCATTTATAGCTACCCTGGAATTAAAGTACATTCAAAAATTTTATATATAGAGCGAGAAGTCGAGGGCGAACTTAAAGCTTACAGCTATATTGCCACAGGAAATTTCAACGAAAAAACAGCAAAACTATACACAGATTTCGGGTTGATGACTCAAAATAAAAAAATGTGTAAAGAGCTTAACCGTGTATTCTTAGTGCTCGAAGGTGTTTTAATTGTACCAAAAGCTAAAAGATTATTAATCTCTCCATTTACATCGCGACATATGTTTTCGCGATTAGTAGAAAATGAAATTGCTTTAGTTCATGCAGGAAAAGAGGGGGCTATAATTTTAAAAATGAACAGCCTTCAAGATAAAAAAATGATTCAGCTGCTTTATAAAGCGAGCAATGCTGGTGTAAAAATCCGATTATTAATTCGCGGCATTTGCAGCCTAGTGCCGGGAATAAAAGATCAAAGTGACAATATTACAATCACGAGTATTTTAGACCGCTTTTTAGAGCACGGTCGCGTATATTTATTCGGAAACGATGGTGACGCCAAATTATATATCGGTTCTGCCGATTGGATGACCCGTAACTTATCGCATCGTATAGAAGTTATCGCTCCTGTTTTAGACCCTGATAATTATAGAATTGTAAAAGACGTATTAGATATTCAATTGGCCGACAATGTTAAAGCTAGAATTATAGATCCCGAACAAAAGAATGACTACGTTACAAACAACAACCCATTAGTGCAGTCACAACTAGCCACTTACGCCTATTTCAAAAAAATTAGCGACAATTAAAACTATCAATTCTGCTAGAGTTTACATTTTATAACGCTTTATCAGAGTTAATTTATTACATTTACCACATAGACTTTAGGAGTAACTAGAAATAGTTTGAGAAATAACCTTAGAACCTGATTTGGCTCATACCAACGTAGGGAAAAGTTGATTTAATATGTTCATTTTCTGTGAACGTATTTCACTTTTTGCAATTTTCTTGTGTACTACTATCATACAACTTAGTCTATTCTTTTAACTTAAAGAATTAAGAAACTATGGTAACTATTACAGTAAACGAAAAAAAACATTCCTTTCCACAATCCATCACTTTATTCGAGGTGTTAACCCAACTTGAAATTTCTCAAAACGGAATTGCTATTGCAATAAACAATAACATCATTCAAAAAAGTAAGTGGCCTAAAACAACACTCGCAAATACAGATGCCCTTTTAATCATAAAGGCAACACAAGGCGGTTAATTCCTAAAGCTATTTTTAAAATTTAAAAATCGTAACCTCTTACATCATTATGAAAAAAAAAGACACCGCACCCAAACAAAACGGTATTACAAGACACCCCTTTCCTAGCTCAAAAAAAGTGTATATTGCCGGTAAATTATTTCCTGAAATTAAAGTGGCAATGCGAGAAATTGCACTAAGTGATACGGTAGATTCACTAACAAAAAAACACATTCCAAACGAACCTGTAACTATTTACGATACTTCCGGTCCCTACACAGATCCCAATAAGGACGTTAATGTACATAACGGAATAGAACGTATCCGTGAACAATGGATTTTAGACCGCGGTAACGTTGAGCAATTAAACAGTTTTTCGTCTCAATACTGCAACGAGCGCTTAAACGATAAGAGCTTAGACCACTTGCGTTTCGGACAATTAAAAAATCCAATGCGTGCGAAAAAAGGCGAAAATGTATCGCAAATGCATTATGCAAAAAAAGGGATTATTACTCCAGAAATGGAATATGTTGCCATTCGCGAAAACCAACGTATAGAAGAAATCACACGCTTATCTGTCCAACATCCAGGTCAAGATTTTGGAGCCAGTATTCCTGCGAAAATCACACCAGAATTTGTTAGAGACGAGATCGCTCGCGGCCGCGCAGTTTTACCAAGTAATATAAACCACCCCGAAGCCGAACCTATGATTCTAGGTCGTAACTTCTTAGTTAAAATAAACGCCAATATTGGTAATTCGGCCACAACCTCATCTATTGAAGAAGAGGTAGAAAAAGCCGTTTGGGCATGCCGTTGGGGAGCAGATAATATTATGGATTTGTCTACCGGGCAAAATATTCACGAAACCCGCGAGTGGATTGTGCGCAACTCACCAGTACCCATTGGCACCGTACCTATTTACCAAGCTTTAGAAAAGGTAAATGGCGCTGCCGAAGATTTAACCTGGGAGATTTTCCGCGATACCCTAATTGAGCAAGCAGAGCAAGGCGTCGATTATTTCACCATTCACGCGGGCGTGCGTTTGCGTTACGTACCAATGACAGTAAAACGTATTACCGGTATCGTATCTCGTGGTGGTTCTATTATGGCAAAATGGTGCTTAGCACATCATAAAGAGAGCTTTTTATACACGCATTTTGAAGAGATTTGTGAGATTATGAAAGCCTACGATGTTGCCTTTTCTTT
The DNA here is from genome assembly GCF_008086175.1 of Bizionia saleffrena. Lineage (GTDB taxonomy): Bacteria > Bacteroidota > Bacteroidia > Flavobacteriales > Flavobacteriaceae > Bizionia > Bizionia saleffrena. The sequence goes on from NZ_VSKM01000002.1 coordinate 75,561, forward strand.
AGGAGACGGTTTACGTCCGGGTTGTATTGCAGACGCTAATGACGAAGCACAGTTTGCCGAGTTAGAAACCTTAGGAGAGCTTACAAAAATTGCCTGGAAACACGATGTGCAAACTTTTATAGAAGGTCCCGGACACGTGCCAATGCATATGATAAAAGCCAATATGGACAAACAATTGGAGGTTTGCGACGAAGCTCCTTTTTACACATTGGGTCCACTAACCACAGATATTGCACCGGGTTACGACCACATTACCTCTGGTATTGGTGCGGCTATGATAGGCTGGTTTGGTTGCGCAATGTTGTGCTACGTCACACCAAAAGAACACTTGGGCTTACCTAACAAAAACGATGTACGCACAGGAGTTGTCACTTATAAATTAGCGGCCCATGCCGCCGATCTTGCAAAAGGACATCCAAGTGCGCAACATAGAGACGATGCACTGAGCAAAGCGCGATTTGAGTTTCGTTGGGAAGACCAATTTAATTTGGCTTTAGACCCCGAATTGGCCCGAGAGTATCACGATGAAACCTTGCCTGCCGATGGGGCAAAAATAGCCCATTTCTGCTCTATGTGCGGACCAAAATTCTGTTCGATGAAAATTTCTCAGGAAGTACGCGATTTTGCTGCCGTTAACGAAATAAGAGGAGACGAAGTGTTTGCCAAAGGAATGGACGAAAAATCTCAAGAATTTAAAGATAACGGATCCAAAGTTTACTTATAAAATAATATGGAAGTTCCTTCGCCTTTTTTAAGAAAAGGCGAAGGCGGGCTTTCCGTTATATCTTTTGCAGAAAAAAGCAAAAGGATGTCACTACAATCCCTAACTTATGCCAAATCTAAAACTATAAAATTTCAACTATAAAAATGATTGTACTTATAGCACCCGAAGAAGATATTACTAACGAAATAGACACGCTTCATCTGTTATTTAAGGCCGGTTTAGAGCATTATCATTTAAGAAAACCCTCTAAAAATATCGATGAACACATCACTTTCTTAAACCTAATAGAACCGCAATATCACAATCGTATTGTCATTCATTTTTTTCACGAGTTAGTAAACACCTTCAATTTAAAAGGTATTCACTTTCAAGAACAAAAAAGAATTGATGTTTTAGAAAATGGAAAAGGTTATTTTAACACCTTACAGATGGTCGGCAAAACAATGAGTAGCTCTTTTCACGATCCTAAGGACGTCGAAGACTGCGAATTTGAATTCGATTATCATTTACTAAGTCCGGTGTTTTCTTCAATCTCAAAAAAAGGATACGAAGGCAAGGGGTTTAATGTTACAGGAATAGATAAATTTATAATTGGTATGGGTGGTATTAATTCAGAAACTATAGAAAAAACGCTGCAGTTAGGTTATAAAGGTGTTGGTGTTTTAGGTGGTGTCTGGAATGCAGAACACCCCCTTGAGGCCTTTTTAGGAATTAAAAACACGCTAGAGCAGCTTCAAAAGCAACGCAAATAATGACTCAAAAACCATACATATTAAGTATTGCCGGTTTCGATCCTTCAAGCGGCGCCGGAATCACTTCAGATATAAAAACGTTTGAAGTCCATAATCTTTACGGTTTATCGGTGTGCACGGCAGTAACCATTCAAAACGATACGACTTTTAAAGATTGCATTTGGATGGATAGCGCGGTTATTATTTCACAAATTGAAATACTTTTCGAACGCTTTACTATTTCCGTAGTAAAAATAGGAATAGTTAAATCCTGGGAGGTTTTACACGACATTACTAAAACTTTAAAACGATTAAACCCAGAAATTAAAATTATTTTAGACCCTATTTTAAAAGCAAGTGCTGGTTATCATTTTCACGATTCATCAAACTTAGAGACCCTTTCAGAAATATTAAACAGCTGTTATTTTATCACACCAAATTACGAAGAAATACACGCTTTATTCCCAGACAAAACGATTGAAGATACTATTTCATACATTTCGGAAAAAACTAATATATATTTAAAAGGCGGTCACCGAAAAGACAAAATAGGTTGGGACGAAGTGTATTATAATAAAATTGTACAACTCAACATTCCGCCAACGGCAACGTCAATACATCAAAAACACGGCAGCGGTTGTGTTTTATCTGCGGCTTTAGCTTCAAATACTGTAAAAAACATGGTATTAGAAGATGCTTGCAAATTAGCAAAACTATACACCGAAGCCTTTTTAAACTCGAATACATCCCTTTTAGGAACCCATAATTACAACTTTAATGATTAGCAAATTACATTATATAACACAAGGAGACACTCCAGAAATTCATTTAGAAAACATACAAAAAGCCTGTTCATCTGGCGCCGATTGGATTCAGTTGCGCTTAAAAGACGTGAACGAAGAGACTTTACTAAAAACAGCATTAAAAGCAAGAGAATTAACGGCGCATTTCCAAACCCGTTTAATAATTAACGACCATTATAAAATTGCGAAGGAAGTAAGAGCAGACGGCGTACATTTAGGAACAAATGACGCTTGCCCAATTGAAGTTCGTGATTACTTAGGCAAATTTTATAGTATTGGCGGTACAGCCAACACGTTAGAAGATTGCGAAAACCTAATAAAAAAAGGAGTAGATTATATCGGTCTTGGGCCGTTTAAATTGACGTCTACAAAAACAAATTTAAGTCCGATTCTAGAAATAGAAGGCTACCAAAATATTTTAAAGACGTTAAAAACAGACACTCCAATTATTGCCATTGGTGGCATTACATTACAAAACGTGGCCGATATAGTAAACACGGGTGTTTATGGTATTGCTGTTTCAGGAGAAATTACCAGAGATTTCAATAACATTAACGCGTTAAATGAAATAATAAATGGCCCGACATTAGAGCAGCGCTACACATTTGACAAAAAGGAAAACGATGAACAATAGTTTAAAAATAGGAGATAAAACCTTTACCTCACGTTTGTTTACAGGCACAGGAAAATTTAGTTCTTCAACTGTAATGAAAGACGCGATAGTAGCCTCAGAAAGTGAGTTGGTTACCGTGGCTTTAAAACGTGTAGATATCGCTAATGAAGATGACGACATTTTATCACATTTAAATCATTCTAGAATTCATTTACTACCAAACACATCGGGTGTTCGCACAGCGAAAGAAGCTGTTTTTGCCGCTCAATTATCGCGTGAAGCTTTAGAAACCAATTGGGTGAAATTAGAAATTCATCCCGATCAAAAATATTTATTACCAGATCCCATAGAAACATTAAAAGCCGCAGAAGAATTGGTAAAGCAAGGTTTTGTAGTTATGCCATATATACACGCAGACCCTGTTTTATGTAAGCGATTAGAAGATGTTGGCGTACAGTGCGTAATGCCATTGGGCGCACCCATAGGCAGTAACAAAGGTTTGAAGACAGTGGATTTTTTAGAAATAATTATCGCTCAAAGTAACGTTCCTGTAATTGTAGATGCTGGTATTGGCGCTCCCTCTCACGCGGCATACGCAATGGAATTAGGCGCAGATGCTGTTTTAGTAAATACCGCAATTGCAGTCTCTAAAAACCCAATAGCTATGGCGAATGCTTTTAGACTTGCGGTAGAAGCTGGTCGTTTAGCATACACTGCCAAATTAGCACCAACAAAACATACCGCCGAAGCAAGTTCTCCTCTCACCTCTTTTTTGAATGCATAGCTTTACATCGCTTTTTAACCGTCAGGATTGGGACACTATAGTCGCCGATATTTACAGCAAAACTAGTGAAGATGTAGAAACGGCTTTACATAATAACAAGCGCACACTAGAAGATTTTAAAGCTTTAATTTCGCCAGCTGCGGCCCCCTATTTAGAGCAAATGGCGCAATTGAGTAGCGCATTAACTAAAAAACGCTTTGGGAATACAATGCAAATGTTTGCCCCAATGTATTTAAGTAACGAGTGCCAAAACATTTGTACCTATTGCGGTTTTAGTGTAACCAATAAAATACCTAGACGCACACTAACCGATGTCGAGATTTTAAAAGAAGCTAATTTCTTAAAAAATAAAGGCTACAATCACATTCTTTTGGTTACTGGAGAAGCTAACAAAACCGTTGGTGTCGATTACATAAATAAGGCGATTAAACTCCTTAATAAAGAGTTTGCAAACATTACCATAGAAGTACAACCATTAGACCAAAATGACTACGAACTATTGTCTAAAAACGGCCTATATGCAGTTTTAGTTTACCAAGAAACTTACCACAAAGAAGAGTATAAAAAACACCACCCTAAAGGCAAAAAATCTAATTTTTATTACCGCTTAGAAACCCCAGATCGCTTAGGAAAAGCAGGAGTTCATAAAATTGGTTTAGGCGCTTTATTTGGTTTAGAAGATTGGAGAGCAGACAGTTTTTACACCGCTTTACATTTACAGTATTTGCAAAAGACCTATTGGCAAACTAAATACTCTATTTCATTTCCTAGATTGCGACCGCACTCTGGAGGTTTGGAACCTAAAGTCATTATGGAAGATGCTGATTTAGCACAGCTAATTTGCGCCTATCGATTGTTAGATGAAGATGTAGAATTGTCGATTTCCACTAGAGAAAGCGAAAAGTTCAGAAATAACATTATCAATTTTGGTATCACTTCTATGAGTGCCGAATCTAAAACAAATCCTGGTGGTTATGTTGTAGAACCAGAATCTTTAGAACAGTTTGAGATCTCTGACGATCGTAGTACAGAAACCATAACTGCGATGTTAAAAGAAAAAGATTTTGAAGTCGTTTGGAAAGACTGGGAAACGTTTTCACTGGCACCAAATAAACATAATTAAGTTAAATTAAATAACAAATGACTTTACAGCACGGCGAAGAACAACAATATAATCGCCATCTTATTTTAGATGAAATAGGCCTTTCTGGTCAAGAAAAAATAAAACAATCTAGCGTTTTAGTCATTGGCGCTGGTGGTTTAGGCTGTCCTATTTTACAATATTTAACAGCCTCTGGCGTTGGAAAAATTGGAATAATAGACGACGATACGATTTCGCAAAGCAACTTACAACGTCAAGTGTTATACACACATAACGACATAGGCAAACACAAAGCTAAAGTAGCCGCAAATAGATTATCGGGATTAAATCCGTATGTGAATTTTGAAGTTTACACGGAAAGACTATCAACTAAAAATGCCTTAACTCTATTTAGTTTATACGATATTATTGTCGACGGAAGCGACAATTTTCCGACACGCTATTTAGTTAACGACGCGGCCGTACTTACTAATAAACCAGTTGTTTTTGGATCTATTTTTAAATTCGAAGGGCAGGTGTCTGTTTTCAATTATCAAAACGGCCCTACATATCGTTGTTTGTTTCCAACGCCTCCAGAACCTAATACAGTTCCAAACTGTTCTGAAATTGGCGTTTTAGGCATTTTACCAGGAATTATTGGCAGTTTACAAGCGAATGAAGTGATTAAAATAATTTGTGGTATTGGCACCGTTTTAACTGAAAAACTCCTCACTTTCAACACGCTTACGATGCAACAGGTTATTGTAAACTATAAAAAGGACAATTCTGTTACAATTAACCATTTACAAGACAATTATAACCTTTTTTGCGGAATAACAGCGAAACCGCTTACTGAAATTACGTTGAAGGAGTTGAATACATTAGAAGACCCCTTTATATTATTAGACGTACGTACGCCTTTAGAACGCGAACATTTTAATATTGGAGGTTTACATATTCCGTTACAGGAATTAGACCGACGATTTAAAGAATTACAGACTGAAAAAGATATTATAGTGTATTGTAAAGCCGGAATGAGAAGCGAAATGGCTATTCATATTTTAAGAGAAAAAGGACTAAAAAACACTCTCATAAATTTAAAAGGCGGCTTGTTTTATTAGCAGAAGCCTACTTAATAAACCCAATAGATCTAGCGTGTGCTATGGCTTGCTTACTAGATTCTACCAAAAGCACTGGTGTGGTTTTATAATTTTCTAAAAGACCTCTAACACGTTCCATTCGCTTATTATGATTTACACTTCTTAAATAAATTGCTTTAATTCTATCGGGATATAATTCTGCAATTTCAATGTAGATATCGGGGTCGTGCTCACCACTATCACCAATTAAAATAAAAGGCAAATTGGGATATGTTTCAAGTAAATTTACAATCTCCTTTTGCTTTTGAGGTTTTTCGTCAATAGTTTTCTTTTTAAATAAACTATCAAAATTCCGCAGTAAAATAGGGCCTTTCGGAAAATCGTTTTGTTTCAAAAAGAGTTTTAGGTATCGGTATAAATTCCACGGACTATGACTCACATAAAAAATAGGATTTGCTTCGTCACCTGAAATCCCACGATGTAGTAAATGATAAAACTCTGGAGCGCCTTCTAAAGGTATACGTGCGAGTGCCGACTTAAAAATACTATTAATTATTAGTCGCCATTTTAAAAAGGACACGACGCCAGTATGCAAAATAGTATCATCGATATCGCTGGCCACACCAAAGTTAGCTTGAGACGAGGGTATTAAAATTTCAGCCGGAAAACTATTCTTGTTTTGTATGTTACGTTTAATATTAACATCGCTATAGCTTACTTGACAAGGCAACCATCCCTCACTATTGGTTAGAGATTCTAAACCAACCAGTTCTGCTTTCACCTTAAAATACCCTTTATTATCGGTGGTTGTTTTTAAGATTTTTCCGTTTGGTAGTTTTATATCTAATGTGGTATTTCGAACCTCATCAACCTCTAAGCGTTTATAAGAATTTATAAGTAGATTAATCCACGTTTTATTTTCGAGGTTTATATTTTCGTCCTCGAGAGCTCTACCTTTTAAATAGAAGTGCGTATTTGTGCCATAACTTTGGAACGCTATAATTTGAAGAGGATCTTTTTTAAACATACTTATCGGTATCGATCGAAACAATGAAGATATCATTTTTCATAAAAAAACCACAGGATATCCTGTGGTTTTTTTCTAAATATTAAATCGTGGTTAGCGTTTGTCTTTTATTTTAATCTTAAAATCCTCTACCTTTTTTAACTGGTTTCTTACTTCATCCTCGGTGCCCGTAAATTCTTGAGTTTCAACTTGCGTTTCACCGTTAATATTACGTTCTATAGTTACAACAGCCTTAACCATATTGTTGGTCTCATTTTTTGTCATTTCTACAGACGTATACGTACTATTTGATGATACATTTCCTGCTGCTTCTTCTTTACTTATAAATTTCACAGTTTCTGTGCCGTCTAAAACGTGCTTTTCCCCATTTTCATCAATCCAGATATTAACTTCTTGTTGTTTTTCAACGGAAACAGAATCCGAATGATCTCCTAAAATAGGTGCAATTACCAATCCGATTAAACACGTTAGTTTAATTAAAATATTCATTGAAGGCCCAGACGTGTCTTTAAACGGATCACCGACAGTATCTCCAGTAACTGCGGCTTTATGAGCATCAGACCCTTTAAAAGTCATAACACCATTGATTTTTACCCCAGCCTCAAATGATTTTTTTGCATTATCCCAAGCACCGCCAGCATTATTTTGAAAAATTGCCCACAACACACCAGATACCGTAACACCTGCCATATACCCGCCAAGCATTTCGGCAATATCTAAAGAGTGCATACCGAACGCCATTGGTACAAACGCAATAACTAAAGGAAAACCAATGGTTAACAAGCCGGGTAACATCATTTCTCTTAAAGACGCTTTGGTAGAAATATCGACACATTTATCGTATTCTGGTTTCCCTGTACCTTCCATAATTCCCGGGATCTCTCTAAACTGTCTACGCACTTCTTGCACCATTTGCATTGCTGCTTTACCTACAGCATTCATTGCTAAAGCAGAAAACACAACCGGAACCATTCCACCTACAAATAGCATTGCTAACACTGGTGCTTTAAAAATATTAATACCGTCGATTCCTGTAAACGTTACGTAAGCCGCGAATAAAGCCAAAGAAGTTAGTGCTGCCGAAGCAATCGCAAATCCTTTTCCGGTAGCAGCTGTTGTATTCCCTACAGAATCTAATATATCTGTGCGTTGGCGAACGATGGGTTCTTGCTCGCTCATTTCGGCAATTCCACCGGCATTATCTGAGATTGGTCCGAAAGCATCTATCGCTAGTTGCATTGCTGTCGTTGCCATCATCGCCGAAGCCGCCAAAGCCACTCCATAAAACCCTGCAAAGGCATACGATGTCCAGATTGCCGCTGCAAATAACAATACTGAAGGAAACGTAGAAATCATACCCGTTGCTAAACCTGCAATAATATTTGTTCCTGCCCCCGTGCTTGATTGTTCAACAATTTTTAAGATTGGTTTTTTACCCAAACCGGTATAATACTCAGTTACTGAAGAAATAACAGCCCCCACAAATAAACCGACTAAAGTGGCATAAAACACCCGCATAGAAGAAATTTCCTTCAAACCTTCTCCAAAATAATTCATCATCATTTTTTCTGGAAGCATCCAATAACACAAACCAAAACAGGCGATCGCTACTAAAATAATCGAAGTCCAATTTCCAATATTTAGGGCACCCATAACCTCAGTTTCTTTAGCGTCATTATTTTTAATTTTCACGAGCATCGTCCCAATAATAGAAATAATAATTCCTACACCTGCAATCGCCATTGGTAGTAAAATAGGACCGATACCTCCAAAAGCATCGTCTATGTTTCCACCCATATCTTTAATTACATAATTCCCTAATACCATTGCGGCCAACACGGTCGCCACGTAAGACCCAAATAAATCGGCACCCATTCCGGCAACATCCCCCACATTATCCCCTACATTATCGGCAATAGTTGCAGGATTTCTAGGATCGTCTTCTGGGATTCCAGCCTCTATTTTACCCACTAAATCGGCACCAACATCGGCTGCTTTAGTATAAATTCCGCCTCCCACACGCGCAAATAAGGCTATGGATTCTGCGCCTAGAGAAAAACCTGCTAGGGTTTCTAAAACAATAGTCATTTTATCGGTTGAGATCCAAACGCCATCCATAAAAAAATAAAAGAAAAAGATAAAGAATGTCGTCAGCCCTAATACAGCTAAACCTGCAACACCAAGTCCCATTACGGTACCACCACCAAAAGATATTTTTAAGGCATTTGGCAAACTAGTTTTTGCGGCTTGCGTTGTTCTTACGTTTGTTTTTGTAGCGATTTTCATTCCCATATTACCAGCGAAAGCCGAAAATATAGCACCAAAGATAAAGGCGACAACTATTAACCAATGTGTCGTATCGACCACTTGAGAAACGATAAATAATAGCACACTAACTATAATTACAAAAACGGTTAGGAGCCTATATTCTGCGCCCAAAAAAGCGAGGGCTCCTTTATAAATGTGATCTGAAATCTCTTTCATTTTACCATCTCCAGCATCTTGTTTTAAAACCCACGTTCGCTTTATCCACATATAAATTAAACCCAAGAATGCCATAGCAATTGGCATATAAATCATCATTGACTCCATATTTTTAGTTGTTTGATTAGTTAATAACCTCACTAATGTAGGAAAATAATGTGATAGTAAAACCAAATAATTAACTAACAATTAAATAACTAAAGAATTTTGCGCATTAAAAAACCCACTCGAAATGAGTGGGTTTTGAAAAACTAAGGACTGTACTATTTAATCTTTTGTCTTGTCTTTAAAAGCATCAAATTCGCTTTGTTGCACTTCTCTTGGCCACGAATTATTTGCTGTATCAACATCTGCAGTTTCTAACTTAGGATCTACAGTTATTTTTACAATTTCTTTTCCTGAAGCAATTACTTTACTCACTTCTTTATCGTTGAGTCTCCATATTTGCGCCGGATATTTTTCAGTTTTACTTGTACCATCGGCATAAGTAAATTCTACAATTACAGGCATTACTAATCCGCCTGGTTTATTAAAGGTAACCTCGTAGAAGTATTTAGGCTGCTCCATTTTAGCTCTTTCTTGTGGCGTGAAGTTATCCATTAAATACTCTTTTAACGATGAGATGTCGTTTTCTAAGTCTCTATTGTTTTTCAAATCATCAGAAAATTCTTCCGTACCTTCTTCAATATAATACACTAAACTTTTAGAATCTATATTATAACGGTCTGCAATTTCAGCACCTTCTTTATTAGGTGTTGCAGACACGTGGAATTTCTTCACTGATTTAATTCCGATATCGACGTAATCTGTCGAGTAAAACCAACCTCTCCAATACCAATCTAAATCGAATGCCGAAGCATCTTCCATTGTACGGAAAAAGTCTTCAGGTGTTGGGTGTTTAAACATCCAACGGTTGGCATACTCTCTAAAAGCATAGTCAAATAACTCTTCACCCATAACAGTTTCTCTAAGAATATTTAAGGCTGTTCCTGGTTTTCCGTAGGCGTTATTACCAAATTGGTATGTATTTAAACCTTTGGTCATAATTGGTGCGATATAATTTTGATCACCACCCATGTAATCTACAATTTTTGCTGCTGGTCCACGACGTGAAGGATACGATGTTTGCCCTTCAGACAGTGCTGTAGGATGCCATTTTCCAAAATCTTGTTCTGCTACATATTGTACGAATGTATTTAAACCCTCGTCCATCCAAGTCCATTGGCGCTCGTCACTGTTAACAATCATTGGGAAAAAGTTATGTCCTACTTCATGAATAATAACACTCATCATCCCAAATTTAGTTCTATCACTATAGTTACCGTCCTTATCTGGACGACCATAATTCCAGCAAATCATTGGGTATTCCATACCTTGTTGTTTTGCGTGTACTGAAATAGCCTTGTGGTAAGGATAATCGAAAGTCATTCTAGAATACGTTTTTAAGGTACTAGCTACTGCTTTTGTAGACCAATCTTCCCATAACGGATTTCCTTCTTTAGCATACAATGACACCGCCATAACGTCTCTATCTCCTAATTTAACGGCCATCATATCCCAGATGTATTTTCTTGATGACGCAAAACCAAAGTCACGCACATTTTCTGCGTATAGTTTCCACGTTTTTGTTTTACTCGATTTACTTTTTTCAGCGCGTTCAGCTTCCGATTGCGTTACAATTACAACAGGCTCGTCGTAAGACTTTTTTGCTTTCTCGTAACGTTTCATCATTTCTTTCGAAAATACTTCTTTTCTATTGGTAAGCTTTCCGGTTCCATCTAAGATATGATCTGCAGGCACTGTAATGTTAACTTCAAAATTCCCAAATGGTAAAGCGAATTCATCACGCCCCCAGAATTGAGAGTTTTGCCATCCTTCGACATCATTATAAACAGCCATTCTTGGATAAAACTGCGCAATTACGTAGGTTCTATTACCATCTTCCGGAAAATACTCGAACCCAGAACGTCCTCCATCTTTAACGTGGTCGTTAATAGTGTACCACCATTTAATATTAAAAGAGAACTTTTCACCTGTCTTTAGAGATTTCGGCACTTCAACACGCATCATTGTTCTATTAATCATGTGCGTTAAAGGTTTCCCGTTAGTATCGGTAACCGATTCAATGTTAAAACCACCGTCGAACGTTTCTGCCAAATGATTTTTAGCAAAACTTGCAGCTTGTTGTACTGGCGCAACCTTACTTGATTCAATTAAAGGCGACTTAGAATCTTTAGCTCTTACGTTTTGATCTAATTGCACCCAAAGATAATTTAAAGTCTCTGGAGAATTATTGGTATAAGTAATCGTTTCTTGACCACTAAGTATTGCTTTGTCATCGTCTAAAACAATGTCCATTTTATAATCGGCTTGCTGCTGATAATAAGCAGGGCCTGGTGCGCCAGAAGCCGCTCTAAACATATTCGGAGTAGAAAACTCCTCGTAGAGTTGTTTAAATTTATTGCTGTTTGTATGCCCCTCTTGAGGTACACGTTGGTCTTGCTGCTCTTGTTGAGCAAAAACACCGATAGTCACAAACATAAATGACAAGAAATAATACTTAATATTACGCATAGTTTGATTTTTTTTTCAAAATAGAATTTGAAATTAACATTTTAAATTATCAAGGCTTAAGGTTTGTTAAAACTTTAACAAACCTTTATCCTTTTGGGGAATGAGAATAAAGGATTTATTTTTTGAATTGATATGTGTTCGTACAATATTTTTTTGATCTGGAAAAATATCAAACAACACCTCGTTTTTAATTTCGAAACTTTTAATATTCTTGACATTACTAATTTCTAAATAACAGTTTACAATATCATCGGTATATTTTTTTCCCAGATATTTAATAGTGACTGGAGAATTGTTAATACTAATTTGAATACGGGACAACACATATTTTTCGATATAATTATCCATTAGCGCATTGTCTATATTATCGTTCAAAACCAATGATGCATCGTAACGTTGGCGTAAAACATTCTCAAAATCATCGATAAAGATTCGCGTAATAATTTGTACCGATTCTTGCTCTTCGAGATAATCGATTTGGGTAACGCTAACGTAATATTTGTGTGCAGCCGTAAACGCCAGTAAAGGTAAAATTAAGAGTAGTGCTATTTTTTTTAGAGTATTCATAGTTAAAAAATTTCAATTACAAATTTAACCATTAGTTTCAAAACGTATTCCCAAAGTCTGTTATTCTTTAAGATTAAGATTTTTTTGATACTCTTTATATTTTTCAATCACAAAATCGAACATTTCAATATTGCCTCCGCCGATATGGTTATTAAAATTTTCATCTTCAGCACAGAAATAGAAAAAATCCATTCTACGTGAAGTCTCTAACGGGTAATCATTAAAGAAAGCGGCTCCCAATTTAGCTATTAATTTTTGCATAGCTTCTGTATTTGCCTCTAGTGCGACTCGTTGTTTAAGCCTTTTTGTTCTTCCAGATAACCCATTTAGTATTGGGTTTATTGGTACAGAAAGCACAAGAATCCCGATAAGCATACCTGGTTTAAAATCTCCAGCTTCCTGCAGTAGTCGTTCGCTCTTTGTTTTTCTTTTTCCTTTATAACCTGGAATACCGACATCGTAAAAATCTATAGGTTTTTTAGCTTTCGAGTTCGCAATATCATCGTATAAGTTGCCAGATAATGTATTTCCTAATTTTACTTCAGCTAATGCATTGACTTCGATTTCTAAATAGAGTACAATACGTTTGTTTTTAAGATGTGTTTCTGTAATTACTAAGGTTACTTTTTTATATTGAATAGAACTGATTTCCAATTGGTCATTTACAGCAACTTCAATGGTAAATTTCCCATTAGCGTCTGTAGTCGTGTTTTGATTTTGTGTGGTATTTATAACGTGAAGACCTTCAATAGCATCACTATCTTCTGAAAACACTTCGCCATCAATAACTAGTTTTTGCCCTTGAGCGTAAATAGTATAAGAATGGAAAACAAGTATGTAACTTTATTCACCTGTCGCTTTTAAAAATAATTCGCTTTGTTTGTGTAAATAAGCGACCCGTTGAAATTCGTTACTATCCGTTAGTAATATTTCAGGGCCATCTTGAGATTCTAAAAAAGAAATGAAATCGGAGACCCTATGTACAGGAATATTATAATTTTCTATATAATAGCTTTTTGGAAAGGCATCTGCCCATTTAGAAATAGGGGTTTCTAGCCTGGGGTCTTTAAAATTACTTGTATCGTGTTTCTTGTTTTTAAATAACAACCCCACTAAAGCTCCCAAAATAGCGATAGCATCAGCTTGGTAGCGTATTTGACCTTGATTTATGGCACTATTTTCAACGGCCGAATACTTATCATCTGGCATATCGAAATTTTCAAAACTACCAAAACTAAATACAATTGGAGTCACTAATTTAACATTAGCTACATCGGTTTCTAAATTACCGGTTAAATCATAGGGTAATAAAATCACCTCCGCTAAACTATTTATTTGTTCCACTAAATATATTTTCAGGCTTTTTGACGCGATGACCGCCGCGGTTATTTTAGTTTTAAACGGTTTTAATTGCAGGGCAGAGACTTGAATTTCGTCGTTTAAACCCACACTAATTTTAAATTCACCATCGGCATTGGTAATAACCCCTGTATTCGTCGACGCGTTAAAAATAGTAACATTTTCTAAATCATCGACATCGACATATATATTACCCAAAACCTGGACACGTTCTGGTTCTTGCGCATAAAAGGTAGTAACACAACATAAAAATGCTGTAAAAAGTAAAAAGCGCTTCATTTGGAATGGTTTAGTAACGTAAATAAAGGTTTTCATATCTAAATATAAATTTAAAACACTTTTAAACTTTTGTTAAATATATGCTTTGCCTAAATTTACAATAATTTCTTAATACAAATCAATCTTTAACGCTATTAACATCTATGAAACATTTAATTATTGCGAGTACGTCTACCGTGTTTGGTGGCGCACCTTTAGATTACATTTTAGACGCCCTCACAGAGTTATATAAAAATACAGATACTATATTATTTATTCCGTATGCAAGGCCTGGCGGCATATCTCACGAAGAATACACTAATAACATACAACTAGTATTCAATAAAATAAACAAAAAAGTAGTTGGCATTCACGAATTTGAATCGCCAACAGAAGCGCTTCAAGAAGCAAAAGGCATTTACGTTGGTGGAGGAAACACCTTTGTTTTAGTTAGTCAATTATATAAAAGCAACTGTATAAACACCCTAAAGGAGGTCGTTTTAAAGGGAACGCCGTATTTAGGCACAAGTGCGGGAAGCAATATTTGCGGTTTAACAATGAGCACGACAAACGATATGCCTATTGTGTACCCGCCAAGTTTTAAAACATTGGGTTTTGTGCCCTTCAATATAAATCCGCATTATTTAGACCCTATCGGCGGCAATACACATATGGGTGAAACCCGCGAAACGCGAATTAAAGAATTTCATCATTACAATACGCCCCCTGTTGTGGGATTAAGAGAAGGAAGTTGGATTGAAATAAAAGGAGACACTATGCTTTTAAAAGGCCCCTTAAAAGCGATTATTTTTGAATACAAAAAAACTCCGTTTGAAATTGAAACCGGAACATCTTTAAAAGACATAAAATAAAAAAGCCTCATCGTGAGATGAGGCTTTAGAGCGAGAGACCGGGTTCGAACCGGCGACATTCAGCTTGGAAGGCTGACGCTCTACCAACTGAGCTACTCTCGCGTTTCCGAGTGCAAAGATACTTAAACATTTCAGTTATTAACAAGTAATTTTTAAAATTTCTTTAAAAAATGATATCCGAGTATTTCATAGCCTTGATTGTAGTAAAATTTGTGCGATGGGTAATTTTGAACGTAAGTATTTAGCTCTGAAGCTTTGCACCCTTTAGATTGCGCATAATTATCGACCCATTTCATTACTATTTTACCTATACCTTGACCCTGAAATTTTTCACAAATATAAATGTGGTCTATCTCAACAGATTTCCCTACATAATGACGCGTCATAAACCATAAACCACAGATTCCTATTAGTTTATCGTCTTTATAAACACCCAAACACTCGTAATTCTGAGTTACCATTTCTAAAAGTCGCTCTTGTAAAACAGCCTCAGAATTTGCATTATTAGACAATTTCTGCAGAAAAGGGATGATTATAAAAATATCGTTGGCGGGTATTATTTTAAATGAAATAGACATAGTCACGTTTTTTCCTCAAAAGTAATTAATTTTGAATTGTAGACATATTTTTTACGCTGAAGTCTAACTAGACTATTTTAAGCGTAAGTATTGACATAAAATCACTTCTTAAATTGATATTTTTAAACAATGAAAAAACTAAAACATCTCTTATGCATTCTTTTATTAATAATGGCATTTACTCCTAAAGAAAGTAACGGCCAACACACTATTTCAGATGAAGAGTTAATAGGAAAAGGAACTCCTACCCTATTTGGAAACGGTTATTCTATTAGAGAAGAAGCATACCAAGCCTTTTTAAAACTTAAAGCGGAAGCTTTAAAAGAAGGCATTACAATTTCGGCTGTTTCTAGCTACCGCAATTTTAATCATCAAAAACGTATTTGGAATAGAAAATATAACACCTTTATTTCTCAAGGACTTTCACCTAAAGAAAGTATTGCTAAAATTATCGAATACTCAACTATTCCAGGCACTTCGCGACACCATTGGGGTACCGATATCGATATTTACGATACCAGCGTAGCAAGACCTGCGCGCATTTTGCAACCCAAAAATTATCACGGCAATGGGGTTTACTGCAAACTTAAAGACTGGATGGATAGCAACGCTGAACGCTATGGCTTTTATTTAGTTTACACCGACCTCTACCAACGAAAAGGCTTTAAATACGAGCCATGGCATTATAGCTACAAACCCCTTTCTAAACCTTATTTAGAGGCCTATGGTAAGCTTGATATTTCAAAATTATTAAAATCTGAAGGGCTTTTAGGAAGCGATTATTTTGATGAACCCTTTATAAAAAAGTACCTCTCGGAAAATATTTTAGATATAAATCCAGAACTTTTGTAAATTTAAACGTCAAAAAAGTAATGTATTATGAGAAGAGGCGGATTAAAAGGTAGAATAATAATTGGAGTCGTAATTGCTGCTTTTGCGTTGTTCCAATATTTGAGCAGACAAGAAACAAATCCTTATACAGGAAAAAAACAAGCAATTTCTATGACGGTAGATCAAGAAATAGCAATGGGTTTGGCGAGTCGCGAACAAATGGCGCAACAGTACGGTGGTCTATACCCAAACGAAGAAATGCAAGCACTGGTAGATGAAGTAGGCAGGAAATTAGTGAATAACAGTATTGCGCAAGAAACACCTTACCAGTACGAATTTCATTTACTCGCCGATAATTCTACGATTAATGCTTTTGCTTTACCGGGCGGTCAAATTTTTATTACCTACGCTTTATATTCACAATTAGAAACCGAAGACCAATTGGCAGGGGTTTTAGGTCACGAAATTGGTCACGTGTTAGGGAAACACTCTGCAGAACGCATTGCAAACTCAGACCTTTGGCAAGGCCTATCGTCGGCCGGGAGTTCTGTTGGCAATGAAATTGGCGGACTAATCGCTCAAGGTGGAAACGGCATATTACTTAAAAACGGACGTGGCGACGAATTAGAAAGTGACGATTTAGGGGTGCGTTTTATGATGAAAGCGGGTTATAACCCGGAGGAAATGATTAAAGTTATGGCCATTTTAAAAGCGGCTGGAGGTTCAAATAGGGTTCCTGAGTTTCAAAGTTCGCACCCAGATCCAGATAACCGCGTCGAAAATATTAGAGCATCGATAGAAAAATATAGGAATAATAATTAATTTCTTAGTAACTTTCTACTACCAAATGGTAAGATAACTGCATAAAAAAAACTAAAATAATTATTGTTAATTATAATCGTTTAACGCGTCGTTAAGCACCGTTTTCACGGCATCTGCTCCGTGCATATTAGCATACTCTCGCCGTATACCCCTTGCTTGATTCTGTATTTAACGCCGCTCCTTTTTCAATAAAACGTTTTGAAATTTCAACTCTATTGTATTTAGCAGCGTACATTACCGGCGTCATTCCATCCCCTTTTTTGATTGATATATTCCCTCTAACTAATAATTTAACAACTGTTTCTACGTCGCCTTTTACAATAAATATGCAAAAAGAATTCACGTTAAAAACAGTTTCTATGTTGTTATTATTTACAACAAGTGCGATGGATTTTGCAGTAACGGTAACGAAAGAGAAAACGAATACAATTGCGGAAATGAGGATTGATATTTTTATAATAAATGATTTTGATTGATGATTAATGTATTTATTGATATATTATAAAGTCAACACTCTTGTAAATCTGTTACAGTAAGCATAAATCTCTTTTTTAGCAGTCAATAGTCAGCTAAGCACAACCCCAAACTGTTTTTAAAACACAGTATAACGCTAGTTTTTAAAGGAGTATTCTACATTGTTTTAACAAACTTCAGTACCTTTGCGAACAGCTAAATTTTTGAAAATAATGAACAAAAAAGTTATTTTAATGATTCTTGACGGGTGGGGTAAATCTCCAGACCCAAAAGTATCTGCTATAGACCACGCTAACACTCCTTTTATAGACAGCTTATACTCCAAATATCCGCATGCACAACTTCGCACGGACGGTTTACATGTGGGTTTACCAGAAGGTCAAATGGGAAATAGCGAAGTAGGCCATATGAATTTAGGAGCGGGCCGCATTGTGTATCAAGATTTAGCAAAAATAAATGTAGCTGTAGAGAAGCAAACATTGGCTTTAGAGCCGGTTTTACTTAATGCGTTTCAGTATGCTAAAGAAAACAACAAAGCAGTTCATTTTTTAGGACTCGTTAGCGATGGCGGTGTGCACTCACATATTAATCACTTAAAAGGATTGCTGGAGGTTGCCGAAAATTCAGGTCTTAAAAACACCTTTATTCACGCGTTTACCGATGGTAGAGATGTCGACCCAAAATCGGGAAAACATTTTATTGAAGATTTGCAAAATTACACCACTAACAAACACGCTAAAATAGCAACTATAATTGGTCGCTATTATGCTATGGATAGAGACCACCGCTGGGAACGCGTAAAATTAGCTTACGACGCTTTGGTAAATGCAGACGGCGAACATTCTATAAACGCTGTAAAAAGCATTCAAAAGAGTTACAACAACGGTATTACAGACGAGTTTATAAAACCCATTGTAATGGTAGATGAAAACAATACACCGTTAGCAACTATTGCAGATGAAGATGTGGTTATCTTTTTTAATTTTAGAACCGATCGCGGTCGCCAACTTACAGATGCTTTATCACAACGCGATTTTCCTGAATTCGATATGCATAAATTAAATTTACATTATGTTACGTTAACGAACTACGACCAGAATTTTAAAAATTTACACGTTGTTTTTAATAAAGATAATATTACTGAAACTTTAGGAGAGGTTTTAGAGAAAGAGAATAAAAAGCAAATTAGAATTGCTGAGACTGAAAAATATCCTCACGTTACTTTTTTCTTTTCCGGCGGGAGGGAAACACCATTCCTAGGAGAAACGCGTATATTAAAACACTCTCCAAAAGTAGCCACTTACGATTTAAAACCAGAAATGAGCGCTTTCGAATTAACCGAAGCTTTAGTACCAGAATTAGAAAAACAAGCGCCAGATTTCGTATGCTTAAATTTCGCTAATGGTGATATGGTGGGCCATACCGGCGTAATGGACGCTGCAATAAAAGCGTGCGAGGCTGTAGATACTTGTGTAGAAAAAGTAATTACCACGGCTTTAACAAATGGCTACACAACGCTTTTAATTGCCGATCATGGTAATTGTGAAACGATGATAAACCCAGACGGATCGCCAAATACAGCGCATACTACAAACCCGGTTCCGGTACTTCTAATAGACAATGAATTAACCACAATTAAAGACGGTATTTTAGGAGATATCGCACCAACTATTTTAAAATTGATGGGCATAGAACAACCAAAAGCGATGACCCAACATTCTTTAATTTAACCCCGATTTAGAGTAAAACTGTATTGTTATGATGAAAAAAGGATTGATAATAGCCGTAGATTTTGATGGAACTATTGTAGAAGATGGCTATCCGGGTATTGGAACGCCAAGATTATTTGTTTTTGAAACTCTAAAACGACTTCAAAAAGACGGACACCGTTTAATTTTATGGACCTACAGATCTAGTAAAAAATTAGAGGAAGCCGTTGCCTTTTGTAGCGACAACGGTGTTACCTTTTATGCCGTTAATAATAGCTATCCGGAAGAAGAGTACACGGCTTCAGTAAGTCGGAAAATTCATGCAGATTTATTTATTGACGATCGTAATATTGGTGGTGTTTTAGGCTGGGGTGAAGTCTATCAGATGCTCACTAACGACGCTCCACAACTTCCACAACCTAAAAAGAAGGGGTTATTTTCATTTCTGAAAAAATAATTACCCTCTCGACAACTCAAAATACTGCTTATCTATGATTTCTTTATGGTCTGGATGTGCAATATTAACTAACGCTTTTACACGCTCTTGAATGGTTTTACCATATAAATTTGCTATACCATATTCGGTAACCACATAATGCACGTGTGCTCTTGTCGTCACGACTCCCGCACCAGGCTTTAAACTTGGCACAATACGACTGATACCCGATTTTGTAGTTGAAGGCAAGGCTATTATGGCTTTCCCTCCGTCACTTAAGGAAGCCCCTCGAATAAAATCCATTTGCCCGCCTACGCCAGAATACATTTTAGAACCGATAGAATCGGCGCAGACTTGCCCTGTTAAATCGACTTCAATAGCAGAGTTTATGGCTACCATTTTAGGATTTTGCCTAATAATAGACACGTCGTTTGTATAGTTAGAGGCGCGCATTTCTATAAACGGATTATCGTCTACATAATCGTAAAGTCGCTTAGAGCCAATTAAAAAAGTAGCCAAGGCTCGCCCTCTATTCACGCCTTTATAGTTGCAGTTAATAACGTTTTTTAAAATCAAATCAATCACACCGTCCGAGAACATTTCGGTATGTAATCCTAAATCTTTATGGTTAATTAATCGCGATAACACCGCATTAGGAATATTTCCAATCCCCATTTGCAGAGTACTTCTGTCTTCAATTAAACTCGCCACGTGGTTTCCTATTTGGTTTTCAATAATCGTAGGCTCTACAATAGTATGTACTGGCAGTGGTATGTCGCATTCTACAAACGCATTAATTTCTGCGATATGGATAATCCCTGCGCCGTGGGTTCTAGGCATTTGCTTATTCACTTGCGCAATTACGTAATCGGCATTATCAATAGCTGCCAACGTAGCTTCCACTGAAACGCCTAGCGAGCAATACCCGTGTTGATCGGGCACCGAAACGTGAATTAAAGCAACTTGTAAATCAATTATATTCCGTTTAAATAATAGAGGTACTTCACTTAAAAATACAGGAGTATATGATCCATTTCCTGCTTTTAGTGTATGGCGCACATTTTTGCCTATGAAAAAAGAATTAACGTGAAAACTATCTCGTAATTCTGGGTTTGCATACGGTGCCTCTCCTTCTGTATGTAATTGACATATTTGTACATTTCTTAATTCTTCGTGTCTATTGGTTAACGCCTGAATTAAAAGTTGAGGTGCAGCTGCCGCGGCTTGGATATAAATTTTATTATTAGACTTTACAATTTTTACTGCTTCTTCTGCCGATACTGATGTATACATAATGGAAATTTTAGTTCTACAAATATCGCAAAATTTAAGCATTTAAAAACTGCCAAAAGTCATATTCCATAAACATTATATAGCGCTTTAAATTTATTATATTTGCATATAATTTTTTATGCACATGATAATAGTTAAAACAAGAGAAGAAATCGAATTACTGCGAGAAAGCGCATTAATTGTCTCTAAAACTTTGGGAGAAGTCGCCAAAGCTGTAAAGCCTGGAGTAACCACTTTAGAATTAGATAAAATTGCCGAAGAATGCATTAGAGATCAAGGTGCAATACCTGGGTTTTTAGGGCTGTACGATTTCCCAAATACCTTGTGTATGAGTCCGAACTCGCAAGTCGTACATGGTATTCCGAATAACACACCGTTAGCAGAAGGAGATATTATTTCTATAGATTGTGGTGCAGTAAAAAACGGTTTTTATGGCGATCATGCTTACACCTTTGCTATTGGAGAGATTGCGCCAGAAATCGAAAAACTGTTACAAGTTACCAAAGAATCGTTATACCTTGGTATTAGGGAGTTAAAAAGAGGAAATCGCGTTGGTGATGTTGGTTATGCTATTCAAAAGTATTGCGAAGATCACGGTTACGGTGTCGTGCGCGAACTCGTAGGACACGGGTTAGGCAGAAAAATGCATGAAGATCCTGAAATGCCTAACTACGGAAAACGTGGTCGTGGTAAAAAGTTTGTAGATGGAATGGTCGTAGCCATAGAACCAATGATTAACTTAGGTACGCAAAGCATAAAACAACATAACGACGGTTGGACTATTACTACCTTAGACGGTAAAGCAAGCGCTCACTTTGAACACGATGTCGCAATTGTAGACGGCAAACCAGAATTGCTTTCGACTTTCGCCTATGTTTATGACGCCTTAGGCATCACATCTACGGAAGAAGACGAATTTAGACAAATTCCCTTCGTACTATAATTATTATTTTAGAATGAATACTATTGCTCGCATTGAAACCGAATTAGCGCCTCTTAAAAAAGAGCTAAAGGAGCATAAACTTTATAAAAACCTGAGCTCCATTGAAGACGTAAAAATCTTTATGGAGCAGCACGTTTATGCAGTTTGGGATTTTATGTCTCTGTTAAAAGCGCTTCAAATACAGTTAACAACGGTAACTTTACCTTGGATTCCTGTAAGCAATCCTACAATTTCTCAGTTTATAAACGAAATTGTTTTAGGAGAAGAGAGTGATGTTAACGAGTATAATGAGCCACAAAGTCATTTTGAAATATATCTCGATGCGATGCAGCAAATTAAGGCAAACACACTACCTATTGATGCTTTAATTGCCCATTTAAAAAATGGCGCCTCGGTTGAAGACGCTTTAAATAGCATTGATATACATACCGACACGAAAGCTTTTGTAACCCATACTTTTGAAGTAATAAGCACTAATGAAGCACATAAAATTGCCGCAGCTTTTACTTTTGGTCGCGAAGATTTAATACCTGATATGTTTTTGCAAATTATAGCGCAATCTGAAAAAGAGAATAACGCTAATCCGTATAGTAAACTCAGTTATTATTTACACCGACATATAGAAGTTGATGGCGATAATCACGGCCCGTTATCTTTAAAAATGATAACCGAATTGTGTGGTGAAGACTCTAAAAAATGGGATGACGTTTTAGCGGTGGCTAAAGCCGCGTTAAGATCTAGAATACAATTATGGGATACCATAAACAGCCTTATAATTTCTCGTCACGACAAAACAGCATAGCCTTTTTTACATTGAAAAACCTATTCAAATTCTTTTTAAACTTTCTACCGCGACCTTTTTTAATTAGGTTAAGTTATACTGTTCGTCCGTTTTTAGCTTTCTTTCTAAAAGGAGATTCTTTTTTCGACCCTATAGATGGTGAAGGATTTAGAACCTTTTTACCTTATGGCTATGGTAACCAAAGAAACAATGTGTTATCACCTTCAACGTTAAGTTTAGAGCGCCACCGACTTCTATGGCTCTATTTAAAAGAAGAAACCGATTTTTTCTCAGCACACAAAAGCGTTCTTCATTTTGCTCCAGAACAGTGTTTTTTTAAACGTTTTCGCGCCTTAAAAAACTTAAACTATACCACCACCGATTTAGAATCCCCTATCGCCGATGTAAAAGCAGACATCTGTAATTTACCCTTTGAAAATAATAGCTATGATATTGTTTTATGCAATCATGTGTTAGAACATATTCCCAACGATACTAAAGCAATGCAAGAATTATATCGCGTGATGAAACCTGGCGGTTATGGTGTTTTTCAAATCCCTCAAGAATTACATCGCGAAACGACTTTTGAAGACGACACGATAACAGATAAAGCCGAACGCGCTAGACTATTTGGGCAATATGACCACGTACGCGTGTACGGTCGCGATTATTTTAATAAACTACGACGCATAGGTTTTACTGTTGAAGAGGTAGATTATACTGCAATGCTATCGCCAGAGGATATAACCAAATATTGCTTAGCAAAAGGCGAAATTATTCCTGTAGTTTATAAACCAGAGGCTAAATAATGAAGTACGCTTAGTTACTTGATGTAAAAGACATATCATTAACAGCCCTTACAAGTCTGTTTAACGTTAAACGACTCTAGAATGATACTATTTTGCTTGCCTACGAATTAACGGGCCGCTAAAAAGCTCAATCAAACTATAATTTCCAAAGCCGAGATAGAACCATAAAACGGAGTAAAACAGACCATCGCTAAAGGTTTTACCGCCATAAAGATTCGAATACGTCATCGTATTATTCCTTTTTCTTAGCTAATAACTCTTACTCGGGAAAATTATTAAATCCTAAAGATTCGTATTCCTTATTTTCATTTTCGAAGATGATATATCCTTTTAACTCTTTATGTCGTGCCATAAATTGTTTCACGCCCTCAACTCCCATCGCTTGTAACGCTGTTGCGTAACCATCGGCTAACATACAGTTTTTAGTAATCACTGAAGCACTAAGAATCTTCGTTTTTGTGGGATACCCCGTTTTAGTATTAATAATATGGGCGTATTTGTTTCCGTTTTCGTCTGTTTTAAACTTTCTATAAGTTCCAGAAGTCGCCATTGCTTCATCTTTCAATACAAAGACTTTATCGAACGTTTGAGAACCATCGTAATTAGGATTTTCGATACCCACGGTCCATCCTTTTTTACTTTCAACATTACTTCCTCGCGCTACTAATTCACCCCCAATATTAACCATAAAATTTTGAATGTTTTTACTAACTAAAAAATCTCCAATAACATCTACAGCATAGCCTTTAGCAATTGCATTAAAATCGATATAAGGGCGTGGGTAACTCTCTCTAATGGTATTGCCACTTAATAACAATCTATTAAAACCAACGTACTGCATTAAACTATCTACTTTAACGCTATCTAATGGCTTCAAATTCTTTTCAGAACCAAAATTCCAAGCATTGACGAGTATACCAATAGTAGGGTCGAAAACGCCCTTAGTATCTTTAAAAATCTGTTTCGCACCCACAAACACGTTTACAAAATGATCATCTACTACATCAATTTCGTGACGGTTTAATTTTGAAATATCGGAATCCGGTTGATAATTAGACATTGATCTATTAATGACAGCAAAAAGACTATCAAATTGCGTATTGTATTTTTCGTTGCCTTCAGAATGATACGTTACTTCATAAAATGTACCGAATACTCCGCCACTTATTTTTGTGTTAACCGGTTCTTTTGTACACGCCGAAAGCACAATTAAAAAGACTATAAGTACGACTGATTTTTTCATTTTAAAATTTATTTAAAGTCAATGAAAGGTGAGTTTTACTGCGCGATATTTAATTTAAATGTGTGTCTATAAACTGAATACCATTGTATTCAATTAAATAATCTTCATTTAAATAGACAGGTAAGTCGTCCCCCTTAGGATTGGCTAGCCCTACACCTGCATATAAAACTTTGGCCTCCTTTTCACTAGCGTGTTTCTTAAAGGATTCCATCCAGATCACATCGTAATTATTAGGATTCTCTGGTAAAATTACCGCTTTAACTATCACAAAAAAGTATTGGCTATTAGCGTCTATACAGACAAACTGCGGATGCTTTTTTAATTTGCTATTTATGGCTATAAATTCGAACCCTCGTTTCTCTAAATCCTTTCCTACGTGGTTCATTGCAAGATTATGCAATTCTTGTTTTGTAAGTGCTTTACTCATTTATAACAGGGCTTTTAAATGTAAATTATTGAACAACAAAAATACAAAAATCTAAATCATTTGTATAAAAAAACCCAACACGATCGTGTTGGGTTTTTCTGTATTGCATTTTAAAAGGATTATCCTCCAAAATCATCAAATCTTATATTCTCGTCTGGCATACCGAAATCTTCACCCATTTTCTGAACGGCTTTGTTCATTAATGGCGGTCCACAGAAGTAAAGCTCTATATCTTCAGGTGTTTCATGGTGGTTTAAATAATTGTCTATTACACAATTGTGAATAAATCCTACGAAACCATCCCCTGGAGCATCAATGTTTTCTTTTACTTTCCAGTTATCTTCTTCGGCCGGCTCAGAAAGCGCCAGATAGAATTTAAAGTTTGGAAAATCTCTTTCTAATTCTTTAAAGTGTTCCATATAGAATAATTCTCTTTTAGAACGTCCTCCATACCAGTACGTTACTTTACGACCTGTTTTTAAGGTTTTGAACAAGTGGTATAAGTGAGAACGCATAGGCGCCATTCCTGCACCACCACCAACATAAAGCATTTCTGATTCGCTTTCGTTAATAAAGAATTCACCGTAAGGTCCAGAGATAGTTACTTTATCCCCTTTCTTTTGGTTAAAGATGTAAGACGATGCCACACCTGGATTAATATCGGCCCAACCTCCTTTAACTCTATCGAAAGGCGGTGTTGCTATACGCACATTAAGCATAACCTCACGTCCTTCTGCAGGATACGAGGCCATTGAATAGGCGCGTTCTACAGTCTCAGTGTTTTTCATTACTAGAGGCCATAATTTAAACTTCTCCCATTCTGCTTGGAATTTGTCTGGCGTATCGTGTTCTTCAGGGTGTGCCGTAATATCCATTTCTGAGAAATTTACCTCACACGGCGGAATTTCAATTTGAATATATCCTCCCGCTTTATACCCCATATCTTCAGGTATTTGTACCACGAATTCTTTAATAAAGGAAGCAACATTATAGTTACGTACTACGGTAGCTTCCCATTTTTTAATTCCAAAAACTTCTTCTGGAATGGTAATCTCCATATCTTGTTTCACTTTTACCTGACAAGATAAACGAGCACCATCTTTTAATTCTTTTCTTGAAAAGTGCGGTGTTTCTGTTGGCAGCGCTTCACCACCACCAGACATTACATGACATTCACATTGAATACACGTTCCACCACCACCACAAGCCGATGGTAAGAATATTTTCTGCGCACTTAATGTAGATAGCAATGTACCACCCGACGCCACTTCAATTTCTTTTTCACCGTTTATCTTAATGGTTACTGGACCAGAAGGTGATAATTTTTGTTTTACGAATAATAATAAACTAACTAGTATTAGGGTAATTAATAAAAACGCTGCTACGGTAGCTATTATTGTTCCTGTTGTTCCTGCTGCTAAAATCATAATTATTCTATTATCTTAGTGTTATTGGCTAATTCTACTGATTTTTCAGTTTCAATTTGTTCTACCTGAGAGGTTGGTTCTGGTTCTGTTGATGGTTCTCCTTCTTCATCACCTCCTGTTAACATTCCACCAAAACTTAAGAAACCAATACCCATTAATCCCGTTATAATAAAAGTAATTCCTAAACCTCTTAATGGTGCAGGCACATTACTATATCTAATTTTCTCACGGATGGCTGCAATAGCAAGAATGGCCAAAAACCAACCAATTCCAGAAGACACTCCGTAATTAAGTGCTAACCCTAGCGTTTCTATTTCACGAGCTTGCATAAACAAAGACCCCCCTAAGATGGCACAGTTAACGGCAATAAGTGGTAAGAAAATACCTAATGAGTTATATAACGATGGTGAAAATTTCTCTACTACAATCTCTACTAATTGCACCATTGTTGCAATGGTTGCAATAAACATTATGAAAGATAAGAAGCTTAAATCGAAATCTGCATATTCTGGACCTAGCCATTTTAAAGCGCCAGGTTGTAATAAATACTGATCTAATAACCAGTTTAAGGGTACTGTAATAGCCAATACGAATATTACCGCAGCTCCTAAACCAACTGCTGTTGCAACCTTTTTAGATACTGCTAAATATGAGCACATACCTAAGAATACCGCAAACACCATATTGTCAATAAAAATTGACTTAAAAAATAATTCTATGTGTTCTATCATTGTCTTTTATTTTTTAGTTTTTGTTGTTGTTATTTCTAACACGAACTCAAACTGTGTTTTGATTAGTCTTCGATTAATGCCTTGTTTCTACTACGTTGTACCCAAATAAGAAGTCCTACGATAATTAAAGCCATTGGAGGCATTAACATAAACCCGTTATTTTCGTATCCAATAGAGTACACTCCTGTTTTTTCAATAGCATCCCCTAAAACTGGAATACCAAATAAGGTTCCAGATCCTAAAAGCTCTCTAAAGAATCCTACTATAACAAGAATAACAGCATAACCTAACGCGTTACCAATACCATCTAAGAACGATCTCCAAGGTCCGTTTCCTAAAGCAAACGCTTCAAAACGTCCCATAATAATACAGTTGGTAATAATTAAACCAATAAATACCGAAAGGGTTTTACTTAACTCGTAAGCATAAGCTTTTAGTACTTGATCTACAATAATTACTAATGTCGCTACAACAATAAGTTGTACAATAATTCTAATTTTTGAAGGAATAATGTTACGCAATAACGAAATGACAACATTTCCAACTCCTAATACGAATAACACTGCAATTCCCATTACAAGTGATGCCTTTAGCTCGGCAGTAATAGCTAATGCCGAACAAATACCTAATACTTGAATAGTAATTGGGTTGTTATCTGCTAATGGATCGGTGATTAACTTACCGTCTTTTTTTGAAAGTAGTCCCATATTAGTTAGATTGTGTTTTTAAGTTTTCGAAGAATGGTAAATACAATTTTAAATCTTTCTTCATCATTGCAGCTACACCGTCTCCTGTAATTGTTGCTCCCGCTAAGGCATCAACTTTATAATCTTCTTTTCTTTCGTTTAGTGGGTCGTTATTTCCTTTTGCTACTTCAATCCCTTTAAAGGCACCGGTATCGCTAAGTAAATGTTCCCCTTCGAAATCATCCATAAAATAACGTTGCTTAATATTAGCTCCTAAACCGGGCGTTTCACCTGCGTGATCAAAGAACACACCTTGAACAACCATATCCTTATCTAAAGCAACAAAGCCCCAAATAGCATCCCATAACCCTTTACCTCTAATGGGTGCAACGTAAACAGTTTCGCCGTCTTTCTCACCAATAAATAAAGGTAAGAATCTAGATTTACCTTCTTTAGCTCTAGCTTGTTGTTTCTTAACGTCTATTAAGTAAGGCTCTTGATCGTTATGAGTGTCCATATATTCTTGGCGCGTCATTTCTTTCAAGATCTTTCCGTCTTTTGCTTCTAGAACGAGTTGTTGGGAAATGTTAGTAGAAAATAATTCGCCTACTTTTTCTGTCCCTACAAAAACAATATCGTTATCTCCATTCTCATTTATACCGATAGTATAAAGAATGTTTTGTTGTTTTTCCATACGTTCGTTTTCCTCAATTGCAGGTCTTAACGTAGACGCTGTAAAGGCTAACAAAGAACCTACAATAACTACCATTGCAATTGCAAAGAGTATTGTGTATGAATTTTTATCTGTATTAACTGCCATAATTATGCTGTTTTTAGTTTTAAACGTTTCATTCTACGCTTAACATTACCTTGAACCACATAGTGATCGATGGTTGGCGCAAATACGTTCATTAATAAAATCGCTAACATTACACCTTCTGGGTATGCTGGGTTGAATACACGAATCATAATAGAAAGAAATCCGATTAAGAAACCATATATCCATTTTCCTTTATTGGTCTGTGAAGCGGTAACAGGATCGGTTGCCATATACACGGTACCGAAAGCAAACCCTCCAATTAATAAATGCATCCAGAAATCGGTGCTCATTAATCCGTAAAATTTACTTGACTCTGTTATCCATCCGGCGTTAACAACACCGTTAAAGACTAATCCCATAACGATAGCTCCCACTACAGAAGATAACATAATTCTCCAGCTTCCAATTTTCGAGAAGATTAAGAATAAGCCTCCTAAAAGAATTAAAACTGTTGAGGTCTCCCCTACCGAACCCGGAATAAATCCGAAGAACATATCCATCCAATCATAACTTACAACGTTATTTTGAGCGAGACTACCTAAAATTGTTTCTCCTGAAATAGCGTCTGGCTGACCTTCCATTGCTTTTGCTCCGTGCACCCATACTTTATCTCCCGACATCCATGTAGGATAGGCGAAGAATAAAAAGGCACGAATAGTAAGCGCAGGGTTAAGAATATTCATTCCTGTTCCTCCAAACACTTCTTTTCCGATAACAACTCCAAAAATAACCGCTACTGAAAGCATCCATAATGGCGTGTCGATTGGTACGATAAGTGGCACTAACATTCCTGTTACCAGGTACCCTTCTTCTACTTCATGTCCTTTAATTACGGCGAATACAAATTCTACTGCTAGCCCAACTCCATAAGACACTATTACTAATGGTAAAACTGTCCAAGCCCCCATTACAAAGTTATCCCACGTAATAAAATTAGCCCATAAAGACACTTCGGTAGTAATACCGTTAACGGCATCGATTGCTGCGTAATGTTGGTAACCGGCATTAAAAATTCCAAAAATTAAACAAGGAACCAATGCCATAATAACAGTGTTCATTGTTCTTTTTAAATCGTCGGCTACCTTAATATGAGTTCCATTGTGAGTGGTCTCATTCGGTAAGTATAGAAACGTATGTATTGCGTTAAACGCCGGCGCCATCTTGGTACCCTTATACTTTTCTTTTAAATTATGTAAATTACTTTTTAAACCCATCTTGTGTATTTTTCATTTTGCTTTGTGCAATGAATAAGTTATCCAATTTCTTTAAGCATTAAGTCTAAACCTGTTCTAATAATTTCTTGATGTGGTTGCTTAGACACACATACGAATTCTGTTAAAGCGAAATCTTCTGGCGCTACTTCGTACATTCCTAAAGCTTCCATTTCATCTAAATCCTGATACATACACGCCTTTAGAATTTGCATTGGGTAAATATCTAAAGGAAAAACCTGTTCGTACGTTCCCGTGGTTACAAAATTTCTATGCTCTCCGTTTGTATTGGTATTTAAGTCGTATTTTTTGTTAGGTGTTAACCATGAAAAGGTTAATGCTCTAGACGTCGATACTTTATTAAACACGGGCTTATTCCAACCAAAAAGCTCGTAATCGTCGCCTTCTGGGATTACCGTTATTATATTGCTATAATAATCTAAATACCCATCTGCTTTTACTTGCTTACCCGATAAAACATTTCCAGAGATAATACGATCGTTACCGTTTTTATCTACACCGTTATCAAAAACCATAGTGGCTACTTCACTACCAATAGTCGTTTTGAAGTATCTGGGTTTTTTAACTGAAGATCCTGCTAAAGCAATAGTACGCTTCGCATTAAATTTACCAGTTAATAATAACTCCCCTATAATAACAAGATCTTGTGCATTTACTGTCCACACTGTTTCACCTTTATTAACCGGATCGATTTTGTTTATTTGAGTTCCCACATTACCTGATGGATGTGGTCCAGACACTTTGTGAAGTGTAATACCCGACAAGCCTGATAGTGGTGAATTCCCGTTTTTATCTACACTAACGTGAACTTTCCCGCTTGTTAATTTACCTAATGCCGTTACAGCCGCTTGAAGCTCTGCTTCTTTGCCTTGTAACACATAGTCTAAATCGGTCGCTAATGGCGCACTTGCGTAAGCAGATACAAAAATGGCTTTTGGAGTGGCATCAGATTTTGCAATAACGTCGTACGGACGTTGTTTTACAAAAGCCCAACAACCAGACTCCAGCAATCTTGACTTTACAGCTTCAGCAGTAACGCTCTCCACATTTAAAGTCCCAAAATCTTTGAAGGTTTGTTCTTTGTCAGCTTGTATTTTAACTGAAAGAAGCTTTCTTTTCTCTCCTCTTGGAATGTCAACAATCTCACCAGAAACAGGAGATACGAATTTTACGTCTTCGTTAGCTTTATTATAAAAGAGCACATCGCCTGCTTTTACTTTTGCGCCAACTTTAACTACCAATTTAGGAATTATACTGTGGAAGTCGTCTGGCACAACGCTATAAAAGTTACTAATAATGGCGTTTTCAGTCACCTTTTCAGCAGCTCCTTGTAGCTTTATATCTAGACCCTTCTTAATCTTAATGTCATTTGACATATTAAAAATCTATTTGTTAATAGTTTATTGATATGATTTTTAAGATCAATAAAAATCGAGGCAAATTTACGAATAATAACCTAATTACGCCTTCAAAAGAAAGTATCTTATTTATTTATAACTATTCTAAATAACCAAAAACCATTAGGCATAGAATTTGCTTATATTTACACTTAAAAACAATTAGAATGTCGTTATCTTATAAACTATTACTACTCACCTTTTTTACGCTTGCAACGGTGTGTTCTCAAGTGGAAGAAATAGCCCCTCAAGACTATATAAAAACCATCAGTTTTAGTAAAGCACCAGAGAGCGCACTTCCTATTTTTAGATTGGGTGAAACTATTACTTTAGAGTTTGATGTGCTTAACGGTAACGAAGACGATTTCTACTACGAAATAAAACATTATAATAAAGATTGGACCCCGTCTGTACTTATAGAGTCTGAGTATTTAGAAGGCTTTAACGAACAACGCATTCGCGATTACCGAAACTCATTTAATACCTACCAAATTTTTTCGCATTACACACTCACTATTCCTAACGAGCAAACACGCGGACTTAAAAAATCGGGGAATTATAGTCTCATTATTTACAACGATTATAATGAGATCGAGTTTACTAGAAAATTTATGGTTTATGAAGACGTTGTTAATGTGGGGGTAGATATTAAACGTTCTCGCGATGTTTCAGCCATTAAGGAAAAGCAAACCGTAGATATTGTTGTCAATGCTAATAACTTCATATTTAACAACCCAAAGCAATCGGTTAAGGCCGTTATTATTCAGAATAGCAATCTAAAAACAGCTATTACCAATTTAAAACCACAATATATTTTAGGCGAACAATTAAGCTATCGCTATACTAAAGAAAGTAGTTTTTACGGGGGTAACGAGTACTTGTATTTTGAAAACAAAAATTTAAGAGGCGCGAATAATGGCGTTCAGTTTATAAAGTTAAAAGAGCTTTACAACACGTATCTATACCGTAACACCCCTAGGTTTGATGCTCCATATACCTACAACCCCGATATTAACGGTAATTTTTTAATCACGGCGCTAGATACCGATACGCCCAAAACGAATGCCGATTATGCGCAGGTACATTTTAGCTTACAACTAGAGCAACTCCCTAATAATAAGACCGTACATGTCTATGGGTACTTTAATAATTATGTGGTAGACGAAAGCAACCAGATGATCTATTATAATGACTCCGGAAGTTACGAACTGCCCTTGCGTTTAAAACAAGGTTTTTACAATTACAAATACGTTGTTAAAGACAACAATGGAACTATCGATGAGAATGCAATAAGTGGCAACTTTTACCAAACCGAAAACGATTACAAAGTCCTTATTTATTACCGCGATTTGGGTGCGCGTTACGATCGTATTATAGGCGTTGGCGAAGGCAACTCGGTTAATATTACCAATTAAAACAACGTTTCATCGAATAATTATAATAGTTACACCTATTATTATGATTTTACACGTAATACTCTTACATTAATAACGACTTAATACTAAAACAGTCTGCTATGGTGCAACAAGTAACACAAGGAATTAAAATTTCTGTACATACACATTTTGAAGGCACGTTTTATAAAGACTATAAAATCCACTATGCCTTTGGTTATAAAATTACCATAGAAAACCAAAGCAAAAAAGAGGTACAGTTATTAGCGAGACACTGGAATATTTTCGATGCACTTAACACGCCTGAAATTATTACCGGAGAAGGCGTTGTTGGCAAAACACCTGTATTAAAACCTGGCGAATCGCACACCTATTCTTCAGGATGTTTATTAAGCGCTCCTTTTGGCGCGATGAACGGTCATTATAAAATGTTAGATTTCACTACCAACAGGT
The DNA here is from genome assembly GCF_008086175.1 of Bizionia saleffrena. Taxonomy (GTDB): domain Bacteria; phylum Bacteroidota; class Bacteroidia; order Flavobacteriales; family Flavobacteriaceae; genus Bizionia; species Bizionia saleffrena. The sequence continues at coordinate 109,024 of NZ_VSKM01000002.1, forward strand.
ATTTTAATGTAGAAATTCCTACCTTTAAATTAAGTGCACCTTTTGCGCTAAACTAATACTATTCTTTTTTCTTCTGATTTTTTAGCGCTGCCGTTTTAATTTGAATTGTTCTTCATTTAAATTAGGCTTCGGAAAGACCATCGCTTTTTTTGAAACCCGCTCTATTATTATACGTTTTTTTTTACGCTCTGCGAACTGAATACTTTAGTTTATTCTATCTCATTTATTTTATAAAAATTTTAAACACAGCGCAACGCAATACCCACAGCTTTTCTCACAGATTTACGACCAACAAAAAATAACCATTACGGTTTTTACCGTAATGATAGTATTGAAATTAGCCCTACATTTAAACCAAAAAAACGATGAAAAATCTACTTTTAGCATTCGCAATGCTTCTTATAGTAAGCAATTGCAACAAAAACGACGACGACCAACCTACAAACCCAATAGACCAATTACCACCTGCAACTCAAACAGGAGCAGGTACATTTGGGTGCTTATTAGATGGAGAACCTTTTTTGCCAGGTAATAGCCAAAACCCTTTAGATTGTGTCTATCAATTTGTTAATGGAGGTTATTACTTTTCTCTTCAAGCTAATAAAAGAGATGATTTAAATAATAGAATAACTCTCTCTCTCTCTACAAAGTCTCTAGAGATTGAAGAAAATGAAGTATTTAACTTACTAGAAAATATTGATGGGAATGCTTATGGAAGATACTCTTATGCAACTCTTGAAACATATACTTCGCAAGATTACACAGGCGAATTAACTATCACAAAACTTGACTTTACTAATAACATAGTATCAGGAACTTTCTGGTATGATATAGAAGATTACAATGGAGTTGTTCATCAAATACGTGAAGGACGCTTTGATATGCAATTTACGCAATGAAATAAAACTCGTTTTGCTGGAACAAATCACAAAAATTATATCTAACAAAAATCGAGTACATAATATAACAAAACGATGAAAAATCTACTTTTAGCATTCGCAATGCTTCTTATAGTAAGCAATTGCAACAAAAATGACGACGACCAACCAACAAACCCAATAGACCAATTACCACCTGCAACGCAAACTGGAGCTAATACCTTTGGTTTTTTAGTTAATGGCGAACCAATAAATGTTACTAACACTTCACAGCAAACGGCAATTTATCAAGGTGGGTTATTACAGTTTGGAGCTGGAGGAATTTTTATGCTTGTTCAAGAGCCTTTTACGATTAATACTCAAAATGATTTAACTGGAAAAGCAAGATATTTAATTGATCCAAATCCTCAATTAGGCTGCCACTATGAACTTGAAGACTCTTACGAGGGTTCTGTTGTGTTTTCTAAAATAGATACTGATAACTTTATTATTTCTGGTACATTCCAGTTTTCATCTGTAAATAATGACTGTGAGAATGTAGATATTACCAGTGGTCGTTTTGACTTACAATATATACCATAAATATTAACCAATAAAAAACAGATATTATGAAAAAATTTTTACTACTGCTATTTTGCTTTGTAACATTCTACAATGTTCAAGCTCAAAACTCATCTTATGCCAATAGAATGCAACACGTATTTGGTAATATAGATAAGGCTAAAGTTACCACAAGCTATCTTAAAGAATTTGGTGTCCGTTTTGCAAATATAGAAGCTTGTAATGGCAACCTATCTTCTGCTAATTTTGTAACTTAAACAAAAAATAAAACTATGAAAAAGCTATTTTTACTATTAACAATTATAACAACATTTAGTTGTTGTAACAAAAATGACGACGACCAACCAACAAACCCAATAGACCAATTACCACCTGCAACGCAAACAGGAGCTAATACGTTTGGTTGTTTAATTAACGGCGATGCTTTTATTGTAAGTAATACTTCAAATCAGGTTGCAATTTATCAAGGCGGTGGACTTTTAATTGGAGGTCAGAAAGATATAAACAATTTATTATCACAAATTAATATGTTTATAAGCGAATCAATTATTGGTGAAATTATATCAGAAAATAACACATATATTTTAAATACAAATTCAGTACCCAAAGGAGAATATTATACAGAAAGTCAAAACTGTTTCTATTTCACATCTAACGATTATACAGGTGGTTTATCAATTACTAGATTTGACAATACAAATTTCATAGTCTCTGGAACTTTTGAGTTTAAATCTAAATCTGATAACTGTGAAGGTATAATAAATATTACAAATGGTCGGTTCGACTTACAATATATCCCATAAACATTAACCAATAAAAAATGTATATTATGAAAAAACTTTTACTACTGCTATTTTGCTTTGTAACATTCTACAATGTTCAAGCTCACAAAATATTAATACCTCTTTAGCATCAGTTATAATAAATTGGCAACAAGGATGACTCACTCTAACGGTTTAAAATGTATGAAACACAGAAACAAAAATTATTACAAATTAATAGCCCTCCACTTGTTACTTTAACATGTAATTACAAACAACTTAAAAATTTAAACAATATGAAAACATTAAAATTATTTCTATTACTAGTTTTTATTTATACAAATACTAATGCACAATTAGATAAAGGAAATTGGCTTGTTGGAGGTAATGGTAGTTATACTAGTCAAACCACTACTTTTGATAGTGGAAGTAAAGAAAAACAAGATTTAATATCAATTAAACCTAATATTGGTTATTTTTTAAAAGATAAGTTCGTTATAGGTGCATCTTTACGATATGAAAAGTCAAACAGTTTTGATATATATGGAGGTGGTTTATTTTCTAGATATTATTTTTTAGAAGCAGATAAAGCTTTTAATCTATTCGCCCAAATTCATTATGATTATATGAATGCTGTTTCTCCTGTGGACAGAGGGGATTATAGTACTGCATCAAACTACTATGGAATTAGTATAGGGCAGGTAGTATTTTTTAATAGCGTTGTAGGTTTAGAGTTTGCTTTAGAATATGAACGAGGAAATTCGGTATTTGCTAAAATTAACAATATAAATGCTGTAATCGGTTTTCAAATACATTTAGAAAAAAAATAATACTAACTAAAACAAGTAAAAGCATCACTTAAAAACAATCTCAAAAAAAAGAAAGGCTACAATTAGATAGCAATTTTTCAAAAACATAAATTAAACAAACCTCTCCACTAAAGTTCTTTTTCTATCACCTCCCCAGAATCCAAACTTTCAAAACGCATTGCTATCTTCTTTTTATTTTTTATAACTTGAGTAATACTTGTGGTTTTCACGAAACCGCGATCCATAATCACTCCAAAATCTGGGTGTTCGTTTCCAGCGGTGTGGTGAAATTTTAGTAACGATTGCGCGTTTAATTCTGTTTTAGATTTAAACGCTTCAAACCAATCTTTTCTCAGGTCCTTTTGCTGTTGCGTATATAAGGTAGTAGAAGACCATATTCGGGGTTCGGGTGGCAATAGAATGAGCTGTTTTGCTAGTCCGTCCCAAATAAATTCATAATAGTTTAGTGTCGTGTTCCAATCGGCAATTACTAAAGTAAAAGGCTCTATATCGCTAAGGTTATAAGCTTCAATTGTTTCTAAAAGCATATCAGCTGTTAAAAAATCGCGGACAACTTCGCCTCTACTTTTTCTGTAATGTGCTTTACTTGTGTGTGGAATACTTCCGCCATTGAGCAAACACAACACTCTTTTTTTAGAACTTGCGCCTATCCAGCTTCCACCAGAAATTTCATCTTTAGGCATTAGCACTTCCGCAGAACCCATTGTATATATTCGTGGAGCCAATGCACGACGACTCGGAGATTCGTCACGGTTGGACGTTAAAATAAAATCCGTAGAATTTATAGGATATAAAGTGACAGTACACATAGAATTTTAATCTTAAAAAGCGAGTGAATAGTTTTCAAAAATAACATAAAACTAAAGAAATGTTAAGACTTAAGAGAACAAAAATAAATCAATAAAAATGTGTAACTTCGTGTTTCGAAAATTTATACTAAAAAACATAATAATATCATGGGAAAAGGATTTTTCAATGTGCCAATAGCTATTAACGAGCCCGTTAAAAGCTACACACCAGGGTCTCCAGAAAGAGAAGCCGTTTTAAAAGAATACAAAAAAATGTATAACGAGAAAGTTAACGTGCCTTTGTATATAAACGGTAAACATATTGAAACTGGAAACACTAGAACAATGTCTCCACCTCACGATCACCAGCATATTTTAGGCGAATACCACTTAGCTGAAAAATCTCACGTTGAAGAGGCGATCTCTACGGCTTTAGAAGCACGAAAAGAATGGTCGCAAATGCCTTGGGAACAACGCGCAGGTATCTTTTTAAAAGCTGCTGAATTAATTGCTGGGCCTTACAGAGACAAAATAAACGCAGCGACAATGCTAGGTCAGTCTAAAAATATTTACCAAGCAGAAATTGATGCTGCTTGCGAGTTAATAGACTTTTTACGATATAATGTTCAGTATATGTCTGACATTTATCAAGAACAACCAGAAAGCACAAGTGACGCTTGGAACAGAGTTGAATACAGACCAATAGAAGGATTTACCTACGCAGTAACCCCTTTTAACTTTACAGCTATTGCCGGAAATTTACCATCTTGTATGGCGATGATGGGGAATGTTGTAATTTGGAAACCAAGTAACAACCAAATATTCTCTGCAAAAGTAATTATGGATGTATTTGAAGAAGCTGGTGTTCCTGCAGGTGTTATAAACGTTGTGTTTGGCAACCCAGGAATGATTACAGATACTGTTATGGCGAGCCCAGATTTCTCTGGTTTACACTACACAGGTTCTACTCCAGTATTCCAAGATTTATGGAAACAAATAGGAAACAACATTACAAATTATAAAACTTACCCTAGAATCGTTGGTGAAACTGGTGGTAAGGATTTTATTGTTGCACATAAAACAGCAGATGCTAAGCAAGTAGCAACAGCTATTTCTAGAGGTGCTTTCGAATTCCAAGGTCAGAAATGTAGTGCGGCATCTCGTGCTTACATTCCTAGCAATATTTGGGAAGACGTTAAAAAATACGTTATAGAAGATGTGAAATCTTTTAAAATGGGTTCTCCAGAAAATATGGATAACTTTATTACTGCGGTAATTAACGAAGGATCTTTCGATAAATTAGCGAAGTATATTGATACCGCTAAAACCGATAAAGATGCTGAAATAGTTGTGGGAGGAAACTACGATAAATCTAAAGGGTACTTTATTGAGCCTACAGTTATATTAACTACAAATCCAAAATACACTACTATGGTAGATGAGTTATTTGGACCCGTAATTACTATTTACGTATACGACCAAGATAAATTTTCTGAAACTTTAAAATTAGTTGACGAAACTAGCCCATACGCATTAACTGGTGCTATTTTATCTAAATGTAGATACGCGATTGTTGAAGCAACTACAGCATTACAAAACAGTGCGGGTAACTTTTATATTAACGACAAGCCAACAGGTGCTGTGGTAGGCCAACAACCATTTGGAGGTGCTAGAGCATCTGGAACAAATGATAAAGCGGGTTCTGCACAAAACTTAATGCGTTGGATTTCTCCACGATTAATTAAAGAAACGTTTGTAACCCCAGTAGATTACAGATATCCTTTCTTAGGTGAATAATTAGCCTATTATAACCTACTGAAAAAGCCTTACTAATTAATTAGTAAGGCTTTTTTTATAGTTGATTGTATTCTGAATTGCGATTTCTAAGCGATTAACCTCTCCATTTTATAGGTAGGTGCACTAACTTTTTAGTTTCGTAAAATTCTTCAGTAAAATAATCTGAGACCTTATAAACAGCCGCTGTTTGGTAGTTTTTTAATTCCTCCTCTAAATCGCCACCTTTTAAATAAATCACCCCATTTTTAAGCGTATTATTTTGTTCTTTTGCCACTCTTCCTTTTATCCAATGCACGAAAGTAGGCATTACAGCAACGGCGCGACTCACGATAAAATCGTAAGTATCTTTTATTTCTTCAACTCTGGAGTGGGTTGTTTTAACATTTTCTAGACCTAAACCGTCTACAACTTCCCTTACGACTTTTAGTTTTTTCGCGATGCTATCGACTAAATGAAAAGAGCATTCGGGAAATAAAATAGCTAAAGGAATTCCAGGAAAACCGCCTCCGGTACCTACATCCATAATTTTTGAACCGTCTTTAAATTGAATCAATTTTGCTATGGCCAAAGAGTGTAAAACATGGCGTAAATACAACTCGTCGATATCTTTACGAGAGACTACGTTTATTTTTAAATTCCAATCTTTGTAAAGCACTTCAAGCTTTGTAAATTTATGAATTTGATCCTGAGTTAGGTCAGGGAAATATTTTAAAATGAGCTCCATTACTATATTTTATTGCAAAAATATGCATTTAAAACACATCTTTTTATGATTTTCTATAATAGTTAACCGCCATTATTAATTATCTTTGAGGTGAAAATAGGATTGGCACGTTTTGTGCCCTATCTTATTAAACGCAATTAAATTATGACACAGCAATCACTTTCTTTCTCAAGAACGGATCCCGCGAAGTTCTTCCGTACGCTTAACAAAAGAGTTAACTCGTACTTTAATGACAATAATATAAAACGTACTGGTAACTGGAAACTATGGGTGAAAACGATTATAATGTTTTCCATATTTTTGGTGCCTTATTTCTTAATCTTAACCTTAAACCTTCCAGGTTGGGGACAGTTGTTACTTACCATTGTAATGGGTATTGGTATGGCCGGAGTGGGTATGAATGTAATGCACGACGGTAACCATGGCTCGTTTTCTAAAAAAGAATGGGTAAATCGCCTTATGGGAAGTAGTATTTATATTCTTGCCGGAAATGTTTATAACTGGCAAGTACAACACAACGTTTTACACCACACTTACACTAATATTCACGGTCACGATGAAGATTTAGAGGCAGGACGTATTTTACGTTTTTCAGAACATTCAGAATGGAGAAAGCACCATAAATTCCAACATTATTACTCCGTATTATTATATGGTTTATTAACTATTAATTGGGCAATTACTACCGATATTCAACAAATGAGACGCTATATGAAACGTAAATTATCGTATGGTGAATTCCCAAATCCAGTGTGGAATTGGAGTAAATTAGTGATTTCTAAAATTATTTATGCAAGTCTGTGGATTGTTTTACCAATGCTTATTTTAGATGCTGCATGGTGGACAGTTTTAATCGGTTTCTTCGTAATGCATTACACCGCGGGTTTAATTTTAAGTGTCGTATTTCAATTAGCGCACGTTATGGAAGAAGCAGAAATGCCACTGCCTGCTAAAGACGGAACCATGAAAAATACGTGGGCAATTCACCAACTTAAAACAACAGTTAATTTTGGCGCAAAAAGTAAAATTATAAATTGGTTTACTGGGGGATTAAATCACCAAGTAGAGCACCATATTTTTCCAAATATTAGTCATATCCATTATAGTGATATTGCCAAAATTGTAAAGGAAACAGCACAAGAATTTAATTTACCATATAACGAATATAAAACCACACGTCAAGCAATCGTTGCGCATTTCAGATATCTAAAAGAAATGGGAGCAAATCCTGCTTTACAAGCTTAATTTTTTATTGCAATGAGTACACAACTTTCAGAACGCATAGTAAACATGGCCACTTCTGCAACCTTAGCTATGGCGGCAAAGACCAGAGAACTAAGAGCAGAAGGCAAAGATATTATAGGATTAAGTCTTGGGGAACCAGATTTTAACACGCCAGACTTTATTAAGGATGCTGCCATACAAGCTATAAACGATAACTATAATTCGTATACTCCAGTAGATGGTTATGTCGCGTTAAAAGAGGCGGTTATAACCAAATTTAAAAGAGACAATAATTTAACGTACACTTTGCCACAAATCGTGGTATCTACAGGCGCTAAACAATCGCTAGCAAATATTGCAATGGTACTGTTAGACGACGGTGACGAGGTGATTTTACCTTGCCCTTACTGGGTAAGTTACGGTGACATCGTTAAATTGGCAGAAGGAACTCCTGTAGAAGTTAAAACCTCTATAGATAACGATTTTAAAATGACAGCCGCACAATTAGAAGCGGCCATTACACCACAAACTAAAATGATTTGGTTTAGCTCACCGTGCAACCCAAGTGGTTCGCTGTATAGCAAAAAAGAGTTAGAAGCACTTGCTGAAGTGGTTTTAAAATACCCGAATATTTATGTGGTTTCAGACGAGATTTACGAGCATATAAACTACACAGGAAAAGCACACGCAAGTATGGCGGCTATTCCAGGAATGTTCGACCGTACTATTACTGTAAACGGCGTTTCTAAAGCCTTTGCAATGACTGGTTGGAGAATTGGATATATTGGCGCTCCAGATTGGATTGCCCGTGCGTGTAACAAAATGCAAGGCCAGATTACTAGTGGGGCAAATTGTATAGCACAACGCGCCGTAATTACAGCTTTAAACGCAGAACCATCGTCGGTTAAATATATGATTGATGAGTTTAAAATCCGTCGTGATTTAGTACTAGACTTATTAAACGGTATTGAAGGTTTTAAAACAAATATTCCAGAAGGCGCCTTTTATGTATTCCCTAATGTCTCTGCTTTCTTCGGAAAAACGTTTCGAGGAAAAACAATAAACAACGCAACGGATTTCTCTTTATACTTATTAGAAGAAGCATTGGTAGCTACCGTTACTGGTGATGCTTTTGGAAACCCTGACTGTATTAGAATTAGTTATGCAGCGTCTCAAGAACAAATTATTGAAGCGATAAAAAGAATAAAAGAAGTTTTGGCGTAATATCCTTTCCTTTCTATAAATAAAAAAGCCACTACATATTGTAAGTGGCTTTTTTGTTTCTTAACGTGTCGTAGAGACTAAATATTATATGTATTTACTTCGGAAGGCATTTCTGTTTCCTATTGAAATCAATGGTTTATCTACTTCCAGGCACTTTCATTTTATTAGTTATATTCCTACCTATTTCTCCAAAAGAACGGCGTTAATAATACGAGAACAGTAAAGAGCTCTAATCGCCCGATAAGCATTAAAAATGACGCCCACCATTTACCAACATCTGGCAAGGTATCATAATTGTTTACTGGTCCGAAATCACCTAATGCGGGCCCTACATTTCCTAAACTAGAAGCGGCTAACCCTACCGATTCACTAAACCCTAAATTCATCATCGAGAAGCCTAAAGCACCCACAATAAAAGATAACATATAGAGAATAAAGAATCCTAAAATATTATAGACGATGACACCCGGTACCGACCGTTGATTGTAACGCACAGGTAAAATAGCATTGGGGTGTAATGCTCTCTTAAACTCTAAGAATCCGTTTTTAATTGTAATAAGATGCCGCATCACTTTTATACCTCCCGATGTACTTCCGGCTGAACCTCCTAAAAACATTAACCCGAAGAAAAGCACCATCAAAAAGGGAGTCCACATTGTAAAATCGGCGGTAACGAAACCGGTCGTGGTTATCACAGAAATCACTTGAAACAAAGCGTGTCTAAACGCACTTTCGGCGCGACCTAAAACCATTGGGTGTTCAATTGACGACAGACTTAAATCGGCCTGAAAATAAATAATTAAAGAGGCGACCGCCGTAAAAATAACAATGAATTTAAAATACAATTTAAGTTCATCATCGCCAATAATCTTACTCACCTTTCCTTTAAAGGCATAATAACTGAGTACAAAGTTTGTACCCGCTAAAAACATAAAAAAGATAATAATATATTGTATCACTGGTGTATCATTCCAATACGCGATACTCGCGTTTTTAGTTGAAAACCCTCCTGTAGACAAGGTACACATTGAGTGATTAATAGCATCAAAAAAGGACATCCCTGCCACTTTTAATAAAATAGTTTCAGCCGCAGTATACCCAAAATAAATAAGCCATAAGCGCTTTGCTGTATCTGTAATTCGTGGGTGTAATTTATCGCCACTAGGCCCGGGTGCTTCCGCAGCAAACAACTGCATCCCTCCTATTCCTAATAAGGGTAAAATAGCAACGGCGAGCACGATAATTCCCATTCCACCAATCCAATGCGTTAAACTCCTCCAAAACAAGATACCTTCGGGCACCACCTCTATATCATTTAGAATGGTAGCTCCTGTGGTGGTAAAACCCGACATGGTTTCGAAAAAAGCATTGGTAAAACTTGGTATTGTTTCGGTAAATAGATACGGCATAGTACCAAATAACGCCATGACGATCCAGCCAAAAGAAACGACAATATAGCCTTCTCTTTTCTTGATTTCCTTTTTATGATCTCGCGTAACAAACATTGCGATGGCTCCAATAATTAACGTTATAACCCCTGAAAAAAGTAATTTTAAGGTAATACCATCATCATAAATCCAACTCACCAAGGTCGCTAACAAGACGAAACAGCCGTTAAATAAAATAAGCAGTCCAAAAAAATGAAAAATGATTTTAAAATTGAGTTTTAAATACTTCGCCATAATATTATAAGAACAGTTTTTCAACTTGTTTAATAGAGCGCGGTAAACAGCACACTACAACATAGTCGTTGGCTTGAATTTTAAAATCACCAAGTGCAATAATACCTTTTCCATCTCTAATAACACCACCTATAATTGCCGATCGCGGAAACGCGACATCCTTAATTTGTTTATTACAAATTTGTGAAACCGGTTTTACTCTAAACTCAAGGAGCTCGGCATTCATATTATTAAGTTTAGTCATTGCAACAACCTCCCCTTTTCTTATGTATCGAAAAATGTTATTGGCTGCTAAAAGTTTTTTATTAATTAGTGTATCGATTCCAATGGATTGCGACAATTCGAAATAATCCATATTTTCTACCAATGCGATAGTTTTCGGCACGCCTTTGGATTTGGCTACTAGACAAGACATAATATTGGTTTCAGAATTTCCTGTAACCGCAATAAACGCGTCCATGTCTTCAATATTCTCTTCTTCTAGCAATTCTACGTTTCTTCCGTCGCCATTAATCACTAAAACATTAGGTAATTGATCGGCTAAATCGAAAGCGACTTCACGATTTTTTTCGACAAGCTTCACATTAAAATTATGTTCACTTAAATCGCGAGACGTTTTATACCCAATTTTACTTCCGCCTAAAATCATTACATCTTTAATAGGTGTATTGGCTTTTCCCGTCATTCTACACAACTCTTCTCCACCATTGCTGGAGGTAATAAAAACGACAGTATCTTTTTCCTTAAACTGAGTGTCGCCACGAGGGATGATAGTAAACTGGGTTCCAAAACGCTGAATAGCTATTGGTACAAAATGAATTTTCGAAAATAACTCGGCCGCCTCTTTCACCGATTTCCCAACAAAAAGCGCAGTACGCGTTAGTTTTAAACTCACCATCGTTAACGCACCATCTTCAAACTGATACGTTTCTTTAAACGCCGATTGCTTCAATAGCAACGCGATTTCCTTCGCTGCTAAAGCTTCAGGTGAAATTAATTCATCAATACCGAAGCCTGTAAAATCGACCTCATCTTTGTGAGTTATAAATTCTGTATTCGATATTCTAGCAATATTTTTCTTACTTCCTAATTGCTTTGCTAACACACAAACGGTAATATTGGTGGTTTCGGAGGCGGTTACCGCAATCACTAAATCGCTAGTAGCTACCCGTGCTTCTTTTAAAACAGCAATAGAGGTCGCATCACCCTTAATCACTCTAATATCTAAGTGGTTATCGGCATAAGACAAACTGTCTTTGCTAATGTCTATTAATGTTATTTCTTGAGATTCGTAGGACAACAGCTTTGCTAGATGAAATCCTACTTCACCAGCACCAGCAATAATTATTTTCATTTCTTGTAATGTATCTAAAAAAGAGACTACAAAGATAAATAAAATTAATAACTGCCTTGTCTATTAATTATTTGTTTTCAAGTTTCTTAAGGACTGTATATGTATTATCTTTGTTAAAAAAATTGAGATTTTGGCAAAAGTAAATCCTTATAAAGACAGCGACCTTAGCAAAAAAGAACAGGTTACAAAAATGTTTGACACCATTTCTGGAGATTACGATGGTCTTAACCGAGTAATTTCTTTTGGAATAGATATTAAATGGCGAAAAAAAGTAGTGCAAATAGTTAAAGATAGCACGCCCAAAACCATTCTTGATATCGCGACGGGTACTGGAGATTTAGCTATAAATTTAGCAGAAATAAACGCTGATAAAATTGTAGGACTCGATATTAGTCGCGGAATGCTAGACGTTGGCATTGAAAAAATTAAAAAGAAAAACTTAGAGACTAAAATTGAAATGATTTTAGGAGACTCAGAAAATATGCCGTTTGCCGATAATACTTTTGATGCGATTACGGTTGCTTTTGGTGTTCGTAATTTTGAAAACCTAGAAAATGGTTTAAAAGAAATACTTCGCGTTTTAAAGCCTGGCGGAACATTCGTGATTTTAGAAACGTCTATGCCAACCAAAGCACCTTATAAGCAAGGCTATAATTTCTATTCAAAAAATATATTACCTCTTATTGGAAAAACCTTTTCTAAAGATAAAAGTGCTTATAAATATCTTAGCGATTCGGCCTCTCAATTTCCTTTTGGAGAAGTGTTAAACAATATTTTAAGAAGTATTGGGTTTATAAATGTTAAAGATCTCCCACAAACTTTTGGAGTAGCCACAATTTATAAAGCCTCAAAACAGTAATATGAAAAAAATAATTTCCCTAATTACCTTATTCTTTATTTATCAAGCGAGTACTGCGCAACTTTTTACCAGAGAAAAAGTACAGAACAACCAAAGTATGGATAAGCAGACTTTAAGTTGGGGTTATTATTTAGGAACAAACAGTTTAGATTACAAGTTTGATTATAATTCTGATGTCGAAAATATTCAAACTGAAAAGACCTTTAGTTTTAACGTTGGGTTAGTGGGTGATGTGCGTATTAACGACTACATTAACATTCGTTTAGAGCCGGGCTTAGTAATTAGTGCTAGAAATTTAATGTATCCTGTAAGTTATTTTAACGGTATAATTCCACCTGAAGAACTCAACGATTCCGATTTACTTCGCGAGGTACGATCTACCTATGTTTATATTCCGCTTTTATTACGTTTTTCGACGCAACGAATTAACAACTTTAAACCGTTTGTTACTTTTGGTTTAGCAACCTCCTTAAACTTATCGAGTAACGAAAAAAATCCTGAAGATAATAGTGGTGGCGAATTTAGAACGACCAAAAACACGCTCTTTTACGATATTGGTTTTGGTATCGATTTTTACTTATATTGGTTTAAATTCACGCCATCTATTCGCGGTGTGTTTGCTTTAAGCGATGAAATAATTAAAGATGCAGACCCCAATAGCCCGTGGACCGGAAATATTTCGTCTATGAAAACAAGAGGGATCTTTATTAATTTTACGTTTAGATAGACTAAAAAATCACGTAAAACGAAGTCATCAAGATCGCAGCAGTTAAGACCGCAACGTTATTAGAACCAAACTATCTTGACGCCTATTGGCACTTAAAATTTGCGCCATAGTATTCGCTCTAACTAAAGACGACATCTATTTTATTTCTATAGATTTAAACCTCTATAATTACCCTTTACGTTTAAACTCACTCAATAAAATTGCTGTTGCGGTGGCAACATTCAAACTTTCGGCGGCTTGCAGTGCTCCAAAACGCGGTATTGTAATGCGGTTTGTTACTAAGCCTTCAATCTCTGGAGAAATACCGTTGGCTTCGTTTCCTAAAACTAAAGTGCCTATGGTAGGTAAATCGGTTTTATAAACAATATCACCATCCATAAAAGCGCCAAAAACAGGACTTCTTGTTTCCTTTAAATACCGCTCTAAATCTAAATAACTAACATTTACACGCGTAATAGAGCCCATTGTCGCTTGTATTACTTTTGGGTTATAACAGTCTACCGTTCCTGTAGTACAGATTAATTCTTTAACCCCAAACCAATCGCACAATCTAATAATTGTTCCTAAATTCCCTGGATCACGCACAGAATCTAAAGCCACAACAAACTGATCTGAATCAATTGTTTTAGACGCCGGTATTTTAAAAAGTGCCAAGGCTTTATTAGGCGTAGTTAAAAAGCTGATTTTTTTTAATTCTGCTTCCGTAATACGCTGTTCTCTGTCTAAATTACCATCAAAACTAACAGTTGTATATAATTGATGCAATTCTAAATTAGAATCTAAAAGCTCTTTAATTACTTTTAATCCTTCAGCTACAAACAAACCATCTTGTACTCTATATTTTTTTTGCTTTAAACGCGTTATTACTTTTATTTGGCTTTTTGATAGCATTTAAAAAATGTATTTTTGACTGTTTATAATTTGCAATTTAATTAAAGCTCGCTAGTAACTAATAATAATTTTCTGTTTTTGAAAAATACGCGCTCAAAAGTACTACTTATAATTTTAACCCTAGGGTTTTTAACGGCATGTAATACGGTAAAACGCGTTGCCGAGGATGCCCATTTACTAACAGAAGCAACATTAATTGTTAACGATAAAAAAGAAAAGAAAGAAGCCGTTAGAAATTTAATTTATCAAAAACCGAATAGTAAATTACCACTTATAGACACCCCATTACGTCTGCATATTTATAATTTAGCGCGACCAAATATAGATTCTATTATTACTGCTAAATTTTTAAAACACCCTAAGCGAAAAAATCGGTGGGAACGCTTTTTATCTACGAAACAATTAAACCGCTACTACCAATCGCGTATTAATTTTAATAAATGGATTAAAAGAACAGGTGAGGCTCCTGTAATTATTAATGATACTTTAAACAAAAAATCGATAAAACGTTTAGAAAGTTATTACTGGAATAACGGATGGTTTGATGTTGCAGCCAATTATATCACAAAAAAAAATGACAACAAACGTGCCCAAGTAACGTACACTATAGAAACCGGAAAACCGTATTACATAGACTCGCTATCTACAAAAATTATGTCGCCGGTTATAGACTCCCTTTACGAACTCACCAAAGATAAATCGTTAATACAACCCAATACACAATATAAAACAGCAACTATTTTAAAGGAAAAAGACCGGGTAACTGAGGTTATGAGGAATAACGGTGTGTTTCATTTCTCGCAAGATTACTTTTATTTTGAAATGGATTCCATCGGGAAAACTAAAAAAGTCAATGTCGATCTTCAAATTAGTAATCGCGAAACAACTCAAGGCGATTCATCGTCCTTTAAGCCTTTCAATATTTATAAAGTAAAAGACGTTAATATCTATACCAATAGCACCTTCGAAAACAAAAATAAAACCATTACAGACACCACAACTTATAATGGCTTTAAAATTTATAGTATCGATGAATTACGCTATAACCCAAAAACGCTAACCGACGCCGTTTTTATTACACCAAACTCTGTCTTTAAAGACAAAAATAGGCCGTACACTTCGCGTATTATTTCGAATTTAAACACGTTTAAATACCCAAGAATTGATTACATAGAAAATCCAGATACCACGTTAACAGCAAATATCTATTTAACACCCATAAAAAAATTCGGTTTAGACCTCAGCGGGGAAGTCTCACAAAGCAACATACAAAGTGTGGGCTTTTCTTTTAGTCCGAGTTTACTCTTTAGAAATGTTTTTAGAGGTGCCGAAACGCTTGAGATTAGTGGAATCGCCTCCATTGGCGCCTCTAAAGATGGCGCTAACGATCGCGATAAATTATTCGATATTAACGAAATTGGTGCCGATTTAAGATTGCGTATTCCAAGGCTGTTCTCACCTTTTAACACCGCGAAAATAATACCGAAATCTATGTTCCCTACAACCTTACTCAGTTTGGCCTTTACAAGTCAGACTAACGTAGGGCTTGACAAACAAACATTTACAGGGCGAATTAATTACAAGTGGTTTCCAAACGAAAAAGTGACGAATAGATTAGATATTTTTAATATTCAGTTTGTTAAAAATCTAAATATTGGTAATTACTTTGGCGTGTATAAAAACACGTATAACACCTTAAACGATATCGCAACAAGTGCAGGATACATTTCGGAGAATAACAATTTAGAATATCCCAACCAAACGAATGCATTTATTAACGATGTGGTTAATGGTAATTTGTCTGGTCCCATTTCTAATACCGATATTCTTACCGTAAAAGCGATTAACGAACGTAAAAATAGACTAACGGAAGACAACCTTATTTTCGCTTCCAACTTTAGTTATGTAAAAGACAAACGCGATAATTTATTTGATAACGATTTCTCCATCTTGCGTTTGCGCTTTGAGTTGGCGGGTAACGTATTGGCAAACGCTTCAAAAATACTGGGAATTAAAAAAAATAAAAACGACCGTTACGAAGTCTTTAACGTGGCCTTTTCTCAATACATAAAATCGGAAATCGATTATGTAAAATATTGGGATTTGGGTAATAAAAACGTGTTGGCTATGCGTTCCTTTTTAGGTATTGCTATTCCGTATGGCAACTCGTCTAACATTCCGTTTTCGAAAAGTTTCTTTGCTGGTGGTGCTAACGACAATCGCGCATGGTCGCCTTACGATTTAGGTCCGGGAAGTTTACAAAGTACCAACGAGTTTAACGAAGCCAATTTAAAAGTAGCCTATAGTATAGAACAACGGTTTAATATCTCAGGCCCCGTAAACGGTGCTTTATTTATCGATGCAGGAAATATTTGGAATGTTCTCGACGATGTAAAAGACGATAGAGCCACTTTTAATTCCTTTGCTTCTTTAAAAGATATCGCCATTGGTTCTGGGTTTGGCTTGCGATACGATTTCACGTTTTTTATACTAAGAGGAGATATCGGGTTTAAAACTTACGATCCCTCATACCCAGAAAACAACCGTTGGTTTACCAACTACAATTTTGCCAATGCAGTATATAATATAGGTATAAACTATCCGTTTTAAGGGGGTGTTTAGTCGCTTTAGAAACTTTAAAAGAAACGGCCACTCCAATTACCTAACAACTCTTAGAGAATTAATCAAAATTCATTACTTTTGACGTTCAAATTTTCAATAAAAAAACCATAACAAATGGCACACCAAATAAAACCCGGAGTAGCAACTGGAAAAGAAGTTCAAGCAATTTTTAAATTGGCGAAAGAAAAAGGCTTTGCACTTCCAGCAGTAAACGTTGTAGGATCAAGCAGTATTAACGGCGTACTGGAAACAGCGGCCGCTTTAAATGCGCCAGTCATTATACAATTTTCTAATGGTGGTGGTGTGTTTAACGCCGGTAAAGGACTAAGTAACGACAACCATCAAGCCGCCATTTTAGGAAGTATTGCCGGAGCAAAACACGTGCACTTATTAGCCGAAGCTTACGGTGTACCAGTAATTTTACATACAGACCATTGTGCGAAAAAATTATTACCTTGGATAGATGGTTTACTAGATGCCAGCGAAAAGCACTTTAAAGAAACAGGAAAACCATTATATAGCTCGCATATGATTGATTTAAGTGAAGAACCACTTGAAGAAAACATAGCCATTTGCAAACAGTATTTAGCACGAATGAGCAAAATGGGAATGACCCTAGAAATAGAATTAGGAATTACCGGCGGTGAAGAAGATGGTGTAGATAATAGCGATGTCGACGAATCTAAATTATACACCCAACCCGAAGAAGTAGCCTACGCTTACGAAGAGCTAAGTAAAGTAAGCGACCAGTTTACTATTGCAGCTGCCTTTGGAAATGTGCACGGGGTGTACAAACCAGGAAACGTAAAACTGACTCCAGAAATTCTTAAAAATTCACAAGAATACATTTCTAAAAAATTCAATGTAGAGCATAACCATATCGATTTCGTTTTTCACGGCGGTTCCGGGTCATCTCTAGAAAAAATTAGAGAAGCTATAGGTTACGGTGTTATTAAAATGAATATCGATACCGATATGCAATACGCGTTCACCACAGGAGTGCGCGATTATATGGCCGAAAAAACGGATTATTTACAGTCGCAAATTGGTAATCCAGAAGGAGGTGAAGTACCAAATAAAAAATATTACGATCCAAGAGTATGGCTTAGAAGGGGAGAGTTAGCTTTCGTAGATCGCCTTAAAAAAGCGTTCGAAGACCTTAATAATGTAAATACTTTATAAAATTTTAATGGCGTTACCACAAAATTAAAAACAAAACTTTAATTTTGTGGTCAGGCTTTCGCAACTCGCTTTTGTTTTTTTAAGTAAAAAAACAAAGAGCTCAAACACATTGCTTAATCCTTAACGCAGCGATTTAGATGACTATTCTATAATCGCAACAAACTAAAAATGGCAGATACAATGGCTTGGTTTAAAAGAAAAGGAAAAGGAATACATACAACCACCGAAGAGAAAAAAGACATTCCAAAAGGACTGTGGTATAAATCTCCAACCGGTAAGATAGTAGACTCTAAAGAATTGGAGAAGAACTTCTACGTAAGTCCAGAAGATGGCTACCACGTAAGAATAGGAAGTAAAGAGTATTTCGAAATTTTATTCGACGATAATAAATTTAAAGAATTCGATAAAGACTTGTCTTCTAAAGACCCTTTAAAATTCGAAGACACTAAAAAATATCCAGACCGTTTAAAAGCAGCACAAACAAAAACAAACTTAACCGATGCCGTACGTACAGCCGTAGGAAAATCTAAAGGAAAAGAAATGGTTATTGCTTGTATGGATTTCGCTTTTATTGGCGGTTCTATGGGAAGTGTTGTTGGAGAAAAAATTGCACGCGCTGGAGACTATGCTTTAAAACACAAGCTTCCTTTTATGATTATTTCAAAATCTGGAGGCGCAAGAATGATGGAAGCGGCATTATCGTTAATGCAATTAGCTAAAACATCTGTAAAATTAGCACAATTAGCAGACGCTGGAATTCCGTACATTTCATTATGTACAGACCCTACTACAGGAGGTACAACAGCATCTTTCGCTATGCTAGGCGATATTAATATTAGTGAGCCTGGTGCTTTAATTGGTTTTGCAGGACCGCGAATTGTTAGAGACACCACAGGTAAAGAATTACCAAAAGGATTTCAAACCGCCGAATTTTTATTAGAACACGGGTTCTTAGATTTCATTACACATAGAAAATTATTAAAAGATAAAGTAAACCAATACATAGATTTAATTACTAACCAGCCAATGCGCGATTAAATAATTAAATTACACCCCTCTAAATGGCATACGTTTTATTAAGCGTATGCCATTTTTTTTGTTTTTACGGTTTTTACCGTAATAGAAAACTACTTTAAATAGCACTAATCGATTAAATGCAAATAAACCTGCTAAAAAGTAACGGGCTTTGATTTATTATTTTTTATTTTCGAGTTGTCAGAAAATTCAATCAAATTATTTTGGAGTCATTTTTTTGAAGATTCTGATAAATAAAACGCCAAATTATGAGTATTCAATTTAAACTATTTGGTTTTTTAAACGACTTCTCAAATCTATTAAGCAACCAGTACTAAATTATTGGTTTAAAATTATTTATTATGAAAAAGTTATATCTTTAGGACTTTTGTTTTAGGTTTATCCCTAATGAGTGTTTCCGCTACTCCAATTGAAGAAACTCCAGTGTTAAAAAATATCCTTTGGTAACTGTTGTTTGTCCAGATGGATATGAATCAACTTATTATGATATAGTAGTGAAGACGGTATGACTATTCGCTCATATTTAGGACAACTAACCACACAGTATGGTAACCAAGTGTATAACAATGGAGAAAAAGATAGCATTTACTGGAATCAATGGATAGATTTTTATGTTCCAGAAAAAACACCAAAAATAAATTGGTAATTAAACAACAAGACCAAACAAATAGGAAAGTTTAAAGTACATCAAGCCGTAGCAAATTACAGAGGCCTTAGTTACACTGCTTGGTATGCTTTAGACATACACTCCCTTATGGCCCTTGGAAACTACGAGGTTTACCAGGTTTAATTTTAGAGGCTTATGATGCCGATAAAGAAATGTATTTTTATTTTAAAAGCATAGAATACCCAACCACTAATACCGCTATTATTACGCAACTAAAGCGACCAAAAGACCACCCAAACACTTGGCATTCGCTACAAGGCTTTAAAGATAGATTGGATGATATTTACGAGAAAATGAAAATAAACTCCATACTTATTGCAGAAAAATATAATGCAGAAGTTCCAGAACAAAAAATTAAAAGTGAAGCGTTTATTGAATCCTTTTAATTAGTCGGCTACACCCATTATATGAAACTAATTTTAGGAATTACTTTTTTTATTCTATCACCGTTTTTCGCATTAGCACAAACTAAAATTAGTGGCTTTGTACTAGACAGCGATAACAATGCCATAGAAAATGCAAGTGTTGTTGTTTACGATTCAGACAATAATACAGTGGCTTATGCCTTAAAAGAAACAAATGGTGCTTATGTTTTAGAAACACAGTTCAATTTTACAAACCATATTATAGTGTCTGCTCAAAGTTTTGGGTTTGAAAAAAAAACAGACACGCTTAAACTTACACCTAACGTAAAATAGCATACGTTTTCCTTTATTTTAAAAATTAAAGTAGAAGCCTTAAGTGAAGTGATTTTAAATCCTTCAGAAAAATAAAAAAAAGAAGGTAATACAACGACATACAAAGTAAAAGTATTTAATAGCGGAACAGAACAAACCATAGAAGATGTTTTAAAACGGTTACCTGGTATTGAAGTTTAAAAAAATGGAACTATTAAGGCACACGGTAAATTTATTGACAAACTACTAATTGAAGGTGAAGATATGTTTGATAAAAACTATACTATTCTTTCAAAAAAGCTGGATGCAAAGGTCTTAGATGCTGTAAAGATATTAGATGAATTTGAAGATAACCCTATTTTAGCAAAAGTGATTACTTCAGAAAGAGTGGCTTTAAATTTAGTTCTAAAAGAAGGCTATAAAAACATTTGGTTTGGTAATGCTTCTCTTGGTTTAGGTACTAAAGACAGAGTTAAATTAACTTCTAACGTAGGATTGATTCGTAAAAAAGTTAAATTTTTCAACTTCAATAATTACAATAATCTAGGTACAAAAGCTTCAGACCAATTAGAAGAAGCCTCTTCTTCTGCGGGTAACAACACCTCATTTAGAGAACAGAAAATAGAATCTAACGCCAATCCTATATATACAATAGCTAGTACGGAGAGTTCCGTTTTTAAAGAAGGGCAAAGCACATTTAATAACGCTTTTATTAATGCATTAAGTTTTGTTACTAGCGTAACACCAAACTTAAAACTTAGAGGAACAGCCTATTACTCTAACGATAATGAAGACCAGCTATTCTCATCTAAAACAACCTTTAACACGAATGAGCCGCCTATAGTTTATACGGAGAGTGTTAACACGAAACGCAACAATGAGGTTGCAGGAGTAGAAATAGAGTTAAAATATGCCGGCAGCGAAAAATCATATTTTAAAAATGTTTTAGTATATAACAACAAACCCGAAACAACCACTAAGCGTTTATTATTTAATGATAACGCGATTATTGAAAGCTTGGAAATGAAAAACCAGTCGGTTAATAATCATTTAAATCACAGTTATTTATTAGGTCATAAAAAAGCTCTGCACTCTTATTTCTATTTCGGACAGAATACAATTAAGCAACAAGCACATATTAAATCACCGGTACTGAACAACATATTCTAGCAACCAGACACCACAACTATTAGTAACATATCCAAAGATATAAACTCAATATTAGGCGGAAAATCTACTATGCTTATTCGCTTTGGTGACTTTGAAAGTCATTTGGAAGTGGGTTATGAATCTGTAACCGAACAAAGAGAGAACCCGTTTCTTTTACAAGACTCAGAAAATTACACAGCAATTGACAGTTTACAGAATACTACTGATTTTAAACAAAACACCCTGAAGTTTAAATCCAATTTAAATTATGCCCTCTCAAAACATATAGAACTATCTGCTGGACTTTCGTTAGATTATATTGATGTCAATGCGGGTTATGTTAAAAACAACGACTGGATTTTAAGTCCCAAAGGAAGATTAGGTTTAAAAAACTTAAAAATAGGAGCCCTTAGTTTTAGTTATTCTAAAAGTTATAGTACACCCCAAGCCAATATACTATTACCAAATTATCAACTCAGTAGTTAAAATACCTTTATAAGAGGAACACAAAACATAGAATTCCCAAGAAGGAATAGCTTTACTTTTAATTATCGCTTAAAAAATAATAAGCAAACCAAAACAGTTTCTATAAGAATGCAATATGTTAATTCTAATGGGAAATATTCTACAGAAAACAGAATAGATCAAGATTTGCTGTTTTCGAGTTCCAAATTTGTAAATAGCGAGGATGTATTGTCTTCAAACATTGACTTTACCTCCTACTTTAAAAAACTAAACCTCTCAACTAATTTAGGGACCTCTCAAACTTGGACCAATAGTTTAGTTCAAGTAAACACTTCGGGATTTCAAGATTTAGATTCTTACACCTCTTCTTATTTCTTATCTGGCACCACTTATTTTAAACTTCCTATAAATTTAAACTTCTAATTTATTTTAAATACGGCTAAGTCTATCTTTAATTCTATTGCATCAAAAACAAATTGGAAAACTATAAATTTAAATTTCACTTATAAACTTTCTAAAGCCTGGATAGCGACACTACAGAATAAATTTTATCGTACTACTGATGGTAATTATTCATTTATAGATATTAATTTAGATTATACTCCTAAAAAATCAAGATTCTCATACCAGCTAGTTTTTAACAACTTACACAATGAAAACGTGTTTACTATTAATAATATAAACGAGTTTACAGCCTATAAATCGTCAACACAATTGCTACCAAGATATGTTTTTGGCCTAGTAAAGTATCGCTTTTAAAAAACCTACACGTTTTTTTATTTGTATGTATTTGCATCTCAATAAAAATAAGTATATTTGCAAATCGAAAGATACTCTTTCGTTTACATAACAATCATTTACAACAATATTAGCATGTATTTAGATCAAAAAGAAAAAGAAGAAATCTTCACAAAACACGGTAACGGAGTTAAAGATACCGGTTCAGCAGAAGGACAAATTGCTTTATTCACATACAGAATTAGCCATTTAACTGGACACTTAAAAAACAATCGTAAAGATTATAATACTGAGCGTTCACTAGTAAAATTAGTAGGTAAAAGAAGAGCTTTACTTGACTATTTAACTAAAAAAGATGTCTTAAGATATCGTGCAATTATTAAAGAATTAGGATTAAGAAAATAATATATCTCTAAAACCACGCCCACAAGCGTGGTTTTTTACTATATAATCCTACTCAAACGCAAGAGTCTAAAATACGTATTGAAGAAGCTAATTACAGTTTTTCATTGGTCACACAACTACTACTACAACTACAACACAACGACCATTGTTTAATTAGAATTGAAAAAAATATGATTCCAAAAGTTTTTAGAGAGGTCATAGACCTTGGTGATGGAAGAGAAATTTCTATCGAAACCGGAAAATTAGCAAAACAGGCGCATGGGTCTGTTGTTGTTCAGTCAGGAAAATGTATGTTATTATGTACAGTAGTTTCCAATTACGAGCAAAAAGATCTTAATTTTTTACCTTTAACGGTAGATTACAGAGAGAAATTTGCTGCCGCAGGACGTTACCCAGGTGGCTTCTTTAAAAGAGAAGCAAGACCAAGTGATGGCGAAGTATTAACAATGCGTTTAGTAGACCGTGTTTTACGTCCATTATTTCCAAAAGATTACACCGCTGAAACGCAGGTAATGATTCAATTAATGTCTCATGACGATGACGTTATGCCAGATGCTATGGCAGGTTTAGCAGCTTCGGCAGCTATTCAGTTGTCAGATTTACCATTCGAATGTGCTATCTCTGAAGCTAGAGTTGGTCGCGTCAATGGCGAATTTGTAATAAACCCTACACGTGCTCAATTGTTAGAATCTGATTTAGATATGATGATTGGTGCTTCTGCCGATTCTGTAATGATGGTAGAAGGTGAAATGGATGAGATTTCTGAAGAAGAAATGGCTGAAGCCATTAAGTTTGCTCATGAAGCGATTAAAGTACAATGTGCTGCGCAATTAAGATTGGCAGAAGCATTTGGAAAGAAAGATGTTCGTGACTATGATGGTGAAAGAGTAGAAGACGATTTAGCGAAGAAAATTCATGATATGGCTTACGATAAAGTGTATGCTATAGCAAAAGCGGGATCTGCTAAACATGAAAGAAGTGCTGCTTTTCAAAAAATAAAAGAAGATATTAAAGCTACTTTTTCTGAAGAAGAATTAGAAGATTATGGTGGTTTAGTTTCAGATTATTATCGCAAAGCTGAAAAAGCGGCCATTCGCGATTTAACCTTAAATGAAGGATTGCGTTTAGATGGTCGTAAAACCGACGAGATTAGACCAATCTGGTGTGAGTTAGATTATTTACCATCTACTCACGGTTCTGCAATCTTTACACGTGGAGAAACTCAAGCATTAGCGACGGTTACTTTAGGTACTTCTAGAGATGCAAACCAAATAGATATGCCCTCTTTTGAAGGTGAAGAGCGTTTCTATTTACATTATAACTTCCCTCCTTTTTGTACAGGAGAAGCTAGACCAATTCGTGGTACCTCTCGTAGAGAAGTAGGACACGGTAATTTAGCACAACGTG
Organism: Bizionia saleffrena; assembly: GCF_008086175.1. Taxonomy (GTDB): domain Bacteria; phylum Bacteroidota; class Bacteroidia; order Flavobacteriales; family Flavobacteriaceae; genus Bizionia; species Bizionia saleffrena. Next base: position 133,671 of record NZ_VSKM01000002.1, read on the forward strand.
CATTAAAAGGTATGATTCCTGAAGATTGCCCATATACTGTACGTGTTGTCTCTGAAGTTTTAGAATCTAACGGTTCGTCTTCTATGGCAACAGTTTGTGCTGGAACTATGGCACTTATGGATGCTGGTGTTCAAATGAAAAAGCCAGTTTCTGGTATCGCAATGGGATTAATCTCTGATGCTGATTCTGGAAAATACGCTGTATTGTCTGATATCTTAGGTGATGAAGATCATTTAGGGGATATGGACTTTAAAGTAACCGGTACTGCTGATGGTATTACAGCTTGCCAAATGGATATTAAAGTAAAAGGATTAAGCTACGAAATTTTAGTGAATGCACTAAAACAAGCACGCGATGGTCGTTTACATATCTTAGGTAAAATAACAGATACCATTCCTGCTCCGGCTGCAGATGTGAAGCCACATTCTCCAAAAATGATTACAAGACGTGTTCCTAATGAATTCATTGGTGCATTAATTGGTCCTGGAGGAAAAGTGATTCAAGAAATGCAAAAAGAAACTGGAACTACTATTGTAATTAGTGAAGACGCTATTACCGAAGAAGGTATCGTAGAAATTTTAGGCGTTGGTAATGAAGGTATTGATGCTGTTATGGCAAAAATAGATTCTATCTTGTTTAAACCTACTGTAGGTAGCGTTTATGAAGTAAAAGTTATCAAAATGCTTGATTTCGGTGCTGTCGTAGAGTATTTAGATGCACCAGGAAACGAAGTTCTATTACACGTAAGCGAATTGGCTTGGGAGCGCACTGAAAACGTGAGCGACGTTGTAAATATGGGCGATGTTTTTGATGTGAAATACTTTGGTTTAGATCCAAGAACACGAAAAGAAAAAGTATCTCGTAAAGCGATTTTACCAAAACCAGAAGGGTTTAAAGAAAGACCGCCAAGAGAAAACGATCGTAATAACGACCGTAATAAAGGTAGAGATAACCGTGGACGCGATAACCGCAGAGACGACAGAAAACCTAGAGAAGAAAAGAAAGAAGACTAAAACCTTCTTTTAAAATAACTCAAAGCCCTTCAATTTATTTTGAAGGGCTTTTTTATTGTGCTTTGTACATCTTAAAGAAGAGAAACATTAATTTGTAACCCGCACTATTGTAGTTATCTTTTTTTAAATTATAAAACCCTAAACTAGGCACTTCATGTTCAATAAATCACGATTATTTTTATAAAAAGAGTCAAAAAACTTCATTATATTTAAGATAAACAGCCTTTTAAAGACAATATGTCACCTTTTTAACTCAATATCAAAGTACAGGATTTACAATCTCATAACTATTTCATCAAATTCTTATCAACATCACAACTCTAAGCAGATATGTTCATAAATTGCATAACTATGTTAACATAATGCTTATTATTTAAAATAAAATACAGAAATAGCACTTCCGCACAGTATTTGCACACTATCTTGTATAATTAATTAAAATTAATAACATACAAAATGAAAGTATTAGTAATTGGAGCAGGAAATATGGGATTAACTTATTCTGAAGGTATGGCAACATCGCCTTTACTGAGTAAGCACAAATTAAGAATATACGATACTGATCCAAAAAAAATTGAGGTATTAAGTCAGCAACCAGAATTTAATGTTTTTGACAACCTCGAGGATTGTCTACCAAAAGCCGATGTTGTATTTATAGCAGTAAAACCTTTTCACTGCGAAGAATTATTTAAAAAAATGAAACCATTAATTAACAATGAGCAATTATTTGTATCGTTAATGGCGGGTGTAACTATCCAATTAATACAAGACCAATTAGACGTAAAAAAAGTAATTAGAACAATGCCTAATTTACCGGCACAAGTGGGTAAAGGTGTAACGTCTTACACAGAATCTAAAGAGGTGTCTAAAATAGAACTTATAATGGTTCGTAATTTATTAGACACAACAGGAACTTCTATTCATGTTGACACAGAAAACTTTATTGATGCCTCTACAGGAATTTCTGGTAGTGGTCCAGCTTACGTATTTTACTTTATGCAATCTATGCTTGAAGCCGCATTAAAAATGGGCTTTTCAGAATTCGATTCTAAAGTATTAGTAAGTAGTACGTTTGAAGGTGCTATCGAATTGTTTAACCAAAATGATATTTCACCAGAAAGCTGGATCGCTCGTGTAGCCTCTAAAGGAGGAACAACCCAGGCGGCTATAGATTCTATGGAAGATAATAATGTTAAGCAACTCATTCAAGATGCTGCTTACTCTGCTTTTAATAGAGCTATCGAATTGGGGAAAGAGTATTAATTAAAACACACAATTATGGATATTAAAAGAATAGTAGTAAAAGTTGGCACAAATGTAATAACGAATAAAGATAATCGCATATTACACCCTATTTTAAAAGAATTAGTACGCCAGATTTCGGTACTATATGAACGCGATATTATGGTAGTTTTAGTGTCTTCTGGTGCTGCAATCGCAGGAAGAGAAGTTATAGGCGATACTAATATAACCGATGCTTCAACAAGACGTCAAGTCTATTCATCGGTAGGACAACCCCGTATGATGCGCCATTACTATAGTTTATTTCACGACTATGGAATGCGTTGCGGTCAGGTTTTAGCCACTAAAAGGGATTTCGATATTGGTGTACACCGACAAAACATGATTAATTGTTATGAGGGTCTTTTATCGGAAGGTATTATTCCTATTGCCAATGAAGATGATGCCGTTTCATTAACGATGTCTATGTTTTCAGATAATGATGAACTCGCCAGTTTAGTTGCAGAATTAATCGATGCAGATCGATTGATTATACTTTCGGATACTGATGGATTGTATACTGGGGATCCAGACGACGAGGATTCAGAAAGAATTACAGAAGTGAGCTGCAACCAAGATGTGGAACAGTATGTTCAAGCCTCTATTAAAAAAGAAGGAGAAGGCCGTGGCGGTATGGCTTCAAAATTAAAGATCGCTAAAAGCACCGCTAGTAAAGAGATTCCAACCTATATCGCAAACGGAAAAAGACAAAATGTAATTGTAGATATTATCGATAATAAAGAGATTGGAACAAAATTTATACTTTAAAAAATAAATCAAATGAAATTACTACCAATAGATTTAAAAAATAAGGTTCTCGATGCAATGATGCGCATATTAGATAGAGATAGAGCCGCAATACTTACAGAAAACAAAAAGGATTTAGAAGCTTTTGATAAAGAAGATCGAGCACTTTACGACCGTTTAATTGTCAATGAGTCTAAAATTGACGAGATGATAAACGCTATTAAAAAAGTGAGACAGCAAGAAGATCCTGTAAATAGAGAAATTTCGAGCATTACTTTAGATAGCGGATTAGAAATAACGAATAGAACAGCACCTTTTGGTACTATTTTAATTATTTACGAATCTCGCCCAGATGTTACCATCGAAGCTGCAGTACTCGCTTTTAAAGCTAATAATAAGATTCTTTTAAAAGGAGGAAAAGAAGCGATACACAGTAATTTAATCCTTGAAAAATGTTGGCAAGAAGCATTAGAAGAAAATAATTTGTCTAAAGATTGGATTAGATTATTACACCTTAAACGTGAAGAAACGCAAGAATTTTTACGAAATCCTACCGAAAAATTAGACTTAGTAGTACCTAGAGGTGGAGAACGCTTAATAAAATTCGTTAAAGATAATGCCTCTTGTGCGGTACTTATTAGTGGTCGCGGAAATAACTTTCTATATGTTGCCGAAGACGCCGATTGGGACAAAACGGTAAAAGTAATCGTAAACGCTAAAACCGATAAAATTTCTGGATGTAACGCTCTAGATAAAGTACTTATCAATAAAAACATACCAAATTACGAGAATAAGGTAAAAGAATTACAACAAGTACTGAAGCAGTTAAACGTTGCTTTGGTCGTTGATAAAGCTATTGGAGCCATTCTACCCAACGAAGAACAGATTAAAGAGGAATCTATATGGTATCAAGAATTTTTAGCTATGAAGTTATTAATTGCTGAAGCTGAAGATTTAGACCAATCAATTTCTCTAATTAATAAATATTCTGGAGGGCATTCGGCAGTTATTTTAACCGAAAGCAAGAGCAAAGCAGCTACATTTATGGAACAAGTAGACAGCGCAGCCGTGTACCATAACGCCTCTACTCGATTTACCGATGGTGGCCAAATGGGTGTTGGCGCAGAACTCGCCATTAGTACCGATAAGTTACACCACCGTGGCCCCTTAGGATTAAAACAACTAGTAACCAATAAATACTACGTATTTGGCGACGGACATATAAGAGAGTAATTTTTAATAAAAATTACATTACAACTAATTAAATATCAAGGCTTTAAATAATTAATTTTATTTAAAGCCTTTTTTTTGTAACAAAATCAACTCTACTTACGTATAACTACCGATAGCAGATTATTCACGCCATAAAATCACTTTACTTTAGATGAGACAACTTAAAATTACCAAGCAGGTAACCAATAGGGAGACCGCTTCATTAGATAAATATCTTCAAGAAATTGGAAAAGTTGACTTAATTACCGCAGACGAAGAAGTAGAATTAGCGCAACGTATCAAGGCTGGTGACCAGATCGCACTTGAGAAGTTAACTAAGGCAAACTTACGTTTCGTTGTATCGGTAGCTAAGCAATACCAAAACCAAGGGTTAACTTTACCCGATTTAATTAATGAAGGTAATTTAGGTTTAATTAAAGCCGCACAGCGTTTCGATGAAACTCGTGGTTTTAAATTTATCTCTTATGCTGTTTGGTGGATTAGACAATCCATTTTACAAGCCTTAGCCGAACAATCTCGTATTGTGCGTTTACCGCTTAATAAAATTGGTTCTATTAACAAAATAAACAAAACTTTTGCATTTCTAGAGCAAGCACACGAGCGTCCGCCAAGTGCTGAAGAAATTGCAAAGGAGTTAGATATGACTATTAACGACGTTAAAGAATCTATGAAGAATTCTGGACGTCACGTCAGTATGGATGCCCCATTAGTTGAAGGTGAAGATTCTAACCTTTACGATGTATTAAACTCTGGAGAATCTCCAAATCCTGACCGCGAATTACTACACGAATCGTTGCGTACAGAGATTGAAAGAGCTCTTGAAACATTAACGCCTCGTGAAGCTGATGTTATTAGACTATACTTTGGTTTAGGTAACCAACACCCAATGACTCTTGAAGAAATAGGAGAAACATTCGACTTAACAAGAGAACGTGTAAGACAGATTAAAGAAAAAGCAATTCGTAGATTAAAACACACGTCTCGCAGTAAAATATTAAAAACGTACTTAGGATAACATCCGGGTAACTTTAACAAACAGTATATGCTCACTCCGGTGAGATATCCACTTTCGTGGGTACTAAAACTGTTCGTTTTTTGATTGATGAAAAAACCCACGGCTGATTACCGTGGGTTTGTTTGTTTAATAGAAATAAGCTCTATAACAATTAAAGAATAAGTTTAATAGTTATTAGCCAAGGAACATCATTTAACGGAATAATATTATTACATTTACCCTATGTTATAAAGAAAAAGGTATTGAAATAATGATTAAGACAATATGTTATAAAAGCCACCCTAAAAACCATAAATCAATCTTAGAGAATATGGTTTTAGTTGATGAGGTTAAAAAAAGAAATGATGACGATGGTATTGTAGGCCTTCTAGTCTTACACGAAAACACCTTTTTAGAGATTATAGAAGGAGAAGCTTCTAAAGTAGACGCTTTGTTTAGTAATATACTTAAAAATAATAGGCATAAAGACATTATAGTAATTTTAAACGAACCTATAAAAGAGTTAACCTTTAGTAGTTTTGAAGTCGATTACTCTGTATTACAAAATATGGACTCCCTATACGCTTTACAAGAATATGTTAATCATTTAGAAGTAAATAATAAAGAGTACAGCTATGTATTTTCAAATTTTTTAGCGAATCTACTTCAAGAACATCCAGAATTACCCTAATTTTGCGGTACAACAATACAACTTACATTATGTCTTCAAAATTAATTGCTCCCTCTGTATTAGCTGCAGACTTCGCGAACTTACAGCGTGATATAGAAATGATAAACGCTAGTGATGCCGATTGGTTTCATATTGATATTATGGATGGTGTCTTCGTACCCAATATCTCTTACGGAATGCCCGTATTAAAAGCGATTACTAAACACGCTACAAAAACAATCGATGTTCATTTAATGATTGTCGACCCAGATCGGTACATTAAAGATTTTGCAGACTTAGGTAGCGATATCTTGACAGTGCATTACGAGGCGTGCACACATTTGCACCGTACATTACAAGCTATAAAAGCTGAAGGAATGAAAGCAGGAGTAGCACTTAATCCGCATACCAATATTAATGTCTTAGAAGACACCATTAACGATATTGACTTAGTGTTGATAATGAGTGTAAACCCAGGTTTTGGTGGACAAAGCTTTATTGAAAACACGTATAATAAAGTAAAAGCGTTAAAAGCGCTTATTAAAAGTAAAAACGCAACGACACTTATTGAAGTAGATGGCGGTGTTACTAATAAAAATACAAAACAATTAATAGATGCAGGAGCAGACGCTCTTGTTGCTGGTAGCTATGTTTTTAAAAGTGATAACCCAACAATAGCAATAAAAGACTTAAGAGTACTAGCGAATAGCTAACTTCTTAAGACTCGTGTTTAAAAAAAAAGAGACTGCAGTTAAATTGCAGTCTCTTTTTTTATGTTTTTGTCCCGTCCTGAAATAGCGATACACTAAAACAATAGTGTAATGAAACGCATAGAAAACACTGGGCACGTAAAGCGCTCCCAAAAAGATTACTCACTTTATTTTAAACTACAAATTGTTCAAGAAGTTGAACAAGGACTTCTTACAAAAAGTCAAGCACAGACCAAATATGGTATTCAAAGTGACTCCACTGTAACTAAATGGTTAAAAAAATAGGGTAATTTTGATTGGGAAAATCAAACACCCGTTACTATGTCTAAAACACCTGAACAAAGAATACTTGAGCTAGAGGTAAAAGTTAAGCTGTTAGAAAAACAAAAAGTTAGAGCGGAACATTTAGCAGAACGAGCAGACAAAAAGGTTATTATTTTTGATATGTTGGTTGATATGGCTAAAAGAGAGTATGATATTCAAATAAGAAAAAATTACACACCCAGGTTATCGATCAATACCGAGAGCAAACCAAAGAAACAATAGTTTCTACTTACGGATTACTTGGGGTAAATAGATAGGTATATTACCGAACTAAAAAATCAAAACTGCGCAAGCAAAGTTTAGCACAACAAGTCATCGATTTGGTTCGTGTATTAAGAATGAAGATGCCACGTTTAGGTACAAGAAAACTATATTATTTGTTAGAAGAGGATTTAAAAAAGATAAAAACAGGAAGAGATACGCTCTTTAGAATACTTAAAGCCATTTATTAATTATTCCAAGGAAATCATATCATATTACAACAGACTCACACCATAGATTTAGAAAGCATAAAAATAAAGTTTGTAACCTAAAGATTAATAAACCAGAACAAGTTTGGGGTAGTGATATTACTTATGTTGGAAGACGAGAAAACCCAAGTTATTTAGCGTTAATTACGGATGCTTATTCCAATAAAATTGTAGGGGTTTAACGTGTCCAATAGTTTATCTGTAGAAGGTTCATTACAAGCATTAGATATAGCTATAAAAAACAGATGCTATAAGAAAAAACCCTTAATTCATTATTCAGATAGAGGTTTACAATATTGCTCAAATGATTACCAAGAATTACTTGATCAAAATGGAATCAAAACAAGTATGACAGAAAAATATGATCCTTACGAAAATGCAGCAGCAGAAAGAATCAATGGAATTTTAAAGCAAGAATTTAATATCGCTAAATATGAGGTAAACCTAAAAATAAATAAACAAATCAATAATGAATCAATCAAAATTTATAACCAAGAAAGACCTCATTTATCAAATCATATGTTGACTCCAAATCAAATACACAAACAATGTAAAATAGAAATGAAAACTTATAAATCGAAAAAGCTGAACAATGGAGTCATTGTTCAGCTTTAAATATTAAATTTAATCCTTTATTACTCTGTAGCGATTATTCAGGACTAGACATTTTAGAAAAGTGTTTTCAATAAAAAACACCACTAAGCTATTAAAAAACAACTTATTAGTGGTGTTTTCAGTGACTCTGAAGGGATTCAAACCCCCAACCGCTGGAGCCGAAATCCAGTGCTCTATTCAATTGAGCTACAGAGCCTTTTATAATAAGTAGTTAACTTAAGATAATTTTTCTTTAACAATATTAGAAATCGTTTTACCGTCTGCCTTACCTGCTAATTGACCGCTAACCATTCCCATAACTTTACCCATATCTTTCATACCGTTTGCTCCTGTTTGGATAATAACGTCTTCTACCACTTTAGCAATAGCCTCTTCGCTAATTGCTTCTGGTAAAAATTGAGCTATAACTTCTGCTTCTGCTAATTCTGGCTCTGCTAAATCTTTACGATTCTGCTCTAAAAATATTGCAGCGCTATCCTTGCGTTGTTTTACTTGCTTCTGAAGGATCTTAAGCTCTTGCTCTTCTGTTAACTCTTCTTTATACCCTGTTTCTGTCTGCGCTAATAGTATTGCAGATTTCACCGCTCTTAATGCTGTTAAAGCCGTCTGATCTTTAGATCTCATAGCGTCTTTAAGCGCTGTCATTATATTAGTTGATAAACTCATTATTGTATCATTTATTGACTGCGAAGATAAAAATAAATTATAAGTAAATACGCATTCGCATTCTATTACTCTTCTATTTTTTATGTGTTCTGATAAAAAATAATAAACCCGAAAGCTTTAACTTTCGGGTTACAGGAATAAAGTGATTACATTCTTGCTACTAATCACAAAAACTTTGATTAATCTACGTTATCGTGTAGAAAAGAGTTATTGCTTCTTAATTGAATATCGTCGTTATCGTCGACACCTAAACTTGTTCTTGACACATTAGACTCTGAGGAGTGTTGCGCATCTTTTAAATCTAAACCTTGTCGCTTGTAAGCGGGAGTTTTTTCTATTTCATCAATCTTGGACGTATTAAACTTATGATTAAAGTTCTTCATTTTAAGTCTTCTCTCGTCTGCTCTTTCTTTTAAGATATCAGAAATAGAACTATTCATTGGGTCTAAATCGTCCGCTACCTCCTCAGGAACAATTTCTTTAACGACCTTTTTCTTGAACTCGATTTCAGCATCAAAATCTTTCTCAACTTCTGGTTGTTTCTTCTTTGAGGCATTCATTGAAGAATCGGCCAGGTCATAATCATCTAGAGCGTAACGTTTTTCGCCAGCACTTGTTGAAGTGCTTACCTGAATAATTTCAACAGGATCTTTAACTTCAAAATCTTTTATTTCACTTTCTAAATCGTAAACTATTGGCGTAACGGGTTGTGTTCTACTTTCTGGCGTAGGCGCTGGGTTTGTTTTAGCTTCTGGCTGGCCATAGCTTGCCTGCGGTGCGTGCTGAGCTGTATCTTCAATAGATTCTTCTGTTAAAGGCATATCGAAGCTTAACGTAATTTGCTGTTTGTTATAAACAGGTTCTTCGTTTTCATCCTCCGTGTGTTCTTGCGATGGTGTGATAACGAAATCTTCTTCCGCTTCATTAACAGACGACACCTCTTTGCTAACCACATTTAGATTCTTAATGACATCGGTGGTAGGAATAATTCCTAAATCGGCCATTGTTAAAGGTCTCTTTTGTACTTCCTTCTTTTCTTTTATTTGCTTCGACGCATTTCCTTTTTCAAATTGTGCTAAAGGATCTACGTTTTCGTCTAAGTCTAAAGTATGTTTTACCACTGGAGCAGGTTCTGGTTTCTTTCGTACTGCAGCAATAGGACTTGGAGTTGTAAGCTCTATAGGCTTAATTGCTTTTTTTGGCTCCTCTTCTAAAGAATGTACAACGCGCTTAGTTTCTGTATTAGAAATTTCGTCTTGTTGTTCTACATTAAATCCTGTAGCAATAATAGTTACAGCGATAGACTCATCTAAGCTATCGTCTTCACCAACACCCATAATAATATTCGCACCGTGACCCGCTTCGGCTTGAATATGGTCGTTAATTTCACCGATTTCATCGATAGTAATTTCCTGATTTCCTGAAACGATAAGCAACAATACATTTTTGGCTCCAGTAATTTTATTATCGTTTAATAATGGCGAATCTAAAGCTTTACGGATAGCATCTTGAGCGCGATTTTGTCCGGAAGCAGTAGCAGATCCCATAATTGCTGTACCACTATTACTTAGTACTGTTTTAGCATCACGTAAATCAATATTTTGAGTATAGTGATGCGTTATTACTTCGGCGATACCTCTAGAGGCCGTCGCTAACACTTCGTCGGCTTTCGAGAAACCTGCTTTAAAACCAAGGTTTCCGTATACTTCACGAAGTTTATTATTATTAATAACAATTAAAGAATCGACTTGAGCTCTCAAGTTTTCGATTCCTTTTTGCGCTTGTTCGTTTCGCATTTTCCCTTCAAACTGGAAGGGCATTGTTACTATTCCTACGGTTAAAATATCTAAATCTTTAGCCATTTTAGCTATAACCGGCGCCGCACCAGTTCCGGTACCTCCGCCCATTCCTGCGGTTATAAAGACCATTTTAGTATTGGAACCAAACATGCGTTGAATTTCCTCCAAACTCTCTACTGCCGACTGTTCGCCCACTTCTGGGTTTGCTCCGGCACCTAAACCTTCGGTAAGATTTACGCCTAATTGTATTTTGTTGGGTACGCCACTATTTTGGAGTGCTTGTGCATCTGTATTACAAATTACAAAGTCTACTCCCTTAATACCTTGTAAGAACATGTGGTTAATAGCGTTACTACCGCCACCACCAACACCAATAACTTTTATAACATTTGATTGGTTTTTTGGCAAATCAAATGCGATGCTTTCGAATTCCTTGTTGCTCATAAATTCTATTTTACTGGATCAATTAATCTATTTATACACGCCATTTACGGCGTAATTGTATTATTATTATCTTTATTCTGCGTTGTCCAAAAAATCCTTCACTCTTTCTGTTAAGGCATCTAAAAACGAACGCTTTGGCTTTTTTGGCGGTTCTACTATTTCTTGTTCTGCCTCTTCTTTAGCCGCTTCTTCTTCTATTTTTTCTTCTATTTCTTCTTCAATTTTCGCTTCTACTTTTCTTCTTTCTTGACGTTTCAATCCATCCATTACTAATCCTACAGCAGTGGCAAATAAGGGACTTGTAATAGCCTCGTCGCTATCGCCGGCCAAATGCTCATTAGGATACCCAATACGCGTGTCCATACCTGTAATGTATTCTACTAACTGCTTTAAATGCTTAAGCTGACTGCCGCCACCTGTTAATACAATTCCAGCAATCAATTTCTTTTTTTGCTCTTCGTGTCCGTAGTTTTTAATTTCAACATAGACTTGTTCTACTATTTCAACCACGCGAGCGTGAATGATTTTAGATAAGTTTTTAAGTGTGATTTCTTTAGGCTCGCGACCTCTTAAACCAGGAATTGACACAATTTCGTTGTCTTTATTTTCGCCTGGCCACGCCGATCCAAATTTTATTTTCAGTAATTCAGCTTGCTTTTCAATAATCGAGCATCCCTCTTTTATATCTTCGGTAATTACCCCACCACCAAAAGGAATAACTGCGGTATGACGGATAATACCATCTTTAAATACCGCTAAATCTGTGGTACCGCCACCAATATCAAGTAACGCCACTCCCGCTTCTTTTTCTTCTTGGCTTAATACCGCATGCGCCGATGCTAAAGGCTCTAAGGTAATCCCTTCGAGCTCTAGCCCCGCACTCTTAATGCACCGCCCAACATTTCTAATAGATGAGACTTGGCCAACAACGACGTGAAAAGTGGCTTCTAAACGCCCACCATACATACCGATAGGTTCTTTTATTTCTGATTGCCCATCGATTTTAAATTCTTGTGGTAATACGTGAATAATTTCTTCTCCCGGAAGCATAACCAATTTGTGTACTTGGTTAATTAAACGGTCGATATCTTCTTCATCAATTACCGTCTCAGAATCTGGTCTAGTGATATAATCGCTATGCTGAAGACTACGAATATGTTGTCCTGCAATGCCCACTGTAACACTTTCAATTTTAACAGAGGCTGCTGCTTCTGCTTCTTGAATAGCCAATTGTATAGATTGAATGGTCTGGGTAATATTATTAACCACACCTCGGTGCACTCCTAAGCTTTTGGATTTTCCAATACCTAAAATTTCAACTTTTCCATACTCATTCTTACGACCTATCATCGCCACAATTTTTGTGGTTCCTATGTCTAATCCAACTGCTATATTATGATCCATAACTTATACTTTGGTACATACAACTTGGTTATCAAATTGCAAATTTACTTTGCTATATTTATTTACCGCTTTATCTTGTAATATTTTTTTATAAAACGCTCTTAAATTATTTATTTTCTTATCGAGATGCTCTAAACTTCCTAACTGCACTATGAAATTAGACTGTCTTAACTTTAAATCGATAGTCCTATCTTCATTTTGATGTATCTCCACAACGTTGGTTCTCAAAAAGGCATCATTATATACTGTATGCGCTATTATGAAAACATTTCCCATATCATCTTTATTTATTTGGCCAGTAACTAAAGGCACTCGCTCTGTATAATTATTAGACAGTGGCATTAGTCCGCCTTGACTATCAATATAGAAAGCATCTTTTGTACTTATTCTTGCAATAGGCTTCTTTTGTTTTATTTTTGCTGAAAAATCGCCATTCACACTAACATAAACTTTAGCCGAAGCAATCATAGGATTAGACAGTAAACTAATCTCCAACCTATTCAAATCTAAAGCTTCTTTCGTAATATCTAAACCACCTAATTGATTTAGTATTAACAATTTACTAACATCGTTATGTGTGATAAATAAATTTTGTTCTCCCACAAATTCAATGTCCGGTTCAGAAATTTTTCTATCCTTATTCCGAGCTGAAGAAAACGCATACAAAAACACTATTAGCACTAATAGAAACACCAACTTTATGTTATTCCAATTAATTTTCACCGCTCAATGCTTTTTTTATATTTGACACTTCCGCTCCAATATCTCCTGCACCAATGGTTAATACCACACGCGCTTTACTTTTTTTAATTTTTTCAATCAAGTCCTCTTTACTAACCAATTGCTTGTTATTATTCTTTATCATATTCAATAACCACTGCGACGTAACACCTTCAATTGGCAACTCGCGAGCTGGATAAACATCTAATAATAGCACCTCATCAAACTGCGCTAAACTGTCTGCAAACGCGTTTCCGAAATCTCGTGTTCTCGAAAATAAATGCGGCTGAAAAACGGCGAGCACTTTATCGTTAGGATACATTTCTCGTACTGCTTGATGCACGGCGTTAATTTCGGCAGGGTGGTGTGCGTAATCGTCTATAAAAACACAATCCTTAGTTTGTATTTGATAGGTAAATCGGCGTTTAACACCTTTATAAGTAGCTAATGCGCCAGTCAAATCTTGCACTGAAACACCATACTCGGTAGCCATTGCCAAAGCAATGACAGCATTCGATAAATTATGTCGCCCCGGTAAAGTAAATGCTACGTTTTTAACCACCGTTGTCGGCGTCTTAAAGTCGAAAACATACCCTCCATTTTTAATAGTAACATTTTGAGCTGAATAATCGGCGTCATCTTCAACACCGTATGTGATTCCGTTTAAGGGTAATCCGTTTTTTACAAACAGTTTCCCGTCGGGCTTTAATTTTCCAGCGAACGCTTCAAAAGATTTTATTAATTCCGAAGCATCGCCATAAACATCCAAATGATCGGCATCCATAGAGGTTATACAAGCAATGTCTGGCGATAAGGTTAAAAACGACCGATCAAACTCATCAGCTTCTACAACACTAACTTCGTTACCATTTTCTATTAAATTAGAATTGTAATTCTCACTAATTCCGCCTAAAAAAGCAGTTAATTTTACATCGTTTTGGTACAAAATATGTCCCAAAATACTTGTGGTTGTTGTTTTACCGTGTGTACCTGCAACAGCTAGACAAAAACTGTTTTTAGTAATTAAACCCAACACTTCCGAACGCTTTAAAATATCATATCGGTTATGGTTAAAATAGGCCAATTGTCTATGGTCTTTAGGCACAGCAGGCGTATAAACGACAAGGGTTGTAGAAGTGTTATAAAACGCAAAATCTACGTTAGAAATAGAATCTTCATAATGCACTTCAATACCCGAGTCTATCAAAGACTTAGTGATGTCTGTTTCGGTTTTATCATATCCCGCCACGTTTTTGCCACTACTTTTAAAATAGCGCGCCAAAGCACTCATACCAATACCACCGATACCTATAAAATAAACGTTATGTATTCTTTCTAAATTCATTGCTTTACCCTAAACAGGGGGCTTTAATTTTTTATTTCTTTTTCTGTTCTAATAATTTCTCCACTTCGTCTACAATTTCTTTTGTAGCGTTAACGAGTGCTAATTTTTTAATATTATCACTCAATTGCTGTTGTCTTTCTGGCGATGCTATTAACTGCGAAAACTTATTTTTAAAATCAACTTCTAAATCTTCTTGAGCAATTAACAGCGCCGCATTCTCTTTTACTATAGCCATCGCGTTTTTGGTTTGATGGTCTTCGGCAACATATGGCGACGGCACAAACACCACCGGCTTACCTACTATACACAACTCTGAAACCGAGCCCGCACCAGATCTTGAGATAATAAAATCTGCCGCCGCATAAGCATAATCCATACGATTTATGTACGCGTGCACTTGGACATTTTTTGTATGTCCGTTAATTTTATAACTCTCGTAATATAACTTTCCGCATTGCCATATTATTTGAAGGTTCTGCGTTTGTAAAAAATCTAATTCTTTTTTTAGCAATTCGTTTATTGCTTTAGCCCCTAAACTTCCACCTAGAACTAACAAGGTTTTTTTATCGCCAACTAAATCGAAATAGCGCATTGCCTCTTCTTTTTTCGTACCGATATTTAGCAAATCTTGTCGTACTGGATTACCCGTTTTTATTATTTTATCTTTCGGAAAAAAACGCTCTAATCCGTCGTAAGCCACACAGATCTTTTGCACTTTTTTGGCCAATAATTTATTGGTGATCCCTGGATATGAGTTCTGCTCTTGAATAATACTTGGGATGCCTTTAGACGCCGCAACTTGCAATAGCGGCCCACTAGCAAACCCACCGGTTCCAATAGCAATATCCGGCTTAAACTGATTAACTATTTTCCTAGCATTATATAAACTGTTAATAAGCTTAAACGGAAACATCATATTTTTTAACGATACTTTTCGCTCAATCCCTGTTATCCATAACCCCTTTATAGCGTACCCTGCGTTAGGCACTTTCTCCATCTCCATTCTATCTTTTGCACCTACAAATAAAAATTGCGCTTCAGGATAACGGAATTTTAATTCGTTGGCAATAGCAATTGCAGGGTAAATGTGCCCTCCAGTACCACCGCCAGATAATATAATTTTATATGTGTTTGTTTTACGATTCACTTTATTACGATAACGTATTGTTTATAGTTATATAGCTTCCGAAAGAATTTCTAACGGACTCTCTTCTTTATTTTCTTGCTCTAAAATCTCCTCTCTTTTGGCACTTACACTTAAAATAATTCCTATTGCTAAACAGGTCATCCAAATAGAAGTACCTCCACTACTTATTAGTGGCAGCGTTTGCCCTGTTACAGGGAATAACTCTACGGCAACCGCCATATTAATCATCGCTTGGAATACAATGGGCAAGCCCACGCCAAGCACTAACAATTTTCCAAAAATGGTATCGGCTTTTTGAGCCACTATAACAATTCTAAATAATAACCACATATATAGAATTATGAGGGAGATACCCCCTATTAACCCGTATTCTTCAACAATTATTGCAAAAATAAAATCGGAAGATGACTGCGGTAAAAAGTTTTTTTGCATACTTTTCCCTGGCCCTAAACCTTTAATACCTCCTGATGCAATGGCTATTTTTGCTTTCTCAATCTGGTAATCGGCTTCTGTATCTTCTCCATTCGAGAAATTCTCCACACGACTCATCCACGTATCTACACGATTAGGCATCGCTTCGGGGAATGCTTTAGCCGCCAAAACAAACAGTACCAATCCTAAAACCCCAAAGGCCAACATCACTATTAGATAACGAATAGGATAACCGCCTAAAAACACCAACATTGCTACCATAACAAATAGAATAGCGGTCGTCGAAAAATTGGAAGGCAAAATTAAGGCTAATAGTAGAAATACCGGCAACCAAAGTGGTAAAATTGATTCTTTAAATGAAATTACTTTATCTTTCATTTTAGACATATATCGCGCAACATATACCATTAGTACCACTGAGGCTAATGTGGAAGTTTGAAACGACATATTTACAAACGGAATACGAATCCATCTGCTTGCATTAGCGCCTTCAATAGTTGTGCCTTGCATTATTGTAACCACCAGAAGCACAAAAGCTAAAGGCATCATAATCATAGAAAGTCCGCGAAAATAACGATAAGGAATTTTATGTATTCCGTACATTATAGAAAACCCTAGAAACAAATGCATAAAGTGTTTTACTAAAAAACCAAATGTATTGGTATTTCCTCCCACATATGCTAAATTACTAGAAGCACTATAGACCGGAAGAAATGAAAATATAGCCAATAGTGCCGCTATCGCCCATATTAATCGATCTCCCTTAAGGTTTGCAAAAACCTTTTTTAAGTTTATATTTTTAGCATTTTCTTTCACAGAATTCCTAATGTCTATATTATAAGTTTCTTACGGCATCTTTAAACTGACGCCCTCTGTCTTCGTAACTTTCGAATAAATCGAAGCTCGCACACGCTGGAGATAACAATACACTATCGCCAGACTCTGCTAATTTGTAAGCCATTTTTACAGCTTCACTCATAGATTGCGTTTCGGTAATAATATCTACCATACCTCCAAAGTTCTCCATTAACTTGGTATTATCGACCCCTAAGCAAATTATTGCTTTTACTTTTTCGTTTATAAATTGAAACAATTCTTTGTATTGGTTTCCTTTATCGGTTCCGCCAACAATCCAAACCGTGGGTGTTTCCATACTTTCTAAAGCATAATACGTAGCGTTAACGTTGGTGGCCTTAGAATCATTTATATATTGTACTTTATTTATTTTAAGTACAAATTCTAGACGGTGCTCTACGCCTTGAAAATTCTCTAAACTTTCGCGAATAGTTTGTTTTCTAATTTTTAATAAATGTGCTACAGTAGAAGCTGCCATTGCATTTTTTACGTTATGTTTTCCTTCTAATGTTAAGTTATTTGATGGCATAATTATTTTATCGTTATCTATTGTTATTACTATATTATCTTTATCCAAATACGCACCGTTTTCTTGTTTCTTAGTTAATGAAAAAGGCACTAATTGTGATTCTATTGTATTATTTTTTAACCAGTTTACGATCACCTCATCATCGGCATCGTAAATTAAATAGTCGTCTTTTGTTTGATTTAGCGCTATTCTAAACTTAGATTCTATGTACTTTTCAAACTGATACTCATAGCGATCTAAATGATCTGGTGTTATATTTGTTAAAACAGCTATTTCAGGTTTAAAACCTACAATGCCATCCAACTGAAAACTACTAATTTCTAACACGTAGTTCTCAAAATCGTGTTCTAAAATTTGCTTAGCAAAACTGTCTCCAATATTACCCGCTAAACCCACATTTAATTCCTGTTTTAAAATATGATGCGTTAAAGCGGCTGTTGTTGTTTTCCCATTACTTCCCGTAATTCCCACAATAGTTGCTTTTGTAAACTGAGCGGCAAATTCAATTTCTGAAATAACAGGCACATTTTGCATTTTAAGCACTTTTACCAGCGGAATACTATCGGGTATTCCGGGGCTTTTCATAACAACATCGGCGCTTAAAATTTTAGCTGCCGTGTGCGCTTCTTCTTCCCAATCGATACTATTATTTATAAGAACGTTTTTATACTTTTCTTTTATTTTTCCTTTATCTGAAACAAAAACTGTATAGCCTTTGGCTTTAGCTAGCAATGCTGTACCAACACCACTTTCTCCTGCTCCTAATATGGCTATGTTCAATTTTTTCTTCATTGTTTTCAGTGATAATATGGTACTTATCTTAATTTTAGTGTTACTATAGAGAGAATGGCGAGAAAAATTCCAACAATCCAAAAACGGGTTACAATTTTACTTTCATGATATCCTTTCTTCTGATAGTGATGATGTATCGGCGACATTAAAAATATGCGTCGGCCTTCACCATATTTTTTCTTTGTGTATTTAAACCAAGCCACCTGAAGTATTACAGATAGAGACTCGGCAAAAAAGATTCCGCATAACACCGGAATTAACAACTCTTTTCTCACGGCGATTGCAATGACAGCAATAACACCACCTATAGTTAAACTCCCTGTATCACCCATAAATACTTGGGCTGGATACGTGTTGTACCATAAAAACCCGATTAGCGCACCAATAAACGCGGCGATAAAAACTACGAGCTCACCAAGTCGTGGAATAAACATGACGTTTAAGTAATCTGAAAACACAATGTTACCCGAAATAAAAGCAAAGACTGCCAAGGCGAAGACTATAATAGCCGAGCTTCCTGCGGCGAGCCCATCGATTCCATCGGTTAAATTAGCTCCGTTTGAGACTGCTGTTACTATAAAAATAACAATAGGTATAAAAATTAACCACGCATATTTGGCATAATCATCACCAAAGAATCGCATAATTTCAGCATAATCGAACTCGTTATTTTTTACAAAGGGAATGGTTGTTTTTATAGACCCTGTTTCCTCTTTAAATTCACTTTTTATCGTGGTCGAAACGACTTCAGTCTGTACTTGTATTTCTGTTACGGGATTTTTTTCTTTAATGGTAACTCCAGGATGAAAATACATTACCGATCCCACAAAAATCCCCAATCCTACTTGACCAAGGACTTTAAACTTGCCACTAAGTCCCGCTTTGTCTTTTTTAAATACTTTTATATAATCGTCTGTAAACCCCACTAACCCCATCCAAACGGTGGTTATAATAAGCATTATTACATAAATATTATTTAATTTGGCAAATAACAACACAGGGATTAACGTGGCCATAATTATTATTAAACCTCCCATTGTTGGCGTTCCTGCTTTTTCTACTTGCCCGTCTAATCCTAAATCGCGAACCGACTCACCAACTTGCATTCTCTGTAAAATCCCTATGATTTTTTTTCCGAAAATTGTAGAAATCAACAAGGATACTATAATAGCTAAAGCCGCTCTAAACGTGATGTACTGAAACACGCCAAGCCCTGGGATATCATAATGTTTTTCTAAAAAATCGAATAGGTAATACAACATATTATTTCTGTAATTGCTTTAATATTTTTTCTACTGTCTTATAATCGTCAAAATCGAAACGCATACCATTAATATCTTGATACGTTTCGTGTCCTTTTCCTGCGATAAGGATAATATCTCCAGAATTAGCCAATTGGCAGGCGGTTTTAATAGCTTGTTCTCTATCGGTAATCGATAGGGTTTTCTTAAAATTCTGTGGCTCGACTCCGTTTTCTATGTCTTTAATAATAGCTTCCGGCACCTCACTTCTTGGGTTATCACTTGTAAACACCACTTTTGTGCTTAAGGCCGAAGCAATATGCCCCATTTTAGGTCTTTTGGTGGCATCGCGATCACCACCACAGCCAACAACCGTAATGAGTTCCTCGTTTTTTGTACGGATACTATTTATGGTTTCCAATACATTTTTTAAGGCATCAGGCGTGTGTGCATAATCTACAATAGCAGTTATTTTATTATCTGAAATGAAATACTGAAACCGTCCACTTACACTTTTCAACTCACTAATTAACCGCAGCACTTCTACTTTTTCAAGTCCTAGTAATTCTGCAGTAGCGAAAATCGCCAGTACATTATAAGCGTTAAAATCACCTACCAATCGTGTCCAAACCTCACTTCCATCAATTTTAAGAAGCAATCCGTTAAAGGAATTCTCTAAAATTTGCGCCGTGTAATCCGCGTAACTTTTAAGAGCATACGTGTATTTCTTAGCCGCTGTATTTTGAAGCATAACCGCTCCATTTTTATCATCGGTATTTACTAAAGCAAACGCTTGCTTCGGCAACTGATCGAAAAAACGTTTTTTAACATCGCGATACGCTGCAAACGTGTCGTGATAATCTAAATGATCGTGCGACAGGTTAGTAAAAACACCACCTTCAAACTGCAATCCTTCTGTTCTATTTTGATGAATACCGTGCGAACTCACTTCCATAAAGCAAAACGCAACCCCTTCATTATTCATTTCTTTTAAATACCTGTTAATCGATAAAGAATCAGGTGTTGTGTGTGTTGCTTTAAAATCTTTGTTATCCACTTTTACGACTACCGTAGACAACAATCCTACTTTATACCCCGCCTTTTTAAACAATTGGTATAATAAAGTCGCTATCGTGGTTTTTCCGTTAGTCCCCGTTACACCAACTAATTTTAAGTTTTGCGACGGATTGCCGTAAAAATTAGAAGCCATAATAGCCAAAGCCCTACTCGAACTCGCCACCTCAATATAGGTTACCGCCGTTTCAATTTGTTCTGGCAACACCTCGCAAACCACAACGATTGCTCCTTTTTCAATCGCACTTTTTATATATGTATGCCCGTTGGTCGTGCTTCCTTTTATAGCGACAAATACATCATTCTCAACAATCTTCTGAGAATTAAAATGGATGGCCTCTACAGAAACCTCCGTACTTCCCACAACCGATTGGATTGCAACCTTAAATAATATGTCTTTTAATAATTTCACTATACTTCTAAAACTATGATTTGATTTTTCTTTACTTTTTGTCCCTTCGGAATCGATTGCGTTTTTACAACACCTACGCCTTCCATTTTTACTTTTAGCCCTAAATTCTCACAAAGCGCCAGAGCATCCATAATTGGTAATCCAATAACATTTGGCATTATGGTTTTATAGGTATTTGCCACTTTATAATAATTCTGAAACTCATCGTCGACGGAAGCATTAACTACTTCCAGAGTTTCTATTTCGTCTATAATTGGTGTATCGGTAAAAATTTTTCTTGCAATTTTTTTAAAAACTGGCCCCGAAACATCGGCACCGTAATACCCTTTTTTAGTACTTGGTTTGTGTATTACCACAATGCATGAATACTTAGGATTGTCAGCAGGGAAATAACCAGCAAAAGACGATACGTATCTTGGATTTTCTTTCCAGTCTTTCATCCAGTACTCTGTTTGAGCGGTCCCCGTTTTTCCAGCCATCGAGAAATGTTTAGAATATAAATTTCTACCCGTTCCGTTTTTAACTGCCTTTTTAAGCATCGCTTGCATAGCACCTAAAGTAGCATCAGAGCAAATTTTTTCGCGACGCACTTCTTTTTCAAATACTTTTATTTCTTTATCTAATTCTTTTACCTCTTTAATAAAATGTGGTTTTACCATTTCACCATCATTTGCAATGGCATTGTAAAACGTTAGCATTTGCAGTGGTGTCAACCTTAAGTTATAACCGTAAGCCATAGACGGTAATGCGTTACGACTCCATTCTTTATCACCAGGTTCGTAAATTACTGGCGCGCCTTCACCATTTATAGCGACATCCAATTTTGTATTTAATCCCCAATCTTTAAGATGGTTAATAAATTGCATCGGGTTTTCTGCATAGGCATCGTCTAAAATCGATGCGATTGCTATGTTTGAAGACACCTCGAACGCACGCCCTACCGATATTTTACCATAACCTCCGTGACGCGAATCTCGCACACGTTTACCATAAAATGTTTTAACACCGTTTCCAGTATCTATAACGGTAGAAGTATCTACTACTTTATCTTCTAAAGCCGCCATATATGACGCCACCTTAAAAGTGGACCCCGGCTCATGAGACTCCCAAACCGCATAATTTCTTTTTTCGTAATACTTTCCCGATCGACTTTTAGCTAAATTAGAAATCGCTCTAATTTCTCCTGTTTTCACTTCCATCACCACCACACAACCGTGCTCCGCTTTGTATAATTCTAACTGTTCTAAAAGTGCGTGATGCGCAACATCTTGCACGTTAACATCGATAGTCGTATAAACATCGTACCCATCTTTTGGCTCGACTTGATTATAATCGACAATTGGTTTCCATCGTCCTTTTCCTATGTTTTGTTTTAATCTGTGCCCGTCTACTCCGCGTAAATATAATTCACCAAAAGCCCCGTCTATTCCTGCACGCGTAATATTACCGTCATCGTCCTTGCGCTCATAACCGATAGTCCGCATCGAGATTTCACCCATTGGATGTTCTCTTTTTGTATTTTGCTCAACGATTAATCCGCCTTTATAAGCGCCAAGATTTAACATCGGGAAGTTTCGCAATCTTATATAGTCTGCATATCCAATATCTCGCGCTAGTAAATAATATCTATTTTTATTCGCTCGGGCTTTTTTAATTTCTTTTTGGTAGTAGCTAGAATTTCGACCAGTGTAAGCAGACAACGAGTCGCTTAAGGGTTTTAAATATTTCTGAAAAGTTTTAGTTGAAGGCGTTATCGCATCAATACGAATGTCGTACTTAGGAATAGAAGTCGCTAATAAGTTTCCTTTTACCGAATACACATTACCTCTATTAGCAGGAATAATAACATCTTTAACCGTTCGTTCTTCTGCTAACGCTCGGTATTTATCACCGACAACAAACTGAATAGTAAGCAATTTAAAAACCACAGCAAGCCCAAAGATGAACATACATCCAGCTATAAAATACAATCGGTTTAATATGTTCTTTTCGTTTACTGCCACGACTGAACTTTAGATTTGTGGTTTTACTTTTATTTTTTGAGGCGGTACCTCGGAGGTTTTTAACCCTTTTTCTCGCATTTTAATCTCAATAGACGATTCTTTTTTCAATTCCATTAAGCGCCCTCTTCCATCTATAAATGCCGATCGCAACTCTTTAGCTTCATTTTTTAGTCGTGCTATTTTGTATACTTTTTTATCGGCACTGTGCGAACTGGCAATCATTACAATGGCTAACACCGAAATAAACAGAATCATTTTCCAGTTTTTAAAAGAGTCGTCGCTGACTAGGAACCGTCCTCTTAATACACTATGAATACTTTTTCTCATTACAGATAATTCGTCTTATTCAGTTTTTCTATTCACATCTATTATTTTACTAAGACTTAAATTTCTCAGCAATTCGAAGCTTAGCACTACGTGATCTGCTGTTCCTTTTCACTTCTTCTTTTGAAGGCACAATTAAACCCCCTACTTTTTTTAGAGGCACTTCGTAATTTCCAAACATATCGCGTTCTGGCTCACCTTCAAACATTCCGTTTTTTATGAATCGTTTTACCAACCTGTCCTCCAATGAGTGATACGATATAAAACATAAGCGTCCGTTAGGTTTTAAAATACCTGGCGTTTGCATTAAGAATTCTTTTAAAGCTTCAATTTCTTGATTCACCTCAATTCTAATGGCTTGATATATTTGTGCTAACACCTTATTCTCGTGTCGTGGTGGTAAAAACTTTTTTAACACCTCTTTTAATTGCTCACTAGTTTTAATAGGCTGCTCTTCTCTGTGCTCAACAATTAAACTTGCCATTGCTGGAGCTGCTCGTAATTCGCCATATTGCGCTAAAACTCTACGCAAATCTTCTTCTTGATAATCATTAACCACATGATACGCAGACAACTCACTTTTCTGATTCATTCGCATATCTAGATCCGCGTCAAAACGTGTTGAAAATCCGCGTTCTGCGACATCAAACTGATGTGAAGACACACCGAAATCGGCTAAAACTCCATCGACCTCTTTCGCTCCATAAAACCTTAAAAACCGTTTTACGAATCTAAAATTCTCATGAATAAGCGTAAACCTTGGGTCGTCTATTTTATTCTCCAGCGCATCGGCATCCTGATCGAAAGCAAACAATTTTCCGTTAGGCCCTAAGCGTCTTAATATTTCTTTACTGTGGCCACCACCACCAAAAGTAACATCGACATAAACACCATCTTCCTTGATATTTAAGCCGTCGACGGTTTCTTTTAATAATACTGGATTATGATATTCCATCTGTCTCATCGTCTTGTCCCATAACGTCTTCAGCTAAATCTGCAAAATCTAAAGCAGCATCGTCTATGGCTTGTTCATATTTATCTTTGTCCCATATTTCAACAATATTAATTGCTGAAGAGACTACAATGTTTTTCGATATTCCTGCGAAACCTATAAGATCTTTCGGTATTAATAATCTTCCGTTAGTATCTACCTCTACAATTTTCACACCCGCAGTAAAACGTCGAATAAAATCGTTATTCTTTTTTTTAAATCGATTTAAACCATTCATTTTTTGCATTAATAGCTCCCATTCTGCCATAGGATACAACTCTAAACACGCCTGAAAAACGCTACGTTTTAATACAAACCCATTTTGCAACACCGGAGACAACTGCTTTTTAAGCGCAGAAGGAAGCATAACACGTCCTTTTGTGTCTGCTTTACATTCGTATGTTCCTATTAATGAGTTCAAAGCGTTTTAAAAAATGAAATTGGTTTACAATTCAAATATATTGAAAAATATACCACTTTTTACCACAATTTACCACTTTGTTAATAAGTAATTGTTGAAAACCACATTTTAAACACCGTAATATAGAGACACATACGGTTCAGTAACTGTTTTTCAACTCTTTAAAAATGATTAAAACGAGACTTAAAGTTTTGTTAACATCTGTTTTTAAAAGCTTTACTTAACAATCGCAATATTATATTATTTTTTTTGATTGAAATAACTATATTTGCTTTAACAGATTTGATGACACTTAATGACTCATACTATAAAAGAAGAAGGAAAATATACTTATATCGAAGCAGGTAAAGGGACTCCATTAATTGTGCTACACGGGCTTATGGGAGGCTTAAGTAACTTTACAGGAGTACTTAATCACTTCAGCAAAAAAGGCTATCAGGTTATTATTCCTGAGTTACCTATTTACAGTAGAACACTATTAAAAACCAACGTTAAATCCTTCGCAAAGTTTGTTCACGAATTTATCGAGTACAAAGGTTTTGATGAGGTTATTTTATTGGGAAATTCTTTAGGTGGACACATCGGTTTATACCATACTAAATTGCATCCTGAACATGTAAAAGCACTAATTATTACAGGTAGTTCGGGTTTGTACGAAAGCGCAATGGGCGGTGGGTACACCAAACGTAGCGATTACGAAGTCATGAAGAAAAAGGCACAGGAAGTCTTTTACGATCCTGCCGTTGCCACTAAAGAAATTGTTGATGAGGTTTACGAAACTGTTAACGACCGTAATAAACTAATTAAAACGTTAGCAATTGCGAAGAGTGCTATTAGGCATAATATGGCTAAAGATTTACCAAAAATGACGACACCAACGTGCATTATTTGGGGAAAAAATGACACCGTAACACCTCCAAATGTTGGCGTTGAATTTAATGAGTTATTACCAGACTCCGATTTATTTTGGATTGATAAATGTGGCCATGCTGCTATGATGGAACATCCTGAAGAATTCAATACCATTCTTGACGAGTGGTTACAAAAAAGAGGCTTTTAATTATACCTACTCCGTTTTTACTTTAAACCCGATTATCACTGAAAGTCTTTTAAAACATAAGATTTCTACAAAAATTAAATACAATGAAAATTAAATCTGCAGAATTTGTAATGAGTAATTCTGACGTGGCTAAATGCCCTAAGAATTTAATGCCAGAATACGCATTTATAGGCAGAAGTAACGTTGGAAAATCTTCGCTTATTAATATGCTTACCCACAGAAAAAGTTTAGCAAAAACTTCGGGAAGACCAGGGAAAACGCAATTAATAAATCATTTTTTAATTAATAACGAATGGTTTCTCGTTGATTTACCAGGGTACGGTTACGCCAAAGTATCAAAAACAACCAAGAAAGTATTTCAGAAATTTATTACGCAGTATTTTGATCTTCGTGAGCAGTTAGTGTGTGCTTTTGTTTTAGTAGATATTAGACACGATCCGCAGCCTATCGATTTAGAGTTTATGCAATATCTCGGAGAGAAAGCAGTGCCGTTTTGTATCATTTTTACAAAAGCCGATAAATTAAAACCCAATGCGGCAGACCGGCACGTGGAGGCTTACCGAAAAGTGATGCTAGAAACCTGGGAAGAGATGCCCAAACATTTTGTTACATCAGCCTCTAAAGATATTGGAAAAGAAGACGTTTTAGAATACATCGATAGCCTAAACCAAAACATGGTGACGTCACCAAAATAAGCTATTGATTTCTTTAATTTTTAACATCTAAGGCATCGCGTAAGGCATTACCAATTAACATAAATGCCATTACCAAAAACATAATACATAGTCCTGGAATAATTGCCAAATACGGTTTCCCTAGAATAATATAATTATAATGATCTTTAATCATAGCACCCCAACTTGCCATTGGTGGCTGCGCCCCTATTCCTAAAAAGCTTAAACCACTTTCTACCAATATTGCCGCCGCAAAATTAGCGGCACAGATAACAATTACTGGCGCCATTATATTAGGCAATATATGCTTTGTAATTATTCTATAATTATTAAACCCTAAAGCTTTTGCCGCCGTAACATACTGGTTTTCCTTAACGCTTATAATTTGACCACGTACCACACGAGCCACTTCTACCCACATTGTTAGCCCTACCGCTATAAATACTTGCCAAAACCCTTTCCCTAAGGCTAAAGTGATTGCAATCACTAACAGTAATGTAGGAATAGACCATGTCACATTAATAACCCACATGATAAGGGCATCCACTCTACCGCCAAAGTAACCGGCAATACTACCCATAAACACACCAATAACTAATGAAATAAAGACCGCTACAAAGCCTATAAAAAAGGAAATTCTAGCGCCAACTAATATGCGACTTAATAAATCGCGACCGTATTTATCTGTTCCCAATAAAAAGCGTTGTTCTCGAATTAAAGAATCTGGAGCAATAGCCAAATCAACGGTAACCTCTTTTTCTAGTCCTATTAACCCATCGGTAGCAAACTCTGTGTAATATATTGTGTTTCGTGAAATATTATAATCTGAAACAGGAATCTCTGTCGTTGTATTTATTTTCCCAAAAAACAGGGTGTCAAAAAAACTTTGACCGTGTTCCAATTGAGATGGCAACACCAGCATCGTTACCGAAAACCTAGGCGATTTCGAAGCTATAGATACGTGCATTTGGTTTGCATTTTGAGAATTATCTGGTGCAAACGCATACGCAAACACCGCTATAATGCCAATTCCTATAATAAAACACAAACTAAAAACGCCCCAAAAGTTCTTTTTAAACTTTTGGAGCGCTAATTGACTCAATGAGTGCGATGGTATACTCATTTTTAGATTACTCTTTTATATTGGCTACTTTATTAATTTCGTAGGACATTTTAAGATCATTAAGCACATTCAGCGCTTCTTCTACATAAACATCCTTACTTAAATTAGTGTGCCAGCGGTCTCTTTTCTCTTTTAAAATAGTGTCTTTAGAAAACAACTTCGTTTCGTAAGGCAACGACCCAAAAGTTAAGTTCGTTTCGTATTTTGAAATAGCATCAAATTCTTTTGATACTTTTTCGTTACTTTTTAATTCCATCTTATAGTCGTCATAATTTAAAGAGAAGTTATTTTTATCCATTTGTGTTTTAATCCACTGTGCATTCTCCTCGATAAGCTTTAACTGATTATTATTTGCCATTCTAATCTTACTATTCGAAATTGTCGCGTCATAATCGTAATAACCATTCCACTTGTCGAAGTTTACAGCACTAATCTTATCCCAAGCTAATGGGTGGTCTTGATCGCGTTCTCCAATATCCACATAACTGTAGCGGTCTGGAATAACCACATCACTCCTAACGCCTTCTAGTTGCGTAGACCCTCCATTTACACGATAGAATTTTTGACGTGTAATTTTGATAGCACCAAGATCACCGTGTGAATTTTGTCTCACCATTCGGTTTAAATCTATAATATTTTGAACCGTGCCCTTACCATAGGTTTGTTTACTCCCTATAATAATTGCGCGTTTATAATCTTGCATTGCAGCTGCTAAAATCTCAGATGCCGATGCCGACAACTCGTTTACCATAATTACTAATGGACCATCCCAGACAATAGCCTGATCTGTATCTTCTAACACCTCTTTTGGTGCGTTTGTAGATTTAACTTGCACTATTGGTCCGTCTTTTATAAATAAACCAGCAATATCTACAACAGTTTTAAGCGATCCCCCTCCATTGTTTCTTAAATCAAGAATAAGACCTTCAATATTTTCTTCCTTGAGTCTTTCAATTTCTTGCCTCACATCAGACGCCGCATTTCTTTCGCTATAATCTTCAAAATCTATATAAAATTTAGGCAAATTAATAATCCCGAATTTCTTATCGTCCTTAATAACTGTAGACGATTTTGCATACGTTTCTTCAAGCTCTATTAAATCTCGCGTTAACTCAACATCTTTAAACGTACCGTCGACCTTTTTCATTGTTAAAATTACTTGAGATCCTTTGGGGCCTTTTATTAATTTTATGGCATCGTCAATACGCATTCCAACAATACTCACGGATTCTCTCTCTCCTTTTTGACGTACTTTTACAATAAGATCTCCCACTTCAATTTCTTGACCTCTCCAAGCTGGTCCGCCAGAGATAAGCTCGACCACTTTTATATGATCCATTTTTTTCTGTAGTCGCGCTCCAATACCTTCTAATTTTCCAGACATTTGCTGGTCGAATCTATCTTTATCTTTCGGCGCAAAATAAGTTGTGTGTGGATCGAACCCTTCCACTATAGTATTAATATACATCGAGAACCAATCTTTACGTTGCATATCGTCGATAAAATCGGTGTAATAGGCATCCAAATTTTTCAACGTTTCTTCGCGTGCTTCTGCTTCAATTTTTTTAAGTGATTTTATTTCTTTCTTCTCTCCTTCAACAGAAACAATAGTGTCATTTTTTTGTGCCGTTACTAAATCGTCGTAGCCAGAAATCGTGCTAAATTTTAAAATTTGTCTCCAACGTTCATTCAACTCCTTTTTATTTTTAACGTAACCATGATTTTCATAATCGGTATTAAACACTTCACTCTCATTAAAATCGAAAGGCTTAGATAATACTTTTTTATAAACATCTTTGGATTCTTGCATTCGTTGCACCAAACGCTCGTTGGTTAAATTAAAAAAGGCGATTTCATAATTTTTAAGCTCGTCATCTATTTCATTTTCAAATTTTGAAAACTCATCAATATCTGACTGTAAGAAGAACCTTTTTAAAGGATCTATCCGGTTTAGGTACGTTTTATAAACATCTTGCGAAAAATTATCATTCAATTCTTTAGGCTGAAAATGCAACTGCTCTAAAGCTAGAGTTACAATTTGAATTAACAGTTTATCTTTATCTGGATCGTTATCTACTTTCGCTGTAAAGCTACAAGAGCCAAAGGCCAATAGCAATACGAGCATTAAAATATTATATCTACTTTTCATATTGAGCTCTCTTTATTTTGCGCGTTCAAATAATAATCTAATTACCTGTCTAATATTAAAAACGCTTATTTTTTTCACAGTAAGGGATTGATTCCACTAAAGTAAAGAAAAAACTGTGCCAACAATTTCATTTGACACTAATTTTTTGTTAAAGCCCTCAAATTACTAATTTCCTTGAGAATTTATGTATTTTAGCCTACAAAAACGACTATACTATGGCCGATAGACCCCTCATTTTAGTCACAAATGATGATGGCATAACTGCACCTGGCGTTATTGCTTTGGTGAATATAATGAAAACACTGGGAGACGTAGTTGTGGTTGCACCCGATAGTCCGCAAAGCGGTATGGGACACGCCATAACTTTGAACTCCACGTTACATCTTGAAAAAATTAAAGTTAAAGCGGAAGATTATGAAGCGTATAGTTGCTCTGGTACGCCGGCCGATTGTGTGAAAATCGCGGTTAATGAAATTTTACCCCGAAGACCCGATTTATGTGTTTCGGGTATTAATCACGGGTCGAACTCTTCAATTAACGTTATTTATTCGGGCACTATGAGTGCTGCCATTGAGGCTGGAATTGAAGGGATTCCTGCTATTGGTTTTTCGTTACTTGACCACAGTTGGAATGCTAATTTTAAAGCTTCGAAACATTATATTAAAGCGATTGCTAAAAATGTGCTCGACTATGGCTTAACAGAAGGTGTTGTGCTTAATGTAAACATTCCTAAAATTGATAAAAAAGAGATTAAAGGCGTAAAAATATGCCGCCAAGCGAAAGCGAATTGGAAAGAGGAATTTGACAAAAGACAAACGCCGCAAGGCAAAGATTATTATTGGCTAACCGGAACGTTTGTTAATTATGATAAAGGTGAAGATACCGATGAATGGGCCTTAAAAAACAATTATATTTCTTTGGTCCCAGTTCATTTTGATTTGACTGCGCACCATAGCATTCAAAAATTAAATACGTGGAGTTTTAATGAATAAAAAAGAAATTTTATTAGGTTTTGTAATAGGACTAGTAACCACCACTATTGGCGTGATTATTTATACCATTTTTATAGGTATGCAAGTGGGACTCAACAGTGATCAAATTATAGATAAAATAACATCGACCACCGTTTTAGGCAAACGTGCAAGTATTGGTGTTTTATTAAATTTACCCGTTTTCTATTTATTCTTAAATAGAAAAAAAGAAGATATTGCAAAAGGTGTTTTAGCTGCTATTGTTGTTGTGGCTTTAATTTTTATTTTAAATAAATTTTAAGATTTATAGAATGAAATACTACATTATTTCTGGTGAAGCATCTGGCGATTTACACGGCGCCAACCTTATGAAGGCGCTATTAGTTCAAGATGTAAATGCCGAATTTAGGTTTTGGGGAGGCGATCTTATGCAAAAGGTAGGTGGCACGCTCGTAAAGCATTACAAAGAATTGGCGTTTATGGGTTTTGTAGAAGTTTTACAAAACTTAAGAACGATTACTAGAAACTTATCATATTGTAAAAAGGATATCGCAGCTTACGCTCCCGATGTTATTATTTACATCGATTACCCTGGTTTTAATTTACGAATTGCAAAATGGGCGCGACAAGAAGGTTTCAAAAATCATTACTATATCTCACCGCAAATCTGGGCGTGGAAAGAAAACAGAATAAAATCTATAAAACGCGATATCGATGCGATGTACGTTATCCTTCCGTTTGAAAAAGAATTTTATGAGAAAAAACATCAGTTTCCGGTGCATTTTGTTGGGCACCCGCTAATTGACGAAATTTCAGATAGACTTCAAGTTACCGAATACCAATTCAGAACCGATAATGGACTGAGCGATAAACCAATTATAGCTTTACTACCCGGAAGTCGCAAGCAAGAAATAACAAAAATGTTGTCTGTAATGCTAAGTGTAGTAGACCATTATAAGAAGTATCAATTTGTAATTGCTGGTGCTCCCGGACAAGATTATGCCTTCTACTCGCAATTCATTAAGAAATCTAACGTTCACTTTCTATCTAACAAAACGTACGATTTATTAAGCGTTTCCAATGCGGCGTTAGTGACCTCTGGCACAGCAACTTTAGAAACTGCTTTGTTTAAAGTCCCGCAAGTGGTAGCTTATAAAGGAAGCTGGATATCGTACCAAATTGGTAAGCGCGTAGTTAATTTGAAATATATTTCGCTGGTGAATCTAATATTGGACAAAGAAGCCGTTACCGAATTGATCCAAGGAGATTTTAACACGATGCGTTTAAGAAAAGAACTGGATCTTATTTTAGACACTAAAGAACGTGCTAAGTTTTTTATGAATTATTACGAATTAGAAAAAAAATTAGGCGGCAAAGGTGCTAGTGAAGCTACGGCCCATTTAATTTTCAACTCAATAAACACTCTGAAATAATGCGAAAAATCATTTTAATTTTATGTTTACTCGTATCTATTTCTGCTTGTAAATCGACAAATACCGGCAAAGTAGTGACTAAAAAGTCTAGAACGACTAAAACTGCTGACCGTAATCCTCGTGCTGAAAAAGAAATAAATGAGGTTACTGAAGCCATTGTGAAAAATGCTAAAAGGTATAAAGGCACGCGTTACAAGTACGGTGGAACGACAAAAAGAGGAATGGATTGTTCTGGACTTATTTACACCGCATTTAAAGAAGAAGACATTGCGATGCCAAGAACAACGGGTACTTTATCGACGCACGGAAATTGGGTAGATTTAAAAAAAGTTCAAGAAGGCGATCTTTTATTTTTTGCAACTTCTAAAAATAGTCGAACAGTAAACCACGTAGGAATTGTTACCACGTCTCGGTTAGGTAAAGTAGAATTTATTCACTCCTCTTCAAGTCGCGGTGTAATGATTTCTGATCTCGCTGAAAAATATTGGTATTTTGCTTTTGTACAAGCGCGTCGCGTATTGTAATAAATTTGCTATATTTAGGAGTGAGACTCCTGAATTTCAATATCATAAAGCTAACATTATATTTCATAATTGGAATAGTGTTGGCTTTTTATTATTTTATTCCTAACGCATTATCCCTATTTTTTGCTAGCAGCTCTATTGTTCTGTTAGGTATCGTTCACTTTATAGAACGTAAGAGACATAAAAAGTCGTTTACCTTCGGGTTAATCGTTTGTTTAACGACGATCTCTTTCGGTAGTTTATTCACCAATTTACATAATGAAAAGCGTCACGACACTCATTACTTAAAACTCGCTACTACAGAACAACCAATTACTTTTAGAATTAAAAGTCTGTTAAAACCCTCTCTTTACAGTGAAAAATATATTATAGATATTTTAAACATTGGCGATCGCACTGCTTATGGAAAAGCGTTGTTGAATGTTGCCAAAAGTGATAGCACTTCCCGTTTGGATGTAGACAACATTTACACTACCAAAACGGCATTAAACCCCATACAAAATCCGTTAAACCCGAATCAATTTGATTATAAAGCTTATTTAGAGAAGCAATATATTTACAAACAACTCTCCACGACGACACCGCAATTATTCTTGATCAGCACTGAAAAACACACCATATACGGTTATGCTGATGCCATTAGAAAACATATTAACAGTTCACTTAATACCTATCATTTTTCAGCAGATGAATTATCTATTATTAACGCGTTAATTTTAGGTCAGCGGCAAGATATTAGTAAAGACATCACCACACATTATATAAATGCCGGAGCGATTCATATTCTTGCGGTTTCTGGACTTCACGTTGGTCTAATATTATACCTCCTCACTTTCCTGTTTAAACCCCTACATCGCTTTAAAAACGGCAAATTGATCGCGGGTATAATTATCATTATACTTTTATGGTGTTTTGCTATTATCGCAGGACTCTCCAGTTCGGTTACACGCGCAGTGACGATGTTTAGCATCGTCGCTTTTGCGATGCATTCAAAACGGCCTACAAATATTTATAACACTTTAGCATTCTCGATACTAATCTTGGTTCTATGTAAACCTTTAATCCTCTTCGACGTCGGTTTCCAATTGAGTTATTTGGCAGTAATCGCTATTGTGAGTATCCAACCGTTGTTGGCTAATTTATGGACGCCTAAATATTATATCCCTAAAAAATTATGGGATGTTTTTACAGTAACCCTTGCTGCACAGTTTGGGGTCCTGCCCATAAGTTTGTTTTACTTTCATCAAATTCCTGGTTTATTTTTTATTGCTAACCTCCTTATCATTCCGTTTTTAGGTGTAATTCTAGGTTTGGGTATTCTGGTTATCGCTTTAGCTTCAGTGGCACTGTTACCCCAATTTCTAGCGGATTTTTATGGTGGCATTATTGGTTTAATGAATACCTTAATGGCTTGGATATCTCAGCACGACGCCTTTTTATTAAAAGGAATTTCTTTCAGTTTACTTCAAGTTTTATCAGGGTATCTAATTATTGTATTTTTAATCGGCTATTTTAAAAATAGCACTTATAAATGGTTGCGATTAACGTTCATTTCTATTGTCGTCTTCTATGGTGTTTTAATCTATTCCGAATTTGAATCTTCAGACTCTAGTTTTACTGTTTTTCATAAATCACGATATACTATACTTGGCAAAAAAGAGAATAAAGCGTTGAACATTGCTTCAAATTTAGACAGTATCGATCACTTTAGAAGTTTAGAATCTTATGTGACGGAACAGCGTATTGGTTCAACTCGTTTCGACACTTTACAATCGCTTTATCGTTATAATGATCGCTATGTTTTACTCATTGATAGTTTAGGCGTGTACAACTTAACAAATTTAAATCCGGACTATATTATTTTAATAAATTCTCCGAAAATAAATTTAAACCGACTTTTAAAGACGCTACAACCCAAAGCCATTATTGCAGATGGGAGTAATTACAAGTCTTATGTTGCCCGCTGGAAAACCACTTGCTTAAAAACAAGAATCCCTTTTCATAGTACTTACGAAAAGGGTGCTTTTATAATGGAATACTAAAAGTCTAGTTTGTAAACTCGGGCTTAAACGCTTTAAAATAAACATTAAAAGCATCTTGAGATGACATTTCCGTATGCTTATTATTCTTAAACATTTTAAGATAAAGTTCTAAATCTTGAGGCGTTTTGTAGCCAATAATTGGCGCCAGAAAATCGGCCTTTTCATCTAAAAACAATATGGTCGGGTACGACCGAACTTTAAAATAACTCGCTAACTGGTGTGCAGAATTTCGCGATTTTGCGCGCGCAGGGTTGTAATTAGGGTTCGTAAATGTTTTTCCTTTAAAAGGGACAACATCGTTACCCTCGGCATTAAATTTTACAGCGTAATAATGTCTATTTACATACTCTATAACATCAGGGTTAGAGAAGGTATTACGATCTAACATTTTACAAGGACCGCACCACGCTGTGTACATGTCCATTATAATTTTTTTGGGTGTTTTCTGTTGCAGCTCCACTGCTTTATCTAAAGTTACCCAGTTTATCTCTTGGGCAGAAACAACTATGGTTGTTAAAAGTGCAACCGCTAAAAGTAGTATGTGTTTTTTCATAATTCTATCTCTTCAAAAGGTATTCCAAAGTTACAAAAAAATAAAAACGCCTCAAACGAGACGTTTTTATTGTATTATTTACTGATGTTATCTTACATCGTGCATTAAACGTTTTAATATTGGATTTAAGACCACCGAAATTAAACCAATAGCAATTGGTACTAATGTAAATATTAAGAAGAAGGTACTTAACGAATATTCTTCGGTAATTTTATCGATCATTCCTCCCATTGTACCCGCTGCTTTTTGCCCGATAGCGATAGCTAAATACCAGATACCAAACATGAAGCCAATCATTCTAGCCGGGACTAATTTACTTAAATAAGATAATCCTACTGGAGAAATACATAATTCTCCCATAGTATGTAATAAGTAAGCAAAAATTAAAAATATCATACTTACAGACGCTGTTTTAGCCCCTTGCTCGATACCTAATGTACCAATTACTAACACTCCAAAACCTAAACCTAAAAGCACTAAACCGAGGCCGTATTTCATTGCCGCACTTGGGTTATACTTACTCTCCCACCATTTAGAAAATACTGGTGCTAACGAAATAATAAAGAAAGAGTTCAAGATACCAAACCAAGTTGCCGGTACTTCGGTAGATTCTTTGCTAAACTCGTTACTTACTTTGTAATATACAATACCCCATAACACCACAAAAGAGAGCGCTAAGACAATGTTTGAAATTGGAATTTTTTTGAATGTTTTTTTGAATAACAAAAACAAAACCCAAGTAATAATAGCTAAAGGACCCACTGTTAAAATTAAATCGACTATTTTAAATAGTATCGCAGATGTTCCTGTTAGCGATCGCATTGTATAATCTTGAGCAAAAAGCGTCATAGAGCCTAAAGATTGCTCGAATGCAGCGAAAAAGAATACCGTAAAAACGCCAAATATAGATACCGCAATAATTTTATCTCTAACTATTTTCGTGTATCTAGAAATTCTTGTAATAATTAAGTATAGAAATAAGACTAAGGCTGTTAAAATAGTGACGTTAGAACCGTCCATTCCTCCTATTTGAAAGTCTAAGAAATTAATATCACCAATTTTAGACATCGGGTCGTTAAATAAATAGAGTA
Organism: Bizionia saleffrena; assembly: GCF_008086175.1. Lineage (GTDB taxonomy): Bacteria > Bacteroidota > Bacteroidia > Flavobacteriales > Flavobacteriaceae > Bizionia > Bizionia saleffrena. The sequence goes on from NZ_VSKM01000002.1 coordinate 169,947, forward strand.
AACCTCCTAATGAAGACAATACGATTAATACTAAATCGACCGTTGTAAACGGGTTTTGTTTTTCTTGAGCTAATTTAGCTTCATCGACGTGCACATTATCTTCAGACATGTTTAAAGCAATATCCACTTTAACTTCTTTTGAAGGTCTTTCGCCAATATCTCCAAAGAAATCTTTAGCCAACCAAAATTGAATCAAACCTAAAAGCATAAAAATTCCAGCTAACCCAAAACCGTAATGCCACCCAAGGTTTTCCGCTAAATATCCACAAAGCATCATTCCGAAGAATGCACCAGCATTTACACCCATATAGTAAATGGTGTAAGCGCCATCTTTTTTAGACTCCTTACCCTCGTACATCGCTGAAATCATCGATGTCATATTCGGTTTAAAGAAACCGGTACCTACAATTAATAATCCTAATCCTAAGTATAATGCCCAAGGTGAATCGATCACCATTGAGGCATGACCTAGCATCATTAAAAAACAACCAATAATTACGGCCCATTTGTACCCTGTATATTTATCTGCTAGCCAACCTCCTAAGATTGGTGTTAAATATAATAGCGAACCATAAGTTCCAATTAACGCTAAAGCGTGCTCTCTAGGCCAATCCCAACCTGGGTTATCACTAATTATTGGAGCCGTTAAAAATAATATTAAAAGAATACGCATTCCGTAAAAGGAAAAACGTTCCCACATTTCAGTAAAAAAGATAATAAACAAGCCCGCAGGATGACCAATCACCTTGTCTTTAAAAAGATTTTCAATATCAGTGTTCATATATAAATTATTAATTTATTGTTTAGCTACTTCATAACCTTCATTTTCATCTTCTATTTCACGTTCATTATCTTCGGCACCGTGCGTAAGCGTTTCTAATTTCTTTCTAAAAAGCATCACTATGAGTCCAAAAAGCACACAAAACAAAGCAATACCGGTAAAAATGGTGAATTCACCATATTCTGAAGCCGATTCACCTAACAAGCCGGCTAATTTATTACCTAAACCAGTCATTGCGAAAAACACACCCATCATTAACGACGCGTATTTTAAAGGGGCCAATTTAGTAATGTAAGATAAGGCAACTGGAGAAATACATAATTCTCCTACCGTATGAAATAAATAAGCTAATACTAACCAATACATAGCTGATGAGCCAGTACTCTCAAATTGCGCGGCAGCAGCCGACATAAAAAAGAATCCTGTTCCCATAATAATTAATCCTAAAATCATTTTAAAAAGTGATGAAGATAATTTTCCTTTTAGTTTTCTACGTGCCCAAAATGCAGCTACTGTAGTTCCTAAAAAGATAATGAACATAGCATTAAAAGACTGGAACCAAGACGCTGGTACTTCCCATCCTAAAAGCGCTCTATTGGTATTGTCCATAGCATAGATATTCATTAATCCACCTGCTTGCTCGAATGCTCCCCAAAAAACAATAACTAATAAGAAAGACATTAATAGTACAATTACACGATCTTTCTCTATTTTTGATAAAGGTCTCTTTAAAGCCGCCTTTTCTTCTTCATTTTCTGATGCGCCTGTAAAATTACCAACATGTTTCAAGTATTTTTGACCTGCGAGGTATTGAAGTAACCCTAAAGCCATTCCTATTGCAGCTAAACCGAAACCATAATGCCATCCGTGAACTTCACCTACATACCCCACAATTAAACTCGATAAAAAGGCGCCCACATTAATACCAATATAAAAAATTGTAAATCCTTTATCTCTTCTAATATCTCCTTGTTTGTAAAGCCCACCTACCATAGTTGAAATGTTTGGTTTAAGTAAACCCACTCCAAGAACAATTAAACCTAGACCTGCGTAAAATGCCCACATTTGTTCTATGGCCAAAACACTGTGTCCCAGAATCAATAAAACACCGCCATATAAAACGGCTTTTTTCTGACCTAGAAATTTATCAGCTAACCAACCTCCAGGAATAGAAGCTACATAAACTAACATCGTGTACCAACCATAAAGTGCTAACGCTTCACCATTAGTCCAACCTAAACCAACATTATCGCCTTGTGTTTCTGCTACAAGATATAATACTAAAATGGCACGCATTCCATAATACGAGAAACGTTCCCACATTTCGGTGAAAAATAGAATATAAAGACCTACTGGATGTCCAAAGAGTTCTTTGTGTTTTGCTATTGTAGCTGTATTCGCCATAATTTTATCAGTTAATTAATTGATCGTTAGTTTTTAATACTCAAGCCTAAGCCCATTATTATTCTGACTTCGCAATTTTATCTCCCAATGTACGGTCGATAAAATTAGTCATTTTTGTGTATAAATGTAACCGTGTATTACCTCCGTAAATACCGTGGTTTTTATCTGGATAAATCATCCATTCAAATTGTTTATTAGCTTGTACTAAAGCTTCAACCATTCGCATCGTATTTTGCACGTGTACATTATCATCAGCAGTACCGTGAATTAAAAGAAAATCTCCTTTTAATTTATCGACGTGATTTATTGGTGAGTTCATATCGTAACCACTCGCATTCTCTTGTGGTGTTGTCATATAACGCTCTGTATAAATAGAGTCGTAAAACCTCCAGCTTGTAACGGGTGCCACAGCAATCGCCATTTTAAAGACGTCGTTTCCTTTAAATAGAGCATTACTACTCATAAAACCACCATAGCTCCAGCCCCATATTCCTATACGGCTATCATCTATATACTTTAAATCCCCTAATTGTTTAGCGGCTTCAATCTGGTCTTCAACTTCAAATTTTCCTAATTCATTTTGTGTCACTTTTTTAAAGTCAGCGCCTTTAAAACCTGTACCTCTTCCATCTACACAAGCAACAATATATCCTTTTTGCGCAAGTAATTGGTACCAATAATCGTTTGCACTATGCCATTTATTAGCAACCTGCTGAGAACCAGGGCCAGAATATTGAAACATAAATAACGGGTAGCTTTTAGACGCATCAAAATCTTTAGGTTTAATGGTCCACATATTCAAATCGTTACCATTTACCGCAATCGTGCTAAATTCTTTTGGCGACATTTTATACGCCGCTAATGCTTCTACTAATTCTGTATTATCTTTAATCTCTTTTACAACTTCACCCGTTATCGCATCATTTAAAGTGTAGCTAGGCGGTGTTGTCGCATTAGAAAATGAATTAATAAAGTAAGTGAAATCAGCGCTAAAATCGGCGCTATTTGTTCCTGTATTATCAGACAAACGTTGCTTTTTCGTTCCTTTTAAACTAATAGAATACACGTCTCTATTAATAGATCCGTTCTCTACCGATTGGTAATAAATTCTATCTGTTTTAGCATCAAAACCATAGTAGTCGGTTATTTCCCATTTCCCTTTAGTGATTTGATTAATTAATTTTCCTTTTTTATCGTGGTGATAAATATGGTTGTATCCATCTTTTTCACTTGTCCAGATAAAACTATCATCTTTTAAAAAAGTTAAATTATTGGTAACATCAATATAGGCTTTGTCTTTTTCAGCAATGGCGATAAAGGCCGTGTTTTTTTCAGCATCAATCATCCATAAATCCAACTCGTTTTGGTGGCGATTCATAAATTGAGCACTTAAAACATCAGCATCATTAGTCCATTTTATTCTAGGGATATAGAAATCGCTGTATTTTTTATCTAAAGTCACAGCTCGCATATTATTGCTTTCTAAATTATGAATATGAAGCGACACAATAGCATTGGCCTCACCTGCTTTCGGGTATTTAAATACCGTTTGGGTTTGGTACAAATTATTACCGTAAACATCCATTGAAAATTCAGGAACCAGAGTTTCATCAAATCTTATATACGCAATCTTATTACTGTCGGCATTCCATTCGAAAGCGCGAACAAAGCCAAATTCTTCTTCGTAAACCCAGTCGGTAATACCGTTAATAATTTTATTTTTTACACCATCAAAAGTAATTTGAGTGGTTTTGCCCGACTCTAAATCTTTTACATAGATGTTATTATCGCGACCATAAGCGACTTTCGATCCATCTGGTGAAAATGTTGGTTCTTGTATTTTTTCTTCTGCAATCTCAATTACATCTTCGGTTACCGTATTAAAAACGTGATAATTACCTAAGGTAGAGCGTCTAAAAATAGACTCCTCATTAGTCGCTAAAAGCACTTTATTTTCATTAGCACTAAAGGTATAATCAGAAAAATAACGCAAGCCCTTAATACCGGCAGAACTAACTAACGTTTTTGTTTTTTCTAAGGTGCTATAATCGTAAATATCTATTGTTGTAGTTCCTGAGCCTCTATCGACGTTTAAAACCGAATATTGTTTACCATTTTTTAAGGAGTGGAGGGCATCCATTCCCTGTGTTCTGAAGGTTCCGCCCCAAATCTCTTCTAGGGAAATCTCTTTGTTTTGAGCTGACATTAAAGATGTTACTAAAAAACAAGTAAGAGCAAAGATTTTGTATAATTTCATTTCGTATAAGTAAAATTAAAATAATGCCAAGTTTACTAAAAATTATGCAAAATATAGCTAAAATTAACAGTTAATTACTGTGTTCGCGGCAATCTGTTTCAGATTGGATTCCTACCTATAGTTTAAAAAAACTAAAAGTGTAACAAAAGGGAAAATACATTTTCTTTTATAATGAGAATAGTATCTTTGTTGTACAAAATTATAGGCAATGCAAAAATCAGTTTCCGGCTTTTCAAAATTATCTAAATCTAAAAAAATAGATTGGATAGTAACCCATTATCTTTCTGGATCTACAGCGTCAAAGGACACGCTTTTACAATATATAAATTCCGATAAAAAACTACAACAATTACATGACGAATTTATAGAAAACACCATTTCTAACTATTATTTACCGTTAGGTATCGCGCCCAATTTTAAAATTAACAATACAATATACGCCATTCCTATGGCTATCGAAGAAAGTTCGGTAGTTGCCGCAGCTAGTAAAGCTGCAAAATTCTGGATGTCTCGTGGCGGCTTTAAAACCAAAGTGCTATCGACGACTAAAATTGGTCAAGTTCACTTTATGTTTCACGGCAATAGCGAAAAACTGCACGCCTTTTACACTGCTGTACAACCAAAATTACTGGAAGCAACGCGCGGCATTACTAAAAATATGGACGCCCGTGGTGGTGGTGTTTTAGACCTTGTTCTAAACGATAAAACTACAGAGATTAAGGGGTATTACCAGTTGCACGCCACTTTCGAAACGTTAGATGCGATGGGTGCTAATTTTATTAATTCGTGCCTGGAACAGTTTGCAAAAACTTTTAAAGCTGAAGCTGAAAAGCACTTGGATTCACCCATAGAAATAGTAATGAGTATTTTATCTAATTATGTGCCCAATTGTATTGTTAGAGCAGAAGTTTCGTGCCCAATTGAAGAACTCATCGATAAAAATATTGAAGACCCTGAGTTGTTTGCTAAAAAATTCGTGCAAGCTATTTCTATTGCAGAAGTTGAACCCTATCGCGCAGTAACACATAATAAAGGTATAATGAACGGAATTGATGCCGTTGTTTTGGCCACCGGAAATGATTTTAGAGCAATTGAAGCTGGCGTACACGCCTATGCGGCTCGTAACGGTAAATATTCCAGTTTAACACACGCTAAAGTTGAAAATGGTATTTTCACGTTTTGGACAGAACTTCCATTAGCACTAGGAACCGTTGGAGGCTTAACAAATTTACACCCACTAGTAAAAGTTGCGTTAGACATTTTAGGAAAACCATCAGCTAAAGAATTAATGCAAATTGTTGCTGTTGCCGGCTTAGCGCAAAATTTTGCAGCTATAAAATCGCTAACGACAACAGGTATTCAAGAAGGCCATATGAAAATGCACTTGATGAATATTTTAAATCAGTTTGAAGCGACCGCTAATGAAAAGAAAACGATTGTAGATTATTTCAAAACCCATACGGTTACGCACAGGGCTGTTGTTGAAGCCATTAATGCGCTAAGACAATAAAAATGATGCAGTCTTTTTACAGTAACGGTAAATTATTAATTACGGGGGAATATGTCGTTTTAGACGGCGCAAATGCTTTTGCGTTACCCACAAAATTGGGCCAGCATTTAGATGTAGAACCAATTACTGATCGTAACATTATTTGGACAAGTTTCGATGAGAAAGGCAACCTCTGGTTTCAAGACACTTTTAATATAGAGACATTAACATCTGTAGCGAATAACTCTGAAGACCCCGTTTCTAAACAACTCACTGCACTTTTAAAAACAGCAAAAAAAGAAAACCCCGATTTCCTAACACACCATAGCGGATACAAAGTATCCACCCGTTTAGATTTTCCTCGCGATTGGGGCTTAGGCTCGTCGTCTACTTTAATAAATAACTTGGCACTTTGGGCTAATGTTAACCCTATGACGCTTCTTTTACATTCTTTTGGTGGTAGTGGTTACGACATTGCTTGCGCGCGGCACAATGCGCCTATTCTTTACCAAGTTGGGGATCCGCCAAAAATTAAGGAAATCTCTTTTAATCCGCGATTTAAAGACGAGTTGTTTTTTGTTCACCGCAATAAAAAACAAAACAGTCGCGACGCTATTAGCACCTACAAACAATACAAAACCAATAGCGAAATCATTATTCAAAAAATAAACAGGATAACATCTCAGCTTTTAAAAGCGGATAGCCGATTAATTTTTGATGCCCTTATAATAGAACATGAAATCCTAATCGCGCACGTCACTAATCAAACGCCAATTAAAAACGATCTATTCCCGGATTTTGACAACGCCATTAAGAGTTTAGGAGGCTGGGGAGGCGACTTTATTTTAGTTACGGGCACTAAAGCGTATGTCTACGATTACTTCAACAGCAAAAATTATAACACCATAATAGCGTATAACGATCTCATATTAGGCGCTTAGTTTGTATACACAATAAACACAAAAAAGGTCTCGCATAATATGCAAGACCTTTTTTATGTTAGAATGAGACGCTATTTTATTGAATAGTATTCGCTCTATTATCCTCTATTTCTGCAGCCTCTTTTAATGCGCTGTATAACCTTGTATTTACAGAGTTTAATTTCTGCTCACCAACTTGGTTCGAATACGACTGGTAGTTATCTAATGTCACAGCTGGCGTTGTTTTAGTAACTTGAACCATATACACTCCTTTTTCTCCAGCGATTACTTTAGAGGTTGCTCCTTCTTTTAATCCGAAAGCTGTTCCTACAACCAAGGGCTCTTTACCAGCACCTGCAATAGTTGGGTTTTTCATATTAATTGCCGACGCGGTTTTTACCGTTTGTCCTTCAGAAGCAGCAAAATCTTCAATACTAGACGTTTTTGCTCTTTCTTTAATTAATTGTGCTTTTTTCTCTTTTCTAATTGCAGGAATTGCAGTTACTGAAGCATCTTCTACATTCATTAAACCTTCTTGATTTTTAGCTGTTACCTGGGCAACAACATATCCTGTAGAAACTGAGAATCGTTTAATATCGCCTACAGATCTTGATTTCTCAAAAGCCCAACGCACAATTTCTCTTTGGTTTCCTACACCTGGTATGTTTTCGTCTAACACTTTAACGCCACTTACAGGAAATATTGGAAAGCCTTTTTCTTTAGCTACTTCTTGAAAATTATTATTATCTGCCTTCAGCACAAAATTTGAAGCCTCTCTAAAAACGGTGTCTTCTGTATCTATAGAAGGCTCGATGTTTCTAACTAAAGTAGCTAATTTGTAAGCTTGTTTTTCGTTTTTCTGATCTAATATTTCGACAATGTGAAAACCGAAATCAGTTTTAACCACTCCGATGTCTCCTTTTTTATTTTCGAAGGTATAATCTCTAAATGCAGGCGTCATTGTATTGTATGTGTACCAATCTAAAACACCTTCTTCTTCATTACTTACTTTATCGATTGAGAAATCTAATAACGTTACAAACTTAGAACGGTCTGTTTTAATAATCGCTAATAAACTATCTGAGGTTGTTTTAGCTTGCTCTTCTGTTTGTACTGTTTCTGGAGCTGCTGCACGAGATCCTATAAAAGGAATTAAAATATGTCTTGCCTTTACAGAATCTGGTAATTTTGTTTGTGCTACTAGTTTTGCTACCTTAAATGTTCTTCCTTCTTTATAAGGGCCATAAACATCACCTGTATTTAATTTTGAAATGCTATCTTTTAATGCTCCAGCGATTGCTGATTCATAAACATACCCATTATTAAATTTTACATCTGAGTTTTCGTTTACGAAAACTTCTGCTTTAGCATCACTCATATTAGCAAAACCTACAACCGTATCATTCTTCTTAGTTTCAGAGTTGTAAGAAATGTTTCCTCTAATTAATTTGATAAGCTCCTCTTGAAGCACTGTTTCATCTTCTAAAGAAGCCACTTCCTCGAATTTTACATATTGTAAACTTCTTGAAGCGTCCACTTCGTATTTTTTACTGTGTTTCTCTACGTAATTCTCAATATCTCCTTTCGATACTTCAATACTACTATCTGCAATAGATGTGTAAGGTACTTGCACGAATTTGATATCTACTTTATCACCTTCTAATTTATGCTCTAGAGCGCCTTCTGCTAACGTTGCCGTTGTTCCAGCTTTTACTAAATTAAAATAGGTTTGTTGCAATGCTCCAGACGATACGTTATCTTCATAACTAATCCATTGTGCATACGCTTCAGGCGATGTTTCTTTTAGGTTAGCGATATAAGCGTTTAATTTTGATTCGTCGTAAACACCATCTTCATTTAAAAACTGAGGACTAGACTCTAAATTTGCTCTTAACAAATCTCTCATTTGCTGTCTACCAACATTTAAACCTAATTTTTCGAATTGCGTTCCCATCACTGCTTGACGGACTTCAGCTTCGTAAACTTGGTTCATTATTTGCGTTGTCGTTGCATTTGGAGTTTGCTGCGCCTCTACTCTTGCCATAAATTCTTGACGAGAAATATCTTTTCCATTTATGGTAGCAACCACATTAGGAGATTTAGAAAATAACGCATTCTGATTATCGAATAAACTTGATAATACAAAAGCGAATAAGGCTAGTGCGATTACTAAGATTAAAACAACTGTTTTTTGTCTTATTTTATTTAAAATTGCCATCGGTTGAATAGATTATATGAAATATAGTGAGCGAAAATACAGTTTTCTCTTTAATAATAAAAGAAGAACATCTCATTAATTAATTTAATTTTAACAAAGGGGTTTACTATACCTAATAGAGTCGTATTATAAGGCCAGATTTTTAGTCGTCAGTTTTTACTTTTAAGTGTACCAGATCTACTTTAGTATTAGAAACTTCAATGATTTTAAACTGAAAATTATCAATCGTAACAATATCATTTTGATGGGGAATTTCTTCTGTATAATCCAAAATTAATCCGCCTAGAGTTTCATAATTCTCACCTTCAGGAAGATGAAGCTTAAAATGTTCGTTTAGGTAATCGACTTCCAAACGTGCAGAAAACACAAAGTTATGGTCGTCAATCTTTTCTTCGGTTAATACTGCTGTATCGTGTTCGTCTTCAATTTCACCCAATAGCTCTTCAACAATATCCTCGACAGTTAATATTCCTGAAGTCCCACCGTATTCATCCAGAACAACAGCCATACTTTTTCTTTTCTTAATAAGAATGTTTAAAATATCGTTGATGAGCATTGTTTCTGGAACAAATTTCACAGAAAGCAACATCGCCTGTATGGTTTGTGGCTTTTTAAAGAGTTCGAAAGCGTGCACATATCCTACAATATCGTCAATCGTTTCTTTATAGACTAATATTTTTGAACATCCCGTTTGTACAAACAAGTTATTTAAATTGTCTACGGAATCGTTAATTTCAACCGCAATAATTTCGGTTCTAGGCACCATTACTTCACGTGCTTTAACATCGGCAAACTCTAGTGCTTTTTGAAAAATCTGGATTTCGCTATCGATGATGTCGTGTTCTTCCACAGATTCCATTTGCTCGCTAATATAATTTCCTAATTCCACTTTTGTAAAAGCTAATTGTACAATGTCACCCTCCGTTTTAAAGAATTTACGCAACACAAAATCTGAAATCCATAACACAAAATCTGAAATCCAAGAAAACAGCGTATAAAAAATATAGGCAGGAAAAGCGAGTACCTTAATAAAGGTATTGGCATAAATCTGAAAAAACACTTTCGGAAGAAATTCTGCTGTAAATAAGATTAATAGTGTCGATAAAACAGTTTGTGTTAACAAGCTTAAATCGGTAAGCAGATAGTTAGCGAATACATTGGTGGTTGGTAACATAGACTGAAACCACGCCACTAACAAATCGCCCATAAAAAACCCATATAGAACCAGTGCTATATTATTACCAATAAGCATAGCGGCAATAAACTTAGACGGTTTTGCGGTTAATCGTTTTAAAATGGTTGCTAGAAAACCACCTTGTTTTTTTTCAATTTCTATATGGATTTTATTAGCCGAAACATAGGCGATCTCCATTCCTGAAAAAAAAGCAGAAAGCAATAAGGCAATAATTATTATTGTAATAATAATGGTGGTAGACATCTATTTTTTATTGTCTTTATTATCGATCTTTTTATTAAATCTCTGCCTAAAGAAAAACATAAATATCGCTAAAGCTCCCAACAACAGGGAAGAATACGATCTTGATTGTTCCACTCCCCAATTAGAAAAGGCGTCGTATAAAAACAAGACAGCAAATACTAAGTAAGAGTATTGAAAGATTTTAAACAATTTCATTATAATCAATTTTAAAGTAAAGGTAAGAAAAATAAGTGGTTAAAAACACTTATTCTAGAACAGCAAATTGCCCGCTAATTTCTAGAACTTCGGCTTTGGTAAAGTCTTTGTCTGAATCGAAGCCGCTACCGTGCGTTATGTAGTCTGCAGACTTATAAGTTACAGGAAGATTGGTAAACACCCACTCCTTGGTTTGGTCGAAATACAGTTGCTCTGCAAATAACGTATCGTTTTGTGCTGTAGCAACAACAACATTGCCTTGCAGATCGATAAGATCGGTACCTTCGTAACGAATTGCATAATCGGCAACTATAGTGCTTTTCTGCTGGTTGGCATCGTAAACATAAAGCGTTACGCCGTCTGGGAACTCAGAGTATCCAAATTTACGATTTCCAAAATCTAACATTTTCGGGCTCACCAAATTGGCAACAACACGTCCGGAATCGGTTCGCCTTGCATTTATATTTTCGGCAACTCCCAAGGGTTCGTTATCGGAAACTCCGATTTTTTTAACCTCTTGAAAATTATTTTTACACGAAAAAAACAGAGTCATAGCAACTGCTATGACTCCGTATTTAATAGTATGTAATAAAGGTAACTTCATTATATATTTGGAACCGTTACTGTTCTCTGAATCCAACATCCAATTGTTATAGATTTTCCGGCATTTCCTGCATTAAAAATCTCTGTATTAGAGGGCGCTAAACCTTCATATCTCGCCGCTGTATTAGAACTTCCTGCTTTTCGCGCTTCTGCAGCTGCTAACCAAAATACTGCTCTTTGAGAGAAGTTATCGGTACCACAGTTTTTAGCACTACTTGAGTACATTCCTGCTATTTGTAAGTGCGGACTCTTATCTGATGGGTTGGCATTTACAGCATTCATGTAATACGTTCTTGCTTGACCGTAGTTACCAACTGCTTTTAATTTAATTGCAATTTTCTTGTATAATTTAGCTTTCTTGAAATTGTCTGTTTCTAAACTAATTGCTTGCTCATAGTATCCACGAGCTTCGCTAGACTTACCTTCTTTATCTTTTAAGATTCCTAAGTAGTATGCAGAGTTTGCCGACGGACTTAAGTCGTGGTATGCGTTTACTAATTTAAAGAATAACGGGTCGCTAGTACATTCTTTAGCAGACATTCTACCAGCAGCTCTTTGTAACCACGTCGCATTTGCTTTGTTAGCTTCGAAACTTTTTTCGTATAATGGAATTAAGTTTTCACAGTTTGCTCTGTTTCCTAACTCAGAATCTACACTTCCAGAAATTTGATCGAAAGCCGATAATACAGAAGTATAATACCTTTGGTACTGTCCTTCTTTTTTAGTTAAGGCCGCTCCTGCTTCTTCTTTAGTTACAATTTTATTTAACCCAACAGACGCTTTTTCAACTTCAAATTCAATTTTCTCAACAACATCATCGTACTTATCAAATAACTCTTGTGCCGTTTTTTTATCCGTATCATATAAATTTACCATTAATTTAAAGTACACGTATAAACTCTTTGGATTTTCAAACGTTTCTTTATCCGCAGTAAAGGCAGCATCAAAACAACTGTATAATTGGTCGTCTGTTAAACCTAGCTCTGTTTTATAATCGTATTTTAACTGACATTGTTTAGAGTCATATTCCCCTTTCGGCGTTTCATTTGCAAAGTTCAAAGCTCTTTCGTCCCATAATTTAACTAGGTCGTTTATAAAAGCTACTTGTTCTACTCCTGTAGTATTATCAATCTTATCTTTAAGAATTTTTTCTCCAAATACATAAATGGCCTTATTGTATTTAGGACATTCTTGTCTCAATTCCATAAACGGTTTATAAGCCGTCTCATAGTTTTTCGATCTTGCATATTCGACCATTATAGAAAGCTTGTTTCTACACGCTTCCTCGTTTTGACCAAAACTAACGTTTAGTCCTAAAAATAATACTGCAATTAATACTGTGATCTTCGTTTTCATAGTTCTATTTTAATACTTTGTTAGTCATACTTGTTTTTTACAAACCATCTATCGTTTAACGATAAACTAAGGTTGAAATTAACAAAATTCTCTTGAATTAGGTTAGCGTCGGTTGTACCACGTTGTCCTATCTCGAATCCTAGATTGGCATTAGAGAATAAGTTTCCAACTGGTACACCTACTCCAAAAGATATGCCAAACTCTTTTATAGATTGGTCACTAACATTTAAACCGGTGTTCTCAAATCGCACCCCAGCCCTGTAAACCACGCGGTTCCAATAACTTGAGAAAGAATTATAATCGGGAATAAAAAAACCACCAAGAGACACTCGAGATGCATTTTCGAAACGTACTGTTTCGGTTCCACTTGAATTTTCGTAAGTATATAACGGATTTGAAAAGTCACTCGTTTTTTGAAATTCATACTCTACACCAGCAAACCACTTTCTAGGCTCTCCTAGACCGGCTCCAAAAGTGAGTTTTGTTGGTAGTTTTAATTCTGTTTCTAAAAGCCCTGACCCTTCTAAATCGGCATCTAGAGTATTAACAGAATATTCATTACCATCATTTCCTAGTATAATACTAGCAAATGTACGTTCGTTATTAGAGGTTAAATTAGCAGAAGGCGTATATGTAAACGACGATTGTAATTCTAATTTATCGCTAATCATTGTTTGATAGTGCAGACCAAAATTAAAATTTAATCCGCTTAATTCAGATCTATTACTTTCTCGAGATTGCGATTGCAGTAATTCGCCTTCATCATTATACCTAAACAGCACCGTACTATTTTCTATACTTCCAAAATTATAACTGGCGTCTACACCAACGCTTAATCCATCGGTAATTTGATAACCCGCACCTAAAAACGCTTTATTTAAGCCTCCTTTACCTTGAAAACGAGTATCCATTTGCCCATCTGCGCGGTTATTTTCTAGTTTATACCCTACCGAAGTAAAAGGCATTAAACCCACTCCGAAACCAAATCTACCCACAGGAATAGACAATGCTAAATAATCGAAGGTTGATGTTTTTACCTTAGACTCCCCAGAGTTACTTTCTAAGTTTGTTGAAGTATGACTACCTCCCACCGTAAATGTTACGGGTCTATTTTCACCATTATAAGGAATAAGTCCTAAGTTTTTCCCCGCATAACTAGCTGGATTTCTTAAATTGATATGTACGCTATCTTTGTAAACACTCAGTCCTCCCATACTCCTGTTCTCGACAGTTCCTTTAAACTTAAGGCTTCCAATACCATAAAATGAATACGGTGATTGCGTACCTTCTTGGGCGTAACTTTGAATTGCAAATAGCGCAATAAAAACTAATACAAGTTTTTTTATCATTAGTTTGTGTTAAATTGTAAAATAAAATTCAATCCTTCTAAAAGGTGATTTGAGTTCGCAAATATGCTACTTTTTAATTGTTTAGACAACATTTTCGTGTCTCCTCCTGTTAAAATAACTGTTAAATCTCCATATTTTTTTCTGTAAGTCTGAATAGCTCCTTCAATTTCGAACACAACACCATTAAACACACCAGAGTGTATCCCTTGTTCTGTTGAATTACCAATTAAACCGTCAGGTACTTTAGAAGATAATAACGGTAATTTTGCAGTTTGATTATGCAGCGCTTTATACCGCATTCTCAATCCTGGTGAAATGGCGCCCCCATAATATTCGTTATCCCCAGTAATAAAATCGTAAGTAATACAGGTTCCAGCATCTATTATCAATACGTTTTTATTCGCGTATTTTTCTACGCAAGCACAAACCAAAGCAATCCTATCTATTCCTAATGTTTTTGGTGTGCTGTATAAATTTTTAAAAGGCAATACCGTATTATGATCTAAAAATAAAAGCTGAAAGTCCTTTTTTAGCGTTTCGAAACTGTTTTTATCTAGTTTTCCTACCGAAGAAACGATGGCTTTCTCTATATTTTCATATTTTTTCTGAATTTCTTCAATTTTTTTAAAAATATTTTCAGCATCCGTCTGAATTCTAAACACCATTTTATTGCCCTCAAAAACAGCCACTTTAGCTTGCGTATTACCGATATCAATAATTAAATTCATAGTATAAATTGATGAAATACAAACTTACAAAACGAAATTTTATAAAAATTGTTTTGTAGATATTAAAATAGCTCTTATATTTGCAACCGCAATTAGCGCTGGTGCCTTAGCTCAGTTGGTAGAGCAAAGGACTGAAAATCCTTGTGTCCCTGGTTCGATTCCTGGAGGCACCACCATAAAACCCCGAAAACTTATGTTTTCGGGGTTTTTACTTTTTAAGGGGACAACATAAGGGACAACATCATTAATTTAATTCCGATAAATTATATACTACTAAAGCCTCGTACTAATTAACGTGGTTCTAAAATAGCTGCCCTTTTACTGCGACTTTACTTCTGAGGCCGTGTTTTACGAAACTTAATGAATTTATTTTAAAGTATATTCTAACCACTATAATTATTTAAGACAGACATTTAATATAGATTCAAATCATTTTGTTGAGGAAATACCTAACCACAAAGAGATAATATAACTGCTACTTATTTTCGGTTAATGTATCTCTATCAATATTTTCAAACAACTCATCCTCTTTTTCAATTAACGGATCATACCAATCTGCTTTATCATTAATCCATTTAAGCCATTTTTGAAGCTCATCAGTGAGCTTGTTGTTTTTTACGGCATTAACTTTAACGGTTTCTACATAATTTCTTAAATCCATAGATTTCTGCCAACGGCTTGATTGATTTATTACAGATATAAATACATCTAATTCATCCTTCCTTTTAGCTACCAACTCTTCTTCAATTTTTCTTTTACGCTCATATTCTAGACGCCAAGCCTTACGTTCAATTCTCTCTTTTTTATCTTTTTTCGCTCTTAACTCCAAGTAAGCAAGTATATTTGGAAGTTTATCTTCAATCTTCTTATTGACACTATCACTCCATTGATGCCCATACAAATCCTCAATTCTTAATGTTAATATTCCAGTAGGAACATAGCTTGTCCGCAAATAACTACTATGCTCCGATTTCACTTTTATCCGTTTTCTTGTCTCTCTAACGCATACTTTATAAGCTTCCCCATCCACTATAAGCCTTGTTCCATTTTCATTATACGCCTCCCCTGTTTTTACTTCAATTTCATGCCCCCTTTTCCTAAATAACTTTATTAAAGCGTCCGAAAAGTTTAAAGCCCTATTTATCGTGTCTTTATGTACGAAAATATTAAACACCTCTTGTGATGTTCTATAAAACCTTTTGTAATCCCAGTCATTAGCAATCTCTCCATTTTTAATACCTTCCATTGCTTCTATAACTAACATATCAGGCTTCGTGAGCTTATCTGAAACCTTTAAAGGCAATAACTTGTCGTTTTTAATTTCTCTAACCAATATATTCAACTCGGACAAGACCCCTTGCTCCTTCTGAAACGAAATAGCACCATTTTCTTTAATAGACTTTGACAAAGGAGTAACCGTAACTTTTTTGTTGAATTTTAATTTTTGCCAATGTCCGTTCTTAGGAAGTGGAATATCATTTTTCTTACAAATATGTTTTAAAGATGAATTAGTAATAGAGTATTCTTCCATAATCTTAGATAGAGGTTTACACCAGACTAAATTGTACAATTCCTCTCTTGTAAGCGTCTTTGAGCTATCAGTAGTTGACATATTTTTTTTTTACCGTATACTAATTTAATAATCTTATTGGAGATTTTATGCAACTAGGAAAGTAAAACGCTAGAACTATTACAAAATACTATGCTAAAAAAAATTCTAAAAAATTAAACAAAGTAGAATGATGTACCCAAAGACGGAATACTTAACACTTCATAACATAATTAGAATAGAGTTTTTGTCATTAAACTAAAACACTTAGTTCCATTTTAGCTTAAAAAAGACAAATTAGTATTGCGAATAACCCTGTATCGAAATGTATAAGAGAGAGATAATTGTGATGATTAAGAATCATATATTAGTTATCTCTGTAGGAATAAGTAAACGAAAAACCACTCTCTTTACATCACCTCCGTACACTATAGAAAAACATATTCAACTGAAAAACAGTATATTTACATATTTAACTCTAATATTTTGAATTATGAAAAACAATTATACTCTTGTTCTCCTAGTGTTAATAATTTTAGGTTGTAGTCCAAAATATAAAATAACACCAAATAAAACTAACCTCAATTTTTCAAATTCTAATTTAATAGATGGCTGTTTAGTATCAGGCTCTAATTTAATGGATATTCATGGGTTACCAAAAATTACTGATTTTCCTGGTAATAAAAATTTTGAATCCCATTTTTATAAAAATGTTGGCAAAATCATGGGACTTATGGACATTCAAAAGAACTATGACACTCGGGTATATGTTTATGAAGATGGCTTATCCCCTAATGCCATCGCTTTCAATGGAAGAATAGATAACTATTCAAGCTATTTAATTCTTTTCGGGGAAAATATGATATTAAACCATGTTATTCCTACTGGAGATTACGGAGAAGATTTAAACACTATTATAATGCAGTCTATACTTGCTCATGAATTTGCTCATATTGGTCAGTATATTAAAAACGTTAATGGAAGTACACGAGATTTAGAATTAATGGCTGATGTTATGTCAGGTTGGTATGTTGGCTATCTTACAAGCAATGAGGGGCAAATTCAAGTGGAATCAGGTATAGAAAACGTCCCCAACATTAGACTTGCTATGATAGACTCATATAATTCTGGAGATTATGCCTATAACGCACCTGACCACCATGGCACACCACAGATGCGACTAGATGCATTTTTATTTGGTGTTGAATTATCTTTACAAAAAGGTATATTTAGTTATTGGGACGCCTTTAACCTAGCTAAATTGAAATATAATTTATGAATATGTATAATCACAATTTTTAAATTTCTTATTATATAACAAAGTTGTAAAGCAAAAATAAAAACACAACTCCATAATTATTTAATTTATTAACTCTTACCTGCTTTCTAAAACCAATACATATCCTCTATTTGTTTTTTAATCGCTAACTTTAGTACTTAAACACGAACCTAAACACACACATAGCCGCTAGGCTAAATTATTTAAGAGAAAATGTGCTACGATATAAAAGCAAGTTATAAGGCTTAACTACATCGAGCTAAACGAAAAGGTGACCTAGCGGCAGTTGAGGAAATATTAGAGAACTTAATCCCTTTAACTGATTTACCATTGCACCATATTTCTGGATTTAGCCATCCCGAATTATTAATATATACTGATGATTCACCCGATTTCCCTACTGTTGCAACTTGGGGACTAGTTCCTCATTGGGTAAAAGATGAAGTCCAAATGAAAAAGTTTTGGAATAATACTTTAAATGCTCGTGGTGAAACGATTTTCGAAAAACCATCTTTTAGACAAGCAGCAAAAAATAATAGATGCTTAATTTATATTGACGGGTTTTATGAACATCATCATTTTAATAATAAAACTTACCCATTCTTTATTCAACGTAAAGACGAAAACCCTATAGCCTTAGCTGGACTATGGAGTGAATGGATCAACCCTGAAACGAAAGGCAGAATGAATACCTTTTCAATTGTAACAACTGTTGGGAATTCAATGTTAGCTAAAATCCATAATAACCCGAAAATAAAAGGCCCACGAATGCCATTAATTCTACCTCTTGAGTTAGAAGATAATTGGCTAAATACAATTGATGATGAATTGGATAAACAGAAAATTCAAGAATTAATACAAAGCTCCCCAGAAGAAGAATTGAAAGCACACACGGTTAGAAAATTACGTGGCAAAGAATACATTGGTAATATCCCTGAAATCTCCAACGAATTCATACATGAAGAATTAGAATTTTAACGACACCATCTATCAAAATTGATAGTTAAATGATATGGTTATTGCGTTTTTTGGAGGATAACTAACCGTTGCTCCACCGTTGCTGTAGGTTACATTTATAACCAATTTGGTTATGAATGTAACCTACAAACACTTTTTTTTCACAAAAAAATCAGCGTACTTAAACTTTAATTTTAAACACTTAAAAAGCTAAATTTTGGATAAAATAGTTTCTAATGGGTATAGGAGCTTTGCAACTCATTTTATAAATCGTAAAAAATATAACCATCGTTCTTTTAATTTTAAGCCTCCATTTAATTTATACCCAGCCATATTCCTAGTGTGTAGGTTATTATCTTTTAAATTAATTATTAGGATTATCAATAATTAATAAATCAGTTATTCTCGATTTCAACCTTTCTTTTACACTTTCAAAATCTAAGTATATTGTTTTTTTACACTCATAACCTACCTCAAACAACTCAAAATTTATAATTGGAAGTTGATAAGATTTAATTTGAATTTTTTCTCCATTAGCAAATTCATCAACTATAAATAATTTAGAATCATTTGGTGTTTCCATATTAATTGTATTCGGATAAAACAATATAATTTCATTAATATTAAAACGTATAGCATACGCTAGCATTTGATATAAATCATTTTGTGATATTCCATTTTTAGAATCCGTTACATCATCATAAACAATTTTATACTTGGTGTCTGCAATGATTTTCCTATAATCAAATTCTAATAATAAATCAGGTTCTAATTGAAATTTATTGTCTTCTGTTAAATATTTTGAAGTGTTTTGTGCTTTTGTTTTAACACCTTCGATTTCTTTAGCTATAAACCCAAAAATAAAATCCTCAAACACATATTCCATTGGTAATAGAAAAGCGAATAATTTTAAGTCATTTTTATAATTAAATGACACACTATTGTCTAAAAACAAAACACAATAATCTCTAATGGTTTCGAAATCTGAAAACATAGGATTAAACGACATACGCTTCATTTTATCTGAAGACATATTTACATCTTTAACCTCATCTAAAATGAATAGAATATCGCTTAAATAACGTTTACTTTGTGATTCTTTGGTTGTTGACAATAATAGTTTTGAAACAAACTTCACGCATCTATTAAAATCATTATCCATTTCAAAAGAATCAAATTGACAACTTATTTTATGGTTTCTACCTCTAGATAGATTATTACTTATGTATGCATTAAAGTCTATACGTCCTTTCACAAAAGATAATTCTTTATTAACCTCTGTGTATTTTTGATAAATAGAAGTGTTTAATAACTCACGAGTGTATTTACTAAATAAGTAAATTAGGATTTCAAAGAAGTCTGCTTTTTCACTATTTAATCCAGACAAATAATTTGGGAATTTCAATTTTCTGCAATAACTCAACCACCAAAGAATATGCTTGTTTATTGAATTAACTTCGTATTTAGAAGGTTCTGTTCCTCTATAAAAAATCTTTGGTAATAAGTTAATAACTTGTCCTTCAAAATGAATAACTCCTACATACTTATTAGATTTTAATGTTTTGCTTTTTTGTAAAAGCTGAATAAAACGCTGTTGCTCTACTCTATTATCTTCTTCATTAAAATAATAGCTTGATTTTTCTCTTTTTGACCATATATCATCCAAGAAAATCTCCAAATCATCAAAGTGATGTTCTGGGAATTCTTTCTTATTTTGATATTCAAAAAGATTAGTTACCATTATCAATAATTTCTAATGGCCAGTTGCCAATTTTATAGTTGTCTTCTTTTAAGGCTTCATTTAAAATTTTTGTAACCTCGACTTCATCGTTCATATAATATTCCAACAGTAGAGGAATTACTTTATTGTTAATGGTATTTTCAAAATTAAAACCAATATCCTCGTCCATAAAATAAGAATGACCTATTGTAAAATCGTGTCCTTTTCCAGAGTTAACAATTAACATATTTAGTTTTTGCAAAAACGCTGCTTTATGAATAATTATATTTTGTATTTCATATTTAGGATACATGGCTTTAAACTCAAAACGACGTCTTAAAGCAATATCTAAAAGTGCAATAGACTTATCTGCTGTATTCATTGTACCAATGATATATAAATTAGAAGGCACAATAAATGGTTCACCTGAAGGTAAAGTTGCTGTTAATGGTATTTTTCCATGAGAGCGTTTATCTTTTTCAATAAGTGTGATTAGCTCGCCAAAAACTCTTGAAATATTAGCTCTGTTTATTTCATCAATAATGATAACGTAGTTTTGTTTTTGAACCTGCTCTACATTTCTTTTTCCTAGTTCTAGAAGCTGTTTTAATATTGGATTATAATAAGGTTGTAGTCCTCCTAAAATAATATCATTAGCACCTTTATCATACATTTTTTTTAAAGTAGCAATACTGAGTGTATGTTTCGAGTCTCCTTGATTTTTTCTGAATTCTATAGATTTCTCTCCAACTTCTGTAATATAAAAAGAAGTTTGTTTCATTTTAATTTCTACTTCACCAATATCCAATTCATTGAGTGGTTTTATTAGTTCACTAAAAACGTCTGTAAATTCTTTTTTAACCGAATTTGGATTTTCAGCATCCTTCAAGTTTTTTAATGCTTTGTCTGCAATTTTCTTAAAAACACCATCACTTTTAAAAAACGATAATTCGCCGCTTAATTCTGTATCTGGTCTTAAACCTTGTATAAAATCCTCATAACTATAATTTTGGTGAAAGGTTATAAACTCTATTCTACCTCCTAAATGTTTATTAAATATACCAAGCGCAGCTTCATAACTAATAGTTTCATCTTGAGTAATTATTTTAGCTGCTTCTAAAATGGTATTATAGGTTTTACCTGTTCCTGGTGGACCATAGAATATTTGGTTTAGTGGAGCCTTATAACTAACGTTTTCTACCACTTGTTTAGTTTCATCTTCCAAAATTATTTCAGTGTTAAAATATGGTTTAAAAAGTAATTTGTTAGCAATTTCTAAATCCTCTGGTTTTATTTCAGCTAATGTTGAGTTACCGCTAGGAAAAAAATTACGCGAATCTTTTAGATCCTTTGGACTTTTACGAACAGCTAATTGAATAATTTCAACTTCATGAAATATCCATTCATCTGAATTAACAATATCACTCGGAACATAATTATACTCTCTTGAAACAACTCTCGCAATCCCAATTAACTCATTAGAACCTATGGTTATATAAACTATATCCCCAAATTCTAATCTATTTTTAAAATGTTCTGACTGTCCTTTCTTTGTATTCTCATGAATTGCAATCCAATTATTATCTTTAAAAGCTTCAATTATTGGCTTATACTTTTTAGCTTTAAAAGTTCCATGAGACATCTTGTAAACGCGCTTTCCCCCTAAAACTATCTGTTTGGCGTTAGAATAATCTGGAATATCATTTATAATTAATTGTTTTTCACTTCTAAAATAATTCAGCATTTCTGCATAATCAAAAGTGGCAGAATTAAATTGTTGCTTAGGTTTAACATAAGATTTATCTGTATGTCGGTATACTCCATAGTTGATTTTACCATGATGAAACTCAATAAAAATCTGCAAACTTGATGACTGGTTTTCTTGGGTTTTATTATAAATTGCTACCCAATATCTATCACTACCTTGTTGACGTGGTCCTTGAAAATCGGATGATGTTATTTTTACTTTATCAATTAATTCTAGGTCCTCAATTAACTTATCAACGAACATCGCAACAAATTCCCGCTGCTTATTATGTCCATAAAATGTTAATGGTGGATAAAAAATAGAAAATAACTTTGTGTAAGACTTAAACCGATTTTCATTGTCTTTTTTATGTTTATCTATAAGGTCGTTTAAACCACTTACTGTATATCTCTTTCCTTTATATAGACTTTGGATTAATTCCTTTCTTAAATCTATTATTACACCATTTCTATTGCTGTAAAATTCTAAACATTGCTCTAGTTGTTCTTTTGGTACTAGATTTAGTGCCTCTACCATAGATTGATCATCCTCATAATACCCTTGAACATCCAATGAAGTCTGAATAAGTAGTAATATCCCTTTTTTTATCTCCTCTATTTCCATTGATTATTTTATTGATAAAAGTTCACTAATAATATCCCTTTTAAATTTGCTAAATATTCTTTTATGATATTTCTTCTCCTCTAACTCAATTCCAAAAATTAACCTGTACTTTTCTTCTTTTGTCATATTCAACTCACTTTTAAATGTGTTTTCTAATAAGTTTTTCAAGTAATTATCAGAATACTTCAACCTTAAATCAATTAGATCTTGAAGTTCTTTTTCGCTGTGTTTACTATAAACTAATTTAGTTCCCAAGCCTTCTAATGTTCTTTTTGTCTTAGCATCCATTGTGCTTTCATTCAAAAAAGTTATACCATATTTAGTGGCTGTATTTGGAATAGAAGAGAATTTAAATTTTGAAGAAATATCCTTATCTATATATGGATGTAGATATTCATCCGTATTAAAATGAGTGGAAGATTTTATCGAAGAATTACATAGTGAACATGAAGGAATTAAATTATAGAAAGAAAGGGCAAATAAAGGTCTAGAGCCTTTGTCAAACCAGTGATCAAATTGACAAGTAATTCCTTTTTCTCCAGCATTTTTCCTAGCTGTAAAAATATATTGTCGATTACAAAAAGTACAAGTGTGCTGATCTAGCCATTCCGCCAAATCATAGTTTAGTCCTTTCACATCCGTAAACCATCTATCATAGCCATTTTCTTTTAATACTATTGAACAGCCATCTTTAAATTCCTTTAAATTATGATCTCCATTATTACTCCATTCTGCTCTCAACTTTAATTCAAGTTGTAGCATTTCGTCTGGCTTTGCCTTAATTACTTCATCTAACCTAGGAATAATAAAATCAAAAAACCGATCATGACTATCTAATTTTTTTAAACCCCTTGTACAAACTGAACAATTTAAATCATCGCATTTGTAACCATTCTCATTACTTTCTTTTAGCCTACCTAGATGTTTACTATTAACCCAACAACTAATGACTGAATAATACTTATCTAATGCTTCTTTTTGCTCCCCTAAATAAATCATCTACACCAAATCTTTTAAATTAATCCCTGCTTTCTGAGCTAAATCTTTAATTTGTTTAGCGGTATTTTCTTTATCTATTCTATTAGGAAAAACAGTTTGAAACATCTCTGTGAGTTTATAATTTAATAAAGGCTCATCTATTATTTTTATTATTGCTTCATGATTATTTATGATATCCTCAGAAACCTCTGGATTTACTTTGCTTTCATTAATGAATGAATGAAGCCAATTTATTGTTTCTTGAATTTTTTCTTTAGCAAAATCCCCCATTAGACCATCATCCACAAAAAAAGAATCAGCGAGTAAATCTGTTATATTAGCTCCAAAAGATTTTTGAGGCTTTTCAGGGTCATCATTTTTAAATACTTTAATATTTGAGTTTTTTAACTTTTTTAAATAAGTAATATTGTCATTCGGAATGTCTGATAGTGTTAACGCATCGTGTGTTGTAAAAACAATTTGGATAGATGGTTTTTGATCTAATTCATTAAAGAGTTCTGGTACAATTTCAGTTATAGATTTAATGAATTTTTTCTTCCAAGTTGCATGATAACCTGTCTCAGGTTCATCTAACAATAATAAATACTGATTGTGTTTTCTTAAATGTTGCTCCCCTTTACCTACAAACGAATAAATAGAACTATAAAAATTTAATAAGGATTGCTCTCCTGTTGAAAGTTTCTTTTGAGGAAAAACATTAAATATCCTAAATTCAAATTGTAAATATTGAATAGATTGATGTACATTTTGGTATAATTCAAAAAATCTCTTTAAAAAATCTTCCGAAGTATCTTTTTTAACAGATAAGTTTATTTCATTTGGCTTGTCGAAAACTAATATTTTTGAATTTCTAGATATAAAATTATAAAGTTTCCATACTGATGAATAGCGTTTTATTGTAAGAATAGCTTGTTTTTTTATGAGTTCAAACTTAAAACCGCCAGCTATTTTTGTTATTGGATAAGCTTTTACTTTTTCAATAAGTTCCGTTACATTATTGAAATTTATTCCAACAGAATTTTCTAATGTTTTACATAATGGACCATCTATATTATCTAATCGTTTAGTTAAAAACATTTCTAATTTATCGTGAAAATCATTTTGATCTAAAACCTTTTGAAAATCACCAAAAGTGCCATTATCATTAGTTTGCATATATGTATCATCAGACACTAGTAAGGAAAGAATAAATACTTCAAAATTATTTAGAAAATTGAAATTACCATGAATTGCAGCCTCATTAGATATTGCATAATGATTCCAAAGCATTTCCAGTTGCTTAGTAATAGATTTACCAATTGTTGCATTTTTATAAAACTCTGAATTAAGAAAAGTTGACTTATCAACTTGATTTACTTTAATTACTAGATTTTCATAAAAAGGAAAATTAATATAATTTTTTTGAAGAAATGAACCTTTTTGGTTCAAGAAAAAAACTTGCCTAAGAATAGTACTATAATAATAATCTTCCAGGCTGTCTTCAATGAGGTTAGATTGACTAATCACACTCGATATATTTTTTAAGTTATAATCGATATGTGTAGAATAGTAAAGTGGATATAACTCTTGGCTTGGACTAATAGATATATACTCGAAATCAGTTTTAAAATCAATACCTGCTTGATCGTGAATAATTATGATATCATCTTCCAAATAAATAGAGATGATTTGACATTTTGTATCTCTATTAAGAACTCTCATAATAGATGTTTTTCCTACACCATTATTACCTACAACAGCACTTATGTTAGAAATGTTATCACCAAAAAAATTTTTAATATATTTTGGATTCTCTTTTTTTTCAATAATTAATTCTCCTTCAATAAACTTGAAATCGAAAATAAAGGCACCTCCAAAATTTAAATATTCTGATTTATGGAATAAGAAATGAGTATCTATATATAATGCTAATAACTCCATCTTTTTTATTTAGTATTATAAGTCTTTCCTTCCTCCCCAACCATACCCAATTCACTTTCCACCTCACCAACAGTAACCTGCCCATTCATTAACATAGGCAATAACCAATCGCGAACCTCTGAGAGTTTTTGGTTTTGTTTTGAAAGCTTTTTGAAATTTTCTAATATTGGGTCTGTTACTTTATTAAAATTTTCTAATATTTTTAAATTATTTGGAGTAGAAATTTTATATCTACTTAATCCCTTATCCCATTTAGCATATGGAATTGAAGAGCCTGTAGAGTTTATATTTGCAAACTCTATGGCTTCTTTTCTATTCAAAGTAAATAAACAAAAGTTTTTAAATATAGCTTCGTGTGGTCTTAATACCATTATGGTACTTCTCGATATTCCATCTTCAATAGCATTGCAAACTCTATGAAAATAAACACGCATAGCACCCAGTAAAATATCATCTTCTTTAAATCTAATCAGACTAGATTTAGCATTTTTTCTCTCTGAATAATCTTGATAATAAAGTTGATTACTTGGTAATTTGTCGATAGGTAAATAATTCAAATTTGGATAGTCATTTGAATCCATAGAATCATTTACGGTGTATAAAACATCATCAAAAATGTTTGCTCTCCAACCCTCAGGAATCTCACGTTTCAACTCCTCATTAAAAACCATATTACCACCAGACGATTTATAAGGTTTACCATGAACATCAGGAAAATCAAATTGCACAAACCAATAATCGTAAAGTGTTTTTGCCATCGCTTCTAACTCTTGGTTTATTTTGTTGTTGACTTCTATTTTTTCACTAATCCTATAAAATAAATCTCCAACCTTCACTTGCTCTTCATAACTAGGCAGAATAAGGTCTAAATATGAAAAAATCTGCTCATTAAGACTTGCTCTTAAAGTCATAATAGCATTATTATTCATAGTTTTTCTAAACAAATAACTTCGTAAGTAAAAAGCCATAAATTTAGGGTAAGTAATATCTTTTTGAGTTGGTCTTAATCGTTTTAAAAAACCGCTATAGGACGCTTTCGGATAATCTTTCACAGCTACGCAACTCATCCCAAGTTCATCTAAAGTTTCACTTGTACGAGTTAAAAATATGTCTCCTTCTTTAATTGAGTATGTTTCTTTTTCCTTTTCTGAAGTACTCATCAAGTCTGGTAAAACTTCTGGCACAAATTCATTATTAAAAACAGTACTAAAAGAAAGAAATGGCGAACCATGACCAGCTTGCTCAGGTTTAGAAGATATTCCAGAACTCATTTCATATGAATCACTAAACTTATATGTTTTCAACTTATTCATATGACAAACTCTTTAATCCGTTGCTAATCTCTTTTTCTAAACTTTCAGATTCAGCAAACAAGGTTTCTAAATTACTTTCGAACCCATTCATTTTAGTAGTGAATTCTTCCGCAGTAATATCTATATAGTCAATTTTAACTTCAAAATATTGTCCTGCGCTTAGGCTGTAGTTTTTAGCTTTTATAGCATCATAAGACACCACCACAGAAAAATCGTCTTTAGCTTCTTTAGCATTAAACACATCTATAATTTGTTGTTCTTCGGCTTCGCTTAAAACGGTTTTTTGGTTTTTACCATCTTTTACTTTGGTTCCTAAATTAGAAGCATCTACCAAAACCACATCTTTCGTATTCGTTTTATCTAAAAACAGAATACTTACGTTGGTTCCTGTAGTTGCAAATATGTTAGATGGCATAGAGACAACACCTGCCAGCATTTTACTTTCTACTAGTTTTTGTCTAATTTTTTTATCGATACCAGACTGTGCGGTAATAAAACCTGTTGGCACCACAATAGCCGCTTTACCTTTTGCGGTAAGGCTGTGCATAATGTGCTGTATAAACAACAGGTAAATAGCCATAGAGTCTTTCTTTGTTTTAGGTATATTGGGTATGCCTGCAAAAAAGCGTTCTTTATTGGCTTTGCTGTCTAAATCAGCGCTGTAATCGCTAAAATCTAGCTTAAATGGCGGGTTGGATACTATATAATCAAACTGTTCTAATTGTCCGTTGTCTTGTTTGTGATACGGACTTAAAATGGTATTGCCTTGTATAATGTTTTGTATGGAATGTACCAGATTGTTTAAAATTAAATTTAAACGCAGTAATGCCGATGATTTCTGTGAAATATCTTGCGAGTAAATAGTACACTTATCTTCGCCAATGGCATGGGCGAGATTCATTAACAAGGTTCCAGAACCTGCACTTGGGTCGTAGCACGTGGCGTTATTAACGGTATCATCTGTTACTAAACAGGCTGCCATAATTTTTGCTACAGCGTGTGGAGTAAAATACTCGGCATACTTACCACCAGCGTTGGTGTTGTAATCTTTAATTAAATACTCGAAAATAGTAGCGAAAAAATCGAATTTCTGCGTGAATATATGCTCAAAGCTAAAACCAACGAGTTTGTTTACTAAGGCTTTGCAAAAAGCATCTTTATTATCGGTAACATACTTACTTAGGTTTTCGAAAAGCACTACTTTTTCTCCACCTTGTGTGAGTACCGAGAAAATATCGATATTATCTTTGGCTACGCTTACTAGAGTTTCATCGAAAATATCGGCAAATTGGTCTTTGTTTTGTTGTTCGAATAACCGCGACAATAAGTTTTTTGGTGCAATGCGCGCTGTGTTTTCGCTTATTTGCATAGTCAACATTTCTAAATCATCATCAGAATACTGTTTTAAAGCTTCGTCAAAATCTTTGGCTTTTGCTAACTCTGCTTCTAACTGTTTTAACTCGTAAACGTATTTATCGTTTAAGAATTTATATAGAAAGACTTGGGTGATTATTTTAAATTCGTTTCCGTCATTTCCTAAACCGTAATTGGCACAGACGCTTTTTAGGTCGTCTATTAGTGCTTTAGTTTCGGTTTCAAATTGTGCTGTGCTTGTCATTATATTTAAATCCTGTATTTTATTTACTGTTATTTCTGTTTAATACACTAATTACCAAACGTGTTACGGTTTGCATTTCGTCTGGTTTACTAGACGCTATAAAAAGTGTTAAACTGGCTAAAGTATCGTTACTAATAATGGGTTGTTGTTGGTTATTAAAAAGCATATTGTTTTGTTGTAAAAACTTCAAAAAACAAGCTGCCGCAATACGCTTATTGCCATCTACAAATGAGTGATTTTTTACTACAAAATATAAAAGCATGGTTGCCTTTTCTTCTAGACTTGGGTAAAAATCGTCGTCTCCAAATCCTTTTGCGATTTGCGCAACAGAACTTTGGAAGCTTTTATCTTTTTCTTTTCCAAAAACATCAGAATCAAAATCGGTTAACATGTGGTTAATTATCTCCTGATAATCTTCTAAACTTGGGTAATTGGCTTCTGTTGTTGTTAATCCTTTAATATCTAATTGTTCATGATCATAATCATCTAGCAGGCTTAATCCTTTAGCAAACGTTTCTAAGATTGTATTGTCTGAAGCTTTATCTTCAATAACGTTACTTACCGTTCTGGTTAAAATATGAATTCCGTCTTTTAGCAACTTTACTTCTTGTTCTTTTTGCTCTAAACGTTTTTGGTTAATAGCATAACCTTGCACTAAATAATTTTTTAATACTTGACTTGCCCATATACGGAATTGTGTACCTTGTTTTGACTTTACTCGGTAACCTACAGATATTATTACATCTAAATTATAATATTTAACGCTTTTAGATTGTGTTTTTCCTTTAACAGCACCGTGTTTCGTGGTGTGTCGGAAATCCCGACATACCATATCTTCAATTAATTCTCCTTCCTTAAAAATATTGCTAATATGCTCTGTTATGGTCGTTCTTCCTTTATTAAAAAGCTCGGCCATTTGTGCCTGTGTAAGCCAAACGGTTTCCTCCTCAAATTGTACATTAATTTGAGTAGAGCCATCTTGCGCTTCATAAATTTCTATTTGGTTTTTTATCTCCATACATTTTCAACTATCGCATAGTTTGCAACAGTTGCCTTTTATTTCCATTACGCAACGTAACCGTTGTATTCGTTCATGTATTCTTTTACTATAAGACTATTAATACGCCTTACATCTGTTGTATTAATATCTATTTTTTGTTCTTTTTTAAACTGGCTCACCACTAAACGCATCATCATTTTCTCTACATAACTCTCGTTTTCTAATAACTTAGAATTTTGCAGAATCTCTTTATCTACTGCTGTTTTTAAACCTTTTAAGCCTTCAAATAGTTTACGTTCACTATCGGTTAACGGGTCTTTTTCCATTAATCTTTTATGAATACGTGCATATTTAGCATCGTAATCGTATTTCGCTTTCAGCAATTGGTTTTCGCGTTCTAGCTTTTTTGCTTTATCATAAATGGCATTTAAAGCTTTTATGTTAGCCTCCATTTCTTCTTTAGTGACTTCAGTTAAATTCTTCTTTTTAAACAAACGCTCTAATTCTTCCCGCAAAGAAACAAATATAGGGTCTTTCTGGTCGAAGTTTCCTGCTAACATTTCTCTAGTTTTCCCTAAAGTATTTTTTAGTTCATCGGCCAACACCATTTCTTCCTCTTTCACTTTAGTAAACGCAAAAATAACATCTTCTAAAGCTGTATTTAAAATATTTTGGGTGTCTACATTATTTTCTAAAGCTATTCTTGTGTTTATTAACCCCAGTCTATCGTTTGCCAATCGTGCTAGAACTGTTAGTTTTCTAAAGTCTAATTTTTCTAGTAACTCAAAATTACCAGATAGACGAATAAGGTTATATAACTCTTTCGAATTATTTAACGCTTTAGCTATTTCACGAATTTCAGAACGCTCATTAATCTCAGAAATCTGATCACCAAAAACAGTGGCATTCGCAGTATCGTATTTAAACAAAACATCTTTTATTTCCTCTATCTCTTTTTTTATCTCTTCAGGCTTTTTAAACAGATTAGAATAGTGTTCCATCTCATCACCTAGCTCGCCTTGTAATTC
The DNA here is from genome assembly GCF_008086175.1 of Bizionia saleffrena. GTDB lineage: Bacteria > Bacteroidota > Bacteroidia > Flavobacteriales > Flavobacteriaceae > Bizionia > Bizionia saleffrena. The sequence goes on from NZ_VSKM01000002.1 coordinate 200,439, forward strand.
GTTAAAGTAATCTTGATTGGTTTTATCAAACTCTTTCTGTATGTCTGCAAAGTCTACGACATATCCATATTTATGGGTTTTGTAGGTTCTATTTACACGCGTTAATGTTTGCAGTAAATTATGTGATTTTATTTTTCTGCCTATGTACAATTTTTTTAATCGTTTGGCATCAAACCCTGTAAGTAACATATTATAAACAAAAAGTAAATCTAGCGTACCCACTTTAAAATCGGAAACCCAATTTCTACGATCTTGATTGGTTCCAATATCATGTAAAATAACTTGTGCTTTGTTTACTTTACTTTCTTCTTTTTTACTGCTTCCATAACTAGTAGGATCTTCGGCTGCTTGATTAAAAATTGGCTCTAATCTTTCAGCATATTTATTTTCGAAAATGGCTTGCATCATTTTAGCCTGATCGGAAGAATCACAAACAACCATACCACCAATACTATTGTCATTCATCGCAATTCTTGCTTGCTCCATATCTTTTACAATATAGTCTAACATTGGTTCTACAAAGCGGTGATCTGCATAGAGTTTCTTTTTATCAATATTACCTTGTAATACTTTAATATTCTCTATAGCTTCTTGTAAAGCTAATTTATAATTGGTTTCAATTTCTTCACGAATTAATCGCAAGGTATATCCATCTTTAATGGATAGATTGTAGTAGTATTTATGAATATAATCGCCAAATAAGGTTTTAGAATTATACTCCTTCCCTAACAATGGCGTACCTGTTAAACCTATTTTAATAGAATGTTTATCTGCCAATTCTAAATTTGCTAAAAAACTACCTTTAGGATTATAACTTCGGTGTACCTCATCCAAAAAGAAAACACGCTGTACACTTAAATTATAATCGTTGTTTTTTATAACCTCTGGATCGTCTTTAAACTTCTGAATATTCACTACGGTAATTTCTGCTTTTCCAGAACTGTTGTGTATAACTTTTGTAGACTTAATATCTGTGCTAAAGGCTTCTCTAGAATCTATTTTATGTACCACTAAACCACGCGCTGTAAACTCCTTAGCTGCTTGTATTAATAAATCTAAACGATCTACAATAAAGTAAAATTTTGGTATAACATTATTCTTCTGAAAATAATGTGTAAGGTGTTTTACATTGAAAAAGGCTAAAGCCGTTTTTCCTGAGCCTTGGGTGTGCCAAATAATCCCCTTTTTAATTCCGTTTTCCAACTTATTCTCTATTGCTTTAGTTGCAAATAGTTGTGGATAACGCATAATGTGTTTCTCTAAGCCTTTCTCTTCTTCTACATAAGCAAAAGCATAGCGTAAAATAAATTTTAAACGTTCTCTTTGAAACAAAGAGGTTGAAATGGAATTGGTTGCAGTGGTTGGTTTCTTATTAGACTGGTACTCTTTATTGCTTTTTATACTTAAAAGGTTAGTATCCTTTAAAACAAAATTTTCAACATCATCAGTCATAGGAATTAGAAGCGCTTTTAAATCAAAAGTTTCCTCCTCTCTAAAGTAATTGAATATTGGTTTTTTATAATTTGTTGTGCTGTAAAAAGCACCTTCTAACATTTGAGTGTCTTCATCACTATACCTCATATTATTAGAAAACACCATAAGCTGAGTTACGTTTATAAACTTACGGAATTTTTTATTCTGAAAACGCCTTTTCATTCGGCTGTGTTCGTCTTGAACACCATTACGATTATTAGGTTTTTTAACCTCTATAAATACCAATGGCATTCCGTTTATAAGTAAAATTATATCGGGTCTAAAACTTTCATCATCTTTTTTATACGGTAATTCTGTAACGACATGAAATGAATTATTATCAAAATTCTCAAAATCAATAAGTTTAATCCCTGACTGATCAACCAGTCTATTATAAAAAGCGCGTCCTAAATCTTCGTTTTCTAATGATATTAAAACATCATCATAAAGCTTCTGGATATCTTTTTTTGATGCTGTTTTATTTATTACTTGAAGTTGTTCTTTAAAAATAGAGGTGAAAATATTGGTGTTTTCATCCCACTCTAGATCTTTTAAAGAGAGATACGTATAACCTAATTGTATTAAATGTAATATAGAAGGTATTTTAACCCTAGAGTCTTCGTTGAAAATCATTTAATTAGGAGTTGGTTTAACACATTACTGGAAGTAGACTAAAATAGTAATCTTTTTCATCAAAAACTTACGGTTCCCCTCATTTGTTGAAATTAATTAGTACGAGTGATACTTTTAAAAACAAAACCGACTAAACCATCTACATCATCCAAGGTCTTAACGTCTAGAAAATCGCTATATGAAATATTTTAAACCTTTAGCTTCCATTAATAAGATTTAGATTTGACTGGCTTAGCAATCAAATTACAATCCTTTATACCAAATAAAAGATCTTATTTAAAATTACACTTACGTCCTGTTGCCAACCACAAGTAGTTTGAGATTTATATTACTCATCATTATTGTCGTCTTATCAGATTCGACAATACACATAAGACCTATTAGATAACATTAATAGACTTCTGAGTTTGTTATGGTTAGCAAAATACAAAGCATACATATTTTATTATTTATGCGGTTACCAAGGTTCTATTCCAACCTTTTACTATGTTCTTAAACTTGATCCATTAAAGGTTATCACGTTAAACATCTCAAACAATCTATCATAAACGCGATGACCATATCGCTCTCCTAAAGCTCTAAGGGTTTCATCAACATCATTGGACGAAGAAGCAAAATTTGTTGTTGCATACGTTATTAACTTTTTATTATACCTATTAGACAAAATATTTCCAACAATATCAAAAATCCCAAAATTACTTGCATTCTGCTCTGCTCCCATATCATCAATACAAAGTCGCTTTCTATCTTTATCTCTAAAAAAATAATCTTTTTCCATGGGCACTGAACAGTTCTCAAAACCTGTTACTAGTGATTTTGAGCTATACATTTTAAATCTTAATGGATTGTAGTGCATAAAAACCTTCTCAAACACCTTTAAATAGTCTGTTTTACCAATTCCAACCCCACCAATTATTAACAATCCTTTATTAAAAGATGGTGTATTTAAACCTTTTACAAGATTATGGCAATTAGAAAATTTGGGATCATTTAGAAAATAAAAAAACAACACTTTAATATTGCTTATAGTGTATTCATTTTCAATAAAAGGTTTTCCATACATATCGAAAAAAACGTCTTTAAAGACTTTCCATAATTGACCTTTAGTTGGTGCAATGGGTTGTCTTTGGATGTTTTCTTCAATATTAATTTTAGGCGCACACACAGAACCAACTAGTTGTTTCACAGATTTTGTTTCGTTTAGTCTCATGTTAGGCTGATTTTCTATTAGTTTGTAATTCGGCGTCTAATTTGTATCTATTAATGGTTATTCTCTCATTTGCCTTCCACTTATTTAAGCGTTTTTCGATTTCAAAAAATTGCTCTGTTTCAAATCGCATTTTTGTTTTTTCTGTATTTAACTCGCTCCAGTAATTAAAAAAAGACTCTAAAATTTTAATATTAAATTTGGTGAGAGCGAAAACCTTCTCTCTAAATATCTTTTTTCTATTTGTTATTATATTATTATTAGTATTAGTTGTTGCTAATTGATTGTCAATCGTATGCGAATCGTTAGTCAACCGTTTGTCAAACCGTGTGCTATTTGGTTTGTCATTACTTGCACTATCTACTTCCGCTACAAAATCATTCAAAGACAGTATGGCTATCTTAGTATAAATGGTTGTTGTTTCCACAGCAATAGTTTTTGTTAACTCTAATTTTGACAAGGCAGTCCTCACCTTACTTATTGTAAGCCCAGTCTCCGTAGCTAATTTTTCATAAGAAGTAATAAACTCTCCTTTTTCTATTACGACTCCCTGCCACTTTTTAGAACTGTAATTGACCTTAACTAAGCAATGAAGAAATACTTTACAAGTATTTAAATCCGTGTACCATTCCCAGTCTACTAACTCGCGGCGAAGCATTATAAATCCTCGATTAACCATTGAAATCTTGTTTTGTTAGTTTAGAAAAAATATCACTCCTTTTTAAGTAGACTCTATTACCTAAACGATAACTGGGCAGAATACCCTCTTTTCTCCAATTCCAAAGAGTTTGATTGGAGCATTTTAAAATAACTAAGGTTTCTTCTATTGTAAGAAGCTCTTCTTCTTCATTTTTTGAAGGTCGGAATCTATCTACAAACCCCTGAAGTTTATGGTCAACACCTTTTAAGATATTGCTTGTAAGCTCCTCAGGAGTTGTCTGATAGAAATGTAATGGATTTAGATTTAGATTCATTTTATTTGTTTTTATATATTTATAACACAAAAGAATGAATCTATTCGTTCTTACAAAATTCCTGGTGTATACGTGAGTTTATATACACCTACAACACTAGACTATACTTGAAGGCGGAATACAAAACCCTGATTCATCAAATAACTCTTTTGTTTGTAAATATCTTTTATTTCCACTACTCAAATAAATCTCGAGAGCTTTAGCAGAATCACTATCCTCAATTTTAAATGCTTTAAACAGATCTCTTGACAAACTTGAACAATTAATTTCACCACGTCTTTTATCCGCTTCCATATACCCCATATCAATCAACTCCCTTATTATTATCCCTAGCTTAGCAGACCCAGCAATCCATTTCAAAGGTTTTTCTACTCGGTTATCAAAATGCAAAGTTAGAAATGACTTAATAATTTCAGCGCGTTTTCTTATATCGTTTTGAAGATCAAAAAAAGCAATATAATGATTGAGTTTCCAGTAGTCATATTTTGAATTATGAATAACCCCCTCACTTTCTACAAATCCATCTTCTAATTTAATTTCATCATAGTAACCTCCTGCTTCTGTACTGACTTGGGCGTGCTCTATTATTTCGCTTATTTTAGGTATGATTTTATAGTCCAAAATTGAAAAGTACTTATCAGGATTATCACAATAATCATAATGGTATTCAAGAAAATTTTTAACTTCTAAAATATCTATTTCTATCAATAGTTGTCTTGTAAAATATTTCAAATAAAAATCATCAATCAACTTAGGCTCATAGTAGTCAAAATTATGTAGTTGATATATAGGTGTTTCACAATTACTATTTATTTTGGTTTCACAGTAATGTTTGTCGTTTACCGCAAATGCGTCTTTGTATTTCATCAGTATTTCTAGGATATATTTATTATTATATTATTTAAAAAAAGCACTATCAGCTATCTTCACAGCGCGTTCTTGGGGAGTTACTTTTATATATTTATAAAACTCACGTTCTGTAGTATGCCCACTAATAGCCATAATATCTATAGTTGGCATTTTAGATAAATAAGCATTTGTACAAAACGATCTTCTCGCTGTATGAGAAACAATGAGGGTGTGTTTAGGCACGTCTTTTACAACTTTCTCTCCTCCTTCCGTTTTTCTCACTGTTACAAGCTCATTTATATCTGCCTTCCTCCCTGCTTCTTTTATGTACTCATTAATATCTGGGTCATTTAAAATCCGTGGAGGTAAGCCGTTGTACCTATCGTTCATTATAGATTCCACACGAGAATGAATTGGAACATAGACAACCTTATTCGTTTTTTGTTGTTTAAACTCAAACACTCTTTGCCCATTAAAGGTTTTTATTTGATTCTTAGTGATTCCATTATAATCCGAAACCCGTTGCCCTGTGTAATAACCAATCAAAAAAATATCTCTGGCTAACTCCCAATCTTTAGTACTGGATAAATCTACCCTATAAAGAGCATCGATTTCTGATTCTGTTAGATAAATTGAAACAGTATCTTCAGACAGAGCTTTGAACTCCCTATGTTTATATTTTAAATTATTATTTACTCCGTCCTCGGTTGCCCTATTTAATAGCGTGGTTAAATTCTTAATATGTTTACCGATTGTATTAACAGAATAATTATTAGACTCTAAGTATTCTATAAAAGAATAATAAAATTTTAGATCAATATTCCCAAAGTCTAAATTGTATTTTACTTTTTTTTCAAAATCTTTCAATCTACTAACAGTTTGTTTATAAGACCGAACAGTAATAGGACTTAATTTAATTGCATTTATATTTTTTGCTTGATTCTCTCTCTTCCTAATATAATCATCTGCAAACTCAAAAAAAGTAGTAATTGGTTTGTCCTCGACATCATCAACTTTTCGAATTATCTTTATTAATAAAGATTTTAAGACAGATTTATTCTGTTTTTGAGCTTCATCTAAACTGGACACAGCCTTTGTGAATTGAAAAGAAAAGTCCAATAAATCGCTATTTACTCTTTCTCGATTTTTAATAGTCGATACAGCTCTAATTCTTTGATTAGTTTTATCCCAATTTTTAGGAGAGACTTTATAACCTGTAGCAAATTTAATGCGATTACTTCTTCCAAAACTATAATCTAATATTATAGAAGTCTCACCTTTTGCCTTACCATCTTTTAATCTATATTTAATGGTTCCAGAAGTGGAGTGAATTGCTTTACTCATAATTATTTAATATTCGTTCATTTATAAAAGGGACAACAAAAGGGACAACATTATGTTTAACCATTGATATAGCAATATTATAAAAATTATATCAAACCTCTGTTATATATTGTAAATAAAGAGCTTTTACTATAACCATATAAAATAGCATAACATAGAATAAAGCTTAAAGTGGTACTGGAGGCACCACCATAAAACCCCGAAAACTTATGTTTTCGGGGTTTTTTAATTTTATCTCATTTGTAATTTGCTACTATTGCTTTTAGAGCATTCCTAAAAGTCTTTCCTTTTAATTTTAATAAAAATCATAAAAGAAAACACTAATTGCGTTAATCTTTATAGAGATAACGCTAATTGTAGTAGATTTACTAACTTACTTTTGACCTTTGGATACAACAGAAAACATAGAAACTCAGCCCCCTAAAAAAAGAAAACACCGTATTGTACGCCGCACGCTGAGCGTACTCTTGGGTGTTATTCTCTTATTGTTATTGGTTATTTTATTTATAAGAAGCCCCTGGGGACAAAATATTATTGTAGCTAAAGCGGTAGACTATGTCTCTAACAAAACCAATACAAACGTCGTAATCGATAAGCTTTTTATCACTTTTAATGGTAATATTCAACTAGAGGGTTTGTTTTTAGAAGACAAAAAAGGCGACACTTTGGTTTATTCAAAGTCACTTGAAGCAGACGTACCATTATTCTCTATGATAAAAGGCGGAGCCATTGGTGTCGAACAATTAAACTGGAAAGGTTTACGCGCCAACATTATAAGAAAAGATTCTATTTCTGGTTATAACTTTCAGTTTTTAATTGATGCGTTTGCCCCAGCAGATACCACAAACGTTGCCGCAGACACGACTACTTCGAAACCCCTTGACCTCATTTTAAGAACCTTCAACTTTAAAGATATCGATATTGTTTTTGATGACGCCGTCGCTGGAATTGATAGCCGATTTAAAATTGGAAAGTTCGATGCTACGATGAACACTACAAATATGGAGATGATGGTTTTCGAAGCTTCAAATATTGCGTTGAAAGACGCAAAGATCAAATTTATTCAGAAACCTGTAGCAGCAGACACAACAACGTCAAAGATACCATTACCTAAATTTTCAGTTGAAACTCTAAGTCTTCAAAATGTGACGGCTTATTACGAATCACAACCCGATCGCATCATTGCTGATCTTGATATTGATGAATTTTACACCGAAATCCCTCAAATAAATTTAATCGATAACGACATTAATTTTAAAACTATTCGTTTAAAAAATTCAAAAATCCGTATTCATACGGATACTGAAGTTAACGGACTTACAGAAACGGTGAAAAACACCAAAGAGGAAGCGAAAGCAACTATAAAATCGCTTAATTGGCCACAATTATTAGTCACTATTGACGCCATCGATTTAGAAAACAACGCTGTCGATTACCGCGTTGGTAATGCCAAACCCATCAAAAACAGCTTAAATCTAGATGCTATATCGTTAAGCGAGTTTACTTTAAAAGCTTCAGATGTTTTCTTGAAGGATAAAAAAGCGGGCTTACAAATGAATCAGTTTACTAGCAAAGCATTTTCTGGGCTTCATTTAAAACAATTGGCTTTCAACTTAAACGTTACCGACAAACAACTGCATCTTGAAAATTTCAATTTTAAACTTAATAATAATGCTATTTCGGGATTTGCGAATTTAAACTACACCTCCCTTGCTCAGCTTATAAAAACTCCAGAAACCACTAAAGTTCAACTTGATTTGCCAGCTTTTAGCGTCTCATTAAAAGACATCTTTAAACTTCAGCCAGAACTTAGAAAGAATCCCTATATGGATTCACTCAGCAATAAACTAATTACAGGAAACCTAAAAGCTTCTGGAACTTTAGCTGCAATTAAGGTGTCTAATACCAACGTAAATTGGGGTAAAACGTCTAAGCTTTCTGTAAACGGAATCATAAAAAATAGCACAAAACCAGCATTGCTTTATATTGATATCCCCAATTTTTCAGCACAAACAAAGCGTTCTGATATTATTCAATTTATAGACGAGAAAGAATTAAGTGTTAGTTTGCCCGAAGACGTGCTACTCGATGGAAGTGTAAAAGGTACACGCGATGCTATTGAAGCGCAAGCTAAACTAACATCCAATCAAGGAATTGCAACGATTAAAGGCCATTTTAAAAACACCGATACTGTATCTTTCGATGCCGATATCCTTATTGACGATTACAAAGTTAACGAGTTACTTAACGACCCACAATTTGGTGCTTTAAATCTTACTATAACGGCTTCTGGAAGCGGTAACAATATAAATGCATTAAACGCGAAATTAAACGCTACGGTTTCTAGTTTTCAACTTAATAATTATGACATAAAAAACCTTAATATTAATGGAGACATTAAAGACGGAAAAGGTAAAATAAACTCGAAATATAAAGACAAAAACCTCGACATCGCCTTAGATGCAGCTATAGTTTTAGATTCTATTTCTCCGGAAGCGTCTATAGAATTAGACATTATTGGTGCCGATTTACAAGCGCTTGGCGTAATGGATCGCAATGTAAAAACGGGAATGAAAATTTTCGCAGACTTTAAAGGTAATGGTAGTAATTACGACGTGTCTACTCACATTGATAATGGCGTAGTTATTTACGATAATAGAACGTATTTATTAGGAGACTTAAAGGCTAAGGCACACGTAGATAAAGATACAACTTCGGTTTGGGTTACTAACAAGATGCTTAATTTGGTAGTGCAGTCTAATAGCGATCCGCAAACATTTAGCAACTCTCTACGACGCCACGTTTTAAGTTATTTTTATGACGATGAACGTGCGCCAGATACTATCGCGCGACCTGTAAACTTAAAATTGGAAGGACGCATTTCTGAATCACCTTTACTTAACGATGTGTTTTTAGTTAACGTTAAAGACCTTGATACTATTGATGTATCTGTTAACTACAATGAAAAAGCGCGGATTTTAATAGCGAATATTACAGCACCACATATAAATTATAGCGGAAACAAATTAGATAGTTTGGCTTTTTCTATGATGACAGATAAAAATGACTTTAACTTTAATTTAGGGTTTAAAAGTATTGAAGCAGGCCCATTACTAATGCCAAAAACAGTTATTAATGGTAACCAAACCGACAACGGCTTTTTGCTTAATTTTTTAGGCTACCACGACGGTGAAACGTTATTAAATGTAAATACAAAAATAACAACCTATCCAAAAGGATTACGATTTACGGTAAGTCCGGACAGCTTAATTTTAAATAAACAGAAGTGGACGATTCCTGATAGTAATGAAGTGATTATCACCGATAAAAAGTTTGAGTACAACGATTTTAAAATTTCGAGAGGAAACCAGTCTATCGAAATAACAGATAAATTAGAACGCATTTCTAAAAGTCACATGGCGATTGCTTTTAAAAACTTTAGTATTAGTGAATTTTTTAGCTATTTCAACCCTGAAACTAGTATTGCTAAAGGAAATTTAAATGGTGATTTTATTTTGGAGGAGCCTTTTAAAGATACCGGAATTATTGCCGCTTTAACCATTGATCAATTAGAAGTCTTAAAAACAGACCTGGGTGTTTTAAAACTAGACGCCAAATCTCTTGGTGGGAGCAACTACGATTTTAATGCGGGATTAAAAGGTGGAGATATAGACTTAGATCTTACCGGTGATTATGGAGTGACTAATAAATCAGCGAATTTAAATTTAGATTTGGATATAAACACTTTTAAAATGAAAGCGTTAAACACGCTAACCTTAGGTGAAATAAAAGATACAGAAGGTAGTTTTTCTGGAGGTTTTAAAGTTACAGGCACCACCGCTAACCCGCAATATAAAGGGGCAGTAACTTTTAATGATGCTGGCTTTAACATCGCCAAATTAAACACCAAATTCACACTGGTTAACGAAACATTAAAGGTGGATAACAAAGGATTATCGCTGTCTAATTTCACCATTTTAGACGCCAATAAAAATGCGCTGATATTATCAGGAACTATTGGCACAGAGAATGCTTTAAACCCTACGTTTAACTTAGAGGTTAAAGCCAATAATTTTCAAATTTTAAATGCGACGAAAAAAGACAATACCGCTTTTTATGGTAAAGCAAGCTTTAATGCCAATGCAAGACTGACTGGCGATTTACAAATACCAAAATTAAACGCGGAACTAACTTTGGGATCCGATACCGATATTACCTACGTAATGCCTTCTACATTATCAAATATTGAAGAACGCGACGGCGTCGTGGTATTTGTAAACCGTGAAAACCCAGATGCTATTCTTTCTCAAACTGACGAACAAACAGCAACCATTCGAGGTTTCGATATTTCATCCGTATTAAAAATAGGTAAAGATGCCGCCGTTACTATTGTAATCGATGAAGAAACTGGAGATAATTTTAAAGTTTCAGGAGAAGGTGATTTTATTTTCACAATGACACCTAACGGCCGAATAACGCTAACCGGTGGCTATGAAATTTCCAGTGGTCATTACGAATTAAATCTCTACAATCTAGTAAACAGAAAATTCCTAATCGCGCCGGGAAGTCGCGTAACATGGTCTGGAGATCCTTTTGATGCAAAACTAGATGTTAGAGCAATCTATAACATAGAAACCTCAGCATCAGCTTTAATGGCTCCTCAAATTTCGGGCGCAGATCCTTCAGTAAAAAGCAAGTACCGACAAGTGCTACCATTTAATGTGTACCTAAATATTGATGGAGAATTACTTCAGCCTAAAATATCCTTTGGATTAGATATGCCCGAAGAACAACAAGGTGCTATTGGCGGTCAAGTTTATGGTCGCGTGCAGCAAGTTAATCAGCAAGAAGGCGAATTAAACCGTCAAGTATTTTCACTATTGGTTCTCAATCGTTTTTATCCCGATTCTGGAAGTGATGGTAGCTCGGGAGGTTTTGCAACTATTGCCCGCGATAATCTCAACGATGCCGTATCTGGACAGTTAAATGCGTTTTCAGATAAATTATTAGGGAGTTCGGGTATAGAAGTCGATTTCGGATTAAACAGCTATACCGATTACCAAGGTGATGCACCAACCGATCGCACACAGTTGGATATCGCCGCTCAGAAAAAATTATTTAACGATCGCTTAACCGTTCGCGTGGGTAGCGATATCGATCTTCAAGGCAGTAGCCCGGCAGGAGAAGAAGCGCCACTTATTGGAAATGTAAGTTTAGAATACACATTAACCGAAGATGGTAGATACCGCCTTAAAGGGTTTAGAAAAAGTGAATTTGAAAATGTTATCGACGGGCAAACAATTGTTAGTGGAATTGGCTTAATTTTCACTCAAGAATTCAATCAGTTTAACGAACTTTGGGATGCCATATTCCGTTCTCGTCAAGAACAAAAAGAAAAACGCGACGCTAAACGTGACGCCATAAAGGAAAAGTTAAAAGCGAAAGAAGAAAAAATTAATAAAAGTATCGAACAGAAAAAGAACTAAATCTTGAAAACAGTCTTAAAACATATTTCTTGCGTAGCTTTATTTGCGCTCCTCTTATATTCGTGTAGTGTTAAAAAATACATTCCTGAAGGTGAACGTTTGTATACCGGTGCAACTATAGAGATCAACGCCGATTCTACGATTAAAGATGTCGATGTATTAAAATCGGAACTAGAAGGTGTTCTACGCCCAGAACCAAACTCAAAATTCTTAGGTATGCGTCCTGGTTTGTTTTATTACTACAAGACACAAAAAGAAAAACCTGGCTTTATAAATCGCTGGATATACAAACAAATTGGTGAAAAACCGGTATATCAATCGGATGTAAAAACGTTTGAAGTTGAAGATATATTAAGAAACCGACTAGAAAATCACGGCTTTTTTTACAGCACGACAGCGTCCTATTTTCAAGAAGAAGCCATTGAAGCATCGGTAACCTACACCCTAAAAGTATTAAAACCATACACAATGGCTAGCTATCAATTAGATTCGATGCGCGCGCCTATTTACGAAGATGTAAAACGCGCTTCAGAAAAAACACCCTTTGTAGATGGAATGCGTTTCGATTTAGGGAATATGAAATTAGAGCGGCAGCGTATAGACTCAGAATTAAAAGAAAGAGGGTATTATAACTTAAATCCCGATTTTTTTATTTTTGAAGCCGATACCACGCAATACAACAACAAACGTTTTAATTTATTCCTAAAACTGAAGGCCCAAGTTCCTAAAAAAGCCACCGTACCATACGTCATTAAAAAAGTAAATATTTATCCCGATTACGATTTGCAAGATTCTGTTATCGCCAGCACAGAACGTTTCAATGCTAAAGATTATCATCAAGATTCTCTGTTCTTCAAACCTAAATATTTAGATAAATTTATCACTCTTAAAGAAGGATCTTATTACAATCCGAAGACCTCAAAAAATACAGCACGACGTCTTTCGAGCATTGGAGCGTACAAATATGTAAACATTCAATATAAAGAAATCGACACGGCAACCACAGACCGATTGGGTGCTTTAGAGGCCAACATATTTTTGTCACCGTTAACCAAACGTGCTTTTCGTGCCGAATTACAAGCCGTTACCAAATCCAACAGTTTTGCTGGCCCACATTTGGCCCTAACCTATAGTAATAGGAATGTGTTTAACGGCGGAGAAACCTTTAATGTAAGTTCTAATATTGGCTACGAAACACAACTTGCAAGCGGTAACAACGCCGGGTTAAGTAGTTTAGAGTTAGGTTTAAAAGCCGAAATGATTTTTCCGCGCGTTATTAGCCCTTTTAAAATAAACGATGCCTTTTTTAAATATTCTATACCCAAAACAAAAGTGAGTCTGAGTGCCAATTACTTAAACCGAAGCAAGTTATACACACTACTTTCGGGTAGCGGTTTATTTGGTTATGTATGGGACTCTAACCGCTATGTAACGTATCAATTTAATCCCATTTCTATAAACTACACGAGCTTATCGAATACCACATCAGAGTTTGAAGAGATCTTAGATAACAACCCCTTTTTAAAACGCAGTTTCGACCAACAGTTTATATCGGGCTTAACCTTTTCGTTTACTTATAACGGAATGGTCGATGCTAACGACCCTAATCAGTTTTTCGTAAACACCACCTTAGACGTTGCCGGAAATTCTATTAGCTTGTTCGGAAAAGAAAAAGATGTGGGAGAACCTAAAGTCTTTTTAGGATTGCAATATGCGCAATACGCGAAAGCAGATATCGATTTAAGATTTCACCTAAACTTTGGAAAAAAAAGAGAGCAAACGTTGGCCACTCGCCTATTTGCAGGTTATGGTCTCCCATATGGCAACTCGGATGTTGTTCCTTTCGTTAAACAATATTTTTCTGGTGGCCCTTATAGTGTGCGTGCTTTTAGAATTAGATCGCTAGGCCCTGGAACGTATAACGAAGGTAACGACGCTCAAAGCGACGGCACATATTTTGACCAAACAGGAAACATTCGCCTGGAAGCCAATGTCGAATATCGCTTTCCTATTGTTTCATTCTTTAAAGGCGCCGTTTTTGCCGATGCGGGAAATGTGTGGAACTCAAGAGCGAATCCTACTTTTGGTGGTAAAGATAAATTCACTTCGAATTTTATAAACGAATTAGGAATGGGTGCTGGTTTTGGTTTACGTATCGATGTTCAAGGTTTTGTGATCCGATTTGATTTGGCTGCTCCCTTTCACGATCCGTCGTTACCAGAAGGCCAACGTTACGATTTTAAAGTGGATGAACCTGTGCTCAATTTTGCTATTGGGTATTCATTTTAAACCTGTGTTTCTCAGCACTTTTTTATAGTCACTACAGAAGTTCTTTCAGTAGACTACCCCTTTAAAACAACACTAAAAGGAAAAACTACCTTTTCATTTTAATTTATTAGGGACTACTGAAGCTTCACTTAAACCGTCCCACCAGAAAAAGAAACATTATAAACCTTTTTTCTGTTAAGTATTATTTATCTTTTCGACATATAATTACTCGATACAACGCTTTCAATTAAAACACACCGATCACAATGCAAAAAACATATTACGACCCAGCCGATTTAAAGAAATTTGGAAAAATTAGCGAATGGAATCAAGAACTAGGTGATAAATTTTTTGATTATTACAGTACCGTTTTTGAAGAAGGCGCCCTTTCAGCTAGAGAGAAATCGCTTATTGCACTTGCCGTAGCACATACCGAGCAATGCCCCTATTGTATAGACGCGTACACAAAAGACGGCTTACAACGCGGTATTACAAAAGAAGAGATGATGGAAGCCTTGCACGTTGGTGCTGCCATAAAAAGTGGTGCTACTTTAGTACACGGGGTACAAATGATGAATAAAGTAAACAAATTAGAAATGTAATTATTGCTTTTTTTAAAACCACTATTTAAAAATTTACGTAAACACTATACACGATAAAAAACCCTTTTAATGACAATAAAATCCTTACAAAAAAGAGAAAGTGATTTAGCCAATACCAACAGGCAACTTGATATTTTATCGAATGGTATTTTTAAGAGTGGAGAATTACCGACTTTTAAAGATAAAATTTCCGAAACGAATCAATTTCCACTAACGCCAAAAAAACTTGAAATACTCCAAATAAACTTAGGGTATATGTGCAACCAAGTTTGCGAACATTGTCATGTAGATGCCGGACCCGATCGTAAGGAAATTATGACGCGTGAGACGATGTTGCAATGTCTTGCTGTTATAGAAAATACGGGAGCACACACTTTAGACTTAACTGGTGGCGCTCCAGAAATGAACCCCGATTTTAAGTGGTTTGTTCACGAAGCGTCGAAAGCGGGGATTAAAGATTTTATTGTGCGCTCTAACTTGACTATAATTAGAGCCAATAAAAAATATTACGACTTACCCGATTTCTTCAAAGAACATAATGTGCACGTTATTTCCTCAATGCCACATTACACTCGCGGCAAAACCGATAAACAACGTGGTAGCGGTGTTTTCGATAAATCTGTTAAAGCCTTACAAGAACTTAACGAAAGAGGTTACGGTAGGCCGGGAAGTAACTTGCGATTAGATTTAGTTTACAATCCTTCGGGAGCCTATTTACCAGGTGATCAGGACGCTCTAGAAAAGGATTTCAAAAAAGCCTTAAAAGAAGATTTCGATATTGATTTTCATAATTTATTTGCCATTACCAACTTGCCTATCGCTCGTTTTTTAGACTATTTAATCGCCTCAGAAAATTACGAGGACTATATGCATTCGCTTGTGGAAGCCTACAATCCAGCAGCGGTTAGCAGTGTAATGTGTACTAATACTATTTCGATTAGTTGGGACGGCTGGCTGTACGATTGCGACTTTAACCAAATGCTAGATTTAAAAGTGGCGAGTAAAGTGCAACATATTAGTGAGTATAACGAAGACTTATTAAATGATAGAACCATTAGAACCTCACAACATTGTTATGGTTGCACGGCGGGATCAGGAAGTAGCTGTCAAGGATCTGTAGCATAATTTTATAACGTTTATTTTTTAACTCATTTTATTTGATTGCTTTAATTTACAATGAAGAATAAAGACATTGCCCTATTAATTTTCGCGAATTCGGTCCCAACGGAAGCCGAACGCAAACCTTTTAAATCGGCGGTGTCTCTTTTTAGCATCTTAAATAAACAGGTGGAATCTAAAGTTATAAATACCGGGATCCCTTATTTTATAATCTCAGAAAAAGAGCAGATTGGCAACTCTTTTGGGTCTCGGTTTACAAATGCAATTCAATCCGTTTTTAATAAAGGCTTTCGTAATATTATTACAATTGGTAATGACACGCCACATTTAAAAACAGCCCATTTAAATGAAACTATTGCTAAGTTAAAGACAAACGATTTAGTTTTAGGACCTTCCCAAGATGGCGGATTTTATCTTATGGGCCTTTCTAAACATATTTTTAATGACAAAGCTTTTAAAAAACTGCCGTGGCAAACGGCAGCGCTAACAACAACGTTTTTAAAGTTAGCTTCAGAAAAAAATATTACTTTCGACCTCTTAGAAAGACTTTACGATATTGATACTTCTCAGGATATAAAAGCTATTATAAATAGCTTCAAAAGTCTTTCAAAAACACTTAAACAATTTCTTTTAAATAGTATAAATACCGACGAGCAAACTACTCTTCAACGTCATCTACCTTTCCCTTCCGTGTCACTTTCCTCCTATTTTAATAAAGGTTCTCCTCTGTACTTAGAATAAAATCACGCAACGTTGTTGCTCACTGTTACTTTTTTTACGTACTAATCACATTCAATATGAGGCCTTTTTATGTCTGCATTTTACTTTTAACGACCACTTTAAGCTATGCACAAACAAAAATTTCTGGAACAATAACCGCCGCAACAGATAATGAAACGATTCCGTTTGTAACGATTACGGCATCGAATGGAAATAGCACAAGTTCCAACGAAAACGGGGAATATACTATTACCGCCTCAGAGGAAGACTTCTTGACATTTTCGTCGTTCGGTTTCGAATCAAAAAACATCACTGTAAACACTCAAATCAATATTGATGCCGTTCTAACAGAATCCACAACCTCTTTAAATGAAGTCGTTGTCACCGCGCTGGGTTTAGAGCGCAACACAAAAGAATTGGGCTATGCTGTGCAATCGATTAATTCTAAGGAACTAACCGAGGTTAAAACCATAAATTTTTTGGACAACTTATCAGGTAAACTTGCAGGTGTCACCATTTCTCAAGGAGCCACTGGCGTGGGCTCATCGTCTAAAATCACGATTCGTGGCGAAGCCTCTTTTTCTAATAACAATCCGTTATTTGTTGTCGACGGTATCCCTATTAACAACGCTACCGTTTTTAATTTTACAAATGAAGCGGCGGCAGGTTTTCAAGAAATAGATTTCGGTAATGGTGCAATGGACGTCAATGCCGATGATATCGAAGAAATATCCGTTTTAAAAGGCCCCAGTGCAGCGGCTCTTTATGGCTCGAGAGCATCGAACGGGGTGATTGTTATTAAAACCAAAAGCGGAAAACAATCTAAAGGACTAGGAATTAGCATAAATACTTCAGTGTTTATAGACTCGGCATTTAAACTTCCTGAATTTCAAAATAGCTACGGACAAGGGAATTCTGGAAATTTCGAATTTAAGGATGGACTTGGTGGCGGCATCAATGACGGTATTACCTATTCCTGGGGGCCACGGCTTGATGCTGGCGTATTTGCGCCCCAATACGATAGCCCCGTATATTTAGAGAATGGCACTGTAGTTCGTGGTGGTGATACCGCGCTTTATAACGGCGTAGCGATTACCCCAACAGCACTAAAATCGAACCCCGATAACTTAAAAGATTTTTACAAAACAGGAATTACAACCATAAATAACATCGCTATTTCGGATGATTTTGATGCCGGAAATTACCGCTTATCATTCACCGATTTACGCAGTGAATCTATTATTCCCAGTGTAAATCTCGACCGACAAACGGTGGCTACAAAACTTATTTTTAAACCAACGGAAAATACCAAAATAGCGTCTTCCATTACTTATACCAACACGTCTAGCGATAACCGCCCTGCAAATGGTTACGGCAGTGAAAATGTAAATTACTCGTTAGTGGCTTGGGGTCCACGATCACTAAACACGAACAATTTAAAAAACTATTGGCAGCCCGGTCTAGAAGGTGTCCAGCAGTATTCTTATAATTATACCTATTTCGATAATCCGTATTTCATTGTATTCGAAAACAGAAACGCTTTCAATCGTGATCGTGTGTTTGGAAACCTTTCCATTCAGCATCAATTTTCAGAACAACTCAGTCTTTCTGTAAGAACAGGAATGGATTATTCCTCAGAAAAACGCACGTTACGTAGAGCCTTCTCTAGCAATCGGTTTAAAAACGGAGCGTATGCCGAACACGATGTGTTTTTTAGAGAAATCAATACCGATTTCCTTCTGAATTATAACAATTCCTTTGGCTATTTTAATCTAGATGTTTCTCTTGGAGGCAACAGATTGGATCAAAAAGCGTCGACCACCCAATCCCAAACCGTAAATTTAGCGCAACCTGGAATTTTTAATTTGAATAATGCCGCATCGCCAATTGAAGTTTTTCAATACGATTCTCAAAAAAGAATAAATTCATTTTACAGTCTCGCCAAATTAGGCTTTAAAAACTATTTGTATTTGGACATTACAGCGCGCAACGACTGGTCGAGCGCATTGGCAACACCATATTCGGTAAACGGAACTTCGTTTTTTTACCCTTCGGCTTCTGCTAGTTTTATTCTGTCTAATGTTACAAAATTACCCAAAATATTTTCTTTCGCAAAATTTCGTGCTAGTGTCGCGCAAGTCGGAAACGATACCAATGCGTATCAAACCTCGGGAGCCTTTGTATCGCAAACACCATTTAACGGACAGCCCACATTTAGCAATCAAAACCTGATTCCGAATGCTAATTTAAAGCCAGAAAGCACGACGTCTTATGAAATTGGAACCGATTTACGCTTTTTTAACGATCGCATAAAGTTCGACGTCACCTATTATAATGCCACAACCACCGACCAGATCGTGTCGTTACCCATTCCTATTTCCTCAGGTTACCAACAGCAAGTGGTTAACGGCGGAAAAGTAAATAGCAAAGGTTTTGAAGTTATTGCCACTTTCAAACCTATTAAAACCTATTCATTTTCCTGGAATAGCACGTTTAATTTTGCCACTAATAAAGCGACCGTACAAGAACTCCCGCAAAATGGTGGACGATTAACATTGGCGTACAGCCGTATTTACGATAGCGCCAACCAAACCGTTTGGTTTCAAGTGGAAGAAGGCGGCCGGATTGGAGATTTTTATGGTACTGGATATTTAAAAAATGAAGATGGCCAGTTTATCATTGACGAAAATGGAAATTATACCGCCGATAACGCACTTCAAAAACTCGGGAATTATAATCCCGATTTTACGTTAGGTTGGAACAATGCTTTTACTTATAAAAATTGGAATGCTAGTTTTCTTTTCGATTGGCGTCAAGGTGGAGAAATCGTCTCAAGAACACGTTCCTTAGGTTCGGTGGGCGGGCAATTGGCCGTTACCGAGTATAGACCTGAAGATGGAATTATCGCTGAAGGCGTGACGGCAAACGGACAACCAAATACTGTTGCCATTTCTTCTGAAAGTTATTACCGACAGTATTACGATAGAAACCACGAAGAAAACAATGTTTATGATGCGTCATATTTAAAACTTCGTCAGTTTTCTATTGGTTATGCGTTTACACTAGACAATGGTTTTTTAGGTCTAAAAGAAGGCGGAGACGTCTCGGTTTCTTTAATTGGTAAAAACATATTTGCTATTACTGAAAACCCCCACTCCGACCCCGAACAATTAGCCGTTCAAGGCACCGGCTTTATTAGTGGTGTAGAAGATATGAGCTATGCCACAACGCGTAGTTTTGGAATAAAAGCCAATTTAAATTTCTAAAAATGAAAACAATGAAAAAAGCACAATTATTTTTAAGTTGTTTCGCGCTGCTAGTTTTAAGCAGTTGCACCAAAGATTTCGAATCGATTAACACCAACCCAAACGCACCAAATACTGTACAACCTAGCTTACTTTTAAGGCAGGTAATTTACGATTATGGCGAGCAAATGAGTTATGAAGGTTTTGTTGCAGGTGATTTACTCGCGCAACACCGCACCGCTCTAGATTTTAATTTATTCGATCGTCACGCTTTAAAATCACCACAACTCGGTGGGAATCCGTGGCCTATTTTTTATACCAATTTGAGAGATAATCAAATTATTTTAAATCAATCGCGCAGCACGCCGACCTATTCTGTTTACGAAGGCCCAGCACTTATATTGAAAGCGTATTTCACCGCCGGATTAACCGATTTATTTGGAGATGTACCGTATTTTGAAGCGTTTAATGGGGGTAATGGCACCGTCACTCCAGCTTACGACACCCAAGAAGCTATTTATTTAGAACCTGGTGGTATTTTAGATAATTTAGATCGCGGTATGGAAGCTATTTCCAATTACAACGCCGCGATTCCTTTGGAAGGTGATATTTTATTCGACGGTAATTTAAACCGATGGATTCAATTCGCAAACGCGTTAAAGATTAAACACCTCATCCGGATTTCAGATAAAATTGATGTTTCTCAAGAGTTGCAAGCACTATATACGGAAGGTAATTATATCGCTTCAAATGCTGATAATGCCACTTTTAATTTCACAAACACAGACCCTAACAGCTTCCGATTAGCACAATTACGCATTGGAGATTTTAATAATTTCGTTTTATCGGAAACAATGGAAGACATTTTAAGCGCTTTAAACGATTCAAGAGTAAACACCTTTTTTAAACCGTTTAGCAATTCAACTTCAAACGCATTTAACGGTTTAATTAATGGTATCGACGCCTCTTCGACGTCTATAGAATTGGGCAATTACTCCTTAGCAGGTGCTGCTTTTAGAGACGACACCTCAGTATTAGACGCTAATTTTATTACGGCTTGGGAAGTCCATTTCGCATTAGCAGAAGCCGCCGATAAGGGCTTAATTCAAGCCAATGCTCAAGAACTTTACGAGCTGGGCGTACAACAAGCTTTCGCCTATTGGCAAACGGAAATGCCTACTGATTACTTATTGGGAAATGCCGCTTTTTCCGCTCCGGGAACAACACCTTTACAACAAATAATAACCCAAAAATGGATTGCAAACCTTATCAATGGTTATGAAGGCTGGGTGGAATACAGACGTTCAGGTTTTCCTGAGTTTAATCCTATTTCGGCAAGTCTAAATAATGATTTAATACCGATAAGAATGCCTTATCCTGCCGAAGAAGCCGCGCTAAATGCAGAAAACTATAACGAGGCAGCAAATGCGACAAATAATAACAGTATAAATATCCCCGTTTGGTGGGACGAGAATTAACGTATGACAACAGAAATTTGGCAATGGATTTTAATAATAGGTTCCAGTATACTACTGTTTATTATTTCTCCTTTAGCAAAAACAAGATCTGAATTTTTTAAAGCGACACACAAAAAGAAATCTCCCAATGTTTTTATACTTACAGGGAGTTTAATTATCTCTTGGATTTTCGCGAAAAGCATTACCAATGCAGCAAACTTAGGCCTAGAATTTGGTCTTGTGGGCGGTGTGGCTTATGCCGGTTATTATTTAAGCTTTACTGTCGCCGGCCTACTTATTTATCAGTTGCGCGTAAAAGGCGGTTTTAAAAGTATTCATCAGTTTTTAACGACTAAATTTGGTAAACGCGCTGTCGCACTTTTCTCTATTTTAATTGTAATTCGTTTATTTAATGAGGTTTGGAGTAACACTATGGTTATTGGTTCGTATTTTGGCGCGCATGGTTCAACACCATTTTACAGCGCTATTTTAGTGTTTACTATATTAACCTTAGCCTATGCCTTGAAAGGAGGTTTAAGTAGTTCTATTTTTACCGATGTCATCCAGATGGGTTTATTCACTGTTCTATTATGCGTTATTTTATGGCAGATATTTTCAGTAGAAAACTTTCATACTACTACTGTTATAGAATCAGGAACCTGGAGTTTTAGTATGGGATTAAACTTGTTTTTCGCAGCAATTATTCAATCTTTTAGTTACCCGTTTCACGATCCCGTTTTAACGGATCGTGCTTTTATTAGCTCGCCGAAAGTAACTTTAAAAAGTTTTCTGTGGGCAACACTATTGGGCGCTATTAGTATTATTCTGTTTAGCGTTATCGGCATTTACGCTAAAACCCAAGGACTAAACGGCCAAGCGGCAGTAGAAGTTGGTAAAGCTTTTGGCGTGGTTATTTTATTAGTAATAAATTTTATAATGATTACCTCGGCGGCTTCTACTTTAGATTCTACATTCTCATCATTCTCGAAATTATTATCTGTAGATTTAAATATGGGACTAGACCTTACTTTTGGTCGCGCATCTATGGTCGCGATTGCCATTTTAGGAACGCTTCCTGTTTTTTTAAATGCCGAAATTCTTTCAGCAACCACAATTTCTGGAACAATGGTGATTGGGTTAACACCAATCTTTCTATTTTGGTCTATTGAAGTCCCAAAAATAAGTTTTTACCTCAGCGTTATTTGTGGAATAGTTTTTGGGTTTCTATTAGTGTTTAATTGGTTTCCCGATGCCTTAATTTTTACTGACGGTAAGTATGCCGATTTACTTTGGGTGAATGCCTGGGGAATTACACTTTGTATTATTTTATATTTTATACCAAAATGGATAACAAAACGATAGATTTAGGAAAACGCACTGGTAAAATGCTCCTTTTTGGAGGTGTTTACAGTAATCTTCAAGCTTTAGAAGCATTAAAAACGATTGCCGAAGATTTAAGCATCTCTCCTGAAAACTGCATCTGCACTGGCGATATTGTGGGCTATTGCGCTCAACCAGAAGAAACCGTACAATTAATGAAACACTGGGGCGCTAAAAGTATTTTGGGCAACGTAGAAGAGCAACTTAATGAAGGCGCAAATGATTGCGGTTGCGATTTCACCGCAGGCTCACGGTGCGACAGTTTTTCAAAATTGTGGTATCCGTATGCGCAAAGTAAATTATCGAAAGACTCTTTGGACTATCTAAAAACACTACCCGATTTTTTAACTTTTGACTACGCTGGTAAAAAAACAACAGTCGTACACGGATCGACTTCGTTAATTTCAGAATTTATTTTTAAATCGACTGTATGGGAATTTAAAAAACCAAATTTTGAAGCTACCGAAAGTGATATTATTATTGCAGGACATTGCGGACTCCCTTTTAACGAGACTAAAGACACAAAGCTCTGGCTTAACCCTGGTGTTATCGGGATGCCGGCAAACGACGGTTCTCCAAATGTTTGGTATGCTATTTTAGAAGAAAAAAATAACGCACTCACCTTCAGCCATCATCCATTAGAATACGATTATAAATTAACAAATACGTTAATGAGTAACGGCATTTTACCAGAAGCTTACGCGAAGACAATTCTGTCTGGAATTTGGGATAACACCGAAATCCTTCCGCAGAAAGAAAGTGCAATGCAAGGTTTAACTTTAGTTTTATAAATTATGAAAAACAGTCTTTTAATACTATTATTACTATCAAATGTATTCGTGTTTTCGCAAGAGGCACTTTCCGAAGTATTACTAAAACATAATACGCATAGCATCCCTTATATATCGGTTCAAGAGTTAGCAATGCCTGCAACGAAAGCGATAATTATAGATGCAAGAGAACCGGATGAATTTGCGGTGAGTCATATAAAAAACGCCATTCACGTGGGGTTTAATGATTTTAAAGTGGAAGACCTTCAACAAAAAATAACGAATAGAAATCAAGCTATCGTTGTGTATTGTTCTCTAGGAATTCGCTCTGAGACAATTGGCGAAAAACTAAAAAAGGCGGGATATAATAATGTTAAGAATTTATATGGCGGTATTTTCGAATGGAAAAACAACAACTTTGAACTTTATAATACTTTAGAAAAACGAACCGATAGTATTCACGCCTTTAACGAATCGTGGAGTACCTATTTAAAAAATGGTATAAAAGTGTATAACGCCCCAATAAAATTAAATCTTAAAAAAAACACATCCTTTTGAAAACCAAGACTATCATTATTACCTTTACAAGAAATCCCGAATTAGGAAAGTGTAAAACCCGATTAGCAAAAACTATTGGCGATGCAGCGGCATTGCGCGTGTACCGGTTTTTAATAGCACACACCGAATCTGTTTTAAGTCAAATTGAGAGCGACAAAGCGGTATATTACTCAGAACAAATTAGGGATAATGATATTTGGGAGGCCAAACACTATCAAAAACACCTGCAAAAAGGTGCCGACTTAGGCGTACGAATGTTAAACGCTTTCGAAAACGCTTTTAAAGCTAATTATTTGAAAGTTATTATTGTGGGAAGCGACTTATATAACCTTAAGCCTTCGCATATTAACGACGCTCTTTTGGCACTCGATACAAATGACGCCGTAATTGGACCGGCAGAAGATGGCGGTTATTACCTTTTAGGCCTAAAAACACTGAACCCGATAGTGTTTAAAAATAAAGAATGGGGAACAGAAACGGTGTTTAGAGACACTATGATCGATTTAAAAAATAGCAGTGTGCACACTTTAGAAACATTAAATGATATAGATGTTTATGAAGACTTGGTGTACAATTCAACATTACAAAATATTATAGCACAAAATGATTAAACAGATTGAAAAAACGGTTGCTTATTTACAAGAACGCGGTTTTAAAGCGCCAGAAGTTGGTATTATTCTAGGCACTGGTTTAGGGCAGTTAGTTGATGAGATTGAAATTATTGAAGAAGTAAGCTACAAGAATATCCCTAATTTCCCAACGGCCACTGTAGAGTTTCATAAAGGGAAATTAATTTATGGTAACTTAGAAGGTAAGAAAGTGATTGTAATGCAAGGCCGCTTTCATTTATACGAAGGACACACGTTACAAGATGTCACCTACCCTGTGCGTATTATGGAAAAATTAGGTATTACAACATTATTGGTTTCTAATGCTTCGGGAGCAATTAACACCACTTATAAAAAAGGTGAGCTAATGCTAATAGACGACCATATAAACCTTCAAGGGAGTTCGCCTTTAGCGTTTAAAGGTGTTGAAGCTTTAGGAGAACGTTTTACAGATATGAGTGCGCCTTACAATAAAAACATAAATTCAGCGATCGAAACCATTGCAAAAGAACAGAACATCACACTGCATAAGGGTGTATATGCAAGTGTTGTTGGTCCGCAATTAGAAACACGAGCAGAATATAGAATGCTAAAAATTATGGGTGCCGATGCCGTTGGAATGAGTACTGTTCCAGAAATTATTGTTGCCAATCATTTAAAATTAAAAACAGCTGCCGTATCTGTATTAACAGACGAGTGCGATCCAGACCATTTAAAACCAGTAGATATTTCAGAAATTATTGCAATGGCAGAGAAAGCCGAACCGCAAATGATTTCTCTTTTTAAAGCATTGATTAAAACATTATAAATTGGAAAAATATTTAGACCTTATAAAAAACGCCTATTCTGGCTATTGGAATTACCTTAAACAAGAAGTGTTTTTCGATACCAACTGGGATAACTTTTTTTACGGATTAATCGCTATTTCTTTAATCGTTTGGGTTTTAGAAATGGTATTCCCGTGGCGAAAAAAACAAGCGTTGTTTAGAAAAGATTTCTGGCTAGACACCTTTTATATGTTTTTCAATTTCTTTTTACTTAACCTTATTATTTTAATTGCCCTGTCGGAAACCGTTGCCGCACTACTCAACGATGCTTTAGGTTTTATTGGTGTATCACTAAATAGTTTTCAACTCTTCGATGTAAAAACAATGCCCAAAGTATTAGGCTTGTTTATTTTGTTTATCATTAGTGATTTTGTGCAATGGAACACGCACCGATTATTACACCGTGTGCCTTTTTTATGGCAATTTCATCAAGTCCACCACAGCGTTAAAGAAATGGGTTTTGCAGCACATTTAAGATACCATTGGATGGAGCCGGTGCTTTACAAATCGCTCTTGTACATTCCGTTAGCAATTATTGGTGGTTTTAATGCTCAAGATGTTGCTATAGTTTACTTTTTTAATATTGCCATCGGTCATTTAAACCACGCTAATATTGGATGGGATTATGGTATGTTTAAATACATTTTTAATAATCCGAAAATGCATATCTGGCACCATGCAAAAGAAATGCCTAAACATGTAAGGTATGGCGTTAATTACGGAATAACCTTAAGCCTTTGGGATTACCTTTTTAAAACCGATTACATTCCGTACAACGGAAAAGACATCGAATTGGGCTTTAACAACGACGAAACCTTTCCTAAGGATTTTATTAGTCAGGAGTTATACCCATTAACATTCAAAAAAGACAAATGAAAAATTTAATTGTATTACTCAGTGTTGCATCCATAGCTTTTAGCTGTTTTTCATCTCAAGGCCTACCCGTTAAGCAAGTAAAGAATAATGCCGAAAAACCTGCGCCACAAAAAAAGAGGGATACCGATATTGCGCCGTATAAAACTAGCACAAAAAGCGATTTAGATCATTCAGAATGGAACACACTTTTAAAGAAATATGTGACTAAAAACGGTGATGTAAATTATAAAGGTTTTAAAAATGAATCTGAAAAGCTAAACACTTACGTGTCGTATTTAGAACATCAAATACCAACTGAAGCTTGGAGCGTTAATAAACAGCTTGCTTATTTTATAAATGTGTACAATGCCAATACCATTAAATTGATAATTGATAATTACCCGTTAAAAAGTATTAAAGATATTAGCAGTCCGTGGAAAAAAGACAGGTTTAAAATTGGAGATAAAGACTTTTCTTTAGCCGGTTTAGAAAATGGCATTTTGCGTACAATGAACGAACCTAGAATTCATTTTGCAATTAATTGCGCATCGACATCGTGTCCGAAATTATTAAGTGAAGCTTATACCGAAGCAAATGTTCTAGAATTAATGGAAAAAGCGACGAAAGAATTTATTAATAATTCTGCTAAAAATGAATTATCTTCAAACAAAGTAAAAATATCAGAAATCTTTAAATGGTATAAAAGTGATTTTACAGAAAACGGAAGTGTTATTGATTATATTAACTTGTATAGTACTATAAAAATAAACGCCGAGACCTCTGTCGATTACATTGATTACGATTGGAGTTTGAATGCGCAAAACTAGACCACTAATTTTTTCGTATACAATAATATGATAACCATTATTGTCCCTATTTTAAACGAAGCTGAAACCATTGAAAGATTGATTTCACATCTTTTGGTTATGGCATCTCCTAGTTCTATTTCAGAAATTATTATAGTCGATGGCGGAAGCACAGACGGTTCACAAGGGTGCGTAAAAGGTATTAAAAATGAAAAATTAATACTAATTCATTCCGAAAAAGGTAGAGCAAAGCAAATGAATGCTGGTGCTAAATTGGCCACCGGGAAGGTTCTCTATTTTTTACACGCAGACTCGTATCCGCCAGCAAACTATGATGCTTTGATACTAAATGAAATCAACAAGAACAATCTCGCCGGCTGCTTTAAAATGAAGTTTGATAATTCTCATTGGTGGTTACACTTAGCGAGTTATTTAACACATTTCTCTTGGCGTGCCTGCCGTGGTGGCGACCAAAGTCAGTTTATTACTACAGCGTTGTTTTTTGAATTGGAAGGTTTTAACGAAGATTTTATAATCTACGAGGACAACGACCTCATCAATAAATTATATGCTAGAAAACAGTTTGTTGTCATTCAAGAATGGCTTACTACATCGGCAAGACGGTATGAAAAAAATGGCATTTGGAAACTTCAGTACTATTTCTGGGCGATTTACGTTAAGAAATGGCGTGGGGCTTCAGCAGACGAACTTTATCAATACTACAAAAAAAACATTGCCTAACGTTTATCCTTAAAAAAATGGAGTGATAAAAAGACCTCAGATCACTTCTCTTTTAGAATCAAGAAAGAAGACTTGATTTTAACAACTAGACAAGAATTAAAATGACATTTTCTCTTTAGATTTTTAAAATCACTTCTGAGCAACACCTTGTTAGATCAAAAAGAGGATGAAATTACACCAGTTTTTAAGGGGAAACGACTGTTCTTCAAAGCGCAAATAATTCGTACTATCTATTACTTAAACTTTTTATAGTGTGATTGTATTACGCGCTCAACCGGTTTGTTTTGTGGTGTAAATCGTGTATCTGCCATTCCGCCAGACTCGTTATGATTATGAAACCACTTCCAAATAAATCCGCCCGCAAACCAGTCTTCCTTCCAAAACGTATCAAACAACGCTTTGGTCGTTGCTGTTTGCGCTTCAAAATTTAAAGTTGTTTTACGCCTATCGGACACCCAAGGTTCTTTTCCCGAAAAATCGACACTTCTATAGCCAAACTCCGTAAATAACACGGGCTTTTCTAATCTTTCAGATAGCCTTTTTATCTCTTCCTTATAAGGTAACCAACCTTCCACGCACTCTTCGACTGTTGGTGTTCTCGAGTCACTTACCGGAAAATATGCGTCGATACCAATATAATCTAAAGCGCCCCAAAATGGCGTACGTTTATATTCATCCCAATTTGCAGCGTACGTGAGCTGCCCTGAATACACGCGTTTTACTTCTCGAATTAATTGATGCCAAAAGTCTGGTCGTGCTGCGATAAAAGTATCCAGCTCGGTACCTATGCAATAGATATCGGCATTTACGGCTTCCGCAACACGCGCATATTCTAAAATAAAATGGCGATAGGCTGTTTCTAAAAGCAGCCAATCGGTTTCGGTTTTCATTATAATATCTCCCGTATATTCACCTCGCCATACCCAAAGTTGGGGTTTAATCATTAATTTTATATGCTTTGCTTTTAGTTTTTCAGCATATTGAATAACACCTGTTTCTCTTTCACCAAACCATTGTTTTTCGGTATTAAAAAGAATGTCTGGGTGCTCTAAAGTTTTTATAAACCCGAAAGGCATTAAGGCCGCATAATTAGAATTGAGACTCACCACTGGACTTAAATGTTCGTCGGCAATAGCGTTATTTGATGCTACAAAACTAACGCCGTTAATTTTTTCATTAGATTGTGTACACGATTGAAATATCATACAACTTAAAAAAATGTACCCTATAAAGTATTTCATCTCCTGTTTTTATTAATTATCAAATCTAAAAATAAGGTTAAAACTAAAACCAAACCCGTAATCACAAAAAAATCTTAGCTATCTTTCCACGACTTAGAGAAAACATTCAAAAAAAGTATATTTCTGAGTTAGGTTTAGCTCCTTCATTACGACTCATCGTAAACAAAAGAAAATTATGGAACACATTGTAATTATTGGTAACGGAATTTCTGGCGTTACTGCAGCTAGACATATTAGAAAACTGTCTGACAAAAAAATTACAATCGTTTCTTCCGAATCCGATTATTTTTTCTCTCGAACCGCCTTAATGTATATTTATATGGGCCATATGAAGTTTGAGCATACCCAACCCTACGAAAATCACTTTTGGAAAAAAAACAAAATAGAGTTAAAAAAAGCTCTAGTAAAAACTATTGAAACAGACTCGAAAACCCTTCATTTTGAGAATAATGAAACGCTTACTTACGATCGATTAATACTTGCTACAGGCAGTAAACCCAATAAATTTGGGTGGCCAGGACAAGATTTAAAAGGGGTGCAAGGTTTATATAGTAAACAAGATTTAGACACCCTCGAAGAAATGGCGCCAGATAATAAAGCGTGCCAGCGTGCCGTAATTGTGGGGGGCGGTTTAATTGGTATTGAATTAGCCGAAATGCTTAACACGCGGCAAATTCCTGTCACTTTTCTGGTTAGAGAAACAAGCTTTTGGAACGGCGTTTTACCAGTAGGCGAAAGTGAAATGATTAATAGGCACATTAAAAGCCATCACATCGATTTAAGGCTTGGCACCAATTTAAAAGCCATCACTGATGATGGTAACGGCCGTGTTAAATCTATAATTATAGAGGGAACCGGCGAAGAAATACCGTGCACTGTTGTTGGACTCACAGCCGGCGTAACACCAAATATAGATTTTATTAAACCGTCTAATATTGAAACTGATAAAGGCATACTCGTTAACCGAAATTTAGAAACTAATATTGACGGCATTTATGCTATTGGCGATTGCGCACAACAGCGCAAAGCGATTGGTTTACGAAGACCTATTGAGGCCGTTTGGTATACTGGAAGAATGATGGGCGAAGTTTTAGCACAAACCATTTGCGGTAAAACAATGGCTTACAACCCGGGGCATTGGTTTAATTCTGCGAAATTTTTGGATATAGAATACCAAACGTATGGCTGGGTGAATAGTGATAAAAATAAACCTGACTACGAGAACCATTTCCATTGGAAACACAACGATGATACTAAATGTATAACGGTATCTTACCATAAAGAGACTCAAGAATTTCTGGGCATAAACACGTTTGGAATACGTATGAAACACGAGGTTTTCGATCGCTGGCTCACCGAAAAAAGAGCTATTGATTATGTAATTCACCATTTACACGACGCTAATTTTGATCCTGAATTCTTCAAAAGATTCGAAAAAGAAATCTTAAAAATGTTTCAGAACAAATTCCAAAACGCCTAACACATAGCTTTATGAGTAGTAAAATAGACCAAAACTTATCTTTAGCAAATTCAAAACAGCTATCCACCCAACAAAAATTAGCTTCCGGTATTGGTATCCTTGGGCTTTTTATTCTCGTTTTAGCCATGTTTAATGTCAACTTCCCTAATCGCGCTATTACATTAACTCTAGCGTTAGGTCTTATGGCAACCGGTGCCATTTGGTTTGCAAACAATGCGTATTTAACAAAAAGTAAAGGCATTAAAAATGATGGCGTTTACTTTAAATCGATATCCTCGCGCGGATTGGTAGGTTGGATAACAGGTATTGCATTGACGTCGTTCTATATTGTTTTATATTTTAAACCCGTGTGGTTAGGTTTGGGTGTTGACGGCGCTTCAAACACCGGTTTGGTGGCACTTTTCGATCCATTAAGTAAATTATTAAGTGGTAACCCAGCGAGTCAATGGTTTGTTTACGGTACGCTTTACACCTTAGCCATTTTAATATTTGGCTATAAATTTCTTTTAAAGTATCGCCATAATAAATACGAACAATTGCGCACCGGATCGGTAATGTTTTTTCAACTGGCTTTTGCCTTTTTAATTCCAGAATTTATGGCGCGACTAAATTCTGATACTTTTTCGCTTCCCTATTACGATTTAAAA
Source organism: Bizionia saleffrena (assembly GCF_008086175.1). Lineage (GTDB taxonomy): Bacteria > Bacteroidota > Bacteroidia > Flavobacteriales > Flavobacteriaceae > Bizionia > Bizionia saleffrena. The sequence continues at coordinate 231,729 of NZ_VSKM01000002.1, forward strand.
AACATCTGGCCGCTTAACTATTATAATTTTGAGCAGTATCGTGTCGATAATTTAATAAGTGCCGGAGATGTTGGTGTTGGCTTACTAATTTTCGGCCTTGTTTCTATTTTTGTAATCACTCCTATTTTAACTTATAAATACGGCAAACGCTGGTATTGCTCTTGGGTTTGTGGTTGTGGCGGATTAGCAGAAACAGCGGGCGATTCTTTTAGACAGTTAAGTGACAAAAGCACGTTCGCCTGGAAAGTGGAACGTTGGGTAGTACATAGTGTTCTCGTCTTTGTGGTGTTAATGACCACCGCTGTGGTCTATTCCTATTTGGGTGATGATTCCAGTAGATATTGGCTAACAAAAAATGTCTTTTTATATAGTGTCGCCGGCCTACTAACTTTGGTTTTTGCCAGTGTAATGCTCTTTAAACATAAAGAATTAGGCAAGGACGCAAAACTTGGTGCTATTGGTTATTTTGCTATTATTATCACACTGATTGCAATGCATCAATTTGGAATGCGTCTGTTCTATTTTGAAGCTGAAACATTGCGTTCTTCCTATGGATTTTTAATCGGTTCTATTTTTTCTGGGGTTATTGGCACAGGCTTCTATCCTATCTTTGGTAATCGTGTGTGGTGCCGTTTTGGGTGCCCAATGGCGGCTATTTTAGGGTTTCAACAGCGCTTATTCTCAAAATTTAGAATTACCACTAATGGCGGACAATGTATTTCTTGTGGTAATTGTTCTACGTATTGCGAAATGGGAATAGATGTTAGGGCCTACGCGCAAAAAGGAGAAAATATTGTGCGTTCAAGTTGTGTTGGTTGCGGTGTTTGCAGTGCTGTTTGTCCGCGTGGCGTTCTAAAATTAGAAAACGATTCTATGGAAGGCCGTATCAATCCTAAGACCATTTTATTAGGTAACGATGTGGATTTAATGGATTTATTAAATCAGAAATAAAATCTTAAAAACAATTGTACTTTTGCAATCCCTAATTAAAATTAAATGACCAATATAAAAGTCATCATTCCTGCTTTTAACGAGCAAGATTCGATAGCACATGTTATTAACGATATCCCGAAAACGGTGAGCGAAGTGATTGTTGTAAATAACAACTCTACAGACCAAACGGTGTTTAATGCAGAGCAAGCTGGGGCAACCGTGTTAACCGAAACCAACAAAGGCTACGGTTACGCGTGCTTAAAAGGAATGGACTATATTGCAAAGCAAGAGCAACAGCCCGATATTATCGTTTTTATGGATGGGGATTACAGCGATTACCCCGAAGAACTTATCAAACTCGTGGCACCTATTATTAATGACAATATAGATTTTGTTGTTGGTGCTCGTGTAAAAACACATAGAGAACCTAATGCAATGACTCCTCAGCAAGTTTTTGGTAATTGGCTTGCCACCAGTTTAATGTCATTGTTTTTTGGAGCTACGTTTACCGACTTGGGACCATTTAGAGCAATTAAATACACTAAACTTCTCGCTTTAAATATGGAAGATAAGACGTATGGTTGGACCGTAGAAATGCAACTTAAAGTACTAAAACAAAAGTTATCTTATATAGAGATACCGGTGCGTTACAAAGAACGTATTGGCACTTCTAAAGTATCAGGAACCTTAAAAGGAACCATTCTTGCTGGTTATAAAATACTCGGTTGGATTTTTAAATACAGTTTAAAAAAATGATAGTAAACATAATAATTATTGTTATTTATTCTATCGCTTTGCTACTTATTTTTATGTATGCCTTGGCGCAACTCAACCTATTATTCAATTACATTTCTGCGAAAAAGAAGCAAACCAAGAGTCCCAAATTAAACCTCTCTAATCCTGACGAAGTTCCTTTTGTTACCATACAATTACCCGTGTTTAATGAGTTGTATGTTATGGAACGTTTATTGAAAAACATAGCGTTAATCGACTACCCTAAAGACAAATTAGAAATACAAGTTTTAGACGACTCGACCGATGAAACGGTGGCATCCACAGCCCTTAGAATACAAATATTAAAAGATCAAGGTTTAGATATTTCACATATTACGCGAACGAGTAGACACGGTTTTAAGGCAGGTGCTTTAAAAGAAGGTTTAACAATAGCCAAAGGTGAATTAATTGCCATTTTCGATGCCGATTTCCTTCCGAAAAAAGATTGGTTAAAACGGACTATTCCCTATTTTAAAGACGCAGATATTGGCGTGGTGCAAACCCGCTGGGCACACCTTAATCGCAACTATTCCATTTTAACAAAAATTCAAGCCTTTGCTTTAGATGCGCATTTCACCTTAGAACAAGTGGGTAGAAACAGCAAAGGTCATTTTATTAATTTTAATGGAACCGCTGGTGTATGGCGTAAAACCTGCATTATAGATGCCGGGAATTGGGAAGGCGACACCCTAACCGAAGACCTTGATTTAAGTTACAGAGCGCAACTAAAAAACTGGAAATTCAAATATTTAGAAAACGTAGAAACGCTTGCCGAATTACCCGTAGTTATTAGTGCTGCGCGATCACAACAATTTCGATGGAATAAAGGCGGCGCGGAGAACTTTAGAAAAATGATGTGGAAAGTTTTAAAAAGTAAAAACATATCTTCAAAAACGAAACTTCACGGTCTACTCCATTTATTAAATAGCACGATGTTTTTAAACGTCTTTATTGTGGCTGTTTTAAGCATCCCGATGCTGTATATTAAAAACGAATACGAACACCTAAAACCCTATTTTTATGTGATGAGCTTTTTTGTAGTAAGTACCATCATCTTTTTTGTATGCTATTGGGTAATGTACAAAAACACGTATGGCAAGAGCTTTAAAAACTTTATACAATATACCGTCTTATTTTTCACGTTTTTCTCGATAGCTATGGGGTTTTCATTACATAATTCTATAGCTGTAATCGAAGGCCATTTGGGAAAAAGAAGCGACTTTGTGCGTACTCCAAAATTTAATATTAGCACGATAACAGAGACTTGGAAAGGCAACAAATACCTTAAAAAGAACCTCTCCGTTAATATCATTTTCGAGGGATTATTGATGCTGTATTTCGCTTTTGGAATGTATAGCGCCTTCGTGGTTGGAGATGGAGTTGGAGATTTTGGATTATTTCCTTTTCATTTAATGCTGTTTTTAGGATTTGGTTTTGTATTTTTTAAATCCCTAATATCTAAAGTTTAACCTAAAAGCACAAAAAACTAAGAGTAAAAAAAAGTCTATTTTGGGCGTTACCTAAAGGTCGCGCTTGCACTACTCGCTTCCCGATTACTATCGGGAGAGCTCAAACACACCGCTTAATCACTAACGCTTATGTTTCAGGATTTAAAATTACACGAGTATAAAATCCCAATTTTATTTATAGTAATAAGTACACTTTTCTATTCTACTTTCGCGTATAGTTTAGAGCGATCAGATTACTTAAAGCTCTTTACGCTCTATTCTGCTTTATTTGTGCTCTTTTATAAGTTAACCCAAATAAGTAAACGCCATTTTAAACTGTTAGTAATCGCCGCGATTGCCTTCCGTGTTATTTTTATCATTGCCATCCCCAACTTATCACAAGATTTTTATCGATTTATTTGGGATGGCCGGATGCTATTGGGCGGTTTAAACCCTTATCTATATACCCCAGAATCATTTGTAAGCATCGAGAAATTTCCTGTGGCGCAAGCGCAAGAACTTATGGCCGGAATGGGTGCTCTAAGCGCCAGCCATTTCACTAACTACCCGCCTATAAATCAGTTATGTTTTGCTATTGCGGCCCTGTTTTCTGGTAAAAGCATTTTGGGCTCGGTAGTTGTACTGAGGATACTAATAATAGCGGCAGACATAGGCGCCTTGTATTTTGGTGTTAAGCTACTAAAACGTCTTAAAATACCTATTAGTAACATCTTCTGGTATATTTTAAATCCTTTTATAATAATAGAATTAACTGGTAATTTGCATTTTGAAGGTATTATGGTTTTTTTCTTGGTATGGAGTTTATACCTATTGCATAAAAACCATTGGAAATTTGCTGCCGTTGTGATAGCCTTATCCATTTCAGTTAAATTAATGCCCCTATTATTTTTGCCTTTATTTTTTAAATGGTTTAATACCAATGAACAGTTCACTAAATTAAGTTTTTGGAAACTAATGAGTTTTTATAGTATAATTGGAGGTGTCATAGCTCTTATTTTTGTTCCTTTTTTATCTGTGGAGTTTATCTCAAATTATTCTAAAACAGTAGGGCTTTGGTTTAATAATTTTGAATTTAATGCCAGTATCTATTATTTATTTAGAGAGATTGGGTATTGGTACTCTGGTTATAATCAAATTGCTGTAATAGGGAAGCTTTTACCGGTTCTCGTATTTAGTTATGTACTGTATCTGGCTTTATTCAAAAAAAATAAATCGTTTAAAAACTTTATAAAAACGATGCTTTTTGCATTTACCGCGTACTTATTTTTAAGTACTACTGTGCATCCCTGGTATTTAACAACACTCTTATTTTTAAGTATTTTTACTAATTACAAATTTCCTTTAGTATGGAGTTTTGTTATTATCTTTAGCTATATGGCTTACGCGTCTCCTACAACTAGTGAGAATTTATGGTTAATCGGTCTGGAATATGGGGTCGTATTTTGTGCCATCCTCTGGGAGGTTTCGGCCAAAAAGAGACATATTCTTTTTAATTAAGAACAGCTTAAAATAAAGACAGATTGACTTTCGCAAATCTGTCTTTATCGCCTATATAAAAAATTAAAGCGCTTTTAAAGCTGTAATGGTTTTGGTTTCCAATCCCTCTTCATCCCCGTTTTCATCTAAAACAGTTTCGTAATCCACAGTATAAAAAACCTCAAAAGATTTCCCCACTAAAGCCTGCGATTCTAAATCGAATATGTTTAAAACGGCTTCATCAACTTTTTGAAATGTTAGCGTTCTTTCATCTCCGTCGCCATTAACAACAATAAAATTATACCCATACTCCTCGTGTCCATCGAAATCGCCTTTTACAGAATTAGTATCTTGAACACGCACTTCGTTTAAAACAAGGCTCTGTTTGTAAGTGGCAAAACTTGTTAATCCAAAAAAAGAAAGACCTAAAACTGCAAATAATAAAATGTGTTTTGTTTTCATAATTGATACATATTTAAAAGATTAAAATAAATATCGGATAGCGATTCTACCTTAAGTTCCGACAGACTTAAAACCATTTCAATCCCAGAAACAGCTGGTAAGTTAAGACTAACTATATATACGTTGTAATAATTTTTTTAGATTACATCACTTTTGTAATAAACATATCGAATACTTCAATAACGATTAGGATGATAATAATCCATGCTAATCGGCTACTTTCTTTCTGATCCAAAATGTCTTTAAAGCGTTCCAAATTTTATTTTATAATCTCAATACGATCATAAATTAAACGGTAGCGGTCTTTTAAATCAAACACTTGCTTCAAGCCCTGATTTAACTTATTTAAATCTTCATTATCCCAAGTTATATCTGGTAAATCGAAGCTATATAAGTTTTCAGAAATTTTATTTTTGATATTGAGCATTCTTCCAATAAAGCGTTTTAGCGTATTGCCAGAAATAAGGAGTTTTCCTTTTCTTTCTAAATACGAGGTGTGCGCATCTGTTTCAATTAACAAGTCTTCGGTAATCTGTGAATAGCGGTCTAGAGCCACCGTTTGCGAAATATTAAGCATTACTAAACCAATCATTTCTTTCTTTAGTTGCGGCAAAAATAAGTGATGGTAGGTCACCATCATTTTATTTGGCGTGATAAAAACGGCTATGCGTTCTTGTAGTTTATCGGCAATAGGGGTGTTATAAAATCGTTGTAAAGTTCGAAAAATAGTTTCAATCTCTTCCGTTTTGAAATTAAAAAAACGAACCATACCGTAATGAAACATATAAACATAAGCAGCGCGAGACACTGTGTAGAATAATTCGTCACTATCTTAAAAAAGCAACTGCCACGACAGCTGCTTTTTACGCTCTTTAATATTGATAGTGTTTGCTACTTGATAAGCAACAACAGTGTGCATTTTAAAATGTAAACATACGTTTCGCGGTCTTTAACTATTAATGATTTAGAAACGGACTACTCAAAGTCGTCTTCTGACTCCTCAATTATTTCAGGGTCTTGTACAGCTTCTGGATCGTTATCATCGAAGTCTTCATAATCATCCTCATCATAATTCTCCATAGTTTTAACAAGTTTAGTACTTACTTTAACTAGGTATTTTGTGTCTTCGGTAGTTACCTCTACGGCTTCAACTAATTCATTTTTAGCATTTTTAAACGAAATGATATGATCTTCGTCGTAACCATAAGGATACTTCTCTACTAATAAAGCTAAAATCTCTGGAGTTAGCTTTTTAAAGTCGACTATAACGCGTTTCAAATTGTCTCTTTTCTTTTCCATAATTACATATCTAATAAGTAGGCAAATATAAGAGGTGCGACAATTGTGGCATCACTTTCTATTATAAATTTTGGAGTATTAATATCTAATTTACCCCACGTTATTTTTTCGTTTGGAACGGCTCCAGAGTACGAACCGTAGCTTGTTGTCGAGTCACTAATCTGACAGAAATAACTCCAAAATGGTGTTTCTGGGCGCTCCATATCTTGGTATAACATTGGTACCACACAAATAGGAAAATCGCCTGCAATTCCTCCTCCAATTTGGAAGAAGCCAATCCCTTTTTGAGAATTGTTGGTGTACCACTCTGCGAGAAAAGTCATATACTCAATTCCAGATTTCACTGTACTTGCTTTTAACTCTCCTTTTAAAACGTAGCTTGCAAAAATATTCCCCATTGTACTATCTTCCCATCCTGGGCAAATAATAGGTAAATTTTTCTCGGCTGCAGCATACATCCAAGAGTCCTTTAAATCGATTTCGTAGTACTCTTCTAAAACGCCAGATAACAACATTTTATACATATACTCGTGCGGTAAGTAACGCTCTCCTTTAGCTTCGGCGTCTTTCCAGATTTTTACAATATGTTTTTGTAAACGTCTAAACGCTTCTTCTTCTGGAATACAAGTATCGGTAACACGGTTTAATCCTTTTTCTAATAAATCCCACTCGTCTTGAGGGGTTAAATCTCTATAATTTGGCACACGTTTGTAATGTGAGTGCGCAACCAAATTCATTATATCTTCTTCAAGATTTGCTCCAGTACAAGAAATAATTTGCACTTTATCTTGTCGAATCATTTCTGCAAAACTTTTACCTAATTCTGCAGTACTCATTGCGCCAGCTAGAGAAACTAGCATTTTTGCACCAGATGCTAACTGCGCTTCATACCCTTTTGCGGCATCTACTAAAGCGGCCGCATTAAAGTGTAAATAGTGTTTTTCTATAAATTGTGATATTGGTCCTTTAGTACTCATCGTCTTCGTTAAATTTTGAAGGATTATTTTTAGATTTTACTGTTTCGAATTGACTGTCATGAAAGTCGTCTAAATCATCATTTTGAAACTTATAACTTAGCATCTTATAATATAATTTTGCGGCTAAGAAATCTGAAGATTTCTCATTCTGATTAGGGCATAATTCTACAATATCGAAACCGACAACATTTTTCTCTTCGAACACTTGTTTTAAGAATTCTAACGTTTCGTACCATAATAAACCGCCTGGTTCTGGGGTTCCTGTACTTGGCATAATTGAAGGATCGAAAGCATCAAGATCGAAAGTAATAAACACATTCTCCGTCATTTGATCGATAGCCGATTCCATCCACGAATCGTTAATGGCCATTTCGTGCGCAAAGTATGTTTTTTCTTTGTCCATTACTGTGGTCTCAATATAATCCATAGAACGAATACCCACTTGAATTAAATTGGTAGTCTGACTGGCTTCATACACCGCACAGGCGTGATTGCAAGTGGAGCCTTCGTAGGTTTTACGCAAATCTGTATGGGCATCGATATGCAACACTGTTAAACTGTTATAAAAGTCTTTAAAGGCACGAATAGTACCAATAGATACAGAGTGCTCTCCGCCAAAAATAGTAACAAACTTATTTTTCTTTAAGTATTTTTTAGTTGCTTCGTGTACCGCTTCAACCATCGCTTCTGGCGAACTGTTTACCGTTACTGGTTTAGCAAGAAAAATGCCTTGTTTATAGACCTCAGTTTGCGTTTCTATGTCGTATAACTCCATATTTGCCGAAGCATCTAAAAAAGCTTCAGGACCTTTATCTGCTCCTTTTTGCCAAGTACTCGTCCCATCGTAGGGCACTGGTATTAAGACAATTTTTGCTGTTTCTAATTTTGAAAATTCTTCTGGAATTCCAGCATAAGTTTTACTTTGCATAACCTAAAATTTTAAGTAAGTCTTCACTTTTTTGTTGTTCACTAAATAACGATGTTGTAATGTTTCCATCGTCGTCTCTATCTATTAAAATGTGTTTTGGTGAAGGAATTAAACAGTGTTGTAATCCGCCAAAACCGCCTATAGATTCTTGGTAAGCTCCCGTATTAAAGAAGCCAATATATAATGGTTTTTCTTTATTGTATTTTGGTAAATAAATAGCATTCATATGTTGCTCGCTATTGTAATAATCGTCGCTATCGCAAGTTAAACCTCCTAGCAGAACGCGCTCGTAACCTTGATCCCAGCGATTAATAGGCAACATAATAAAACGTTTGTTAATTGCCCAAGTATCTGGAAGCGTGGTAATAAAAGAAGAATTAATCATATTCCATTTCTCTCTATCATTTTGCTGCTTTTGGTACAATACCTCGTAAATGGCACCACCGCTTTCACCTACAGTAAAACTACCAAACTCTGTAAATATATTGGGCACTTTAACCCCTTCTTCTGCACAAGTTAGCTTAATTTGGTTTAAAATTTCATCAATCATATACTCATAATCAAAGTCGAAGGCTAACGAGTTTTTAATAGGGAAACCACCACCAATATTTAAGCTATCTAAACTCGGACAAATCTTTTTAAGACTGGTGTACACTTTTAAACATTTCTGCAATTCGTTCCAATAATACGCGTTATCTCGTATTCCTGTATTAATAAAAAAGTGAAGCATTTTTAATTTCACTTTTTTATTGCCTTTAATCTGTTTATTGTAAAACGGAACAATATTTTTGTAACCTATCCCCAAACGCGACGTGTAAAACTCGAATTTCGGCTCTTCTTCCGAAGCAATACGGATACCAATATTATAGTTTCCTGTTACTTCTTGAGAAAGTAATTCGATTTCCTCGTAATTATCTATAATAGGAATGCAGTTTTTTTGTCCGCCGTTTATTAATCGCGCAATGTTAGTTACATATTGAGCCCTTTTAAACCCGTTACTAATAACAAATGTTTCGTCTGTAATTTTACCTTCCGCTTTAAGATTCTCGACAATATCAATATCGAAAGCCGAAGAGGTTTCTATATGTATATCGTTTTTAAGCGCCTCGTTTAAAACGTGTTTAAAGTGAGAGCTCTTTGTACAGTAACAATAGCTATATTTCCCTTTATACTCATTTTTTTCTATCGCATCGGCAAACCATTTTTTTGCCCGCTTAATATTAGTCGAGATTTGGGGTAAATAAGTGAATTTTAATGGCGTTCCATACTGTTCTACAAGTTCCATTAAATCAATATCGTGAAAACTAAGTTTGCTGTCGCTTAACGTAAATTCGTCCTGTGGAAAATCGAAGGTTTGACTTATTAAATCAATATATTTCGTGTTCATTAATTTTTTTTAAAAAATAGTTGAATTAGTTGTGTTGTGAGTTATAAAAGTATGACAATGAAGCTTCAATAAAAAGCAGAATGAGATCAAATTTTAATTTTATTTTCTGTAACAGGTACAAACGCATAATTGTGCTGGGGCGCAACAATAGAGATATGGGCAGAAGTTAGCTTTAGAATTCGGTTACTTAAACGATAAGCTGCTTTTGAATATGACTTCCTAATTTTCAAAAGCCCGAACATAGAAATACGATTCAATTTATTCAGCTAGATGCTATACAAAAGAAATACATTTTTTTCAAAAAAGAACATTTAACCATAACTTTTTTAAAAAAATTTGATCTCTGCAATATTCTATTAATCAGCTTATTAAATCAACAACTCTAAAATTAAAACTAAAATTATATCACAAAAAAAACCACAACGTTATGTTGTGGCTTTTTAGTGTATTATGCAAGAGTTTTACATCATCTTTAATGTATTTATTTCTTGTATTGTTAAGTGTTTCCAGTGACCTCTAGGAATATCTTTTTTAGTTAAATGTGCAATTTGAACACAATCAATTCTAACAATCTCATATTTTAAGCTATCGAAAATAGTATGTAAAATAGTATTTCCGGTATTTTTAATTTTTATACCAATTTCGTTTTTGTTTTTATTATCTACATAATCAACTTCTTCAACTGAAACTAATTTCCCCTCGACTTTAAAACCTTCTCTAATTTTTTTTAGATCCTCTAATTTTAGGGGCTTATCTAATTCAACTTGAAATAAACGTTCCACTCCTTTATTAGAGTTTGTAAAGCGACTCATAACGACATCATCGTTAGTAAATAACAATAACCCAGTAGAGTTTCGCCCTAAACGCCCAATAGGCTTTACGCGCGAAGCTGTTGCATTGGCTACTAAATCCATAACTGTACGCCCTTTATTCTCACTTACTGTCGTAGCAAACCCCTTAGGCTTGTTAAGTAACACGTAAGCTTTTGGCTCTGGGTTAATTCGCGCACCATCGTAACGCACTTCGTCGTCTAATTGCACTTTGTACCCCATTTCGATTACTACTTTTCCGTTTACCGAAACCAGTCCCGTAGAGATATGCATATCGGCCTCACGACGCGAGCATACTCCAGAATTTGCTATATATTTATTTAATCTAATTTCGCTAGGATTAGATGCTTTTTTTGATGGCGCTTTCGATGCCGCTTTAGGCGTTGGTTTAGCCGCTGTTTTTGACACTGGTTTAGTCGATGCTTTCTTATTTAAAGGGGCCTTTCCTCTTGTAAAACTTTTAGATTTACTCGTATTACTTCCTCGACCTGAAGCCTTTCCTTTATCATTCCCACCTTGTTTACTCATCTTGTGTTTTTTTTGCAAAGATATATTTAATAATTTTGATAACAGATTTTAAGATCTGATTATTTAAAATAGTCTATTTAAGACTAAATCTACGTCAATTAACAAAATACTAATAACGCCAGCCACAATAATTAGCTTTAACACATTATGAAGTATCACGTATTGCTTCTTTGATTGCGATCGCCACAATAAAATAAGAAATATAATAAGTAGCATTAGGCACGCATTAAAGTAGAAATACATATACCCCACTTCAAACTTATAAACCAACAAATACCCTGGAAATAAGGTTACCAAAACCAAAAAGCTTATAATATATTTTGCGATTTTCTCTCCATATTTAACGGGTACAGTGTGGTAACCCAAAGCTAAATCGCCTTTTATATTTTCTAAGTCTTTCGTGACCTCTCTAATTAAAATAATTAAAAACAAAAAGGTAGCGTGAACAAAAATTACTGTATCGAAATTTTTATAGTAGGTAAAAATGGCGAAGAATGGTGTAATTGTTAATATTGCTGAAGTAAGATTACCAATTACCGGCATCTTTTTAAGCTTATGAGAATAGAACCAAATGGCAAAAATATAAATCGAGAAAAATAGTACAGCGCGAAAAGACACGTAACTTGCCATTATTATGGCCGAAAAATTGAGCACAAAATAAAAAGACAATTTTGTATTTTGACTGACTAACTTATCTAACAGTGTTTTGTTAGGCTTATTAATTAAATCTTTTTCTGAATCGTAGAAGTTGTTTATAATATAACCACCAGCAATTACAGCCGAAGAGGCTAAAACCAACATTAATAAATTAACATCGAATAAAACAGTTTTTACGGGTATATTATGTGCAAAAATATACACTGATGCTAAGTACTGCGCTAAGACAACAATTAAAATATTATAACCACGAACAACAGAAAAAAGGCTGAAAAACTTAATTATAATGTGTTTATGCTTACGAGAAAACATACCGTAAATTTAGAAGTTATAAACCACTTCTAACTTGTAGTCTTTAAGTGCATTTTTTGCTTTTTGGATGTCTTCGGTAAAGCCTAAAATATAACCGCCACCGCCAGAACCACACAATTTCAAGTAGTAGTCATTGGTATCCAATCCCTTTTTCCAAAGGGCGTGAAATTGCTTAGGAATCATAGGTTTAAAATGGTTTAACACCACTTTAGAGAGTTGTTTTGTATTAGAAAACAAGGACTTGATATCGCCATTTAAAAAATCGTCTACACACGCATCGGTATGTTTTATAAACTGATTTTTTAACATATTACGAAACCCTTCTTGTTTCATGCTTTCCATAAAAATACTAACCATTGGCGCTGTTTCTCCAATAACACCACTATCTATTAAAAAGACCGCACCTTTACCAGACGTACTTTGTGTAGGAATACCAGTCGCTTCTATATTATCTTTAGAATTGATAAGTATTGGTAAGCTTAAGTAACTATTTAACGGGTCTAATCCTGAAGATTTTCCGTGGAAAAAAGATTCCATTTCCGAAAAGACCGTTTTCAAAATCAATAATTTTTCTCGAGTTAAATTCTCAAGAACTGTAATCTTTTTAATCGCATATTTATCATAAATAGCGGCCACTAGTGCACCACTACTTCCCACACCATAGCCTTGTGGAATAGACGAATCAAAATACATTCCTGCTTCAATATCGGCATTTAAAGCTTCAATTTCAAAAACCACTAATTCTGCATCAAGAGTAGAAAGATACGCTGCAAAACGTTTCAAATTTTTATTTGAAAGCAGTGCAACTTCAGACGTATTATGATCTGTTTTTAGCGCGCCATTATAAAAATTATAAGGTATTGACAGTCCTTTCGAATCTTTAATGATTCCGTATTCTCCGAAAAGAAGGATTTTTGAGTAAAAAAGAGGTCCTTTCATATGCTAACTAAAGATTTGGTATAGTGAATTTACAATTGTTTTGCACCAAATCCTATTTGGTCACAAATATAATGACCATTTTGACAATAAGCAACTAACTCTTTGTTAATGAATTCGTTAATTTTCACGGCCTCGTTCTCAGGGAAGAGTACGTGCACATTCGCTCCTGCATCCAAAGTAAAACCTATATTAAGGCCAGTTTCTGCTCTAAATTCCCAAATTTTATTAATAATTTCTAACGTATTCGGTTTCATCAAAATAAAGTAAGGTGTACTCGCCATCATCATAGCGTGCAGCGTTAAGGCTTCACTTTCCATTAAGGCTATAAACGCTTTTAAGTCTCCAGATTTTAAAATAGTTTTCATTGTTGTTATATTCTCCACCGCTTGTTTAAATCGGTTTTGAGCGAATGGATGATTGTGCATTAAGTTATGCCCAACCGTACTACTTACTTGTTTTTCACCTTTATCTACCAATAGAATCGTGTCGTGATAATTTTTAAATACAGAATGCACCTCCTCGGTATATTTTACGCCAAAAAGATCGGAACTTCCCTCAATTTCAGAATGTTGTCCCCAAACAACTATATCGCCCTCAATACTTCGGCAAGCACTACCAGAGCCTAAACGTGCTAAAAAAGAGGCTTTTTTATTACAATACGTTGTCGTTATCTTCGGGTTTAATAATTTCTCAACACTCATTAAGCATAACGCTAAGGCACTCATTCCTGAGGCAGAAGAAGCAATACCAGAACTATGCGGGAATGTATTTGACGTATTAATAATAAAATGATACTGTTTTAAAAACGGCACATAATCCTTAATACGTTTAAAAAACGTTTCAATTTTTGGTTTAAACGCCTCATTTTTTTCGCCTTCAAAAAACACCTCAAAAGAAAATGAGTCGTGAGTACCGTTTCTCGGTTCGAAAACAAGCTCAGTTTCGGTTTTACACGCCTCTAAAGTGAAGCTAATAGACGGATTTTCGGGTATTTGATTTTCCTTTTTACCCCAATATTTTACTAACGCAATATTACTTGGTGAGGCCCACGTCACTTTTCCTTTTTTTAAAATGGTTGGGCTATAATTGGAAATAAAATTTAATTCTATCATTAAAAAACGTTTTTGCAAATATAGTTTTTAATTCTATTTAATAATTTAGTACATTGCCTAAATAATTAAGGCTGACTTAGCTTTTACGCTATAAATAGTATAAATTTCTAATTCTCTTATCTGCGTTTTAAGTCCTTTTAATTGATAACAAATAGTTTACTAACTAGTTTACGAATCTCTCCTTAAGATTCGCACCCTCTTTTCTAGTTACGTTTTAAAAACCACTTTAATGGATAAAAAACAAAGAATTATTCTCACAATGTTAGAACTCGTTGTGGATCAAGGCGTACACGCCACACCAATGTCGCAAGTGGCTAGGGAAGCCAATGTTGCCGTAGGAACAATCTATCATTATTTTAAAAATAAAAATGAAATTATCGAAGAAATCTACTCGATGATTTGTAGGGATTTTGGTGTCGTACTAATAGCAAATATGCCTGATGAAGATTTTAAAAAGCAATACGAAGCGATATGGTTAAATATGTTTTATTACTTTACAGAAAACCCCCTTGCTTTTGAATTTATGGAACACGTAGCAGTGCCACCAATTATAACTCCGGAAATACGACTGAAAAACGTACAGCATTTTGTAAATATTAGAGATTTTATGCTTTCTGGTATTTTACAAAAAAAACTAAAAGACGTGCCTTTACGTTTAATAGTTCAGATGGCGTTTGGCACCGTCATTTCTGCGGCGCGTTTAAAATTTAAAAAGGAATTACCAATGTCGGATATTCAAGTGCGCGAGGCGCTAAAGATGTCTTGGGATTGTATTAAAATTTAAAGAAGTGCTAATAAAAAAAGAGACAACTATTCACAGCTCTAAAACAGCTCTTTTCAATAGGTAATTTATCTGCAGGGGTTTCTCTTATTATGGATGTAAAGGCGTAACTTGTTTTAACCATTATAGCAACATCCAAACCATAACCACTTAAAATAGCTTATTTAACAACTGCAGCAATGGTGCTTATTGCGCCTAGTGAACGTTCAAAAACAAGATTTTCATACTGTGTTAGCGACATACATTTTACATCCTAATTTTTCAATAGTACACCACCAATCGGCTCTATTTTTTTTAAACTTTCAAACATTTATCCTCGAAGTTAGGCAATACGCTTTTTTATAACGCTACAAGTTTTGAGCTAAAATATAGGCCCCCGTCCAAGCATTCTGAAAATTAAACCCGCCAGTAACCGCATCTATATTTAAAATCTCCCCCGAAAAGTAAAGATTAGGATGTAATTTACTTTCGTAGGTTTTAAAATCTATTTCTTTTAAATTTAAACCACCAGCGGTTACAAACTCCTCTTTAAACGTGCTTTTTCCGTCTACCATAAATTCAGCTTCGGTTAATTGATTCGTTAAAGCTTCTAATTGTTGTTTGTTTAAATCTGCCCAACGCATAACTTCGGTAATATCAGCCGCTAAAACTAACTGATACCAAAGACGTTTTGGCAAATCAAACTGAGGGAATTTATAGACTGTTTTTCTATTAAGCTCCTTTTTTATGGCTTTTAAACTCGCCATACAATCGGGAGAACTCTTACCAATAAAATTAATAGAGATAGCAAACTTATAGTCCATTTTTGCTAGTTCTAAAGCACCATAAGCAGACAATTTTAAAATAGAAGGCGCGCTCATTCCCCAATGGGTAATTAACAAAGGCCCACTAGACGCTAACGCGGTATTTTGCACCGTAATCTCTACATTTTTCACAACAACACCAGGGATGTTTTTTATCCGTTCGTCTTTAATATTAAACGTAAATAAAGACGGTACGGGAGCAGCCACGGTATGCCCTAAATATTCGAGAACTTTCCATATTTTAGGGTTACTACCCGTTGCTAAAACCACTTTCTTACAATGGTAAACGTCGTTTTTGGTTTGTATTTCCCAACCATTCTCGAGGGGCTTAAGGGTCGTTACAGGTTGATTTTTTAAGACCTCAACACCGTACTTTTCGACGTCATTTAAAAAACAATCGATTATGGTCTGTGAAGAATCGGAAACGGGAAACATTCTACCATCGTCTTCAATTTTAAGTTCTACACCTCGTTTTTCAAACCATTCTATCGTATCCCCTGTCATAAAAGTATGAAAAGGGCCTAACAGTTCTTTTTCACCTCTGGGATAATTTAAAACTAATTCTTGCGGAATAAATTCGGCGTGCGTGACATTACAACGACCACCACCAGAAATTTTAACCTTGGTTAGCACGTCTTTTCCACGCTCTAAAACGGCTATTTTTAAATGCGGATTTTTCTCTGCTGCATTTATCGCTGTAAAAAAACCAGCGGCTCCACCACCTACTATAATAATATCTTTTTCAATCATAATCTATCTGGAAAATCTCCTATAATACCATTTACTTTGTACAATTTCATTCGCGCTATCGATTCGGGTTCATTAACCGTCCATGTATTAATGGTGTAGCCTTCACCCTGCACTCGTTTTACATTATCCCTAGACAACAATGTAAAATTGGGATGTATAATTTTTGCTCCGACGGTGTTTGCAAACTCAATAGCTTCGTCTAAATTAGCTTTGGTTAAAACAGCAAGCGGAATCTTTTTATCTAATTCTGAAACGGTCTCTAATTCGTGTTTTTGAAAACTAGACACGATAAAATGTGAATAGCTCCAGTTATATTCGTGTATATATTTTTGAATGACACGAACCGTTTCGGCTGCAGTATTTTTACCTTTTAACTCAATATTGACGATACATTTTTTATCGATAACATCTAACACTTCAGTTAAACTGGAAATATAATGTTTGTCGAAAACAACCACCGATTGTAACTGTTTTAAAGTGCATTTTGAAACCTCTCCAGTAGCATTCGTATTTCTATCTAAAGTAAAATCGTGAAACACAATTAACTCACCCGAAGCGCACAAATGCACATCGAGTTCTATACCATCTACATTGCATTCTAATGCTTTTTTAAATGACGCTATGGTGTTTTCGGCAAGATAACCAGCAGCACCACGATGCCCGATTTTTAATAGTTTTGACATAATACATCCAAATTAATTGTAGGATTCTAGGTTTTTCAAAGTTAAAACTATAATAACAGTTAGATTAATAAAATGATAAAAGTTATAAGTAACACCATTTTCAACTCTTATTTTTAAAGTATAAAAAAACCGCTTTATCATTCCGTAAGAATAATAAAGAGGTTTTAAAGGCTACGATTTTTTGTTTTTAGAAGGCGATACCAAATCCAAATGAGAAGCGTAAGCCTTCTTCACTATTAAAGAAGTTGAAAGTACCCTGAACAGAATCTGCTGCAGACACCCAAAAACCACCGCCGTAATCGTTATGCCATTTATCTGAAATGTCGTTTTTAAGCCATACACGCCCCATATCTCCACCTACAAACACTCCCAATTGCAACGGTAAGGTGTTTGTTCTAAAAGAGTTGAAACTGTAACGCAAATCGGCACTACCAACTAACGAATTTTTACCCGTAAAACGCTCGGCTCTATACCCTCTTAACCCGTTTTTACTACCAATATTTGACGCTTGGTAAAACACGAGGTCGTCACCAAAACGCAGTTGTGATCGCACATCTGTTTTTAAAACTAATTTTCTGTTTTGTGAAATAGAATTATAAAACCCTAAGTCGGTGTTTAAGTACCCATACGTGTATTTTGTGTTATCTGGTTCGGTTTTAATACCTGAATTAATATTAAAAGTCATCCCACGTGTTGGTGTAATTTTATTATCGAAACTGGCATAATTATAGTTTCCTTCAAGCCCAGTAAAATAACGTCTTTCGTAGAACTCTCCAGTAGCGTCTTGCGGCATAAGAGCATCAATAAATCGATTTGATGACGTCCCGATCTCAACACCTTCAGCAATTAAATGCACGCCATAATCACTACCAAAACTCCCTCTTCTAAGCACACCAACGCTGACTTTATATATACTTTTCCTTACGCGGTTGTAATCCAAATCAAGATCATCGTCTAGATTCTCTGTTTCGTTTCCGTATCCAAAAAAGTTATTTGTAAAATTCTCGGAAGTTAATTGTCCTCCCACGTGTAAATTCCACTCCCCAAACACATTAGCATACTCACCCTCATAGTCTAAACTAAAGCCGCTAGTGGCAAAGAAATAACCACCATAAAAACGGTGCTGTTGCGCGTAGGGATTGCGTTGAAAACCTTTAACGGTGTACACATCCGAAATACCCAATAACACGCCGTCATCTGGGTTATACCCTACGTTTGGTGTAATGGTATTATTGCGGACGATATTTTTATTAAAATCGAATAAATTATTATTATAAATATCTGTAAAATTTATACGCGCCCCATTATTTTCTTCAATAGTATTAGGTTTCGATTTGTGGTCGTAAACACGCACGCGACTTCCATTTTTAATTTTGTAGACATCATTGTTTTGTCCGCCAATGATGCGTATAGGAATCAAATTATTTGCTTTTCCCGTCACTTCGAAAACATCATCATCGTCCAAACCATAAATCCATAATTCTTTCGTAATATTTTTATTAAAGGTTCTATCCAGTATTACTTCGCCCTTTTCACCACCAATAATTCTCGAAACTTTTACGTTTGTTTCTTTATTTCCACTTCTGGTGATTTCGAAATAATCATCTTTATCCGTTCCAGAAATAATAACCAATTCGTTTAAATAATCGGAATAACGTTCGGCAATATCTATAATATTATCCCGTCTTCCTTTTAAGTGCTTTTGCACGTCTAGCAACGTAGAGTCTCTAGCTTCTTCTGGAATATTTGTAAAAGCTTTGTCTATAACAGCGTCAGTAATATTTTCCTTAAGAAACTGTGCTTGCTTAATCCAAACGTCTCTATTTGATTGTTGAATAAGTACTTTATCGAGTTTAATTCCTGCGCTATTCATCCATTTGATATCTTTTAACTCCGAATCATACACTTGTAGCTGGCGTGAAGCGCCCGATAAAAAACGAACAATATC
This sequence comes from Bizionia saleffrena, assembly GCF_008086175.1. Classification (GTDB taxonomy): domain Bacteria; phylum Bacteroidota; class Bacteroidia; order Flavobacteriales; family Flavobacteriaceae; genus Bizionia; species Bizionia saleffrena. The sequence goes on from NZ_VSKM01000002.1 coordinate 250,777, forward strand.
GAGCAATGCTCCGTCGAAATTTGAAAACACTTGATCTCTATCCCTAGGAATAGGTTTAAACACTTTATCACCATTTTCTTGATCGAACTGTGCCCAACGCCATTGGTCTTGGTGCCGGTCCCAATCTCCAATTAGCATATCGAATAAACGCGCTCTAATAAAGGCATTTTCGTCTATTTTATACTTTTCATCTTCCCTTACTTTTTCAATAATATCGTGAGTACTTTCAATATCGTCTGCATATCCAAAGTTACGTTCGTGGGTATAATTTTTTTCCGGACGTTCTTCAATCATATACAATTCACCACCATAATTGGTATTGTAATCACCCATGTATTTATGTTTCGGAATAAAAAACACTTTAGGGTTGGTATGGTAAATTTTTGCCGCATCAGATAAATCTGGAACTACCAAAAAGGCATACGGGTGTGCCGCAGTATAAAAGTCGAGTACTAGGTTCTCTACCTTTGTTTTCTCGAATTCATTGGCTACATACGTTTCTTTAAATAATACCGTTTGTAAATACTGCGTTGCACTTTTTCTTAACGCACGCATATTTAATTGGCGACCATCTTTAGTTTCTAACCGTAAAGATCGTGTTTGGTGCCCTCCACCAGCTCTTACAATATTTAATCCGCCATAAAGCGTATCTAAAGTGGCTACTGGAAACGCTACTTTTGTACTGTATAATTTTCTATATCTATCGCCCAAGACGGCTTTATACAACCCCGTCTTCTCAGTCTCGTCTGTAGAATACACCGATGTTTTAACGGTTTGAGGAAAAGTATCTGGCAAGGTTTCAACATCAAAAACAGCTCTTGATTTTGGTAACACTTCTTTATTAAATAATCCTACAGGCGCGCCGTTTTCTTCTTTATAGAAAGAAACCCAAACACTACCGTCTTTGTAAACCGTAAGCTTTGCAAATCCTTCTCTACCGTAAGAAAAAAGGCCATTATTACCCAATGCCACAGTTGATGCTTTCGAGCCTGCCCCAGAAACCACTTGTTTAATGCCCTCATTTTCTATGTATTGTAAATTGTGCTCGTGACCCGAAGCAAAAACAATATTATTATACTCTAAAGCCATTGTTTCAATTCTATTCATTAGCTCGTTATAACGTTCGTTAAAACGGTCTTGAATAGACACTCCTCCTTGGGTGCGCACCTGAGTTATTAACGAGGATAAAATGGGTAAAGGAAAATTACTTTGTGTAGGAAACAAATGCTTTCTAGCGCCGTAGTAGCCCCCGTGAATACCATTGGTATACATAGGGTGGTGCATTGCAAAAACAACCCGTTTATTTTGTGCTTTTTTAAGTTCGCCTTCTAACTCTTGAAAGAAACGTTCTCTAGTTTTTATCTCGCACTCGTCGTTAATAGTTGGATTCCGATTCCAGTTTTCTAAGTACCATTGCGTATCTATAACAATAAGTTGCACGTCTTCGTTAACCTCTATACTCTCCAACGGACAACCATTTTCCGGTTGAAAAGCATCTTTTCCGACGCTCTTTTCCACATACTTTTCTTCTTTTTTTAACCCCGCAACTCCACCGGCATACCAATCGTGATTTCCAGGAATAAAAATTTTAGTGCCTTTAAAATCCTCAATCGCTTTTGCCTGTGCATTTATAGCATTTTCGGCATTTTCTTCTTTGTATTTTTTTGTTTGGTCGAAACCATCTGGGTAAATATTATCGCCTAAAAACAAAACGTAATCGTCTTTAGTGTCTTTATTCTCTATCTGTTTTTTAAAAGCTTGTAGCCCAAGAGACATTCCGCCAATTGGAGATTTACCTGCATCACCAATAAGATAAAAAGCATTTTGAATTTCTTTACTAGGAAGTTGGACGTTTTTATTTTCGTCGTTTTTATATTTCACCTTTAAAGTAGCACAACCCGAAAGAACCGCTAAAGAGAGAAATGTTAGAATAAAGTTATTTTTTACCATATTATATTTTTAGTTTTCTTTTTTTAGTACTTTGGTTCAAATTTAATAATTATATATGTCGACACTAATTGAAAATACAGAAAAATTTGTATTAGAACTTTTTAAAAAAGAACTACCAAATACTTTTGTTTATCATAATTTCTCACATACGCATCGTGTCTTTAAAAGTACGAAAGAAATAATTGAAAATTCTGAAATAAATGTTAAGGACACCGAGATTTTAAAGCTTGCAGCCTTACTACATGACTGTGGCTACACAAAAACACGTGAAGGGCACGAAGAAGAAAGCGTTAAAATAGCGACCAATTATCTAAAATCTCAAGATGTCGATAGCGAAACTATTGAAGCCGTTAGCAAGTGCATAATGGCCACTAAATTTAAAGATTCTCCAAAAACAAAATTAGAAGAGATAATAAGAGATGCCGATGCTTCTCATTTTGGAAAAGATTATTTTCAAGAGGCTAGCGAATTTTTAAGAAAAGAACTCGAATTACAAAACGTAAAAAAATATACCCCTAGCGAATGGCTTGATGAAAATATAGAGGTGCTTTCTAAAAATCACCGGTATTATTCGGATTATGCTATAAGAAATTGGGCGCCTAAAAAGAATAAAAATCTAATTGATTTATTAGAAGCAAAAAACAAAAAAAAGCGCAAAGCAGACAAAGAAAAACTAAAAGCTAAATATAAAGCACAATTTAAAAATGAAAGTCCGGAGCGTGGTATACAAACGTTTTATCGCGTAGCTTTAAGAAACCATATTAAATTAAGTGATATTGCTGATACAAAAGCCAATATATTACTTTCGGTAAATGCCATTATTATTTCGGTGGTATTGGCTAATTTAATTTCAAAATTAGACTCAAATCCCTACTTAACGATTCCCACCGTAATTTTTACCTTGTTTAGTGTAACGTCTATGATACTTTCTATTATTGCAACACGCCCCAATGTAACAAGTGGAGAGTTCACAAAAGAAGATGTTGAAAATCAAGATGTAAACCTCACCTTTTTCGGTAATTTTCATAAAATGGGATTGAAAGAATTTGAATGGGCCATCTCCGAATTACTTAAGGACAAAAATTATGTGTATACCTCACTGACTAAAGATTTATATTTCTTAGGAAAAGTCTTAGATAGAAAATACCGTTTACTGCGAATTACCTATACGGTATTTATGGTCGGCATTATTGTGTCGCTCATCGCTTTTGGCATTGCCGTACAAGGAAATCCGGGCAAACGCATTCAAGATGTTTTAAAACCAGAGCAAGGTTCGGCACTAATTATTTCTAAAGATTCTACAACTAAAAGTTACTATTGGAGTTAAGCTGAAATCTCTTTCATAAGATCGTCGTACGTATAAAATATTTTATCATTTGCAGTTGTAGTACTGTATAGAATATTTACACGTATGGCTTTTAAACCTGTAACGCCTTGTAAATCTTCGAGCTCTACTATTTCTAGTTCCGTATCTAAAATAGTCTTAGACTGTAAAAATTTTATATATTCTAAATACTCATGTTCTACATCTTTTGTAGAATATACAATGGTTAATTTACCTTTTTGGGTCGCACGAATGTCTGTGCCTTTTATATTTGCTTTATCCACTCGTTTTTTTACGACCTCGTAACGCGCATTGTACGTACCATCGACATCAAACTGGCGTTCATCGGCTCTAAAACGTATAGACAAGGGCTGATTAAATACTAAAACCATTGAAGCCACATCTAAGGCAATTGGATATTTATGTTTCTTATTGTAGAAGGCATTTTCCATTTCGCACATCACTTGCAACTGCCAAAGCCTTAAATTCTTTAAATAAATTTCGTTAAAAGAATCGGTTTTGGTAATGGATTCGCCAATATACATATTGTGTTCTACCCCATCCGTTTTAAAACGCTCAAAATAATGAGGATACATTTTTTGGGCTTCTACTTGCTTTTTATCGATAATAGAAGACATATTCTTATTAATTAGCATAACGGTATCATCGTAGCTTTTTCGGTAATAATAAATAAGCCCTAAGCCGTAATCTATTTTACTAAAATAATCGGCAACATCGTCCTTCAAACTCTCATTGTTTTTTAATTGAAAACGGAATAATGGCGCTATATCATTGTTAAAGAAATCAGTTACCTCTTGCTCTGTATCGACTTTAAAATTACTTTTTAATTGTTTTTTGTATCCCTTAACTTGAAATAGCAACTGTTTATAAATGGGAAGACTTTCTACGGCATTGGCTTTTTCAATTACATTCTTAACTAAAGTTAATTGAAGCGATAAATCTTTTTGTGTCGCCAAATTTCTAGCTCCAGACGAGCCTTTTACATCAATCTGGCCATACAAAGGATATACCTGTTTAAACCTTATGGTTTTAAAAACGGCGTTCTCTTTTTTTGCATAACCATCAATTATGAATTGTCTTGCCGCTTCTTCAAATTTCCATTGTACACTAGGGTGTATCCCTGTACATTCTCGCTGAATAATGGCTTGAATTAAATTTTCCTCATCTAACTTAGAGCGTTTTACCGCCGATAAAATAAACGGCATCACATCGATAAGTTTATTAGCCGAAATACTATTTAAAACCTTAGGCTCTGGTGAGACAAGCTCTAAAACCCCCAACAGTTCTTCGCCATCGGCGATGGGTGCGAAAATAGCACTTTTAATACCTTGAGATTTTAAACTTGAAATTTGCGGTGCTTTACCTTCAGATTTTTCGTAGGCAGCATCAACATCTGAAATTGAATAATAGGTCTTGTCTTTTAATAATGCATTGAATGAATGATGACAGAATATGGTTTCGCAATCTACCTTTTTATTAGATTTTAAAAGATAACTACTAACGCTAGAGTCGTACACTTGAGTTAAAAAGCCATCTTCTTTATTATATATTGAAAAGCCTACGTTTAGATTATTCATATTAAAAAGCAATCTGAAAATAGACTGAAAATCGCCCATAAAACTGTTGCTTCTTCTTTTATTGGCACCAATTAAAGTCGATTTAATATTCGAAATGGATTGGTCTTCCGTAACATCGAAAATATTAGAAATCACAAACCCTTTGAAGATGTAACTTTGTACGGGAAACTTTTCTTTCCAAAGCGAGATATCATCAAAATTATCAAGGAGTTCATCAAAATCGGTTTGAGTTAATGGTGGTGCGCTGTCTGTTTTTAGTATTTCAGCAAAATCGGCATTATATAAAATTTTATAAATTCTTAAAACTCCATTTCGATCAGGAATTTCGTAGTACAACGGACGTTTAAAATTAATCTCATAGTGATAATATATTTTTAAAATGATTACACACGCTAAAATATAATTGTCGTTTTCAGGGTTGTTTTTTACATTCAACTTAAAATCATCTCCGGCATCTTCAACAATTTTTTTAAATCGATTGGAGGCATTAAAAATAAAATTATGCATCGGTAAAGACGCTGTTTTTATCTCGTTATTTGTAAGCACTTCACTAAAAGATTCCTGAAGAATAACACGCACCTCTTTTTGATGTGTTTTTAGTAAGCTCACATCGGTAAAACCTTCTCTTAATATAGGATATGGTTGTTGTTTTCTTAAAACGCGTTTAGCGTTTTCAGCAATGTGATAGTCCTTACTTTCTGCTAATTCTTCATAATGTTCTAGCAATTTGTTAAAACTAATTTTTAACAAAAAAGGTAACGTTATATTGTCGTTTAAATCTTTCATCTAAAAGTAAAGTTACTACTATTTTAAGTATAATTTTTTATCAGCCCCATCTTGTTTAGAAAATTCAAGGGTATGCCTTTGTCGGAATTTGTTTAACACATAACACTAAGCTCCAAAAAACACGCTTAAAATCACGGTGTCGAACCTTCGTTTAGCTTTTAGGTCGCATTAATCCCTCCTGCGCTACAGACGCGACTAATGTGCCCTCTCTAGTAAAAATATTCCCTTTCGTAAACGCTCTAGCATTGGAGGCACTCGGTGACTCTATAGAAAAGAGTAACCAATCGCTAAAATCGAAATCTCTAAAAAACCACATAGAATGATCTAAACTTGCCATTTGCGTGTTTCCAAAATGCGCCTTACTGGCGTGCGGGTTTATAGCTGTCGTTAACACACTATAATCGGAAATATAAGCGAGAATTTGCTGCTTTGTGGCGTAATCGAGATTGGTAACCTCTCCTTTTAGTTTAAACCATACATCGTTGTAAGGTGGTAAATCTTTTTTCTCTAATGGATTTAATAACACGGTAGGTTTAAATTCTATGGGGCGAACCACTTCAAGAAACTCTCGGGTTTTATTGGGCATATAACTACCGTACTGCTTCAATAATTCATTCCAACTTAACAGGTCTTCCGGTTGCTTGATATTACTTTTCATCTCTATTTGATGATTGTAACCCGATTCGGTTTTATGAAAAGAAAGAGCCATTATAAAAATAGTTTTACCATGCTGAATAGCCGTAACGCGACGCGTAGAAAAACTGCCACCATCTCTAACACGGTCTACGGTGTATTTAATAGGAACTGTTAAATCGCCAGCTTCTAAAAAATAAGCGTGTAACGAATGTAAATGCCTGTGCTCGACGGTATCGATAGCGGCATTTAATGCTTGAGCTATTACTTGACCTCCAAAAACATTGGGACTTCCCACCGTTTGGCTTACGCCTAAATAGTCGTTATTACTATCTTTTTTAAGATTTAAAAGTTCTAATAACTCGGGTAATGAATTCATAGGCTTTGTTATTTTTCCGTGCTAAGGTCTTAAAAGAAGGTTTAGTAAACAAAAATGTATAATTTTAATTTCAGTTTAATAACAACTTCGATTTAGACCAACTGATATTATTGTTCTTTGTTAAGTGCATCAGTAGATTTGTCGGCGGTAGTCTTCATCACAATAGTCCGGTATGGAAATGGTATTTCTATTCCTTCTAAATCAAAGCGTTTTTTAACACTTTCCAGCACATCGCACTTTAAATTAAACGAATCGGTATAGGTACTCGCCCACGCCCAAGCTCTAATGGTCATCGACGAATCGTTTAATTTAGTTAAGGCCACTCTAATTACAGGTTTGTCCTCCTTCTTATCTAAAAGTGTTCTATTATCAAAAATTAACGGATGATTCCCACATTCTTCTTGCAGTATTTTTTTGGCTAAATCGATATCACTATCGTAAGAAATACCAATTTCAATATGCTCGCAGCATTTAAGCTCGCCTAAATCGTAATTAATTAGTTTTTCTTTATTAATTATAGCGTTGGGAATAACAATCATTTTATTTTCATAATTTCTTATAATAGTATGTCGCAACGTTATATCGGTAACCGTACCTACCATTGTATCCGAAAGCCTTACAACATCACCTATTTTAAAAGGTTTAAATGAAATAATAAAAATTCCTCCAACTAAATTGGATAACGCTTCTTGAGATGCCACACCGGCAATTAAGGCAATAACACCTGCCCCTCCAAGAGCTGTTTGAGACACGCCTCGCAATGAAGGAAATACTAACATCACTAATAAAAAGCCTACAAAATACACACTAAATACCGCCACATACCTAATAAACTTAAAAGCTGTAGGATCCTCATTATAGAGTATTTTGTTTTTTATACTTCTCTTAAACCATAAGTTGGTGAGCGTACCTCCAATTATAGTTAACACGGCAACCATTCCTACATAAAGCACTAATTTAAAATTAGTTAAAATATAATCATAGTAATCATCACCCATAAAAACGAGACTTAATGCCAAGACGCCAAGCACAATCCAAAGGGTATTAAGAATATGTTTTATAAAAATAAACGGGCGTTCCGTTTCGCCGGGAAAGCGTTCTTTTTCCTTTTTTACCGACCATTTATGCAATACGTTCGTTATAACGCACAGCGTAATCACGCTAACAATAATGCCAATTATAGCGATAATATTGGTTTTAAATAGCTCTATTAATTCTCTCATTATTATGTATTCGTTATTTTTATTAAACCGCTCTAATCTCACGGCTAAGTTAAGTGGTTCTTACAACTTTATTCCACAAAAAAGAGCCTACAAATTAATGCAAGCTCTTTTTTTTTACTGTGTATAAGTTTTATTTCCAGCCGCCTCCTAAAGCTGTGTATAAATAGACTATAGACTGTAATTTATTATTTCTTGCATTGATTAAATCTAGTTTTGAATTTAAAGCATTTTCACGAGAACTTAAAACTTCTAAATAATTTACTAAGCCATTTTTAAGTAATTCATCTGAATAGTTAGTCGCTAAGTCGTATGCATCGAACTCTTTTTGTTTAATTTCAATCTTATCTACTGCATTTTGATACGAATACATAGCATCTGAGACTTCTTTACTCGCTTTCAAAATAGACTGTTTAAATAGAAGCCTTGACTGCTCTTGTTGTGCTTGAGCCACTTCGTGTTGTGTTTTTATCTTTCTACCATTAAAAATAGGCTGTGTTAAACCACCCACTAGAGATGCGAAAAGAGAGTTTGCATTAAATAACGTATCGAATTCTAAACTTTGCAGTCCGCCATTTGCAGATAATGTAAGCGACGGATAGAAGCTACTTCGTGCAACGTTTGTCATTTCGAAAGCACTTCGTAATTTAAACTCTGCAGCCATAACATCAGGTCTATTACTTAATAATTGCGTAGGCACTCCGGTAGCCAACTCGGTGTCTATAATTTGATCTTCTAAAGAGGAACGTTCAATATCCATAGGCATTTTACCTAAAAGAATAGCCATTGTATTTTCCAACAATCGACTTTGCGTTTTTAAATCTAACAAAATAGCTTGTGCAGTGTACAACTGTGCCTCCGTTTGCTTCACTCCAACTTCAGTAACGTTTCCAGCTTCTTTTAAAGCTTTTGTGGTTTCTAAACTACTGCTTCTATTCTCAATTGTCCTCTCGGTCACTTCAATTTGCTCGTCTAAGGCAAGCAAGCTGAAATAGGTAGACGATATATTCGAAATCAATCGTGTTTTTACGGCGTGATGTGCGGCGACTGTTTGCAAATAAGAGGCTTTAAACGACCGACTATTACTTCTTATTTTACCCCAAATATCGGCTTCCCAAGACACGTTTCCTGTAACCTCATATTGATCTTGAGAGCCACTTAAAAAAGAACCAAACTGACTATTGTTAGATAATTCTTGATGTGTGTATTTTAAATTTCCGGAAAGCGTTGGTAAAAAGCCCGCTTTTCCTTGCTTAACATAAGCTTCAGCCGCCACGATTTGCTGAATCGCCACTCTAATATCTATATTATGTGTTAGACCGCTCTCTATATAATGCGTTAACACAGGATCTGTAAACAACTCGTTCCAAGAGACGCTTGCCATAGAGACTGTATCTTGAGCTACAGCATCTATTCTATAATTTTCTTCAATATTTAACTCTGGTCGTTTGTAATCTTTGGCCACAAAACAAGATTGTAAAGTAAGCATTGTAAAAACGACAAGAGTTCCTTTTATAACTACTGTTTTCTTCATTTTAAAATTCTGTTTGGTATTAATGTGCGTCCACTTGTTGCTGCTCTGGCTTCGCCTTTGGCTTCACCACTTTTTCTTGTAACCATTGAAACAACATATATAGAATTGGGATAACGAATACCCCCAAAACGGTTCCTATTAATAATCCTCCTACGGCACCTGTACCAATCGCACGGTTACCTTCAGACCCCACACCCGAAGCAAAAACTAAGGGCATAAGACCAAATATAAAGGCCAATGATGTCATTAAAATAGGACGTAACCTCGCTTTTGCACCATCGACAGCTGAATCGAAAATTGACTCTCCGTTTTTACGGCGTTGTATCGCGAACTCAACGATTAATATGGCATTTTTGGCCAATAGTCCAATTAACATAATAAGAGCAATTTGGAAATAAATGTTATTTTCTAGCCCAGCGACTTTAGTCGTTATAAAAGCTCCAAATATCCCTAATGGTAATGATAAGATTACAGAGAATGGTAGGATAAAACTTTCGTATTGCGCACTTAAAATAAAATACACAAACACAATTACTAATATTAAAATAACCGTGGTTTGGTTTCCTGCATTTTGTTCCTCTCGTGTTAATCCAGAATACGCCGTACTAAAGTTACTTGGCAGCGACTGCGACACCTCTTCTACAGCAGCAATAGCATCTCCTGTACTAAATCCTGGATTTGTTGCACCAGTAATTTTTGTTGAATTAAACAGGTTGAAACGCGTTACCGATTGCGGACCAAAGACACGCTCTAACGATACAAATTGTGTTATTGGCGCCATCTCTCCCGAACTTGTTTTTACAAACATATTACTTAAATCCTGAACCTTAGAACGCTCGGAAGGCAATGATTGCACATACACTCTATATTGTTTTCCAAACCTTGAGAAATCGGCAGTATATATACCACCAATATACCCTTGAAGCGTATTAAAAATACTATTGATATCAACGCCGTTATTTTTCGCTAGCTCCATATTAATATCCAACTTATATTGTGGATATTTTGTACTGAACGACGATTGCGCGTATTGAAATTCTGGACGCTGCATTAAACTGGCAATAAATTCTTTATTCACTTTATCTAATCCGGCAAAGTTACCACCAGACTTGTCTAGTAAGTTAACTTCCACACCAGAAGATGTACCAAAACCGGGAATACTTGGTGGTGAGAAAAAGATAATATTTGCTTCAGGAATGGTTGAGGCAATACCAAATAAAGTTCTCGTTATGGCTTGAACAGACTCATTATCTTCGGTACGCTCACTCCAGTTCTTGAGTTTTATAAACCCTAATCCGTAGTTATTACCCGCACCGTTAATTAAACTAATACCGTTAATAGTGGTTACACTTTCTACTCCGGGAATATCTTTCACCTTTTGGTATAATAGATTATTTACTTCGGCAGTTCTATCAATGGAAGCGCCCGGAGGCAATTCCATATTAATAAATACTAATCCTCTGTCTTCATCTGGAACAAAGCCGCTTGGCGTTGTTTTTACAGCCCATAAAATACCGATTACTGACGCTATTAAAATAGCACCTGTAATCCATTTGTGTCTAAAGAGAAATCCTAAAGACTGACCGTAACGTTTTACCGTTACATCAAACCCTTTATTAAACGCAGAGTAAAAACGCTGCATAAAACCTTTCTTTTCTTCTTCTCCATGTGGTTTTAATAATAGCGCACATAACGCCGGACTTAACGTTAAAGCATTTACTGCTGAAATTAAAATGGCGACAATAAGCGTGACTCCAAACTGCTCGTAAAACACTCCCGTTGGTCCAGTAATAAAAGTTACTGGCACAAAAACTGCGGCCATTACTAAAGTAATAGATACAATAGCACCAGAAATTTCACTCATTGCCGTAATAGTAGCCTTTTGAATATCTTTTGCGCCCTCGTCAATTTTTGCGTGAACGGCTTCTACAACCACAATGGCATCATCCACTACAATACCAATCGCCAACACCAAGGCGAATAAGGTTAATAAGTTAATGGAATATCCAAATAAGTTTAAGAAGAAAAACGTACCTACAATAGACACTGGTACCGCAATTGCAGGGATAAGAGTCGATCTAAAATCTTGTAAAAAGAGAAATACTACAATAAATACCAGAATAAAAGCTTCTATTAATGTGTGTGTTACTTTTTCGACTGAAGCATTTAAAAACTCATTGGTATCGTAAGGAATAACAACATCGATTCCTTCTGGAAAATTTGTTTTTAAGTGTGCTAATTCTAATTTAACGTTTTCAATAATTTCTTGAGCATCCGATCCTTTTGTTTGATAAATCGCTAATGCCACACTCGGGTTACCATCGGTTTGAGCCGTTGTAGCATACGATTGTGCATCAAGTTCAACTTTTGCTACATCTTTTAAGCGTAAATATTCGCCGTTACCAAGTGCTTTAATAATAACGTTTTCGTATTGCGCTTCGGTTCTAAAACGACCGTCGTAACTAATTACATAAGAGAAAGCTTCCCCATTATTTTCACCAATTGTACCCGCTGCCGCCTCCTGACTTTGCTCGTTTAAAGCCTTAGAAACGTCTGAAGGTGCTAAACCATAAGCGGCCATTTTATTTGGCTGTAACCAAATACGCATCGCATAATCTTTACTACCAAATACGTTAACATTTCCGACACCGTTTACCCTTTGAAAGGCAGGAACGACATTAATTTTCAAGTAATTTTGTAAGAATACGTCGTCATAATCTTTAGAGGAACTATAAAAACTAAGGAACATTAAAGCACTAGTTTGTTGCTTTTCGGTTAAAACTCCTGTCTGTCTTACCGCTTGTGGTAATAATGGGTTTGCCCTAGCAACACGGTTCTGCACGTTTACCGCCGCAATATCTGGATCGACATCTTGACCAAAATATACCGTAATTTCGGCGGTACCGTTATTTGTTGCCGTAGACGTAATATACGTCATCCCTTCAACCCCATTAATTTGTTCTTCGATAGGAACAATAACACTCTCTAAAATCGTCGCCGCCGTTGCGCCTGGATAAGCAGCTGTTACTTTTATGGTTGGCGGTGCTATATCTGGATATTGCGTTACCGATAGAGAGGTTAGCCCTAGCACCCCCAAAATTAAAATAAGAATGGAAACTACCGCCGAAAGTACCGGTCGTGTTATAAATGTTTTTAACATTATTTCTACTTTTTTTATAATGAATTATTGAAACTCTTTTGTGATGGGTTTTGCTATGCTGTCAAAATTCACCATTTTTGGCTGTATAGGCATACCACTTCTTAGCTTACCAATACCTTTAACAACTATGGTTTCATTTGCTTTAATCCCAGAGTCTACAATGTATAAACTACCCGCTTTTGCTTTAATAGTAATCGCTTGCGCTGTAGCCGTATTATCATCTTCAACTTTATACACAAAAATGCCTTCTTGTTGTTCGAAAGTAGCCTCTTGCGGTACCACGACGACATCTTCAAAGACGGTGGGCACTTTAATAATTCCGCTATTACCATTGGTTAATAATCCATTGTCATTTTTAAATAGAGCACGGAAAGAAATAGTTCCTGAATTGGGATTAATTTGAGAGTTTATGGTTTCTATCGTTCCTTTTTGATCATATTCATATCCATTCGCCAAGATTAAAGTCACTTTTGGAAAGTTCTTTATTTTATCAGCTTTAGAGGCGCCTTCAGCACTTTGAAGAAAATTTAAATACGCTTTCTCATTCATAGAGTAATAAGCGTAAACATTACTAACATCAGACACCGTAGTTAACGGTTGTTGATCATTTGGACTGACCAAAGACCCTTTTCGCAATCTAACGCTACCTACATAACCATCTACCGGGCTTTTTATAGTACCATAACTAATAGTTGCTGCAATACCACTATAGCCGCTTTTTGCTTGTGCTAACTTTGCCTTTGCCGTTTCTAATTGTACTGCACTAATAATATTTTTTGCTACCAAAGGTTTTAACTTATCTACCTCTACCTGGGCCGCATTTACATTCGCTTTTGCTGCAGCAGCGTCTTGGTTCATAGATTGTGTTTCTAACTTAAAAAGCAGCTGTCCTTTTTTTACTTTCTGACCTTCGTCTACGAAAACGCCGGTGATATATCCTGATATTTTTGCACGCACTTCACTATTTGTAAGCCCCTCAATACTTGTGGGGTAGGATTTATAAGTGGTCACGGTTTGCAACGGCAATTTTACGACCGGTAACGACAGTGCTGGTCTTGATGCAGCAGCACCGCCTTTTGCAGCATCCTTCCCACAGGACATCACTAACAATAAAGCTATAAGTGGGATTGAATTTTTAAAGAGTGTTTTCATAATTTTATAATCTACAATTGATTTTTATACTGTTCTATTTCTTTTATTTTCTTTAAATATCCATCGCGTAAATGCGCTAAATACTCTTGATATATTCTAACTAATGATTCTTCTTTTTTAAATTTCTTAGGATTATTTATTTTGTTGTACGCTGTAACTTTATTAATGATGTATAACTCTTGTTCAAACAACTCTGTATGTCTTTCCATTGCTGTTTTTACATAAAACTCAGACATCCGGAAATAGCGTTTGCGTTCGCCAAATTTGGTATAATACGCTACGTAATGAAGATTTACCAAAATCTTAAGATTATTGGACACCGAACTTTTACTGGCTTGATGTACTCTAATAATATCTTCGAAGGTTAACCCTTCTTCTGACGATAAAAGTAAAGTGGTATAAATTCTAGCTGCTAATGGTGTAAGATGCAAGCGCTTTTCAATTAATAAACCAACCTCTTCGGTTAGTAAATCGTCTTTATTTAACACTTTTTTCATAATGCAATTCTTTATTTGAAATGCAAATATACTATTAGTTCGTAACAATACGAACTAATAGTGTTTAAAATTGTGTTATATTTTATTCCAGACTTTTAACTATACTTTTCTTTCAAAAAAAGGAGTACCTAATAATACTACGATTATCTCGGTACGAGCCGCGGTTCCTTCTTCTGTTCTCGAATTAAATAGATACCTATTAAGATTAATATCCCCCCGAAAACATACCACAAAGAGAATTCCTCACCATCTATTAACCCCCAAATAACAGCAACTATAGGTAACAAGTAGGTTACTGTGCTGGCAAATACTGGCGATGTATTCTGAATAAGCTTGTAATATAACAGCATTGCAACGGCAGTACCTAGAACGGTAAGTATCGCTAAGTAACCCATTGCCTCAGTCGATTCTGGGGTAATTTGGAAACGGGTAAAAAAGCCCGTTCCTAATAAAATTAGAAAAGAAGGCAGCATCCAAATAGTAAAAATGCCTCCAGAGAGCGGCATAGAAGGCACGTGTTGTAGTTTTTCTTTTATAATTAATGCTGCCAGCCCATAACAAGCCGTAGCTAAAACAACCAATAAGGCGTAACCTAATTGAGAATCGGCTGTACTAGATTCTGAGAAATACATTAACGTCGCAGCGCCCGAAAAACCAATAACGGCGCCAAGCACTTGTATTGTTTTACTGCGAATTCCAAAAAATAAAAAGCCTAAAACCAGTACGAAAACCGGCACTAAAGAATCTAAAATACCCGCTAGCGAACTACTTACTTGTGTTTGTGCCAACGGAAATAAAAACATTGGTAAAAAATTACCAAAAAAGCCAGCCGTAGCAATCCAAAACAGTGTGTTTTTATCCATTCTGCGTAATGCAGGAACTCCAATGACCGCCATAATTAACCCCGAAACGCCAACGCGAATAGCACCAATTTCGTATGGTGTAAACGCAATTAAAGATTTCTTTATTAAAATAAACGAACTGCCCCAAGTAAGTGCAATGATTATTAATAAAAACCAGCGATTTTCGAATGCTTTCCCCATAAATGTATTCTCAAGTATAGCTGTTTTAACAGACTTACAAATTAATTTATCTTTTTCCGTTGTGTAAAGACATCAAATTACTCCGTCGTTTTAAACTCTGCTATTTTAGCGATGGTTACAGCAACGAGATCTCTCATTTTCGTCAGATAATCTCGTGTAATTAATCCTAAAGATTCTTCGTTGACGAACTTTTCTTTTTGAAATTCTTTATTGTAATTATTTATTTTATCAACAAGGGTAATTTGTTTTTCAAGCGCATCCATATAGATTTCTAAAAATTTTATCTGAAAATATTTAGACACTTTAAAATAACGTTTCCTATCCCCTGGTTTGGTGTAATATTCTATATATCTTAACTGAAGAAGTACTTTTATATTTACCGAAATAGAACTCTTGCTAGCTTCAATGGATTCTTTTATCTCATCGAAAGTCAACCCGTCGTAAGACGTCATCGTTAGCAAGGCATAAATACGCGATGCTAACGGCGATAAGCCCGCCCGTTCTTCAATACCCATTCCGATATCTTCGATAAGTTCTTTATGTTGTATTGAGGCTGCTTTCATATTCAAATTTTTTACAAAGCTACAATTAGTTCACAACATAATGAACTCATTCTTAAAATACAAAATGCTAATAGGCTTTATTCCTATATATAAGATGAACCACAATGATTAATGCAGACAAAACAATCCCTAAAACAGAAACACCAACCCACGCGTAGTGCTGCCAAGCGAAAGCACCTAAGACCGTACCTAGAGCTCCGCCAATAAAAAACCCGACCATATAAATAGTGTTTACACGATTACGGGCTTCTGGGTTTTTTGAGAAAATGATGTTTTGATTGGTTATGTGTAACCCTTGTAAACCTAAATCGACCACAATAACACCAATGACTAGGCCAATTAAAGACTGAGCGGAAACCAAAAACACAAACCAAGAAACGAGAATTAAAATAGCACTAACCATTATAATTTTATTCTTACTGACTTTGTCATTCATTTTACCAACAACAGTTGCTCCTAAAGCACCGGCAATTCCAAACAGCCCAAAAACGCCTGTTACACCACTACCGTAACCAAAGGAATCCTCCATTAAAAATACGAGCGTTGTCCAAAAGGCACT
Source organism: Bizionia saleffrena (assembly GCF_008086175.1). Lineage (GTDB taxonomy): Bacteria > Bacteroidota > Bacteroidia > Flavobacteriales > Flavobacteriaceae > Bizionia > Bizionia saleffrena. The sequence goes on from NZ_VSKM01000002.1 coordinate 267,175, forward strand.
TAACCCCGCAAAAGCTAAAGCACCTCTTAAGGCTGCTACGCGTAAAGCGGGTTCTGTTTTAAAATAAAACCAAAGTGATTTCATTAAGCTGGCATAACTATCTTTGTAGGTCGGCTTCATTTTTGGAAGTTTATAGGCTAGCAAAACGAATAAAACAACCATCAGTAGCGCTGCTGCATAGTACATAATGCGCCAACCAAATTGCGCTCCAACTAAGCCACTAATTACGCGACTTCCTAAAATCCCAATTAATAAACCACTCATTACGATACCTATTGCCCGCCCGCGACCTTTATCGTCTGATAATGCTGCTGCCATAGGCACAAATAACTGCGGAATAGCAGAGGTAAAACCAATTAAAAAACTACTCGCTATTAATAGAAATAACGTATTAGATAAACCTGCCGCGACTAAAGCCAGAACCATTACAAAAAAATCTACTCTTAATATTTTTTTATTAGATATTTTATCGCCGAGCGGAATAATAAACAACAACCCAAAGGCGTAACCCAATTGCGTAGATAATGCAACATTGCTAACCGCAGAATCAGAGACGTTGAATGTAACGGCCATTTGATGCAATAATGGTTGATTATAATACAAATTAGCAACGATTAACCCTGCCGATGTGCTCATTAAATATAAAACGGAATTCGTTAGTTTTGGTGACATTCTTAAAGTTGATGTTTACTATTTTTAACCTTAAAACAAAGGTGCAAAGTTATCAAAAAAAGGTGCATTTCGCTTAAATAATGCCCTATCGAAACAAAACATCCTTTTAATTGCAAGAATTAAAAGGATGCCTATACTATTTGCATCACGACATCTTTAGGATATCTGAGTGCTCTAGTTTCTATTTTGCCTATAGAGTGAACTTATAAACTTAAAATATCTGCATAGTGCTGTAAGTCTACTTCTACTGGTGTAATAGAATCAAACTCATTTGTACCGCTGTTATAAGTATAATCTGCAGACCATTCTTTTTGATTCGCTACCATCTCTTTAATAGACTCTACAACATAGGTAATTTCCTTGTTAGACATTGTTGGATGAATAGATAAACGTACCCAACCTGGCTTCTCGGTTAAATTTTTCGCTTCAATTTGTGCAATAATTTCGCTAGAACTAGCAGCGTTAATACCACATAAATAATGCGCATACGTACTAGCGCAAGACCAACCACCACGCACTTGAATTCCGAAACGGTCGTTTAATAAACGTACCGCTAAATTGTAATGCATATGGTCTATATTGAAAGACACACAACCAATTTGCTTTTGGTGTCTTGTCCCTAACACCGTTAATTCATTGATATCTTCAACCCCATCATAAAAAGACTTTAAAAGTTCGTCTTCACGTTCTTTCATTTTATCGACATTCATTTTCTCTTTTAGATTAATAACAAGAGCCGCTCTTATTACTTGAATAATACCTGGCGTCCCACCGTCTTCTCTAGTTTCTGGATCTTCCACATATTTAAATTCCCCTGAAGGTTTTGTCCACTTTACGTTTCCACCACCTGGATTATCAGGAATTTCTCTTTGGTGTATATTTTTATTGTATACTAAAACACCACAACTTCCCGGACCACCTAAAAATTTATGAGGAGAAAAGAAAATAGCATCTAGACACTCATCCTCATTTTCTGGGTGCATATTAATGTTTACATACGGCGCCGAGGCCGCAAAATCTACGAAACAAAGTCCGCCATACTCATGCATTATTTTAGCCAATTCTTGGTACGGAGAAATAATACCCGTAACATTAGAACACGCTGTAAACGCACCAATTAGATACTTACGATCGCTATATTTTTTGATTTCATTTTCTAAGACTTCGGTCGCTACCAATCCTTTATCGTCTGGAGGAAGGATAACAACATCGGCTTCTGTTTCAAACCAACACACTTGATTAGAGTGGTGTTCCATATGTGTTATAAATACTACTGGTCTATCCGCCTCTAAAACGGGTGCGCCGCTAAGGTTTGCTGGTAATAACTTAAGGATGCGTAGTAACTTATTTAAAGCACCCGTCATCCCTGTTCCTGTGGTTACTAATACATCCTCTTCTGAAGCGTTAACGTGTTGTTTAATCACGTTACGCGCTTCATGATATAAGTATGTTGTCGCCTTACCACTTTCACTTGAAAAAGAGTGTGTATTCGCCATCATTGGCCCCACTTTTTCACAGATTACATTTTCAATAGGTTGGTATAATCTTCCACTAGCAATCCAATCGGCATACAACATATTTTGTTTACCATACAGAGATTTAAACGTGGCATCGTTACCTATTACACCAGCTCTGAAGGGTTTAAAATAGGCTTCTAAATCTAACGTGGTGTCTTGTTTATTAAGTGTATCTGTTTTCATAATGTGTTATTCTGTAATTTTTAATAAGCGCAATAAAACTGCTGTATTTTATACTAAAAAGACCATTACCTATTTTGCTATAGGTAATAGTCTTGTAATTTGATTTAAAACTTACTGACTCCGTCTTGCAACCAAGCGTAATACTCATCGGCATCGAACATAAACCCTACAGGCTCATTAACAGTTTCGCCCTCGTGATCTATGATAGCATAGAAAGGTTGCGTATTTGTTTTAAACTTAATCGTTTGGAATTCGCTCCATTTTTGTCCGATGTACTTTAATTGTTTTCCCGGTTTTAATTGCGATTCCACAATTTCATCTTCTTCCAGTTTACGTTTATCATCAACGTACAATGAAATGAGTACTATCTCGTTTTTTAATACGTTGAGCACTCTATCGTCTACCCAAACGTTTTGTTCCATCTTACGACAGTTTACACAAGCCCATCCTGTAAAATCTAGCATAATTGGCTTGTTTACTTTCTTAGCATAAGCAACACCCTTATCGTAATCGTTAAATGCTAAAATTTGATGTGGTGCTAATAAATGGCCGCCTTCTGGTAACTCTTGTAATACCGCTGCCGCACCGCCACCAGTTTTAGAATTCCCTACACCGTAAGGAGACTCAGCATAATCTAATGGTGGTGGAAACGCACTAATAATTTTTAATGGCGCACCCCATAATCCAGGAATCATATAAATGGTAAAGGTTAAAACAATTAAACCTAAGCTTAAACGTCCTACTGATATGTGTGTTAAAGGTGAATCGTGAGGTAATTTAATTTTACCAAAAAGATATAAGGCTAACGTACCAAATACAGCGATCCAAATCGCAATAAAGACTTCACGCTCTAAAATATGAAGTTGTAACACTAAATCGGCTTGAGATAAAAATTTAAAAGCTAATGCTAACTCTAAAAATCCAAGTACCACTTTTACTGTATTTAACCAACCACCAGATTTTGGTAGTGAATTTAACCATCCTGGGAACGCTGCAAATAAAGCAAAGGGTAATGCTATAGCTAATGAAAAACCAAACATCCCAATAATAGGTGCTATACCTCCTTTTGAAGCCGCCTCGACTAATAAAGTCCCGACAATGGGTCCTGTACAAGAGAAGGATACAATTGCTAATGCTAAAGCCATAAAGAAAATACCAATTAAACCACCACGGCTCGCCTGAGCATCAACTTTATTCGCCCATTTGTTAGGTAACATAATTTCGAATGCGCCCAAGAATGATAATGCAAATACTATTAATAGGATGAAGAAAATAACATTAAACCACACATTGGTTGCCAATGCATTTAAAGACTCCGCACCAAAAATAGCCGTTACTGCCGTTCCTAATACTAAATAAATAACGATAATACACAGTCCGTATATAATTGCATTTTTAATTCCTTTTGCTTTGTTTTTACTCTGTTTCGTAAAGAAACTCACTGTCATAGGAATCATTGGGAACACACACGGGGTTAACAATGCCGCAAATCCTGATAGAAACGCGATAAAGAAAATACCAAATAACCCTTTAATTTTCCCATCGTTTGACTCCGTTTTCGCTGTTGTATCTTTTAGCGCTTTACTCTTTACTGCTGGCGTTAACGTTTCTGCTTTTAGAAAACTCTCAGTTACCGCAGTTGCGTTAGTAAGATCAAATTCTAAATCTAAATATTCAGGCGGTAAACAACGTGTATCGTCGCAAACCATAAACTCGACTTCTCCTTTAACAAGAGAAAGTTCTTTGTTTAGTATTTTTATGCGCTGTCTAAAAGACGCTTTATTCGCAAAGAATTTAATACGCATATTAAAAACAGGATCGTCTATAGTAACGCCTTCTTCTTCTAATACTTTATTTATTAATTCAAAAGAATCTTCTGTATCGAATGTAAATGTTGTTGGTATTGGTCCATCTTCAGGGACGTTTTGAGAATACAAATGCCAACCGCTCTCTATAGTTGCATTGGCCACCAAAAAGTACTCGGTATCAGAAATCTTCTCAACAGAAGTGTTCCATTTTACGGGATCGTAAATTTGTGAGAAGGCATTGAAGCCGATGGCTAATGCTAAAATTAAAATAAAGTGCTTCATTTTCTTTTGTTTTAAAATGCTGTTATTTTCAGCGCTATAAACATCTTTACTATACAACATTACCTTAATAAGCAATTTGGTAATGCGACATAAAGATGCGGTTATTATTAATTTTCTGGACTAAAGATGATTTCATAAGATTTTGCATTTTTAAGTGCTCTTTTCGTGAATTCCGTCACCTCTTTTGCCGTTATTTTGTTTGCTATATTTTCAAAGTTTTTCGGATTATCCATATTGTAACCTTCTCTGAAATAATTTAATAACAATCGCATATCGTGACTATTATAGTTTTCTTGCTGTTGCTTTTCTTTTAAATAATTCGTTACCGTTTTATCTAAATCCGACTGCGTAATAACACCGTTGGCAATTTTATTTAATTCTTCATAAACGATAGCTACCAGAGTTTCTACTTTATCCGGGTTACAATCAAATTGTATCGCGATTAAGATCTCTTCTTTTGGACGTTTAGACACGTTAGCATATAAACTAACGCCATACGTTCCACCTTCCGTTTCTCTTAAAGTGGCATTGTATCTTAAATTTAAAATCCCAACTAACGTTTTTGCTAGCAATTCATTTTTTAAAGAGTGTTTAAAATTATTCTTAAACGCAATTTTAACCGAACTTTTTGGATCTTCCATTTCTAATAACACTTCCTGCTTAATGGTGTTCGATTTCCATTCAGCTGTATTATCAATCCATTTTTCTTGTACTGCTGAAGTAGGAATACTTGCAACATAGTTTTCTAATAACGGTTTTAAAGCCGCTTTAGAAACATCTCCAACAATAAAGAACTCAAAATCTGAAGCATTTTTGTAACGCTCTAGATAAATATTTTTTATTTCATCAAAATTTAAATCCGCTACAAAGCTAGCATTTATCAATCGTTTTTTAGGATTATTTTCGCCATAAAGTGCAACAATTAAACGGTCTTGCATTTTAGAATTTAAATCTTCACTACGTCTTACAACATAATTCTCTAGCTGTCCTTTAAACACTTTGTAAGCATTTTCATCGAAACGCGGATTTACAAAACGCAAATATACCATTTGTAATAGAGTTTCCACATCTTTTGTGATTGCAGAACCGTAAATAGATTCTGATAAATCTAAAATCTCGATTCCTGTAGAGGCGGTTTTACCGGTAAGCACTTTATCTAAATCGGTTGCCGAATAGTCTCCTAACCCTGATTGTTGCACTACTGTATTTGCATATTTAGCAGAGGCCAAATGCGCGTCTTTTATTAATGACAATCCACCGTAGCTAATAGCTTCTAATTTAACGTCGTTTTTATTTTTATCGGCAAATTTATAGTGTACCGTTATACCGTTACTTAACTTAAAAGTTGTCGCGTCTATAGCATCGTTTCTTATTTCAGAAATAATAGATCCTGGTTTTATTTCGGCATCAGAAATTAAGGTCTTTCCTGAAAACGTATCCGAATACGCCGTTAACGTATTATCTTTCTCTACGCTACTTAAAATATCTAACGTTTGTTGTTTCGTTAAATTGTTGTCACCTTCAACACCTGTTACAATAATAAATCTATTGTTTTCAGTGTATAATGTTTTCATTTTAGTATGAATATCTTCTGTAGTCAAATTCGCAAAAATATTTTCCATAATAGGGAATTGTTTCGCGATATCAATCATTTCGATATTCTCTAAATAATTCTGCTGTATACCATAAACAATCGCTTCGTGCGATTTATCGTTCTCACGACTGATTAATGTCGTGTAGTAGTTTTCTATCTGAACAATGGTACGATCCATTTCCGCTTGCGTGAATCCAAACTTTACCGCTCTATTAATTTCTGTAACCACCGCCTTAAACGCTTCTTGTTGCTCATTCGCTTTTGGAGAAATACTTAAGGTTAATGCATTTGTTGTACGTGAATTTTTAGCATACGTAATACTTGCATTTACGAAAGGAGATTTAGGATCTTGAGACACTTCTTTAATACGATCTCTAAACATCGTCGTAATCATATTCTCTAGTAGGAAACTTTTTAAATCACTAGTCGTATTGTACGCTTTTACTTTTGGATGTCTAATACCAAACTCTATGCGTGCCGTTGTAACTTCCTTATCCTTAGCTAAGATGTAAAGGAGTTCGTCATTATCAGGAATCGTTATAACCTCACGCTTTTTAGGCTTTTTAATAGCTGGTATCTCCGAAAACAATGCTTTTATTTTAGCTTCAATTACCTTAACATCAACATCTCCTATTACAGCGATCGCTTGTAAATCTGTTCTATACCAATCGTGGTAAAAATCGCGAAGGGTTTTATATTCGAAATTTTCCACCGTATCCATTAAGCCAATAGGCATACGTTCTGCATATTTTGTATTGTTGAATAACACTGGTAAGCTCTGCTGAAAAATACGCATACTTCCCGACTGGCGTGTACGCCATTCTTCTTTAATAACACCGCGCTCAGCATCAATTTCTTCATCAGTTAACGCCAACGCATTACACCAATCGTGTAAAACAAGTAAACACGTATCTATTAATTCTGGACGCGTTGGGATATTATTCATATTATAAACCGTTTCGTCAAAAGCCGTAAACGCGTTGATGTCTTGACCAAAAACGGCCCCTTCTTTTTGAAGCGTATTTAAAACAGCTTTGCCTTCAAAATTCTCTGTTCCATTAAACGCCATATGTTCTAAAAAATGCGCTAAACCTTGTTGGTTATCGTTTTCTAAAACAGATCCTACATTCTGAATAATATAATAACTGGCCGCATTTTTAGTGACGTCCGTATCATAGATATAATAGGTTAAACCATTATCTAACACTCCTTTTTTAATTTTGGTGTTAACTGGTAATAATGGATCTTGTTGTGCATTTTGAGCAAACAATTGGAAACAAAATAAGAATAGAAATAAAGTGGTAAAATGCCGCATATTTTTTTGAGTTATGGTTTTGTTATTACTTAGTGGTATGATGCTATTTTTAAGTCTTACCCTTATACTTATTTTGCTTTTGTGATAATTTTAAGAGTTGCAACCACAAAACACGTCCAAATGTTAATGTAAAACTGTTGCTGATATACTATAGAATCACGTCATAATTGGGATGAATAGGTTTGCGTTTAACAGCAAAACGCATAAAAAAGCCAGAACAACGATAGGTTCTGGCTTTTTTTTTAAATACAAAAGAGTCTTAAGTGTGTTCTTCAACTAATTCAAACAACTATATATCTAAAGAATTAAATAGATCTTTTAAACCCTCTTCTGAAGGTCTAGGAGCATCATAACTAACAATGTTTCCTTCTTTATCTAATAAAATGAAACGTGGAATACCAAAAATGTAATAATCCGTCATAAACTTAGATTCCGTAGCATTATCTGCTAATAATTGAACGCCATCTAATGCTTTGGTTTCAATCATTTTTCTCCATTTTGCTTTATCTTTCTGATTGTCGACCGAGATACTTAAGAACGTAATGTTTTTATCTTTAAACGCCTCTTCAACTTTAGCTAAATAGGGCATCTCGTAGATACAAGGCACACACCAAGTGGCCCAAACATCTATATAAACATAACTTCCTTTAAAATCTGAAAGCGAAGAGGTCCCGCCTTTATAATTTACGTAATCGGTAAATTCTGGGGAAGGCAATCCTTTACCTAACTTAGAATTAATTTCTAATTGTTGTTCGTGCTGGGCAACCATACCCGTTTTAAACTCTTCGATTTTCTTTTTCTCGTCTGCTACAAAAGTGGAATCTAAAAGCGCTTCTTTGTTATCTAATGTCGCATAAAACGTAGTCATAAAAGCGTCTGTACGCACGTTAAAATCGGTTTCTTCGGCACCCAGATATTCCTTATAATCTTTACCAAACAATGAACTTAAATGTCCCGTTTTAAATTTTATAAAGTTATTTTCTTCGGCACCTTTACCCTTAAAGGTTAAGGTTTCTTGAATGTTAGACGCATCGAAACTCATATTAAGATCCATATCATTTTGCAAATACACTTCAAAAACTTTATCGTAAACCGTGTTATAATTAACGGGGTTTTCTAGCTTTAAAGTATCTCTAAAGTTTCCGTTTTCGTCAACGTCTATAATAACCGACTTAGAGCTTACCGGATTAAACAAGCGCAAGTTTATGCTATCGTTAGGGTTTTCTACTGTACCATATAAAACCGCGTAGTCCTTTTTAGGCACTTCTTTATTGCACGATACCATAAGGCTAACTAGTGCAATTAGTATTAAATTTCTCATATTGAACTTTTTTTTAAATTTTAATTTGGAATTAATATCCTTGATTTTGAATAACGGTGTTATTACCTATAATAACTTGCGATGGAATTGGTAAGATAAAACGATTGGTAACTAAAGAGGGTTTTACAGTTGTCGCGTCAAGATTTCCTAATCTATCGTAACGGATAACATCGAATAAAGGCTCTCCGTTTTCATAAAAAAGCTCCAATAGTTTCTCTTGTCTTATGTCTTCTAACAATGTGTTTTGATCTACAAATGTTTTAGGGGTAATAGTAACACGATTTCTAATCTCGTTTACACTTGCTAAGGCCGCAGTTAAATCGCCACCAACACGTCTCGCTTCCGCCTCTGCGTGTACTAAGTAAATCTCGCCTAAACGCAAATGATATATCGTGTTGTTTTCTGAAGCTGCATTAGCTACAAAAGGGTATTTTGCCTGATCGTTATCACCGTGTGTGTCATCAGAATAAGCAAAACTAAATCTCGGATCGAAGTTCCCCCCTGCTCCTGCTAAATCGCCATCTGTTGCTGTTCCTACTTGCGCATCGGCAGTAGCCTTTAAGGTTTCGCTATAGGTCGTGTTTTTAATTAGTGCCATATTGCTTCCCCCTTCTGCACCTGGTCCCGCAAATGGTGCAAAAAGAACCTCGTCGCTAAGAAATCTCTTATTAAAAATTTCTGAGTATTGTGGTTCTAACATATAGTCTTCTGAGTTATTAATAACTTCGAATGCTAAGGTTGCTGCCGTATCGTAATTACCCCTATATAATTCCACCTTAGATAATAACGCTTTTGATGCTAAAGTACCGGCGTAGAAATGATCGATAAATGTAGGGCCATTAGTGACTGCAAATTCTAAATCTGATACAATTAAGGTATATACCTCTTGCACCGTGTTTCTAGGATTAGCTTCAATATCTGTTGCAAATTCTGTTCTAACCACAACGCCATAAACAGAATTTACATCGTAAAACTCACCAAAATAACGCAGTAAATTAAAGTAAGCAAAAGCACGTTGAAACTTAGCTTCGGACAACATCTCTGCTTTGCGTGTTTCTGAAATACCAATAGCATCTCCAGCTTCTAAGCCTTCAATTAAAAAGTTACTTAGGCTAATTATTTTATAATGTCCATTATACAGGTTCGCTAAAAACGGGTTGCTTACCGGTACTTCGTTGGTATTAAAACCTGTGCCTCCGCTTAAGGTTCCACTTATTCTTCCCTCATTGCCGTAGGCCGCTAAGTATAAAGGAAAAGAGTTTACATTAAATTCACGACCTAAATCATACACGCCGTTTAAAACTTGTTGTGCAGAAGTCGCGTCTCTAATAGTGTTATCTGGAGTTAATTTATTGAGGGGTTTAACGTCATCTATACTACAACTGGATACCACAACAAATAGTGATAAACACACTAAGCTTTTAAATATTCTAATATATGTTTTCATCTTTGTTTTGTTTTTTAAAATTGAAGTTGTACACCTAAAGAGAATGATTTTGATAACGGATAAGGATCTTCACTATTAGTCTGACTCGCTATATCCGAACGCTCTGAGAATGTTTCTGGATCCATGCCTGGCCACTTTGTCCAAGTAAATAAGTTCGTTGCAGAAAGCACAATACTCGCGTGATCGAAACCTAATTTGTTTAAGACTGTTTTATCGAAAGCGTAACGTAATTGCACACTTTTTAATCTTAAATAAGAGGTGTCGTATAAGTACTTATCTGAGGTTCTACTACTTTGAGAGGGATCGAAATAAAGCGCTCTTGCGTATCGTGCCTCTGGATTATCTGGGGTCCACGTATTTAAACCGTATTCGCTATATTTATTCTCCCCTAAAAGATTTAAGGATCCAAAAGGGATGTTATCCCAAGTTCTTTCTCCGCCTACTGAATACTGCATTAACGCAGTCATACTGAAATTTTTGTAGGTGAACGTATTCGAAATCCCTCCGAAAAAGTCGGGTTGAATAGTACCAATAACTGTTCTATCTTCTATTGATATCTCGCCATCACCATTTAAATCTTCATACATATAATCTCCGGCAGAGGTAGACATCTGATCATATAATCCTTCTGGTGATGCCGCATTAAGTGCATCAACCTCATCTTGCGATTGGAAAATTTTAACCACTTTATAACCTTTAATGGTTCCTACGGGTTCTCCTTCTATAAAATAATCTAATAAAAATTGATTAATATTTGAACCTTGTAATTTTACTAATTTGTTTCTGTTTAAACTCCAATTAACATTAGCAGACCACGTAAAGTTATCGTTTCTAACAATATCGCCACCTAAACTAACCTCAACCCCTTTATTTTCGATATCTATAAAATTCGACGTGTAGCGTAAGCCTCCTAATTCGTAAGGAATTGGAGTGTTAACTAAAGCGCCTTCCGTTTTACGGTTATACACATCTATTCCTCCACGTAAACGTGAGTTAAAGAATTCGTAATCTAAACCTACATTATACTCTGATGTTTCTTCCCAAGCGACCCCTTTATTTGGAAAATCGTCGCTGGGTACTACCGCAGAATTACCATTATAAATATCGTCTGAATTGGACTCTAAAAATAATTCGTAAGCATAATCTGGTAAGTTTGTAGACCCAACACGACCAGCACTTAATCTTAATTTAAGAGTATTAATAGCTTCAACATCCATCAGGAAGTTCTCGTTCATCATATTCCATCCTAAAGATAATGATGGGAAATTAGCTGATTTATTTTGAGGTCCAAATTTAGACGAGGCATCTCTCCTCCAGTTAATAGTTGCATTATATAAGTTACTGTATCGGTACGTTACACGAGATAATAAGGAATTCAATCCTGTTTCTACACGGTAATCGGTGTAAGCGCCAATAGACTCTGCCGAACTTCCGTTAATTAAAAAATCGTCGTCCGGGAAACCTACATAAAACATACTGGAATAGTCTGAATTACGACGCTCCCATGCAGCACCTGCTAAAACCGTAAAATGGTGATCTGAAAAATTAAACGCATAATCTGCCGTTAAGTTTGTTGTTAAATTAGAACTCAAGGTTTGCGTCTCACTTAATAACGATTGATTGGGAAAGATTACAAAATCTGTTTGCGCCACTTTGGGAATAAAAGAGCTGTTATCTGCATAAAAAATAGCAGCATTAATATCTGCTTTTATTTTCAAATCCTTTATAGGCTCAACTTCAAGGTATGTATTCCCAATAAAGTTATACCCTTTATTATTCGTTTTGTTTTGCAAACGCATTAATGGATTTGGTTCGTAAGTTTGAAAACCATTAGCAAAATCCGCTTGACCTAACAACTCCCCATTATCGTCATAAACAGGCAAATCTGGCCGTGCTCTAGCGATAGAACTATTTACAGTGTATTGTCCAAAAACATCTTCTTCCCCAGATTTCGTGTTAGAGTGACTGAAATTTAGTGCCCCTCCAATTTTTATATAAGTGTTTACATCTGTATCAAGAGACGACGCAAAAGTGTATTGCTTAATACCGTCTTGTCGTGTCAATCCTTCTTGGTCTATAAAGGCTAAGCTTAAAGAATAGTTGCTTTTATCACTACCTCCAGAAACGCCTATGTTAGCTTGCTTTGTAATAGCTAAACTTCTAAACACCTCATTACTCCAATCCGTATCGGCCGCTCCAAAATAATCATCTCTTAAGCCGTCGTAACTCACTTGAAACGTATTAAAATCGATATCTACATTTCCTATGTTTGCTAAATCGAAAGCAAAGAAAGGATCCATTTGCCCTGCGTTCATAGCGCTAACGGTGTTACTTATTAAAGTATCGTAAAATTGACGGTATTCTTTAGCATTCAACACATCAACCGTATTAATAGGCTGCGCTAATGTTGTAGAATACGATAAGTTAACTTTGGCATCTTGGTTACGTTTTCCTTTATTAGTTTCAATAATAATAACACCATTGGCTCCACGAGACCCATAGATAGAGGTTGCTGCCACATCTTTTAAAACATTAAAACTTTTAATATCGTTAGGGTTTAACGTTAATAATGGATTCGCTGCTCCTAAATTTGTATTATCTGAATTAAAAGGAAAACCATCGATTACAATTAAAGGTTGGTTTGACCCGGAAGACAACGGAGATGTAATCCCTCTAATATTTAAGTTTACTGGCGATCCCGGACGTCCAGAAGATTGAGACACCTGAACTCCCTTTACTAATCCTCCAAGAGCGCGATCGAATCCTACCGACCCTGTTGCAGCTTGCACCACTTGTTTGGTATCTATAGTAGAGACTGCTCCTGTAACATTTTCTTTTTTTTGTTGACCATAACCAATAATGACCACTTCGTCCAATTGACTTAAATCTTCATCCATTTCAAGATCGATAGTTAAATCTTCGCCTATTATAACTCGTTCCGTTTTATAACCTAATGAGGAAAACACTAACACTTGACCTGGTGCATCGATCGCTACTTTATATTTACCATAAAAATCACTAATAGTTCCTTTATTGGTCCCTTCTAAAATAACAGTAACACCAACCATTGGCATTCCCGTAGCATCTATAATCGTACCGGTAACTTCTAGTTGCTGCTTTTTTATTAAGACGTTGATCGCTGTTTCTGGATCCGATTTTTTTAGTACAATTTGATTACCCAGAATATGGTAAGAAATATTTAAATCATTTAAAAACTGACTTAAAACATCAACGATCTGAAGGTTATCGACATTTAAAGAGACTTTCTGGTTACTATCAAGTTCCTTACTGTTGTAAAAAAATAAAAAATCCGTCTGATTTTCAATTTGTTGTAACACTTGAGATAAGGTTACTTGATTTTCGCTTAAGGTCACTTTATTATTTTGACCGTAACTGTTATAAGCACTGACTTGCGCTAGGCTTAAAAACAAAAAGAGGAGTGTGAATTTCATCTTTAAGTGGGATTGGTTCAAAATGCAAGATATCACATTTTTAATTCGTTGTTTTTTCATAAGTTTACATCGATTTAATTGGTTAACAATGGAGATTGATTACTGGTTATTTATGGGGAAGATGTTGACGCATCTTCCTTTTTTTTAAATTTTTTAATTAGGTTTTGTAATGGTAACTACGCCGTTTTTCAGCGTATAATTAAATGCTTTGTACGTCTGAAATGTATTTAATACCTGATCTATAGTTTCGGTAGTAAAAGTCGCAGTAATGATAATAGTATTTAAAGCAGCGTAATTATTATGAATCGTTACGTTAAACTTACGCTCTAACTTATTTGTAATCACACCAAAAGAATCATCTATAAAAACAAGCTTTCCTTTTACCCAAGCCACATATTTTTCTGTGTTAATTGTTTCGGTCTCTAACCTGTTGTTATTAAAATACACACGTTGGTTAGGACTTAAAATTACAGAATTATTGCCTGTTAATTTATTATGTGCCGCCACTTTACCTTCCATTAAAACAGTGTAGGTTTTATGGTCTTCACTATAAGACGTTACATTAAACGCGGTACCTAATACTTCAACATCCATATCTTGAGTGTTTACTATAAACGGGTGCATTTTATCTTTTGCTACCTTAAAAAAAGCTTCACCATCTAAAAATACCGTTCTCTTTTTTTCGCCCTTAATAAAACGCACGGGGTACGTTAACTCAGACCCTGCATTTAAGGTTACTTTAGAACCGTCAGATAATGTTATTCCAAATGTTTTTCCATACGGTACTATTAAGGTATTATAACTTAAAAGCTCTTCGGCGTTCTCAGTATTCGTATACACCAATTGGTTGTCTTTTTGTTCAGACACTTTTTTACCGGAGGCATTTAAAATAAACGTTTCCACATCATTCTTCACAACTTGAACCGTTCCATCTTCCAATTGTAATGTTATTTCTGGTGCTACTTTTACACTTGTAATAGTACTCGTCGCCGTATAATCGTAAACCGAATACCCAAGAAAAGACAACCCAATTAAAATGGCAGCGTATTTCAATACATTAACGAGACCTTTAGATTTCGTAGACGTTGTTTTATCTATCTTTGCACTTACCTTTTTAAAAGCTTTAACCTCATCAATAGTAATATGAGTGGCATTCAAATCATTATTCAACAATAAAAATTGCTTGAATTTTTTTTGATTTTTTGGTTTTACTAACCAGATTTTCAATACTTCTAATTCTTTTGGAGAGATAGAGTCGTTGATATATTTAACAATTATATGTTTCAATTTTTTTGCTTAATTTATAACTATGATGCTGTATTCGTTATTTACCCTTAAAAAATTTAACTTTATTTTTTAATATTGTTAACTTCGGCACCAATTTTATTCACTTTTAATGGACGATAAAAGTCTAATAACACAAATTAGAAAAGGTAATACGTTAGCTTTTAAGCAGCTTTTTGACAAGCACTACCGTCCGTTATGCGTTTATGCGATAAATTTTACCAATAGTAAAGACACGGCCGAAGAAATTGTTCAAATTGTTTTTGTCGATTTCTGGAACAAACGCGATATAATAAACGTGCACACCTCTTTAAAGAGCTATTTGTACAAAATGGCGTACCATCAATTTTTAATGTCGCTGCGTAAAAAGAACAAAGAAACAACGGTTCTTGAAGAATTAAAATATAAATTACTACAGGACAACAACTCACCAACAGCCCAAGAATTAGAACATAAATACACGCGTTTACAGTCTATTATCAACGACTTACCCGAACGCTGTCAAGATGTGTTGAAGCTAAAAATGGAAGGCTTAAAATACAAAGAGATTGCAGAAACGCTTAATTTATCTGTAAAAACGGTAGAATCCCAAATGCGAATTGCCTTCATTAAAATTAGAGACGCCTACAAAGATGACTTCGTGCTCTTTTTAACTTTTATTGACAATTAAAAAATGAAACGCGAGGCTTTAAATCCCTTCTATATCGCAAAAAATTAGTTCTGAAACGGTAAAGGCAATCTTCAACTGTTTACTTACAAAACACTAATCCACCTACCTAATCTTTCAACGCAAAAACAGAAGCGTTTAGAGCCCACTTTAGAAGTGTCAAAAATATAGAACTTTTGCTTTTTAGACGGACTACTCTTTTTGCTTAATCCTAAAATCCTACAACTTTTGCACTTGATCCGTAACAGTTAGGAATGCTCCCAAATGGCGTTACTCTCCAAGAATATGGTGTACTACTTGAAGACTCCATAATTAACAATAACAAAATCACAAACATTATAAAACCAAAAAAAGCTTCTCGTAAAAACGAAAAGCTCTTTATTCTTTTGTTGTGCGGGCGGGGAGACTCGAACTCCCACACCTCGCGGCACTAGATCCTAAGTCTAGCGTGTCTACCAATTCCACCACGCCCGCAAAAGATAACCTACCTATTCGGTAAGCGAGTGCAAATATAAACAAATGTTTCAATATTCAAACAAGAGTTTATAATAAAATTGCATCTCTTTTTGTACTTTTACGTAAATCCAAAAAATATAGTATGCAAAATATAAAATCTTATGTGGCCGAGCATAAAGATAGATTCTTATCAGAACTCATCGAATTACTTAAAATGCCATCTATTAGTGCCGATTCTGCTTATAAAAAAGACGTCATTACCACAGCAAATAGCGTTTTAAAAAGCTTAAAAGAAGCAGGTTGCGATACCGTAGAACTTTGCGAAACCGAAGGCTACCCTATTATTTACGGAGAAAAAATAATAGATAAAAATTTGCCAACGGTTTTAGTGTACGGTCATTACGATGTGCAACCACCAGATCCTATCGACTTATGGACGTCCCCACCATTCGAGCCGGTTATTAAAAAAACCGATATACATCCCGAAGGTGCTATTTTCGCTCGTGGAGCTTGCGACGATAAAGGACAAATGTACATGCACGTTAAGGCGATGGAGTTTATGACGCGTACCAACCAATTACCTTGTAACGTAAAGTTTATGATAGAAGGTGAAGAGGAGGTGGGGAGTGTAAACCTTGCTAAATTTGTAAAAACGAACCAAGAAAAACTTAAAAACGATGTTATCCTTATTAGTGATACCGGAATGATCGCTAAAGATGTACCGTCTATTACAACTGGGTTACGTGGCTTAAGTTATGTAGAAGTTGAAGTTACCGGACCAAACAGAGATTTACATTCTGGTCTTTATGGTGGTGCCGTAGCAAATCCAATAAATGTATTAACTAAAATGATTGCCCAGTTACAAGACGAAAACAATCATATTACCATTCCTGGGTTTTACGATAATGTCGAAGAGCTCTCTAAAGCCGAGCGCGCACAAATGGCTAAAGCACCGTTTTCTTTAGACAATTATAAAAAAGCACTAGATATCGACGCTGTTTATGGTGAAGCCGGTTACACCACCAACGAGCGTAACTCTATTCGCCCAACGCTAGACGTTAACGGTATTTGGGGAGGTTACACTGGCGAAGGAGCGAAAACAGTTATCGCAAGTAAAGCGTATGCAAAAATCTCTATGCGTTTAGTACCAAACCAAGATTGGGAAAACATTACTGAATTGTTTAAAAAACACTTCGAAAGCATAGCGCCAGAAGGTGTTAAAGTAAAAGTAACGCCGCATCACGGGGGGCAAGGTTATGTTACGCCAATCGATAGCGTGGGCTACCAAGCAGCCAGTAAAGCGTACGAGGCGACATTCGGAAAAACCCCAATTCCACAACGCAGCGGGGGTAGTATTCCAATTGTTGCGCTTTTCGAACAAGAGTTAAAAAGTAAAACTATTTTAATGGGCTTCGGTTTAGATAGCGATGCCATACACTCACCAAACGAACATTTTGGGGTTTGGAACTACTTAAAAGGTATCGAAACCATACCGTTTTTCTTTAAACATTTTACAGAATTACACAAGTAATTACAGACATTAGTACACTAAGCCGCTTAATTTTTAAGCGGCTTTTTTTATGTCTTTTAGTTTAAAATCCTTCATAATAAGTTGGGCGTTCCCCTATCGGGTCGGGTCTTCACGACTCGCTTCCCGAAAAAAAATCGGGAGAGCTCAAACAGATCGCTCAACCCCTAACGCAGTTTAATTCTTAAAAAACAGACTCTACATTTGTAGAATAGTATTATTTGTTCTACATTTGTAGAGAACATTCTAAACGTGTAGAATCATGCAACTTACCAAGACCGAAGAAGAATTAATGAACCATCTCTGGAGATTAGACACCGCCTTTATGAAAGATTTGCTAGAGGCCTACCCAGAACCAAAACCTGCCACCACCACAATAGCAACCCTTTTAAAACGAATGACCGACAAAAAATTTATACATTATAAACGCCTCGGGAATTCTAGAGAATATTACCCACTGGTTAAAAAGAAAGATTATTTTTCGAAACAGGTAAACACCTTAATTAAAAACTTTTTTAACGAAAGCAGTGCGCAATTTGCTTCTTTTTTTACCAAAGAAACAAACCTATCAAAGCAAGAATTACAAGAATTACGCGCCATTATCGATAGCGAAATACAAAACAAATAGTCAAATATTATGGTACTATTACTTTTAAAATCTACAGCCTGTCTAGCCATTTTTATCGTATTCTATACATTGGTTTTAGAAAAAGAAACAATGCACACCTTTAAACGCTTTTATTTATTAGGCGCTTTGGTATTGTCTATAGCTATTCCTTTTATAACCTTTACAGAATATCTAACTGTCGAGACCATAGTTCCTGCACTCACCACTACAGGGCTAAAAAATGCAGTGGGATTTCAAGAGCAAAACACCATAGAATCTATAAACTATATCCCCTATATTCTCTGGATACTCTACGGAGTAGGTGTTTTGGTATTCGGATTAAAGTTTAGTGTCAACTTGTTTAAAATAAGACAACGTATTGCCAACAACCCAAAACACAAAACAAAACACATTACCAATGTGCTTGTAGAAGATGCCGTTACCCCACACACCTTTTTAAATTATATTTTCTTTAATAAAACGACTTTCGAAAACACCGGGATTCCTCAAGAAATAAAATTACACGAAGAAACGCACGCACTACAAAAACACACTATCGATATTTTATGCATTGAGTTGCTTTTAGTCTTCTTTTGGTTTAATCCGTTGTTGTACAGTATTAAAAGAGCCATTAAACTCAATCACGAATTCCTAGCCGATGCAGGCGTTTTAAAACGCGGCGTCCCCGCATTAACTTATCAAAACTTATTACTCGCATTCTCATCAGGTGCGCATTATAACCCGTTGGCAAATGCCATAAACTATTCATTAATCAAAAAACGATTTACAGTTATGAAAACACAAACACCACAACACGCAAAATGGCTAAAAAGCCTTTTAATGCTGCCGTTATTGGGCGGTTTACTCTTTAGCTTCAGCAGTACCAAAACGATTAAAAAAGAAAGCCTTTTACCCGTGGCGAGTACTGCGCAAATCAATAGTAAGGCAGAAAATAAGGCAACAAGCTTAAATGCAAATCAAGAAACTTTAATCACCATAAACGGTATTGCTTGTGACGAATGCCTTTTTAATTTTTCAAAAAAGGCTATCAAAAACATCCTTATCGGCACAACGACAAACGACAAAATAACGAGTTTTAGAATAAAGTTTTCCGGAAAACCGACAGAGACAGTAAAAAGATCAAGAACAATAAATAAGGTAGCAAAAGAATATCTAGAAGAGGCAATGATTGGTAAAATGGTACAGATTTTCGATATCAGGGCTGGTAAAAAAGTGTTTCCGCCCGTAATCATCACTATTGTAGATAAAAATGATCCCAATCACACACCTTCACCAAAAGTAAAAAAAGGAGAACATTCTATTCTTCCACCGCCTGCACCACCGATGCCTCCAAAAGTAAAAAAAGGCGCGGTTTCTAATATTTCGCCACCGCCACCACCAGCGCATTATAAAACAGGCTTTTTAAAGATTAAGGGAGAAGAGCACTATTTCGTAACCCTTAACAACAAAACAAAGTACTACAACCGCTGGGGAATAGAAGTGGATGATAAAGGCGATGAAGTAAACGGTTCTCGTCGTGTTTCTGGCGATAAAGTGGTGCCAGGTCAATACTTAACAAAAATATATAAAAACGATAAGGTAGTGAGTGAATTTAAAAAAACGTGGCGAGACCACAAAATGGATTTTCCTGAGATGCCAAAACTAAAATCGCCAGAAGAAAACATAAAAGAAATGGCCGATAAAAACGCCTCTTTTTACTTTAACGGCGCCCCAATAACTGCTGAAAAAGCAATAGAAATTGTAACAGCACAACGTAATATTAATATGTCGTCGCAAACTAATAACGGGGTATCTGTGGTACATTTATCAAATACAGCGATGACGATTATAAATGGCGAGATGATTGAAGACAAAAATTAAACTACTCAAAAACAGAACCACAGAAGAGGCCTCTATTAATAAACGTCAGTTTAAAGAACAATACTTCAAACTGACGTTTTATAATTTAAGGACATTTACAACTCCATTAGAGTTTCTTAACATATTGGGTAATAATTACAATTTGTTGCCCGTCTACTTTTCCTTCAATATATTCGGCATTTTCATGATCTAAAGAAATACGTCTCACCGCAGTTCCTTGTTTCGCAACTATACTTGAGCCTTTTACTTTTAAATCTTTAATTAAAACGACAGAATCTCCTGTTTCTAAAATCACACCATTAACATCGCGGTGTATTATTTTATCAGCGTCATCTTCGCCTTCACCCGTAGCTTGTGCCAATTTTAAAACCTCATCTTCAAGATACATCATGTCTAATAAATCTTGAGGCCAACCTTCTTTTCGTAATCTTGACAACATTCTCCAAGCCATCGCTTGCACCGGTTGGTGTTCACTCCACATACTATCGTTTAAACATCTCCAATGGTTCGCTTCGGTTTGCTCCGGATCTTCAATTTGAGTTAAACAAGTTTTACAAACCGTTAACGAATGTTCTAAACTTTTATCTTTTATTGGTTCTAGCGTATAGATTTCTAAATGCTCTGTGTTGCCACATAATTCACACTTATTATCTGCTCTTTTACTTAATTCTCTATCTAAACTCATAGTCGTATATTATTGGGTAAAAGTAAGCATATTTATTGAATGGCTACACCTCTAAGCTAGAAGCTATAAGCCAAATTCGTGTCGCACTTTTTTAGTGAGACCCCTTAGTATTAAATCGTAGGAATTATCGATAAGCTCAAATATAAATTGCGGTTGCAAATCGTTGTTATTGAGGGATACCGAATTCCAATGCTTTTTACTCATATGGTAGCCTGGCGTTATACTCTCGTAGTCTGCTCTTAGCGTTTCGGCATAGTCGGGATTACATTTTAAATTTAAAAAAGGAGCGCCTTTTTCCCAAGTCTCTAAACTGGTTAACAGAAACATTTTACCCGCAACTTTAAAGACTAAAGTCGACGCATCAAACGGAAAATGCTCCGTAACCTGAGGTTTTTCTAGACAATAACGTCTAATGTCTTCGATATTCATAAATAGAAGTTGCTTTTATATTATGTGAGATAGTAAAAAAAATGAATTTATAGTTTTAAAAATTTGCTGACTTCAACGTCTCCGTTATCATTTGTAAGGCGCAAAAAATAGAGTCCACTTGTTTACGACTCAACATTAATCACTGTCTGGTTCAATTCAGAACTTTTTAAAGACAGTACGTGTTTCCCTAGATTATTTAATATAGCTATAGTAACATAACCTGAATTTGGGTTCGTGGTAACGAAAAGAGTCTCTTTAACTGGGTTTGGATACGTAGATACTAAAGGTGTTGCAAACGCTTGTCTAGATAATAACACACTCCCATAAATAGTTTCATCTCCCGATGCATTCGTTACAACTAAAGTTTTACTCCCGTTAATTTTATCTGTAATAGCATACAAAAAGGGAGAGATAATATCATTTTCAAAAAAAACTGAGAAATGAACATTTTGAAAACTTGAATTCACTGCCGCTTCGCAACCACCTAAGGGCAAGGCGTAAGAGTTAAAGGTAAACTGCGACGCTAAGTACGTAATATCGCCGCATAGTCCATCGCAAACAACAGTTTGTAATTCGGCTGAATCGGTAAAATCGGCACTAATAGTTAATACCTCATAATTTATAGGCAGCACATTCTCCTGTCCGTTAATAATTACATCTTGCAGTTACAAAAGGACATTCTAAAATGTTTTGATTAAATAACCCTAATGCTACCATCGCACTCCTACCATTACTGTCTTTCGAAAATCCGTTTTACAAGTAAGCAATACCAGCGTCCAAATAAATCACGTTTTCGTAATCGTGGACGGCAATAACAAAACATTCTGCAACTTTCATTTTGTTAAAATGTTCCCTAACGTATTCTCTTACCCTAAGCCTTACGCCAGTAAAGAACGCAGCAAACAAAGGTATTATACTTTTAAATGACAAAGTTATAATATCTCCAAAACTCTTTTATCGCCACCTTAGAGTTCTTGGTTTTGCCTACCCAGTAACGCCTTTTTATACTCAATTTCAAGCAACGCACCGCAAGTTTTCGTGTCAAAAATCGCCCCTATTATTTTCCATAAAGATGGAATGTTAGGCAGGATAGTATATTAGGGAAGTCGTTAATTAAATGTCTTCCAACAGTAAAACACTACGAATCTCCCCTATTCTATCTTATACAAAACAGGTTTACTGGGCGATGCATCGTTTTCAAAAGGGGCTATTTGCAGATTTAAAATATATGCGCCATCAGCAATGGTATTGGGTACATAAATAAATTCGGTAATAGTGGCTTCTTTTCTCAATGTCCCGTTATAATCCCAAAAGGCTTTATGCGCTAATAATGCGCCATTATCTTTCTCTTTATCCACGCTTGGTAAATCGATTAATAAATGCTGTATATTCTTTGTCTTCAGATATTCGGCTGCTTCTTCCGTAAGATATGCCCAATTGGTATTAGAATACTGTCGCGATTTCTTTTCGATTGTATTCGGCATAGTACGAATCACTATAGCTTGTGGCACTTTTCGTTTTAATAAAAACTGAATTTGTTGCTTCCCAATGACATAATCTTTACCCTGTAACTCGGGGGCTACGGTAATAAGTTCTGCCACAAAAAAGAACCGTTTTAAACACTTATTAATGCTATATACTTTCTCGGTAATATGGCCAACACATTCGGTGTGCGTGCCGTGTGCGTGGGGATTGAAATTAATGTTATTAAAATTGACAGAAGCCCCTTTTTTCACACTCGCTACCCATTTGTTCACCACCACAGGTTTTATTTCTGGAGCATCTACATACCACGCATTCGCATTGCTTTTAGAAGCACGCAGCGGCATAGAAATATCCAGAGGTTTATTTAAATCAACTTTATACCTTTTACTATTTACTTGAATTGTTGCCTTCACTATATATTAATTTTAAATAAATCTGATGCGATGCCATCGCTTAAAAATTTACCTTTTTTGGTTACTTTTAATTTCTCATTTTCAATATACAATAATTGTTCTTTTATATGCTTATCACTCTGTTTTAAAAGGTAAGTTTCAAAAGTCGCACCGAAATCTGTTCTGATCCTCTCTAACGACACA
Source organism: Bizionia saleffrena (assembly GCF_008086175.1). GTDB lineage: Bacteria > Bacteroidota > Bacteroidia > Flavobacteriales > Flavobacteriaceae > Bizionia > Bizionia saleffrena. The sequence continues at coordinate 290,384 of NZ_VSKM01000002.1, forward strand.
CCCCATATGGTGCGGAGTCCCGTCATTACGTACTCATTGTATTTATCGGTTGTACTTAGTGTTTCAACCTCTTGCGGCAATCTGTCTTCTGTAATTGCCTGAATATATTTGGTGTTATTTTTTATATTCCAACTGCGCTGCTCTCCATTAAAAGAATGTGCCGAAGGCCCAATACCTAAATAGGTTTTACCTTGCCAATACGCAGAATTATTCCGACTAAAATAGCCCGACTTTCCAAAGTTTGATAATTCATAGTGTTCAAAATCTGCGGCTTCCAGCTTATCGATTAAAATAAAAAACTGCTGTTGTGCCATCTCATCATCTACATTTTCGATAACGCCTTTTTTTATAAAAGACGCCAAAGCCGTTTTCGGCTCGACCGTTAAGGCGTAACTCGAAATATGATTCACACCAAAAGCTAAAGCTTGATCGATATTGGCTTCCCATTGTGCATTGCTTGCGCCCGGAACTCCGTAAATTAAATCCAACGAAATATTATCGAAATGTTGTGTTGCAAATGTTAAACAATCGCTTGCCTCTTGCGCGTTGTGTGCGCGATTCATCAGTTTTAAATCAGCGGCAAAAAACGATTGTATACCAATACTTAAACGGTTAATAGGCGTCGCTTTTAGTTCTAAAATCCGTGCCGGTGTTAAATCGTCAGGATTCGCTTCAAGTGTAATCTCAGGGTTGGGCGCAACGGTATAGTTTTTATAAACGGCTGCAATAATCGCTTCTATTTCGGCATTAGTTAATAACGACGGCGTGCCACCTCCAAAGTAAATAGTTTCCACAGGTTTCGAAACCATTTCAGTCTTTCGCATTGCGATTTCATGCATTAAAGCCGCCACCAGTTCACCTTTTTTTTTCAGTGAGGTCGAAAAATGAAAATCGCAATAGTGACAGGCTTGTTTGCAAAAAGGAATATGAATATAAATACCCGACATAAGTGTGTGTGTGTGTGTGTGTTGTGCTTCAACTGAAGATTAATTCTTTAGTGACGCTTTAATGACAGACCAAAACGGACTGTTACTTTTAGTTACTTCTGAGGTTTATCGGCTTAAGACTACTTTTTTACGCGCTTTTCGTTTTGCTTTACAAAAGCATTCCAACCGCTATAACTTTTACCAATTTCCACACGACCATAATTATAGAAATGACAGACGGCTGCGGCTAAACCATCCATAGAATCTAGATTTTTAGGCAACGTTTTTAATCCTAACATACCTTGCAACATTTTCGCCACTTGCTCTTTACTGGCGTTTCCGTTACCGGTAATCGCCATCTTTATTTTCTTAGGCGCATACTCGGTAATAGGCACTTCTCGCGATAATCCAGCCGCCATAGCGACCCCTTGAGCGCGACCTAACTTAAGCATACTCTGTACGTTTTTACCAAAAAAAGGTGCTTCGATAGCAATTTCATCGGGATGATGGGTATCGATTAACTCAATGGTGCGATCAAAAATAAGCTTTAGTTTTAAATAATGGTCGTCGTATTTTTTTAAATCCAATTCGTTAAGCTGAAGGAATTGCATTTTCTTATTTACTACCTTTATAAGTCCGAAACCCATAATAGTAGTTCCGGGATCGATACCTAAAATAATTTTTTCTTCTACCATTTAATTACACGTTCTACACCCACTTAATGCGATCGACACACCAACTGTTACTGTTAACAAATCACCATTAAACGAGCCATAGCCACTCATTTCTGGATCGAAATCTTTTGCGAAACCCTTAATATAGCTACCATCTAAATACAACGCCAATGTCTCGTCTAGATTATAATGACACTCCAAACCGGCCATCGCATTCAAAAAGGATACTTTATTATCGCCATAAACATCCAATGGCTTTACTATTGAATAGCCGGGACCGATATGGCCTACAACTGCCATTCTAACTGGTAGAAACAGAAGATGCGGTGAGGCATCGTACACAAATTGTGCGTTTATCCGGGTGTAATTCACTTTAAACGCCGGACTCTTATCGGCATTTGAAAAGCGGTTGTAACCAAAATCTAGTTTAGCACCCATTTGTGGGGTAAACAGCGTTTGCACCCCTAGATTAATAGTTGGGAAATTTATTGAATTGCCTTCAAAATCTGCGACAAAACCGCTTTGCGACGGACTGTTAACGCCAATAGCCAATAGTGCTCTCCATTTACTGGTGTCTTGTTGCGCGAAAAGTGAGGTTGCACTTATCAAGAACACGATTAAAAAACAATAGGGTGTATTTGAAGTCTTCATTGTATTATTTTTAGTTTATTTTGCACGTATTAAATTTGGCAAATCTTTTAAAATTCCATTTTTAATTGAAATGAATATAACTGCATCTTACAAAACTAATCAATTCTTTTTTGTACTCATTAAATTGAGTTTAGTACTTGGCGCTTTTTATTTTATTTATTACAAACTAACCCAAAATGAAGCCCTCGATTTGCCTGTTTTTGTAGCGCTTTTAGCTAGTAACCCGCAATTTTCTACGCTAAACATCGTGTTTCTAATTGTTTTAACGTGCAGCAACTGGGGATTAGAAATAAGAAAGTGGCAAGTGTTAGTCGGCAGTTTATCGAAAATCACTTTTAAAGCGGCTTCGCAACAAACTTTAGGAGCGTTAACCGCTTCTTTATTAACGCCCAACCGCATTGGCGATTATGGCGCAAAAGCACTATACTACCAGCCGCAAAATCGCACTAAAATCGTGTTATTAAACCTCTTTGGGAACACGATGCAAATGATAGTCACTCTCGTTTTTGGTGTCATCGGACTTACAACACTCGCTAAGGATTACAAGCTTCCCCTCAACTTTAAATATCTTATAAATGTAGGACTCGCAGTTCTTGCAAGCCTTATTATACTGTATCGCATGTCTTCGTATAACGTTTTTAAAAAGATCGTCAACAAACTATACCCTTTTGTATTGGTGCTAAAACGACTCTCGCCAAAAACGAAACGCGTAACTCTTATAATCTCGGGATTGCGATACCTAGTGTTTTCATTTCAATTTTATGTTATACTCGCCCTTTTTGGTATTGAAATCCCCTATCTCGAAGCTATGATGCTCATCTCAACACTGTATTTATTTTCATCTATTATGCCCTCTATTTTTATTTTTGATGTCCTAATTAAAAGCAGCATTGCGGTGTATCTCTTTGCATTAATTGGTGTTGGCGCACTCCCCATTTTATGCACCACAACCCTAATGTGGAGTCTTAATTTTGTGTTACCGAGTTGCCTTGGTAGTTATTTTGTGCTTAAATTTAAACCCGTAAAAACGACATAGAATGATGTTACTCCTCTATATGGTTACCGGTTTATATGTGATTTTAATTGCGGGGTTCTGTTACGGTTTTGACAAAATAAAAAGTTTTAACACCTCTGAAACCATATCTAAAACCCGTTTTTCTATAGTAATTGCCTTTAGAAATGAAGCAAGTAATGTAACAGACTTACTAGACAGTTTAGTTCTGCTGCGCTACCCGAAAGAACGGTTTGAAATTATTTTTGTTGACGATGCTTCAGAAGATGGTTCGGCACAACTTATCTCTCAATTTTTCGAGAAACAGCCCACATTTCACTATTCCATTTTAAATAACGAGCGCATTTCAAATTCACCAAAAAAAGATGCGATTACAACCGCTATCAGCAAAGCAAAAAATGAGTGGATTATTACCACCGACGCCGATTGTAATGTACCAAACTTATGGCTAAATAGTCTGGATAGCTATATTCAAAATAATGACTGCAATGTTATTGCGGCGCCTGTAGCCTACCACCAAAGCAACTCCTTTTTAAAACGCTTTCAAGCCCTAGACTTTTTAAGTTTAATGGGCGCAACTGTTGGTGGTTTTGGTATTAATAAGCCTTTTATGTGCAATGGCGCTAATTTTGCCTACAAAAAAGAGACTTTTTTAAAACTGGAAGGCTTTACAGGAAATAACACTATTGCAAGTGGCGACGATATTTTCTTGCTCGAAAAAGCTCTGCAAGACACACCAAATGCAGTACAGTATTTAAAGAGTACTAACGCGATTGTGTACACCAAGCCGCAACCCAATTTTATACAGCTAGTACAGCAGCGTAAGCGCTGGGCGGCAAAAACATCGCAGTATTCTTCTGTGTTTGGAAAGGGGGTAGGTGTTTTAGTCTTAACGATGAACCTGCTGGTACTACTAAGCTTTATTTTTGTTTTAAGCGCTATAATCACTTTAAATACAATGCTTATTATTTTTACACTTAAAATAGTTATAGATGGCATTTTATTATTTAAAACGTGTCGCTTTTTTAAGACGTCATTTTCTACATCCTTTTATATCATTTCAAGTATATTATATCCTTTATTTACCGTTTTAATTGCGTGTTCTACTTTATTTTCTACCTATAAATGGAAAGGGCGCCAGTTTAATAAATAACATTAAGCGAAGTGCAAAGCGTTTCGCAACATTAATAATTTCTATTTTGAGTGCTCATTAAAGCCCACAACAAGTACCGTTCCTTTGTGTATAATTCTCTGGTGACTCTTTTTCTAGATAAAGAATATAAGTGTCCCGTAGATTTCGCGATTGGTTGTAAGTTGAACCTGCACGCTATTCGTTAACAGATAAAATAAGCGGTATCGTAAAAGTAGTTTTTACCGGCTGGTCTCTTTTTATGGCGGGGTAAATGTCTGGGAGTGTTTCTAAACTTTCCTGTAATATCTTTTTAATGGAAGGTATTTCGTGCGCCGTTAAAGAATCGACCCGAATATGATTAAGCGCTAACACCCCTTTTTCTGAAATAGTAAACTCCAAAACAACGGTATCACTTATCGTTTGTGTGACTATAAATCGTTGTTCTAAAAAGCTATTGGCAATATGGGAAGCTAACGTGTTTTCAAAACAGTGCTTTCTATCCCCTTTCGTGGTTAACGACTCACAAGAAGCAAAAGCAGGATAAGCATCGACCGTATTCCAATTGAATGTTTTTAGCTCTTCATTTAAAATATCTTCCGAAGCTATTTTTTCGGCTTCAAAATAATTACATGAATACACGCTGACAAACAGTAAAAAAACAAGTGCTTTTTTCATACTCTAAACTGAACGTGAAAAGTACAATTTATTATCCTAAAAATAAAAAACCGAAGACAGTGCTTCGGTTTTATTTTAAACGACTCCATTTTACATCGCAATAGTCATCTTCTCATAGTTTAAATACAGCGTATACCCAGAAGCAGCACCCTTTAATCCGTAACAAAACCAACCCACTTGTCCTACTAATAAACATTTATGTAGTTATTGTAAGTGTTTTCGTATGCTCTTTGTTAGTGCACGCGGTGGAGAGTTAATAAATTAAGCGGACTTTAAACAGCTGTAAAAGCAGCTTTCGGTTCCTTTTTAGGATGTATAGTGGCACTCATTTATGCCAGATTGCTTATAAAAATTGTTTTGCACTATAAAGACGTACTCTTTTCTAAACAAAAAAACCATAAGGTTTGTATAGGTAGATATTCTATGCTAGAAGCAACACACTGTTATGGAAAGAAAACGCAGAATGTGCTGCATAAATTTAATAATGCAGAGTACCTAAATCTTACTATATAAAACCTGCGTCTTTAGCTTTAATAACCAAAGTATCGTCTTTCCCATCACTAATTCTAAAAACCTCTTTTAAATATTTTTTACGTTTTTCAATCATACTTAAAGAGAGATTAATACGCTTTGACATATCCTTATTTTTAACACCTTGAGAAAGTAGATATAAAATTTCGTGACTTACATCGTCGACATCTAAACGGCTTGACGTCATCTTATTCAAAATTTTATTCACCGTTCCGCTATAAAAAGGCGGGTTATTAATAACGGCTTGAAAACCGCTAGATAGTTCTTTTGAAGTAATATCACTTTTTATTAAAAACCCTTCTGGTTTAATGTTTTTTATAATGGTATGAATGCGGTACGACTCGTTAAACATCGTTAACAATACGACTTTGGCTGCTGGCACGTATTGCTTAACATAAGCGGCTAAATCGACACCAGATTGATACACCCCATCTTTTGAAGGAGGAAGACTGATATCAAAAAAAAAGATATCGAAAGGAGACTTTATCGCCATCGACTTTTTAATGGCCTTTATAGATTCGTCACAATTACTAGCGATAGCAATATCCAATTCTTGATGTTCTTTTTTGGACGATAACAGCGTGTTTTGATACCCTTCAATAATCATAGGGTGATCGTCCGTCATCAATATTTTAATAGGTGTTTTGTGCATAGGTTAAGAGCCTCATATTTTATAGGTAGGGGATTGTAATTCGTACTATTGTACCAGTGTTAATGTCGGAATCTAAAACTAAAGCACCGTCAATTTCGCTCACGCGATCTCGCATATTTTTTAGTCCTATTCCCTTTCTGGTTTTAGAATCATTAAAGCCTTTACCGTTGTCTTGCACCTCTAAAATAAGGTTTTTATTTTCTAATTTAATAATCACATTTACTTTAGTTGCTTCCGCGTGTTTAAAAATGTTTTGTAACGATTCTTGTGTGATACGATACATATGGATTTTAGTTTTATTGGACAATTGATCCCAATTAATAGTATCATCCACATCCATACGATAGTGTAAACCCAAGGCCGTCGACTGTGTTTTCAACAAAGTCTCTATAATATCGGTAAATTTGGACTGATTGATAAAATCGGTATTTAACTTATGAGACACTTCCCGAATGTCATCTTCAATACTTTTTAATTCATCAATGTAGGTACTACGGGTTTCAATAGCATCAGCAGTTGTACTAAAATTCAAACTATCTAAACTTAACCGCGTGCCAAATAACCGCCCTAAAACACCATCGTGTAAATCTTGAGAAATCCGCTTCTTCTCTTGCTCTTTAGCGTGATTTAAGTGTTCTTGTTGCGACAACATTAGGTTGTAAATCTCTTCATTCGCCTCTTGCTGCGTTTTAGCAACTTCAAGTTCTCGTTTTCGCGAGCGGTGGTTTTTTATACTGTACACTAAAAACAACGAAATCAATAAAACTGCCGATATCAGCATTAACCATAAACGCTGTTTTGAAATGATTTCCTTTTCTTTTTTGATAATATCAGTTTCGTAATCTATTCGTGCGAATTTGTTTCTAATAAGCCGCTCTTTTAACACTAAACTATCATTTAATTGTATATAGTCTAGTAAATAGCTTTTCGAAATGGTATCATCTTCTATTTTAGATTTTAAAAGCAACGTATTTAAAACAGATTCGTTAGCGTTTAATTTTTTCGCTAATGCGTGTGCTATATTAATATGTGTTATGGCCGATTTTCTTTCATTTTTATCTAATAAATACTCCCCATAATAGTGATTGGCATACATTAATTCCATTAAAAAATCGGACGCTTCAGCGACCGCTATAGACTCTTTAAACCGGGATCGTATTTGGGCGTCGTTATGTCGGTTAGGGTCAAGAAACTCACAATAGGCTAAACCGGCCATCACTAATGAGTAGGTACTAGGGTCTTCGTATTTAAGGGCTGAGTTTTTTAAAATAGCATAGAAACGTTGTTCGGCTTTTTCATAATCACCTTTTCTGCGGTATAAAATCGCTAAATTGGTTTGAGTGTAAAGCCGTAAACTCTCACTATCATCCATTTTATTGGCATAGGCGAATGCTTTTGAATGGTATTCTATAGCTTCATCAAAACGTTCTAATTGCTCGGCAGCTATCCCCAACACATTATGTAGAGACCATAACAAATCGTAAATAGCGTCGCTTGGCGCGAGTGTTTTTAAAACCTCAACAGCTTTAATAGCGCTAATTTCACTTCCCATAAAATCGCGCTCCTGCTCTTGTATAATAGCCATATTGAGCAATACAGAAGCTTGATTCCTAACTTTTCCCTGAGATTGGTAAAGTTTTCGTGCTTTTGCATAATAGTAGTAAGAACTATCCAACACATTGGTTTCTTGAAAATAATAACCGAGATTATTAGTCGCATAAGCCATTCGTAAAGAATCTTTTAACCGCAAAGACAATCTTAAATTCTCTCTATTTATAGGGTAAATCGAATCGATGTCCCTATTTATAATAAAAAGATAAGACAAGACTCTATTGCTAGATAAAACAATGCTATCGACTTGCTCTAAATGCGCTAGTGCTATACCGCTTCGAGCGTAATCAAACCGCTGCGGCATAGTGTAAGACGCCGTCTTTGCTGAGTCGTGAAACTGGTAAATCTGCTCCACTCTATTCACTTTTTTAGATTGCGAATGCAAGGCAATAGGCAGCAATAGTACACCTAGTAAAAATAAAAAGTATTTCAATTTAATTAACGTTAAAGGAGGGCCTACAATGTATACTTTTTGGAATAAATAAGTTGAATTATCTCTAAAAAAATAAAGGGGCTCTATCCTTTTATCTGTTTAATTATGAAAATCTATCCGTTGGCAGGAACGCTGATTTTTACTTTATGAGATGTTGTTGCTAGGTGTACATCGGTTGGCGCAAGCTCTGTGTTTGAGGTTATCGTCGGTGTAACAGTAACAGTTGAAGCTAAAGCAGTGAATAAGCCAAGTGAAAAAAGAGCGATAAAAGTAATTTTTAGGGATTTCATAAGTATTCTGATTTTAGGAGTTGTTATTATTCTGTTTTGAAAATGGTTTAAATTGAAAATCTATCCGTTGGTAGGAACGCTGATTTTTACTTTATGAGATGTTGTTGCTAGCTGCACTTCGGTAGGCGCAAGCTCTGTGTTTGAGGTTGTCTTAGGTGTAACAGTAACAGTTGAAGCTAAAGCAGTGAATAAGCCAAGTGAAAAAAGAGCGATAAAAGTAATTTTTAAGGTTTTCATAAGTATTCTGATTTTAGGGGTTGTTATTATTCTGTTTTGAAAATGGTTTAAATTGAAAATCTATCCGTTAGTAGGAACGCTGATTTTTACTTTGTGAGATGTTGTTGCTAGGTGTACTTCGGTTGGCGCAAGCTCTGTGTTTGAGGTTGTCTTAGGTGCAACAGTAACAGTTGAAGCTAAAGCAGTGAATAGTCCGAGTGAAAAAAGAGCGATAAAAGTAATTTTTAGGGATTTCATAAGTATTCTGATTTTAGGGGTTGTTATTATTCTGTTTTGAAAATGGTTTAAATTGAAAATCTATCCGTTAGTAGGAACGCTGATTTTTACTTTATGAGATGTTGCTGCTAGGTGTACTTCGGTTGGCGCAAGCTCTGTGTTTGAGGTTGTCGTCGGTGTAACAGTAACAGTTGAAGCTAAAGCAGTGAATAGTCCGAGTGAAAAAAGAGCGATAAAAGTAATTTTTAAGGTTTTCATAAGTATTCTGATTTTAGGGGTTGTTATTATTCTGTTTTGAAAATGGTTTAAATTGAAAATCTATCCGTTGGTAGGGACGCTGATTTTTACTTTATGAGATGTTGTTGCTAGCTGCACTTCGGTAGGCGCAAGCTCTGTGTTTGAGGTTGTCGTCGGTGTAACAGTAACAGTTGAAGCTAAAGCAGTGAATAAGCCAAGTGAAAAAAGAGCGATAAAAGTAATTTTTAAGGATTTCATAAGTATTCTGATTTTAGGAGTTGTTATTATTCTGTTTTGAAAATGGTTTAAATTGAAAATCTATCCGTTGGTAGGAACGCTGATTTTTACTTTGTGAGATGTTGTTGCTAGGTGTACTTCGGTTGGCGCAAGCTCTGTGTTTGAGGTTGTCGTCGGTGTAACAGTAACAGTTGAAGCTAAAGCGGTAAATAGTCCGAGTGAAAAAAGAGCGATAAAAGTAATTTTTAGGGATTTCATAAGTATGTATGCCGTATTTAGGGTTAATAATTTAATCAATTACACCAAACAAATACAAATTAGATCGAGCGATAAAACAGCTCTCCAATGGAAATAACTACTAAAAACAACCAATAGCTGCTAAGGGATTTAATAATTAAATTACGTACAAAAACACACTAATATTTTAAAAATGATTTTAAAATAAAGTATTTACGAAGACGCAATGTAAGTAATTTTTTGTTAAAATTAAAAAACAATTAACTAACTATCAATATCTTAATACAAAACCTCAAATAAAAAACACCGAATTAAGTTTAATACCTAGCCTACAAAAAGTAGAAAAAAAACAATCGACCGACTGGAGCACGGCGAAACGATGAGTAAAAAAAACGTTGGTCTGCCCTTTTCAATCCATAAATAACTAAAATGTATAAAAGAGAAAAAACTAGTGTAATTATATTCAAAGGTCCTCCCTGACGTATCGCCGATCTATCGTAAAATTTTAGGCTGTTTGAGCTATCAAAAATCAGGAATTGATAACAGATCTCTCCAGCGAGTTCCTAAAATTTAGGGGCAGAATGATAAATTTAGATAGAGGGTCGTAAGCCTAGACTTTTTTGTTTCTTTTTTGGGCAATGCAAAAAAGAAAAAGAATAATAAATAAAAACACTTTATCGAAACGTTATCAATCTTAAAGCACCAGCACACACTATTTGAACCACAATTAAAAAACTACACACTCCTAGTTTACAACAACATTCTAATTCCTATTAATCAATTAGTCTTTCTAATGTTCATTTTTTCCATTGATGAAAAAACGAACCAAAAAAATCTAGGCTGATTTTAGTACGCTTGAAAACGGCGTAAAACCCTTATCGTGCGGATGGCAACCGCAAGCTAGGCCATCCTCCACTGCCAGCCGCTGCGGCTTTTACTTGTTTTACTACGCCTACGAAAAGTAGGCCATTTAAGATTTAGGTACTAAATGAGTATTACTTATATTCTTGATGTGAAGCAATTTCCTCCCTATAGGGTTGGGGTAAAGAAATTGAGACAGGCTCTTTTGAACCACAATCAAAACCATTCACTGTTTACCACTCACTATGCACTTTTTAATGAAAAATTCACTTAAAAACTACCCCGGCCTATCGCCGATCTATCGTAAAATTTGAAATGAAGGCACCGTAAAATTTTAGGCTGTTTGAGCTATCAAAAATTAGGAATGAATAACAGATCACTCCAGCGAGTTCCTAAAATTTAGGGGCAGAATGATAAATTTAGATAGAGGGTCGTAAGCCTAGACTTTTTTGTTTCTTTTTTGGGCAATGCAAAAAAGAAAAAGAATAATAAATAAAAACACTTTATCGAAACGTTATCAATCTTAAAGCACCAGCACACCCTTTGAACCACAATCAAAAAACTACACACTCCTAGTTTATAACAACATTCTAATTCCTATTAATCAATTAGTCTTTCTAATGTTCATTTTTTCAATTGATGAAAAAACGAACCAAAAAAATCTAGGCTGATTTTAGTACGCTTGAAAACCGCGTAAAACCCTTATCGTGCGGATGGCAACCGCTGCACTAGGCCATCCTCCACTGCCAGCCGCTGCAGCTTTTACTTGTTTTACTACGCCTACGAAAAGTAGGCCATTTCAGATTTAGGTACGAATTAGATTTTAAAACTATCTAATTATATTCAATTTCCTCCCTTTAGGGTTGGGGTAAAGAAATTGAGATAGGCTCTATTTGAACCACAATCAAAACCATTCACTGTTTACCACTCACTATGCACTTTTTAATGAAAAATTCACTTAAAAACTACCCCGGCCTATCGAGCATCTATCGTAAAATTTGAAATGAAGGCACCGTAAAATTTTAGGCTGTTTGAGCTATCAAAAATCAGGAATTGATAACAGATCACTCTAGCGAGTTCCTAAAATTTAGGGGCAGAATGATAAATTTAGATAGAGGGTCGTAAGCCTAGACTTTTTTGTTTCTTTTTTGGGCAATGCAAAAAAGAAAAAGAATAATAAATGAAAACACTTTATCGAAACGTTATCAATCTTAAAGCACCAGCACACACTATTTGAACCACAATTAAAAAACTACACACTCCTAGTTTATAACAACATTCTAATTCCTATTAATCAATTAGTCTTTCTAATGTTCATTTTTTCCATTGATGAAAAAACGAACCAAAAAAATCTAGGCTGATTTTAGTACGCTTGAAAACGGCGTAAAACCCTTATCGTGCGGATGGCAACCGCAAGCTAGGCCATCCTCCACTGCCAGCCGCTGCGGCTTTTACTTGTTTTACTACGCCTACGAAAAGTAGGACGATTAAGATTTAGGTACAAATTAGATTTTAAAACGTTCTAATTATATTCAATTTCCTCCCTTTAGCGTTGGGGTAAAGAAATTGAGATAGGCTCTATTTGAACCACAATCAAAACCATTCACTGTTTACCACTCACTATGCACTTTTTAATGAAAAATTCACTTAAAAACTACCCCGGCCTATCGCCGATCTATCGTAAAATTTGAAATGAAGGCACCGTAAAATTTTAGGCTGTTTGAGCTAACAAAAATTAGGAATTGATAACAGATCTCTCCAGCGAGTTCCTAAAATTTAGGGGCAGAATGATAAATTTAGATAGAGGGTCGTAAGCCTAGACTTTTTTGTTTCTTTTTTGGGCAATGCAAAAAAGAAAAAGTGGAATAAATCAAACACTTTATCGAAACGAGATCAATCTTAAAGCAACAGCACACACTATTTGAACCAAAATTAAAACAATTATAAAAATTAAAGAAACCATCTAATTATGTTCAATTTCCTCCCTTTAGGGTCGGGGTAAAGAAATTGATAGGCTCTATTTGAACCACAATCAAAACCATTCACTGTTTACCACTCACTATGCACTTTTTAATGTTCATTTTTTCCATTGATGAAAAAACGAACCAAAAAAATCTAGGCTGATTTTAGTACGCTTGAAAACGGCGTAAAACCCTTATCGTGCGGATGGCAACCGCTGCACTAGGCCATCCTCCACTGCCAGCCGCTGCGGCTTTTACTTGTTTTACTACGCCTACGAAAAGTAGGCCGATTAAGGGATCAAACGTAAAACTTGGGGAGAAACTTTATCTTTGACAAAAATAGATTAGATCTTGGATATAAAATTAGCACAGTATTTGTTACCGGAAGGCGTTATGGATTATTTTGAAATTGTAGACCATAAATCATCAGAAGGTAATGTTCATTTTTACCTAGAAGAAAAGAACGTGCTGCCCAAGGAGTACCAATCAGAATTAGCGCAATCCAAAGGCTT
>NZ_VSKM01000030.1 GCF_008086175.1 Bizionia saleffrena
CGTAATGGCTTTATAGCTATATTACACTTTATTGTTTAACTAACACCATAGTTGCAGGAATTAAAAATTCGGAAGTGTCCATTTGTGTACCATCATTACACTCTGTGGTATCCCCATATAATTGGTTATTGGTTCTTGTCCAGATTAATTCGTCTGCACTCCCTAAAATCGGAGTATATTCTAATAACAAATTACCGCTAGCGTATCTGTGACAACCTCCATTAAGTGGTGGCTCGCTATAAAATAAATCAATTTTATTTGGTCTAAAGGCATAAATTCCTGAGCCTGTAATATAATTTGCAATGCTGCTGCTGCTATTCAGGTTACTGTTCGCTCCATAAGTATCATAAATAGTCGTACCATTAACTTTTAATAAATATTCACATGCTATATCATCGTGATATGTATTTGTAGGTCCCATTCTTACACGTTCTTTTTTTATAAATGTAACTTTAAAATAAGTAGTACCATCATCATACAACCACTCGCCTAAAAAGTTTGTAAAATAATTATTTGTGTCCTTAAAATAAATGTCACCAGTATCTGTTATTTCTGGGTCATCTACACCTAATGTTTTAATAGTTTCTTGTGCATTAATTATATTGAATACCCCTGTAAAGAATAAAACTGTTATTAATATTTTAGTTTTCATAATATTATGTTTTTGTATTATTAAGGTGTTATAGTTACTGGAGTCCAAGTAATGTTTCCATTACTATCTTCCGTTGCTTCATATAATGTTAATCCTAAATTAAAATATATATACAAAATAATAGTTTTACTGTTTTACCATTAAATACTCTCCATAAGGTACTCGTAATTCTGTTGGTGAGTTTTCATTGGGTATCATTCCACCTCCGTCTGATATTATGGTCGCCGTCATTTGTTCTGGATTGCTGCCTTCTAAATAGCGTAATACAATAGAAGCCGATAAATAATCACGTTCTGGGTCTGAAATATAAAGATCTAACCTTCTCTCATTTGGAGTACAATCATCACATGGTATGGATACATTGGAATTAATAATATACCCTCCTCCTATATTATGTGTTTCTGTATTTATATCCTGAATAGGAGGAATAGTATTAATTAATTCCATTTCATTTTCTATATATTTATATTCTCCTATTAAATAATCTCTATAATCATTTCTAACTTGAAGTTGCTCAACTTTTTGCAAAACGATAGTTAATTCTGAATTTCCATCTGTAGATTTCCAAACTCCTTCAAATTTATTGAATTCGTTATTCAAATCTTTATAATAAGCTCCATCTGGGGTGGCACTTCTTGATGCATCAATAGCCACTATGGGGCTTTGAGCCTTGCAGGAAAAAAATGTTATTGTTATTATTACTAAATTTAATATATGTTTCATATTTTATTGTTTTTATTATTAATTATAAGGTGTTTTTTCTACGGTGTTACCATCACTGCTTAACGTTAGTTTTTCCCAAGTTTCCAATTGTCCGGGAACAGATTCCATTTCATACAACGAAACGCCTAAATTAAAATATACAAAAAAATAATGACGAGATGGGTTATTGAACCAAATCGCCATTATTAAATATATCAAAACAATAGTTTTACTGTTTTACCATTAAGTACTCGCCATATGGTACTCGTAATTCTGTTGGTGAGTTTTCATTGGGTATCATTCCACCTCCGTCTGATATTATGGTCGCCGTCATTTGTTCTGGATTGCTGCCTTCTAAATAGCGTAATATTATGGATGCTGATAGATATGACCTTTCGGAATCATAAAAAACAAGCATAACTCTACGCTCATTAACACCACAATCATTACAAGCCAGATAAAGGTTATTAGGAATAATATGCCTTCCTTTTATTTTGTGTTTAGCAACATTAGTATTCGTTAGATTGGGTAAAGTATTAACGATTTCTATACCATTTTCAATATACTGGTACTCACCAATCAATTTGTCTTCATAATCCGTACCATTATACACCATTTCCTTTTTTTCTAATACAACAGTTAATGATGTATTGCCGTTTGTATATAACCAAGTACCTTCAAATTTGTTGAACTCATAATTAAGGTCTTTAAAATAAGCTCCATCAGAAGTTTTATAACCTCTAGCATCTAAACTAACGACAGGTGTTTGTGCCTTACAAGCTATTGTAGAAATAAGTATTATTAATATTATTAATTTTTTCATCTTTTTATATAGTTTCAATTATTAATTACAAGGTGTTGGTTTTATACTATTAGGGCTTGTTGGGTCTAACGTTAGTTTTTCCCAAGTTTCAAGTTGTTCAGGAACAGATTCCATTTCATACAACGAAACGCCTAAATTAAAATATACAAAAAAATAATGGCGAGATGAGTTATTGAACCAAATCGCCATTATTAAATATATCAAAACAATAGTTTTACTGTTTTACCATTAAGTACTCGCCATATGGTACTCTGGTCTCTGTTGGGGAATTTTCTGTTGGCAGTATCGCACCATGTCTTGCATAAACTGTTGCTGTCATTTGTGGTGGATTGCTACCTTCTAAATAGCGTAGTACGATATTAACATTTAAATACTCTCGCTCTGGGTCATTAAAATATAGCTTCACACGTCTCTCATTAGGAGTGCATTCTATACAGGATAAAAAATTATTATCATCTCTTATAGTACTACCTCCTATGTTGCCGTCTGAATTAGCATCAATAGGTAGAGTATTGACGATTTCAATTCCATTCTCTTCATAGGAATATTCTCCATTCAAAATGTCATAATAATCATTTGAAATTTGGATTTGAACTTTTTTTTGTAAAACAAAAATAAATTCAGAGCTGTTGTTTGTAAATTTCCAAGTTCCTATGAATTTGTCCAATTCATTATCTAAATCTTTATAATAAGCTCCTTCAGGTGTGTTATATGATGCATCCAACCCTACTATTGGGCTTTGTGCCTTGCAGGATAAAATGGTTAGTGTTATTATGGTTATATTCAATAAATTTTTCATCTTAATTAGTATTTTTATGTTAATTACAAGGTGTTTTTTCTACGGTATTACCATCACTGCTCAAAGTCAGTTTTTCCCAGGTCTCCAATTGTCCGGGGACAGTTTTCATTTCATACAACGAAACGCCTAAATCTTTATCTTTTATAAAATTTAAAAACGTTTTTTGATAATCTGTTGCTGAACCATTGACACCGCTAGCGTCATCGGTATAAATATCTTTTAACTCATTTTCAAAATCTTTCCTATCATCTTTATCCTCCCAAATAGCTTGTAGGCTTTGTAGCTTGTTTATATCTTCAATCTTTATGGCATAGGTATGGGTCTGTCCTGCCTGTGCCACTACCATAACACATACAAATACGGCATCGCCGTTTGGTGTGTTTGCCATTTCAAAACTACCATAATTATTCTTAATATTTAATAGTGAGTATATATCATCATGAGAAAACATAGGGATTCTTACGTTATCATTAGGGTGTGTATGCAGCGTACCAAACTGGTACTGTTGCCCCGGGAAATGCACATGATCGTCCATAGCTGCCGGGATATGGTGGGCATAAGCGCCGTATTCAGGAAAATTACCCCTATTATAAAGCCCGAAGCCATGTTCAAAATTACTCCCCAATTCATCATCTATATTTGTAATTGCAATACGTATATTGGTATTAAGTCCTGTTGAGTCGCTCGCACTACCATCAACGGTATAAGGATTAGTTGTTTGCGCAGGCGGATTGCTTGTTAGTTTGTTAAGCTCCTCACAGTTTTTTTCATGATCAGGTAGCTCTACCTCAATCGCTGGCGCTGCCAATATAGGAAGATTACCACTATTACCGTGATTATTTGGATCTGTCGGATCAAAACCATTATCGTATGTGGTTCCGCTAGAATCTCCACCACTACCACCATCTGAAGTGCCTGGGCTTGTAGGTATCCCATTCCCACCACCACTAGCACCGTCATCGTAGTTTCCACAAGAAATACTTGTAAGCACCCAGCCTTGACTTGGATTACAAGTGCAATCGGCGCCGTGAACTTGACCATTGTGGGGTACGCCATCGCTCCATTCCCAAGTCTCTACGCAACCATAAACCATTTTAGATAATTCTCCGTTGTTAAATACCGAAGTGTCAAAATCGATAGGT
>NZ_VSKM01000031.1 GCF_008086175.1 Bizionia saleffrena
TTAATTACTGTTAGGTCCACCACTTTTAATAGTGAATTGAGAACGTCTGTTTTGTTGATGTTGCGCTTCAGTACAGTTTGTACCGCACTGCACTGCAGGCTCACTTTCTCCTTTGCCTTCTCCTGTTATTCTAGAAGCAGAAATTCCTTTAGAGATTACATAAGCTACAGTAGATTGTGCTCTACGCTCAGATAAATTCATATTGTATCCGTCTTTACCTCTGTTATCGGTATGAGCGGTGGCGTAAATAACCATTTCTGGGTATTTGTTCATTACTAATACTAATTTATCTAATTCTGCAGCACCTTGAGGTGTTATGTTAGATTTATCAAATTCGAAGTAAATAGGGTCTAATACCACTTTATCTTCTACAATCATTTTCTTGATTGGTGTTAAATCTACAGTCACAGCTTTACGGGCATCTTTAGATCCGTTAACAGTGGCAGTAGTGTCTTTAAACTCTAGTTTAGTTGCTTTTAAGCTGGTGTCTTGATCGCAATCTGTTGTAAAGTTAGCTACCCCTTGTACGTTTGTAGTTTCGGTTGCTATAACGCTACCTTCGCTATCGTAAAGTGTTACCATTGCACCTGCAAGTTTTACTCCTGTTTCTGCGTTTTCTACAGTTACAATCATGTCTACATTACATAACGGTTTGATTTCTCTAATCGCGTAGATATCATCACTTCCCTTTCCACCAGCACGGTTTGAAGAGACATAACCATTCTTATCCGCATCAAGTACAAAAGCAAAATCGTCTGCTTTACTATTTATTGGTGCTCCAATGTTTTTTACAGTTTCTGTACCTGAGTACGTCGTGTAATACACATCTAAGTTTCCTAATCCCAAGTGCCCGTTAGAAGAGAAGTATAAATACTCATCGTCTCCTGCGTAAGGGAACATTTCTTGACCTGGCGTGTTTACTTTATTACCTAAGTTTTCTGCTGCCTCTACTGTTCCATCTGCTGCGATAGGTGCTTTGTAAATATCGAACTTTCCAAAACCGCCTTCCATATCTGAGGCGAAGTATAAGGTGGATCCGTCTTTACTAACCGATGGGTTTTTTACAGAGTGGCTATTACTGTTTAAAGATAAAGCAGTAACGTTTTTCCAAGAATCGCCGCTTTTTGTCGCTTTGAATAATTGAATGACACTTAACTTTGTGTTTGTGTCTTCATTTTTTTCGTACATATTATCAAAGAAGCTCTCACGAGAAAAATACATAGTGCTTCCGTCTGGCGAAAAAGTCACGATACCTTCGTGGTATTTTGTATTTATTTTTCCTTTTAATACGCTAGCTTCAGAATATGTTCCATCTTCAGCTACGGTTAATTCGTAGATGTCTAAAAACGGTTGATCGTTCCATCCGTAAGTACGTCTTGAGTCATTTCTTGCTGATGTAAAGTAAAGCTTGCCCTCTTTTAAAGTCCCTCCAAAATCTGAAGCTGGTGAGTTAAACTCTAAATTTTTAGCTGTAAAATTCTCTTCTTTTGCTAATATATCATTCAGATAATTAGGGTTTGCTAAGAATGCTTTCGCTCTTTCATCGTTAGGGCTTGCTGCGGCAAAGGTTCTCATTTGTTGGTTTGATGCGTCGTATTTTCCGTTTGCTTTCAGCATTTCAGAATACTTGTACATCATTTCCGTATCGGAACTGGACTCTAATGCTTTGGCATACCATTTTTCGGCTTCTACAGTATTAAAAATATTGTAATTAGCTTCTGCTAATTGACCATAGACATAAGCGTCGGCTTCTCCTTTTTCTACAAGCTTATTGTAAGCTTCGGCAGCTTCAACAAACTCCAACTTAGCAAAATGCTTGTCGGCTTTTGTAGTCTGTTTATTTTGAGCAGCGACACTAAAGCTGCTCAGGATGATTAGTGTTAAAAATAATTTTATGTTTTTCATAGTTGATTTAGCTTAACTGATTAGAAATAACGAGGTGAACGCGATACTTTTCTTGGTAAGAAAATATCGAAGTTTATAAATATTTCGTGTGATGAACTGGTATCGATATTTAAATCAGATTGGATGCTATCGTAAGCGTATCCTATTCTTAAGTTTGGAGATACCATAAAGTTAATCATACCACTAAACGAATCGTCTAAACGGTATCCTGCACCTACTTCTACTAGGTCGTACATAAATAAGTTTAGGTTAGCATCATAGGCCACTGGTGCATCGAAAGCAAATTTAGCAAGTACGTGTGGCTTTAGTTTAAAGTTTGGTGATAAATCGAATACGTAACCTGCGGCTGCAAATAAATGTTCTGATTCTGACCCTATTTTACGACCATCTAAATCTAAATGTGTTGCATTTAAAATGTTTGGCATAGAGGCAGAAATGTAGTATTTATTTGGCTCGTAGAAATACGCTCCAGCTCCAACATTAGGAGTCGTCTCGTTAATATCTTGTGCGTAAAATGGATCGTTAGGATCTAAAGTCACTACCGAACCGGTTCCAATATCATGAAATGTTGCTCCTGCTTTTAAACCTAAAGCTAATTTTGTACTTGTACCCATTGGTAGGGTATAAGAGAAATCAATGTAAGCGTTAGTCTCGTTTACAGGACCGACTTCATCACTAATAAGTGAGAAGCCCAATCCTACACGATTCCCTACCGGGGCGTGAATAGAAAGTGTTCCTGTTTTAGGAGCACCTTCTACACCTACCCACTGACTCCTGTAGAGTGCTCCAATAGAAACAGTCTCGCTAGAACCAGCGTATGCAGGGTTAATAATATTCATATTATACATGTACTGTGTATACTGAGGGTCTTGCTGCGCATAACTGTTTAGAGCAAACAAAACGGCGAAAAGGATATATATTTTTTTCATTCTTAAATTTTAAGTTGTTGTTTGTAGTGCTATTATCTGTTAATATAAACCCAAGATGTTTTTACTTTTCCGCCTTGGTATTTCATTACATAGTAGTACGTACCTACTGGTAATTCATCACCATCTTTAGATTGACCAAACCATTCGTTAGTATAGTTTGCTCTAGAATATACTTTGGTCCCATATCTATTAAAGATTTCTAAGCTTTGTACATCGAAACTACTTAAGTCGAAAAAATCGTTTTTATTATCTCCGTTTGGCGATATACCTTG
>NZ_VSKM01000032.1 GCF_008086175.1 Bizionia saleffrena
CTGTAATAAGCTACTAAAACAAGCTTTTGCAATAGCAAAATCTGGATTAATATATGATGATTCTTATAGAAGTACTTTAGTGAAAAGTTAATGGGTTTTTACTTGTTTTTTACCACAGTACTTTGTTGGCAGTAGTATTTTGTTTTTTACTATCGCAGCCATTTTCTAACTCCACCGTGTCCAGAGCAAGTTCCACGTCTATTTCTACTAAAACTATATGTACCATCATTACATAATGCTGTTGCTCCACTTGGTTGACTATTATAATTAGTAGGTGACTGAACTTTGTAACCATTAGTATTTGTATAATAGTTTACTCTTGAATTATTTCTGGTGCTGTTTAATTTACTTTGAGAAGTAGTATTAGAATAGTTGGAAGTAGGATATGTTGTATTATTAGAACTATTATTAAACTGCGTTACTGAATTTCTAAATTGTTGTTCTCTAATCAGTCTTATTTTTCTTTCTTTACGAGCCTGTTCTATTTCTGTTTTTTCAATTGTTTCTTTTACAGCGGAATTAAGGCGATTTGAAATATCTGAATAGTTATTTAAAACAGAATCGATTTTAAGAGTTTGCTTGACATTAAATGCTATTTCCTCTGCATAAAAATATTTTGATTTTAATTCGCTTTCGTTTTGATCGATGTACTCCTTTAATTCTTTTAAATAGTATTTGTATTGTTTTAAATCAGAACTAAGATTTCGTATATTTTGTTCATATCCAGTAAGCTCTTCAATTCCAGATTTGTACTGGTTTAAAGTTGAAGAGCTTGAAGATAAATTTTCATAAAGTTTTTTTAGTTTAATTCTTATTTTGTCAGTTTCATCATAGCTTGTTGATATTCTATCTGAAATCCGCTCAAGATGATAAATATCATTGTCAAATGCAGATGAGCTGAACGCATTGATTTCGTTATCTAAATATTTTTCATAATAAGTATAATATCTGTTTTCGCCAGCAACATATTCACTTCTTTCAACAAGAAAAAATTGGAAACAAAAAACTCCAATTAATATTAGAAATATGATATACCTTTTTTTCATTTATTTCTACTCTTACTTTTTTTACGTGATGCTCAATATTACTGCCAACGGTCTTGTGATCGAGTAGGCAAAGGGAATTTCACCCTAAGCCTCTCACAGAACCGTGCTTGAAAGTCTCCCCTCACACGGCTCTTGTTGTACAAATCTAAGCAATACTGTTTATTTGGGAAAAGTTCCAATGGTAAAACAAAGTAGGATATTGATTCCTTACTGTTGCTAACCATTTGTACCCTTTTCTGATACTGGTTTTATATCGCTTATACCTTTTCCTTGCCCACCAAACCAGTCGTTTACTCAATAATCGAAAGACTTTTGTAAGTTCATACATCTTAAATTTCCCATAGTAATGCACCCAACCCCTAATCATTGGATTAAGATATTGAGCCACTCCTACAATGCTTTTAAAACTTAGCTTGTTTACATTTAATTCTTCGAGCTTGTCAGCGATTCGTTTTCTTGAACTAATACTTATAGCATAATCATATCCTAAAAACAGCTTTCCCTTTTTCTTAGAGTAGGCAGTTCTTGGCTGAAAAGAATATCCCAAGAAATCAAATTTGACTGTTGGGTAGTTTTCTTTTCTTCTGTAGTCTCTGCAATAGACAGTTTTTGTCTTTTGTGGATGTAATTCTAATCCTACCGAAGCCATTCTTTGACGCACTAGATTTAGTATTTGTTCTGCGTGAGTTTTTGTATTACAGTGTAGTATCACATCATCGGCATATCGAGTGAAGGCTACATTTTTATCTGTCTGTTCTAACCATTTATCAAAAAGCATAATGCAGGAAAAGATTTGCCAATAATGGGCTGATTACTCCGCCTTGTGGCGTTCCTTTTCCTTGCTTTTGGATTAGCTCTCCAGATGCTGTAATAACGGATGCTTCCAACCATCGTTTGATGTAGAGTTTCACCCAATTTTCGGGGACGTGTTTCTCTACTGCAAGCATCAGTTTGTTGTGGTCGATGTTGTCAAAAAATCCTTTGATGTCTAAGTCAATTACCCAGTTTTGTTTCCAACAGTTTTCTCTAACTTTTGATAATGCCTGATGGGCACTTCTCTTTGGTCGATAACCGTAAGAATTGGGACTGAATACTGCCTCTAATCTTGGTTCTACAAACATTTTTACAACCATTTGCCCCACCCTGTCGCTTATTGTAGGTATGCCTAATTTACGGATTGAACCGTCTTTCTTAGGTATTGCTACTTCTTTAACTGGTGGTGGAAAATAACTCCCTGATGCCATCCGATTCCAAAGTTTATACAGGTATTTACTGCGGTTCGCATCAAATTCTTGCATACTTATCGCATCTACTCCTGCACTCCCTTTGTTGGAACGCACTTTTTGATAAGCCTCCAAAACCATTTGGCGACTTATCGGTATCGATTTTGTTTCATTCCATAAATTCATCCTTACTTTTGTAAGTTGGTAAATAAAATTAAACGGTACAACTTAACCCCTTCGTTCCATTTCCATTACAGAAATTTCATCGCTACTACGGGTTAATCTGCCACTACATACTCTATCGGTATTTTGCCTCTAGGTTGTGCCTATTGCGCATTTCCCTTAACATTTGTATGCAGCTTCCCAAGTTCCGTAAATAAGCCTGAATAAAGTTCTTGCCATCTGAATGACGCCAGCCTTACAGAAAATAAATAGGTTATCTCTGCAATTAATAGTATTCGCTACTATTACTTTTAACTCCGTATCATACTTCGTAGCTTTCGACTGGAGGTAGCAACTTCTCGACACCTCTTCAATGGTTCACTTTCGTTCAACTCCTTTATTCGTACCTGCTAATCTCAAGGACTAGATTCTCCTAAACGCTCAATACCACAACTATT
>NZ_VSKM01000033.1 GCF_008086175.1 Bizionia saleffrena
ACGGTTTCTGTTCGTCAGTACCGAGTTTTGTAGTCTCGCTTTCTTCAGATGTAACTTTGCAGTTACCACCCTTGCGACTTACTAATGCTTCTAGGCGTTACCCCAGCGCATAAGGGACTTGCACCCTCTAGATTAATTACTTACTTTGCTGTAAGTTAAAGATGCCCATACTGGGCACACACAACGTATAAAAATAATAGCCGAAATAGTAGTAAATTTGAACTTTGTAGTCCGCAACAACATTAGTAGTAAATTGAAAAATTCTGCTTCCGAAATCGGCTACTATTCTTATACAACCCGTTGTAGGCAATTTGAAGAAACCCACGAACAGATGAATAAATTAATAATATTAGTCTTTCTTTTTATTTCAATAAGCACATTTGGACAGACATACGAGGAAAAAATAGCTGAAAAATCCTGTGAATGTATTTCTGAAGATTCTGAAACAGACAATTTAAATGACCTTTTAAAAAAATGTATCATTTCGTCTAAAATTGAAATTGAAAATAATGACCCAAGCGAAAAAGAAAATCGACAATTTACAGTAGAGGGAATTCGTAAAACTTTTAGCAATGTATCAAAGCTTGTTATTGAAAATTGTCTAGCGATAAGAACAAAAGTTTCAGAACAGAAAAAACAAGAATTTTACAGACTTTCTGACAATCAAAAAGCAAATGAATACTTTGAAAAAGGAAATCAACTTCGAGATAAAAAACAAGTTGAATTGGCAATCGAACAATACGAAAAAGCAATAAAAAAAGACAAGGAGTTTGTAATGGCTTATGACCATTTAGGAGTATCCTATCGAATGACTAATGATTTGGATAATGCAATAAAAACTTATAAAAAATCTCTTGAAATTTTTCCAGAAGGTGATTTTTCTTTATTAAATATTGCTGCTGCTTACTCAATGAAAAAAAATGAATCGGAAGCACAAAAATATTATGAGAATCTAATTGATTTTTACCCTGAAAATCCCGAAGGATATTATGGAAGTGGAAAAACAAACTTGATATTGGGCAACAATGAAATTGCCTTGAGAAACGCTTTAATTGCAATGATTTTGTATGATAACCAAAATTCAAATAAAATATCAGATGCAGAGACTCTTTTAGGCTTTGTAAACGCCAAAATGAAAGAAGAAAATGAATTGGAAAAATTCGATCAGATTTTGAAAGAATACAATGTTGAATTTAAAAAATAAAAACTGCCTACAACACTGTATATAAAAAATGCGTAGTTTAGTGCTAAATCAAAGGAAAGTGCGTACTTGCTTTCATCCGATTTTCGTTCCGAAAATCCTCTGACACAAGCACGCACTTTTCATATACAAAACCGTTGTAGTGCATTTGAGAAATGATACGGAAATCGATTAAATATTTAGTAATAGTTTTAATAAACCTAATAATTCTGACTGGATTATTGGCTTATTGGACTGACTTTGTTGAACTGACTTTCAATAGTTATGTTCGACCAATTGAGTTTTTAAAAATAATCGGATTTACATTACTTTCTCTAATTGGAATACGAATCGCTATCGGATTTTTTAGAAAGAGAAATACACCAATTAAAATGAGAATTCAAATTTCTGCTTTAATAACTATTTTGATTTCTTCGTTCCTTTATTTTAATTATTCAAAAAATATTTATAAAAATAGAATACAAAAAAGCGAATTAAGAAAAGGATTAGCAATGAAAATTGAACCAGCAAATGGACTTGCCTTCGGAACAAAAGCTGATAATTTGACTTTTGATGAATATCAAGAAATCACCAGAATTAAATGGTTTCCAAAATTACAAAAGAATGCAGACAGTATTTCTTATCATTATACTTATGACGGATTTTTACCTGATTACTCATTTAATGTAAGTTATAATTTGCCGAAAAATATAGGAATTGACTCAACTGAATTTAAATACGGAAAAATAAAAATAGACACAATCGGAAATATAAAACGGATAAGTTATAGTGAATATGAGCAGTAAAAAACGCACTACAACACCGTATAAAAATAATTGCGGCTTAGTGCTTAATCAAAGGTCGTTGCGTGTTTGTAACGTCTGATTTTCCTGCGGAAAATCCTCGAATACAAACCCGCAACTATTCTTATACAAACACGTTGTAAAACATTTGAGAGCAACATTTTTCATACCAATATTGATTTTTCTGCTGACAAGTTGCGGACAAAATAATAGCGAAAAAAAACATCGGAAAAATGAAAAGCCCGAGCAAAATTTTTTGACATATAGATTGGTGGATAACGAATTTATTGAATATGATTTAGATACTCTTTCAAATTTTAACCAGATAATAAAAATTCAAAACAAAATAGACTGTAATAAAAATTACGCTTTATTTAAACTCAAAACCGACACAAAGATTTATAATATTCAACCATTACAGTTTTGTGAGGATATATTTGACTATAAGTTAAGGGAAATAGTTTATATAAGTACTGATAGTATAACAGTAAATTATGAATTACAATATCCAATCGATAGTCTGAAAACGATTTTAAATAATCATCTGAAAAACCCGAATGATGACAGAAACTATCCTTCATCAGAAGAACAACGATTAATAAGTATAAATGTTGACAGTACTAAAAACATTATAGAAGCTAAAAATCTCTTACTTAAAATAATTACTAATATTAACGAACTGAATATAAAAACGAATTTTTCATTTATGTTCGAGGATAACGGAATAATTCGAATAGTTGAGGAATAAAAAACGTTTTACAACAAAGTACTGTGGTAAAAAACAAGTAAAAACCCATTAACTTTTCACTAAAGTACTTCTATAAGAATCATCATATATTAATCCAGATTTTGCTATTGCAAAAGCTTGTTTTAGTAGCTTATTACAG
>NZ_VSKM01000034.1 GCF_008086175.1 Bizionia saleffrena
ACGGTTTCTGTTCGTCAGTACCGAGTTTTGTAGTCTCGCTTTCTTCAGATGTAACTTTGCAGTTACCACCCTTGCGACTTACTAATGCTTCTAGGCGTTACCCCAGCGCATAAGGGACTTGCACCCTCTAGATTAATTACTTACTTTGCTGTAAGTTAAAGATGCCCATACTGGGCACACACAATATGTATAAGCAATAGCTGTTAAGCATTTTTACTATTGCAGTTGTTTAATTATTAATTTTATCTCTATTTACTAACGTCTGTGATGGCTACTGCTCATACACTCGTCCGTTACCACACATTTGAAAAAATATGAAACAAAAAATAATATTAATCATAATATTTGGATTTACTTTTTTGACAACAAAAGCTCAAATTGGTATGACAAAAACAGAAGCACTTAAAGCATATTCAGAAAGCTTTTTAAGAGAAAGTAAAACAAGTTCTGGAACTGAATATATTGTTTTAGAAAAAGATTTAGAGAACAAAATAAGTGGAAAATTTGTTCAGTATAAGGCAATCTATTTTGACTTAGAAATAGATGGAAAATATATGTGTAGTTCATATAAAATTATAGAACCAAGTTCTGAAGTAAATAATTGGATTAAAGTTTTAAAGGAATTAAACTATGTCAAACTAACTGACCTGAAATATAAAGACTATGAAAAGAGGCTTATTTATGAAATTACAATAGACAAAGATGCCTGTTTTCTGAATGTTTATTTTGATAATAAGTTGTAGGAATAATATCAAATGATATAAATAAAATATCCTCAAAAAAAATATGAAGAAATTTATCTCAATTATTTGTGCAATTATTTTTACTCAAATATTACTAGGTCAAAATTTTAATGAAACAAAAAAAAGTGCTGAACAAGGAAATGAAGTTGCTCAATACCGACTTGGGATAATGTATGACTTAGGAAAAGGTACACCTACTAATAAGAAACAAGCGGTTAAGTGGTATAAGAAAAGTGCAGAACAAGGATACGCAATGGCACAATATGACCTGAGTCATATGTATAAAACAGGTAATGGTACTTTAATAGATAAAAGGCAAGCTTTTTATTGGTGTAAAAAAAGTGCTGAACAAGACGTTGCACTTGCTCAATGTTATCTTGGAATAATGTACTATTTAGGAGAAGGAATACCCAGTAATAAAAAAAAAGCATTCTATTGGTACAAAAAAAGTGCTGAACAAGGTTACGCTAAGGCTCAATTGAATATTGCATATATGTATTATTTTGGAGATGGTACATTAATCAATAAAAAACAAGCCGCTTTTTGGACAAAAAAATCAAATGAAAATGGTTTTAAGGAAGCTGGAAAATTTTGGAAACTAAAAGAATTATGGAAATATTAAGCAAAAAATATATTAAACACTTGAAATAAACCTATGAAAAACATAAACAAAATGAGAAAATCTATTCTATTAATTTTACTAATTGCTTTTACTTTTAGTTGCCAAAATAATAGCGAACGCAACAAAGCAACTGAATACTTGCAAAACGTTGTTGAATTAACAAACAAAACAGAAAAACTACCAAGAAAGGTTGATGAATATACTATTGCTGAAAAAGTTACTTACGATTCAGATAATAGCATAATTACTTACAGTTATATTCTAACTGACATTACACCTGATATTGAGAATAAAAATGAAGTTATAAACTCTCTAAAAGCAATTGAGATTAACCAAATTAAAAGAGCAAAAGAAAATCAAGGAAATGACAAAGCGTACAAACTTTTAAAAGTTATAATAAATAATGTCTATAAAGATTCAAAAGGGAATGAGTTTTATACTTTCAAAATTAAACCAGAGCAATATTTACGATAAAAATGAAAAAATTTCAAGATAAACAAATATCCTTTTTAATAATTTTATCTTCTTCCATAATGTTAATATATGGATTATTAAAAAATTACAGTCATAACGGAGATCCTGATATTCCGTTAAATGGTTTTAATGTAGATATTTTCGGAACTACATTTGATTATGACAATTATTTAATGTTTTTTATAATAACTATAGGTATTGGGATCTATTTATTCATATTCATAAATGACCAATCAATAAAAAATATATTTAAAAAGCCTAGATTTTTAAATAAGACAAAATCTCAAAATTCTGATGACAAATTTAAAATTAAGAAAGTCAATTTTTTAGACAAATTAAAGAGTAAATATTCTGAATTTGAGAAAAAAAACCTTCCTAATAAAGAAATTGAAAAAACAGAATTACCTAAAGAAGATCGAGCTACATCTATTGTAGGAATGGTAACTATAGTTGCTATAATATTCACATTTTATATGGCTATAAAGGTCGGGTTTTCTCTGTGGTTTTTTATTATTTATGCATATTATCATTATTTAACTTTAGCACCAAAATCTAAAAAAGAAATTACAATAAAATCAATTGGTTATCCATTAATTTTTTTAATCCTTTTTTCAATATTTGAAAAAGGAAACGGAGAAACAATTATGGGAATAGAATTTGAACGACCTCTGACTTATTATTTGTCGAAACATTTTATACCATTTATAATTGGTGTAATAATAATGTTTTTTTCTTTAAGAAAACAACTCGGAAATAATCCAAAATTTAGTATTAAAAACCCTTTATTTTGGGTTGCTTTAATATGTTTTCTAGCAAGTATATTTAGATTTGGAGTAATGAAATATATGGAAAATAGTTGAATTAAATAAAAAACGTGTGGTAATCGAGTAGACGGCTGACAATCGAATGATTGCCAGTGCGCCTCTCACACCACCGTACGTACGGGTCTCGTATACGGCGGTTCAACGTTCATCTCAACAATTGCTCTTTACACCAATTGAAGCTACCTACTATTTTAAGCATAGGCTA
>NZ_VSKM01000035.1 GCF_008086175.1 Bizionia saleffrena
TTGATAACAGATCTCTCCAGCGAGTTCCTAAAATTTAGGGGCCGAATGATAAATTTAGATAGAGGGTCGTAAGCCTAGACTTTTTTGTTTCTTTTTTGGGCAATGCAAAAAAGAAAAAGAATAATAAGCCAGATCAATCTTAAAGCACCAGCACACCCTTTAAACCACAATCAAAACAATTATAAAAAGTAAAGAAAAATATCTAATTATATTCAAATGCTGACCCCGGCCTATCGAGCATCTATCGTAAAATTTGAAATGAAGGCACCGTAAAATTTTAGGCTGTTTGAGCTAACAAAACGTATGAATTGATAACAGATCTCTCCAGCGAGTTCCTAAAATTTAGGGGCCGAATGATAAATTTAGATAGAGGGTCGTAAGCCTAGACTTTTTTGTTTCTTTTTTGGGCAATGCAAAAAAGAAAAAGAATAATAAGCCAGATCAATCTTAAAGCACCAGCACACCCTTTAAACCACAATCAAAACAATTATAAAAAGTAAAGAAAAATATCTAATTATATTCAAATGCTGACCCCGGCCTATCGAGCATCTATCGTAAAATTTGAAATGAAGGCACCGTAAAATTTTAGGCTGTTTGAGCTATCAAAAATTAGGAATTGATAACAGATCACTCTAGCGAGTTCCTAAAATTTAGGGGCCGAATGATAAATTTAGATAGAGGGTCGTAAGCCTAGACTTTTTTGTTTCTTTTTTGGGCAATGCAAAAAAGAAAAAGAATAATAAGCCAGATCAATCTTAAAGCACCAGCACACACTATTTGAACCACAATCAAAACCATTCACTGTTTACCACTCACTATGCACTTTCTAATGTTCATTTTTTCCATTGATGAAAAAACGAACCAAAAAAATCTAGGCTGATTTTAGTACGCTTGAAAACTGCGTAAAACCCTTATCGTGCGGATGGCAACCGCTGCACTAGGCCATCCTCCACTGCCAGCCGCTGCAGCTTTTACTTGTTTTACTACGCCTACGAAAAGTAGGCCATTTAAGATTTAGGTACGAATTAGATTTTAAAACGTTCTAATTACGTTCAATTTCCACCCTTTAGGGTTGGGGTAAAGACATTGAGATAAGCACTATTTAAACCACAATCAAAACCATTATAAAAAGTAAAGAAAACCATCTAATTATATTCAAATGCTGACCCCGGCCTATCGCCGATCTATCGTAAAATTTGAAATGAAGGCACCGTAAAATTTTAGGCTGTTTGAGCTCTCAAAAATTAGGAATTAATAACGGATCACTCCAGCGAGTTCCTAAAATTTAGGGGCAGAATGATAAATTTAGATAGAGGGTCGTAAGCCTAGACTTTTTTGTTTCTTTTTTGGGCAATGCAAAAAAGAAAAAGAGTAATAAGCCAGATCTATCTTAAAGCACCAGCACACACTATTTGAACCACAATCAAAACAATTATAAAAAGTAAAGAAAAACATCTAATTATATTCAAATGCTGACCCCGGCCTATCGCCGATCTATCGTAAAATTTGAAATGAAGGCACCGTAAAATTTTAGGCTGTTTGAGCTAACAAAAATTAGGAATTAATAACAGATCACTCCAGCGAGTTCCTAAAATTTAGGGGCCGAATGATAAATTTAGATAGAGGGTCGTAAGCCTAGACTTTTTTGTTTCTTTTTTGGGCAATGCAAAAAAGAAAAAGTGGAATAAGCCAGATCAATCTTAAAGCACCAACACACTCTATTTGAACCAAAATTAAAACAATTATAAAAATTAAAGAAACCTATCTAATTATGTTCAAATGCTGACCCCGGCCTATCGAGCATCTATCGTAAAATTTGAAATGAAGGCACCGTAAAATTTTAGGCTGTTTGAGCTCTCAAAAATTAGGAATTAATAACAGATCACTCCAGCGAGTTCCTAAAATTTAGGGGCCGAATGATAAATTTAGATAGAGGGTCGTAAGCCTAGACTTTTTTGTTTCTTTTTTGGGCAATGCAAAAAAGAAAAAGTGGAATAAGCCAGATCAATCTTAAAGCACCAACACACTCTATTTGAACCAAAATTAAAACAATTATAAAAATTAAAGAAACCTATCTAATTATGTTCAAATGCTGACCCCGGCCTATCGAGCATCTATCGTAAAATTTGAAATGAAGGCACCGTAAAATTTTAGGCTGTTTGAGCTCTCAAAAATTAGGAATTAATAACAGATCACTCCAGCGAGTTCCTAAAATTTAGGGGCCGAATGATAAATTTAGATAGAGGGTCGTAAGCCTAGACTTTTTTGTTTCTTTTTTGGGCAATGCAAAAAAGAAAAAGAATAATAAGCCAGATCAATCTTAAAGTCCCAGCACACACTATTTAAACCAAAATCAAAACCATTATAAAAAGTAAAGAAAATTATCTAATTACGTTCAATTTCCTCCCTTTAGGGTTGGGGTAAAGAAATTGAGATAAGCACTATTTAAACCACAATCAAAACTAATTATAAAAGTAAAGAAAACCATCTAATTATATTCAAATGCTGACCCCGGCCTATCGCCGATCTATCGTAAAATTTGAAATGAAGGCACCGTAAAATTTTAGGCTGTTTGAGCTAACAAAAATTAGGAATTGATAACAGATCTCTCCAGCGAGTTCCTAAAATTTAGGGGCAGAATGATAAATTTAGATAGAGGGTCGTAAGCCTAGACTTTTTTGTTTCTTTTTTGGGCAATGCAAAAAAGAAAAAG
>NZ_VSKM01000036.1 GCF_008086175.1 Bizionia saleffrena
TCGATAACGACAGTTTTGTAACTGGATTTTTGAGTAAAGAAGGCTGTACTTATACAATTGAAGAATATTGTAGTTCTGGTGATCATAATGATTCTATAGGTTATGGTGATTGTGGTATTGATTTTTATAGTATAGTAATTACAGAAACTTGCACGCCCAGCGGAGGAGGTGGGGCAGGAAGCTTGGGAGATTCTGGCGAACCAGTGGGTAATGATACAGGATCTACAAACACCGGGGATACAAGCGGAAGCCAAACCAATAACGGGGGTAGTGGTGGTTCATCAAGCAATGGAGGTGTTACAACACCAACAACACCTTGTAGAGGTGATGATTGTCCAGAGGAATTAGATATAGATGATCTTATTCATAAAAAAAACTGTGAGGAATTACAAGAATTATTAGATATAGAACCCGGCTCTGTTCCTGCTCCTTATAAAACTCTTAAAGAGGCAATCGCAGATTTAAAAAATAATTTAGATGGAGCAAGTGAAGAAGGATACGAAATTAGGCATAACTCAAATTTAGAGCCTTTATTTGTTAAAGTTAATTCTAATAATACAGGTGAAGGTTATTGTAATTATTCAAAAGTTCCATCTGTTTACGGCGGATTGCATTTACATTTGAATAATACACATCCAGATTTAGATAGTGACTACGAACCTATGTTTTCTCATAAAGACATAAAGGACTTGTTAGAATTCACGGAAATATACAGCAATCCAAGTAGTCTAATAAACAGTTCTTTATTTGTCCATTTAATAGTAACTTATCAAGGCACTTATGCGATAAAAATAAAAGATTTAACTAAACTGCAACATTTAAACACTATTTGGGCTGAAAAAGAGAGTAGAAAAGATTTTAAGCGTTTTTTAGATTCGCAATACAGAAGGAAAACTGATAATTTTTCTAATCCTAATGGAACTGCTGAAGATTACCAGAAAATATTCTTAAAGCATATAAATATTAAATATGATTTAGGTATATCATTATTTAAGACTACAGAATATAATGGAGAGCCTGTAGGTTGGGAGGAGTTAATTTTAGTAAATGGGGATACAGCAAACAGTGATGTAGTTAAAAAACCTTGTAATGAATAATAAAACAATAAAAATGAGAAATATAATTTTAATAATTTTAATAGCTACAACACTAGCTTGTAGAGCACAAAGTCCAGTAATAGACATTGCAGACAGACAAACTGAATTAGTAGACGGAGCATATCTAAAAGATGTTAATAATCTACTTGATAAATTCGCGGGAACTTGGCTTTACACTAATGGTAATACTACATTAACTCTAATTTTTCAAAAAAACACACAAGTACAAAGTAGAATATATAGTGATATTTTAATCGGGGAATATAGGTATGTTGAAGATGGAGTTGAAAAAATTAATACTTTATCTAATTTAAACAGTTTATCAAACTTATATGACCATAATTTAACAAGTAGTTTTGTTATTTTGAAAAGAGAATTTCCAGGTTGCTCAAATTGTGATAATACAGAAAAAAGAATAAAGGTAGATTTTAGTGATCCCAACCCGAATTTAAGTTATCTCGTAGGAACAATGTATATGGGGCTTCGTCACATCAGTGAATTTGGTGTTGCCGATAAAATGCAAATAGATTTTGCTAAAAAGGGGTCTTCTATAATTCCAGTTGGTGCACCACAAGAGCCTAACTTGCCTTTTGGTAGATATGTGTTAATTAAACAATAAAGTATAACAAAGCTATAAAAGACTTTACAAAGCCATTACGCAAGTAGTGGCTTTTTTTAATATTTAAAAGTGAGTTTTCACTCCAATTACGGTTTTTACCGTAACGAAAAGTGCAAATAAGTTGAGGTTTTCGATGAATGGTATAAAAAGGTATTGTGAGATTGTTATTATTATTATACACTTGGTTTTTAATAGTTAAAATCACTAATTTTTAAAACCAACGAAACGAATGAAAAAAAGAAAATGTAAACAGTATTTAAAACTAGTAATGTTGCTCTTCGGGGTTACATTCGTCTTATCTAGTTGCCAAAAAGATGATGATTTAATACAAATTGAACAAAAAAAGAATAGTAACCAAACTGATTTTAAAATCTCAAAAATTGACAAATCTAAGTTAGCAGAAAATACCACACTTACAAGAAAGCTAACAAAACTATCCTCTAATTTAAGAAATAAAAAATCTAATAATTCTCAAAATAAAACCTTAG
>NZ_VSKM01000037.1 GCF_008086175.1 Bizionia saleffrena
TTATTAATCTTAGATATTTTAAACTTTGGGCTTAGACTATTTTCTGCTTGTGAACTCCGTGTAAAATCATCCTCTTTTTGGCAACTAGATAACACAAATGTAACCCCGAAGAACAACATTACTAGTTGTAAATACTGTTTACATTTTCTTTTTTTCAATCGTTTGGTTGGTTTTAAAAATTAGTGATTTTAACTATTAAAAACCAAGTATATAATAATAATAATAATAACAATCTCACAATACCTTTTTGTACCATTCATCGAAAACTACAACTTATTTGCACTTTTCGTTACGGCAAAAACCGTAATTGGAGTGAAAACTCACTTTTAAATATTAAAAAAAGCCACTATTTGCGTAATGGCTTTTTTAGCTTTATTATTTCAATAGTGTTAACTAATAGAATTATTTGTGTAATATTCTGCTTTTAATCCGCAGATATCAAACAAGAAGCAAATTATAAGTTAGGTTCTGATAGTCTTTTTTTATGTATAGTTTTTATTGTTTTGTTAATATTATATCTGTTGGAATATTAAATTCTGTTGGTTGGTCAGTTCCATACATTCCTTGTGGTAATGTCACCTTCCATTCCATTTGCGAAGGTATAGTACTTGGAATAATATCTAGTTTTAAGATCCCTCTTACACCAGTTATATATTTTGGATTGTATACTACACTATTGTCGTATACTGTTCCATCAAAATTCATTCCATCAACACCTCTCCCACTTATAACTGGAAACCAATCAGAGGTAGACTGGCCTATCTTTTTTTGAGAAGTATAAATGACAGTTTCTAATTGTTGACCTGATTGACCGAGTTGCACCATCTCATAATGGCCCTTAATTTGGTCCCAATAAAAAGAAGGTCTATTTCCGTTTTCGTTCTCAACTTGTTCTTCTTTCCATAAGGTAACCCGAAATATTTGATTGCCATTTTGCCATTCCCAAGTGCCGAGAAAAGGTGCAAAGTTATTGTTCAAATCTTTAAAGTATTTTGCTTCATTGTTCCCATCATTAAACGTTGATGCATCAACTATTTGTTGGGCTTTGCAAGAAGTTATGGTAATGATAATAATTATTAATGTTGTTAATATATTTTTCATTTTATTTATTTTAATTACAATTTATTGGAGTTACGTCTGTATTGTTTGTTTCAAGTTTAAGTTTGGTAAAATTATCAAATGTGGCATCAACTTCAAAAATTTCAACGCCAGCATCATTATCCCTTAACATCTGTAAAAATGCTTTTTGTACTTTATCATTATCTGTATTTGTGTTTTTGATGACAGCTGCATTATCTCCATAAAATTTATCAAATACACTACTTACTTTTAGCATCTTTGGGACATCAACTTGAGTACCTTGTGAACCACTTGGTTGATATAAAAAGTTTGTTAGTTTCGAAGCATCCTCAATGGTCAAAGCGTAACGAGTACCTTTAGCGGTTATCAAAAAGGCGACAAACTTATTTGTCTTTATTTTGCCATTCTCAACTGCTCTAGCCATTAGAGCCAAATCATCCCAAGAAAAAATGGAGTACGTTCCGCTGGCATCGTGAGTATGAGCAAAAGTAATATAGGCGTTAGCTGGATTGTTGTTAAAATTGATAATACCTCCAACTCCTTGCGGAATGGTATTAATTGTACTGCTAGCTTTATCTATATATATTCCATTTTCAACTTGTTGGTTTACTGTTCCCGCTAAATTAATAAGGGCTTGTTTATAATTAGGATAATCTAGAAATAATTTTGTTATTTTATCACAAGGGCCTGGTTTATATTCCTCTGGACAATCATCACCTCTACAAGGTGTTGTTGGTGTTGTAACGCCTCCATTGCTTGATGAACCACCACTACCACCGTTATTGGTTTGGCCTCCATTTGTATCCCCAGTGTTTGTAGATTCAGTATCATTACCCACTGGTTCGCCAGAATCTCCCAAGCTTCCTGCACCACCTCCTCCGCTGGGCGTGCAAGTTTCTGTAATTACTATACTATAAAAATCAATACCACAATCACCATAACCTATAGAATCATTATGATCACCAGAACTACAATATTCTTCAATTGTATAAGTACAGCCTTCTTTACTCAAAAATCCAGTTACAAAACTGTCGTTATCGA
>NZ_VSKM01000038.1 GCF_008086175.1 Bizionia saleffrena
CTGTCGTTGGCTCGGTTGCTTGATCTCCTGTTACCTCCCAAGTACAACTTTCTGTATTAAACGTCGCTGTTTCCCAACATTCTGTCGCTGGTGCTGCTGATTGTTCTCCTGTTACATCCCAAATACACGTATCATTATTAAACGTCGCCGTTTCATAACATTCTGTCGCTGGCTCGGTTGCTTGATCTCCTATTACCTCCCAAGTACAACTTTCTGTATTAAACGTCGCTGTTTCCCAACATTCTGTCGCTGGTGCTGCTGATTGTTCTCCTGTTACATCCCATTCGCAAGTACCGTTATTAAACGTTGCCGTTTCATAACATTCTGTGTTTGGTGCTGCTGCTTGTGTTCCTGTTACAACCCAACTACACGTATCATTATTAAACGTTGCCGTTTCATAACATTCTGTCGTTGGCTCGGTTGCTTGATCTCCTGTTACATCCCAAGTACAACTTTCTGTATTAAACGTCGCTGTTTCCCAACATTCTGTCGCTGGTGCTGCTGCTTGTTCTCCTGTTACATCCCAACTACAAGTATCATTATTAAACGTTGACGTTTCATAACATTCTGTGATTGGTGCTGCTTCTTGTGTTCCTGTTACCTCCCAAGTACAACTTTCTGTATTAAACGTCGCTGTTTCCCAACATTCTGTCGCTGGTGCTGCTGATTGTTCACCTGTTACATCCCAAGCACAACTTTCCGTGTTAAACGTTGCCGTTTCATAACATTCTGTCGCTGGTGCTGCTGCTTGTTCTCCTGTTACATCCCAACTACAAGTATCATTATTAAACGTTGCCGTTTCATAACATTCTGTGATTGGTGCTGCTTCTTGTGTTCCTGTTACCTCCCAAATACACGTATCATTATTAAACGTCGCTGTTTCCCAACATTCTGTCGCTGGTGCTGCTGATTGATCTCCTGTTACAACCCAACTACAAGTATCATTATTAAACGTTGCCGTTTCATAACATTCTGTCGCTGGTGCTGCTGCTTGTTCTCCTGTTACCTCCCAAATACACGTATCATTATTAAACGTCGCCGTTTCCCAACATTCTGTCGCTGGTGCTGCTGATTGTGTTCCTGTTACAACCCAACTACACGTATCATTATTAAACGTCGCTGTTTCCCAACATTCTGTCGCTGGTGCTGCTGCTTGTGTTCCTGTTACATCCCAAAGACACGTATCATTATTAAACGTCGCCGTTTCCCAACATTCTGTCGCTGGTGCTGCTGCTTGTGTTCCTGTTACATCCCAACTACAAGTTGTATCATTAAACGTTGCCGTTTCATAACATTCTGTGGTTGGCTCAGTTGCTTGTGCTCCTGTTACAACCCAACTACAAGTATCATTATTAAACGTTGCCGTTTCATAACATTCTGTCGCTGGTGCTGCTGCTTGTTCTCCTGTTACCTCCCAAATACACGTATCATTATTAAACGTCGCTGTTTCCCAACATTCTGTCGCTGGTGCTGCTGATTGATCTCCTGTTACATCCCAACTACAAGTATCATTATTAAACGTCGCTGTTTCCCAACATTCTGTGATTGGTTCTGCTTCTTGTGTTCCTGTTACCTCCCAAAGACACGTATCATTATTAAACGTTGCGGTTTCATAACATTCTGTCGTTGGCTCGGTTACTTGATCTCCTGTTACCTCCCAACTACAAGTAGAGTCATTAAACGTTGCCGTTTCATAACATTCTGTGGTTGGTTCTGATTGTTGTGTTCCTGTTACCTCCCAACTACACGTATCATTATTAAACGTCGCCGTTTCATAACATTCTGTGATTGGTTCTGCTTCTTGTGTTCCTGTTACCTCCCAAATACACGTATCATTATTAAACGTTGCCGTTTCATAACATTCTGTCGCTGGTGCTGCTGCTTGTTCTCCTGTTACATCCCAAATACACGTATCATTATTAAACGTCGCCGTTTCCCAACATTCTGTCGCTGGTG
>NZ_VSKM01000039.1 GCF_008086175.1 Bizionia saleffrena
CTTTAAGATTGATCTGGCTTATTCCACTTTTTCTTTTTTGCATTGCCCAAAAAAGAAACAAAAAAGTCTAGGCTTACGACCCTCTATCTAAATTTATCATTCTGCCCCTAAATTTTAGGAACTCGCTAGAGTGATCTGTTATCAATTCCTAATTTTTGATAGCTCAAACAGCCTAAAATTTTACGGTGCCTTCATTTCAAATTTTACGATAGATCGGCGATAGGCCGGGGTAGTTTTTAAGTGAATCTTTCATTAAAAAGTGCATAGTGAGTGGTAAACAGTGAATGGTTTTGATTGTGGTTCAAATAGAGCCTATCTGAATTTCTTCACCCCAACCCTAAAGGGCGAACATTGAACATAATTAGAACGTTTTACAATCTAATTCGTACCTAAATCTTAATCGGCCTACTTTTCGTAGGCGTAGTAAAACAAGTAAAAGCTGCAGCGGCTGGCAGTGGAGGATGGCCTAGCGGAGCGGTTGCCATCCGCACGATAAGGGTTTTACGCCGTTTTAAAGCGTACTAAAATCA
This sequence comes from Bizionia saleffrena, assembly GCF_008086175.1. Taxonomy (GTDB): domain Bacteria; phylum Bacteroidota; class Bacteroidia; order Flavobacteriales; family Flavobacteriaceae; genus Bizionia; species Bizionia saleffrena. The sequence goes on from NZ_VSKM01000039.1 coordinate 531, forward strand.
GCCTAGATTTTTTTGGTTCGTTTTTTCATCAATGGAAAAAATGAATATTAGAAAGTGCATAGTGAGTGGTAAACAGTGAATGGTTTTGATTGTGGTTCAAATAGGGTGTGCTGGTGCTTTAAGATTGATCTGGCTTATTCCACTTTTTCTTTTTTGCATTGCCCAAAAAAGAAACAAAAAAGTCTAGGCTTACGACCCTCTATCTAAATTTATCATTCTGCCCCTAAATTTTAGGAACTCGCTGGAGAGATCTGTTATCCATTCATACGTTTTGATAGCTCAAACAGCCTAAAATTTTACGGTGCCTTCATTTCAAATTTTACGATAGATGCTCGATAGGCCGGGGTCAGCATTTGAATATAATTAGATGGTTTTCTTTACTTTTATAATTGGTTTTGATTGTGGTTCAAATAGAGCCTATCTCAATGTCTTTACCCCAACCCTAAAGGGTGGAAATTGAACGTAATTAGAACGTTTTAAAATCTAATTAGAACCTAAATCTTAAATGGCCTACTTTTCGTAGGCGTAGCAAAACAAGTAAAAGCTGCAGCGGCTGGCAGTGGAGGATGGCCTAGTGCAGCGGTTGCCATCCGCACGATAAGGGTTTTACGCGGTTTTCAAGCGTACTAAAATCAGCCTAGATTTTTTTGGTTCGTTTTTTCATCAATGGAAAAAATGAACATTAGAAAGTGCATAGTGAGTGGTAAACAGTGAATGGTTTTGATTGTGGTTCAAATAGGGTGTGCTGGTGCTTTAAGATTGATCTGGCTTATTCCACTTTTTCTTTTTTGCATTGCCCAAAAAAGAAACAAAAAAGTCTAGGCTTACGACCCTCTATCTAAATTTATCATTCTGCCCCTAAATTTTAGGAACTCGCTGGAGAGATCTGTTATCAATTCATACGTTTTGTTAGCTCAAACAGCCTAAAATTTTACGGTGCCTTCATTTCAAATTTTACGATAGATCCTCGATAGGCCGGGGTAGTTTTTAAGTGAATTTTTCATTAAAAAGTGCATAGTGAGTGGTAAACAGTGAATTGTTTTGATTGTGGTTTAAATAGTGCTTATCTCAATTTCTTTACCCCAACCCTAAAGGGAGGAAATTGAATACAATTAGATCGTTTTCTTTAATTTTTATAATTGTTTTAATTGTGGTTCAAATATTGTGTGCTGGTGCTTTAAGATTGATACCGTTTCGATAAAGTGTTTTTATTTATTATTCTTTTTCTTTTTTGCATTGCCCAAAAAAGAAACAAAAAAGTCTAGGCTTACGACCCTCTATCTAAATTTA
>NZ_VSKM01000003.1 GCF_008086175.1 Bizionia saleffrena
CCATAATACCAACATTAACTGCGGTAGATAACATTACCGAAAATGTAGACGCAAGTTGCGAATTCTCTATTCCAGAGTATTCAGGATTAACAACAGCTACCGATAATTGTGGAACCGCAACTCTAAGTCAATCACCAACTGTGGGCACTGTAATTAGTGGGCACAATACCGTGCAAACCATTACCCTTACGGCAGATGACGGCAACGGAAACACGAACACCACAACTTTCGATGTAACATTGGCAGATTCCATAATACCAACATTAACTGCGGTAGATAACATTACCGAAAATGTAGACGCAAGTTGCGAATTCTCTATTCCAGAGTATTCAGGATTAACAACAGCTACCGATAATTGTGGAACCGCAACTCTAAGTCAATCACCAACTGTGGGCACTGTAATTAGTGGGCACAATACCGTGCAAACCATTACCCTTACGGCAGATGACGGCAACGGAAACACAAACACTACAACTTTCGATGTAACATTGGCAGACGTAACAGCTCCAACAGCTGTAACACAAAACATTACAGTACAACTAAATGCAGCTGGAACGACAACCATAACACCTCAACAAATTAATAATGTTTCAACGGATGCTTGTGGAATTGAAAGTTTCAGTTTAGATATCACGTCGTTTTCTTGTGAAAACATTGGAGGAAATACAGTGACTTTAACGGTAACAGATTTTAATGGTAATAGTGATACTACTACAGCAATTGTGACTGTAGAGGATACTGTGGCCCCATCGATTATAACTCAAGATATTGTTGTAGAATTAGATGAAAACGGAGTAGCAAGTATTACTCCTTCACAAATAGATAATGTATCAACAGATAATTGTGGTATTGCTACCTATCTTTTAGATATCTACGACTTTTCGTGTGTAAACCTTGGTTCAAATACAGTGACTTTAACAATAACCGACATCAATGGTAATGAATCACAAGCTACAGCGACAGTCCAAGTTGAAGATAATATTGCTCCTATTGCGTTAGCAATTACGCCTTTCACTATTCAATTGGATGAAGAAGGAACTGCTATTTTCATTAATGCTGATACTATAGATAATGGTTCAACTGATAATTGTTCAATAGCATCAATGACTATCGACTTAGATACTTTTACATGTGATAACTTAGGAGATAATACGGTTACTTTAACCGTAATAGATTCTAGTGGCAATAGCTCGATAGCAGAAACAATAATTACAGTAGAAGACAATATATTACCAGTACTTTTTACTCAAGACTTAACCATAGAGCTAGATGAAAACGGTTTAGGAAGTGTTATCGCAGAAGAGTTTATAGTTGAAAGTTATGATAATTGTAGCATCTCAAGCCTAATTATTGACCAAAGTAATTTTGACTGTGCTGACTTAGGAGATTACTCAATTAACTTGACAGCGACCGACTCTTCAGGAAATGTGTATACAGAAATTGTAATACTAACCGTAACTGGTAGTGATTTCGACGGAGATTTAATAGCTGACTCTTGCGATTTTGATGACGATAACGACGGTATTCTCGACTACAATGATAGTTCTCCTTTTGTTAGTGAACCATTAATAGTTCCAGCTGAGGCATTCACACCAAATGGTGATAATATAAATGATTTATGGTTAATTCCAGGGATTGATAGCTACACCAATTCTATTGTTAAAGTTTATAACAAGTGGGGTCATGAGGTGTATGCGTCTAAAGGCTATAAAAACGATTGGAACGGAATTTATAAATCTAATTCCGAAAAAGTTCCGCCCGGGTCTTACTTGTATATAATTGACCTAGGAAATGGTTCAGCAATATTACAAGGTTGGATATTTATCAATTATTAATAAAAAAACGTCAATTAAATGAAATATTTATATAAAGTTATTTTAATGTTGGGCTTATTTATAGCCACGACAGTAAGTGCTCAACAAGACCCTAGCTATACAATGTACCGTTATAGTATGAATTTAATAAACCCCGCGTACGCCGGAGCCAACGAAACTATTGATTTTGGTGCCAGCGTCCGAAGCCAATGGTCCAATGTTAAAGGAGCGCCGGAAACACAAAGCTTTATTTTTGGAATCCCATTAGGTAAAAATGTAGGGCTTGGTTTATCAATAATTAACGATAAAACCTTTATAGAAAATCAAACATCTGTTGCTTTAGATTTTTCTTATCTTTTAAAGCTAAATGATAATTATGATTTATATTTTGGTATTAAAGCAGGATTAAACTCTTACGATGCAAACACGAGGGGTTTAATAACATATAGCATAGAACAAGATCCCAACCTTATGAATCTTAGTGGCCAACTCAATCCAAACATTGGAGCTGGTGTTTATTTAAAACATAATGACTGTTTTATATCCTTTTCGGTTCCTAGAATTCTAAGCCCTGACAGATTAGAAGAAGAAAATGGAATAGCCACTGTAGGTACCGATAAAGTTCATGTTTATTTATCTGGAGGCTATAATTTTATTATCACAGAAAATATAATTTTAAAGCCTAGCGTCTTAATTAGACATGTTGAAGCTTCTCCTTTATCTATTGACTTAACTGCTTTATTAGAATTTAATAAATATTTTGATCTCGGTGCCGCTTACAGAATTGATGAAAGCATAAGTGGTCTTTTAATGTTTAAAGCTTCTAATGCATTACAAATAGGTTATGCTTATGAAACACCATTGGAAAATTCAATTAGAAGTATAGACAATGGAACTCACGAGGTTTTAATGAGATTGAGTCTTTAATTTTTCAACACTTACAATAAAAATTAATTATAAAGTAAAAAGAGCATACTTCTCGTATGCTCTTTTTTTTGTTTAAGTCAAATATTGTTCTTTTCTTCTTTGAGATAATAGAAAGTAATAGATGTGATAAATCCACATTATTTCATGACAATTCAAGCCTTTTTGCGCCATTCTCAAAAACGTGTTTAATACTAGATAAATCTATACTTATAAAACCTCTTAAATCTACTATTTAACCAATTACAATTATAGCGAAATATGTAGTTGATAACCACGAGAAGATTATAACTACTCATCTTACGCCCAAACTCTACAACGCATTCTTAATAATTTCTTCTACACATTCAGGATTTAATAAGGTACTTGTGTCCCCTAAATTAGAAGTATCTTTCTCTGCTATTTTACGTAAAATACGACGCATAATTTTTCCGCTTCTTGTTTTTGGTAATCCCGAAGTAAACTGAATCTTCTCTAGCTTAGCAATCGCTCCAATACGATCTGAAATCAACTGATTTATTTCCTTTTTCAAATTGGAATGATCGCGACTTTCGCCAACATCTTTTAACGTGACGTATGCATATAAAGCACTTCCCTTAATATCGTGCGGGAATCCAACTATAGCCGACTCGGCAACGGCAGGATGCTCGTTAATAGCATCTTCAATAGGTGCAGTTCCTAAATTATGTCCCGATACAATAATCACATCATCCACACGGCCTGTTATTCGGTAGTAGCCAACCTCATCACGCAAAGCACCATCACCAGTAAAATACATATTCTCGTAAGCCGTAAAATATGTTTCTTTATACCGTTTATGATCGCCCCAAATAGTACGTGCAATACTTGGCCAAGGAAATTTTATACACAAGCGTCCTTCCACTTGATTTCCTATTAATTCCTCACCATTATCGCCCATTAAAGCAGGTTGTATTCCAATAAATGGCAACGTTGCATAGGTGGGTTTCGTTGGCGTTACATACGGTATCGGTGTAATCATTATCCCACCATTTTCCGTTTGCCACCACGTATCTATTATCGGACTTTTACCTTTGCCCACATTTTCATTATACCAATGCCAAGCTTCTTCATTAATCGGTTCACCCACCGTGCCTAATACTTTTAATGACGATAAATCGTAATTCTCTATGATTTCCGCACCTTGTTTTGCCAGGGCTCTAATGGCTGTTGGAGCAGTGTAAAATTGTGAAACTTTATGCTTTTGAACGACGTCCCAAAAACGACCGTAATCAGGATAACTGGGTACGCCTTCAAATAAAACGGTAGTTGCTCCATTGGCTAATGGTCCATAAACAATATAACTATGCCCAGTAATCCAACCAATATCTGCGGTACACCAATACACATCATTCTCGCGATATTGAAACGCATTTTTAAAGGTGTACGCTGTATATACCATATAGCCAGCCGTAGTATGCACCATCCCTTTAGGTTGCCCAGTGGATCCCGATGTATATAAAATAAACAACGGATCTTCAGCATCCATTATTTCAGCGTCCCCTTCCTTTGAAGCGGCATCTAATAAAGGTTGTAACCATTTATCACGCCCGTCTTTCATTACAATATCCGATTGAATACGTTTTGCTACTAACACTGTTAACACTCCCGGGCAAGAGTCTAAAGCTTCATCAACGATACCTTTTAAATCTATCGTTTTTGCACCTCTGTAAGACCCATCAGACGTAATAACTAACTTACAGTCGCTATCGTTAATTCTAGTGGATAAAGCGGTGGCAGAAAACCCTGCGAAGACCACCGAGTGAATAGCGCCAATACGCGCACAGGCCAGAATAGAAATGGCCAACTCTGGAATCATTGGTACATAAATGCACACACGATCTCCTTTTTTAACGCCTTCCGCTTTTAACACATTAGCAAACTGATTAACACGTTCGTATAATTGTCTGTACGTAATATGCTCTGCGGGATCTTTAGGATCATTCGGTTCGAATAGAATGGCTGTTTTATCGCCTCGAGTCGCCAAATGTCTATCGATACAATTCTCGGTAATGTTTAATTTCGCCCCTTCAAACCACGTTACTTCTGGCGTTTTGAAATCCCATTTTAAAACCGAATCCCACTTTTTACGCCAGAGAAAATGTTCTTCGGCTATTTCTTCCCAAAATTTCTCAGGTTCGCGTACCGATTTACGGTATACTTGAAAATATTCTTCTAAATGTTTTATATGGTAATTACTCATAATAGTACTTTTAACTTTTAACTTTTAACTTTTAAAATTATAAACGTAAAATCATAAAAATAGAAGGTAGTAAATAAACACTAGTGATTTAACTTCATCTTATTAAAATAACGTTTGGCTTCCTTGAGTACTTTTGGTGCTAAAATTAGGGTTGCCAACATTGTTGGTATTGCCATTAGGGCAAAGAAACCGTCGATTAAGTTTATAATTAATCCTAACGAGGTCGTTGCTCCTACTATAATACTCAGAATATAAATATAATTATAATACTTCTTATTATGGGCGCCAAATAGAAAAGACATACATTTTGTACCGTAATACGAATATGAAAATAAAGACGACACGCTAAATACCGCAATACAAAGTAGTAATAAATAATTACCAAACGTTGGTATGGCAGAATCGAAAGCCGAAGCGGTTAAAGAAACCCCATTAGCATCGGTGGTTTGCCAAACGCCCGTAACTAAAATCGCCATTGCCGTTAAAGTACAGACAATAAGTGTATCGATCGCTGGTCCTAACATTGCGACTAACCCTTCCCGAATAGGCTCGGAAGTTTTTGCAGCGCCGTGTGCCATTGGTGCCATACCTATTCCAGCTTCATTACTAAAAGCGCCACGACGAACCCCTAATAAGATTAATCCTCCCGTTAATCCGCCTAAAAACCGATCGCCTTTAAAATAATCGGCAGCAAAAGCATCTGTGAAAATGAGTTTGAAATAGCCAGGAACCACCTCACTATTTAGCACTAAAATATAAAGGATTAACACGAAATACAAAATCACCATAGCCGGAACTAACGTCGAAGCGACCTTACTAATTCTACTAATACCACCTAATATAACGATGCTAGTAATAAGGACTAAAGCACCCGCTATCATTAAATTAGTGTAAGTCGATACTTCCACCCCATTAGGCACCAATAAAATACCATTAATGGCTTGGGTTAATTGGTTCACATTAAAAACGGGTAAGGCACCAACCATCGCACATAAACTAAAAAAGACAGCTAAAGGTTTCCACCGTTTGCCTAAACCTTCAGTAATAAAATACATCGGGCCACCTTGAATATCGCCATTACTATCTTTTCCGCGATACATAACTGCTAAACTCGAAGTAAAGAATTTTGTCGACATACCGATAACGGCACTAATCCACATCCAGAATACAGCACCGGGACCACCAATAGAAATGGCAACGGCTACCCCTGCGATATTCCCCATACCAATGGTAGACGATAACGCAGTGGTTAAGGCCTGAAAATGACTAATATCTCCCGGGTCGTTGGCATTATCATATTTCCCTAATACTACTTGAATGGCGTGTCCTAAATATCGGAATGGTAAAAACCGAGATAATATGAGCAGATACAATCCGCCACCAATCAACAAAATTAATAAGGGTAAACCCCAAACAAATGACGCAAAGCGCTCTATAATCTCATTAACTAATTGCATATATTGTCTAAGTAAAGTAAGTTTGCATAAATGTATTAAAACTGATTTACTTTTATAACGAAAACTAAATTTTAACACGTTATTAGTAGTCTTAAAATAGGGATTTATAGTGAAACTAAAACGCAAAAAACAACTCGTTACCTATCTAAATATATTAGATAAACCCATTAGGTTTAATCCGTTTGTATTTAATAGAACCTTTTTATTATGGGCGTTATTAGGTGTAATGGGTGGATTGATTGCCAGTTCTTATTGGCTAATTTTAGACTATTTAACGCATACAATTGCTTTTTTTGAAGGATGGCAAGTGATACCTGCAATGACTATTTGTGGGCTTTTGGCAGGATTAATTATTCATTGGATTGGAGATCCGGGCGAGATTCATTTAATAGTGAATAACATCCGTTTTAATAACGGTAAATTGGACCCGAAAAACAATCCGTCTATGGTATTATCTTCTTTACTATGTGTTGCTTCTGGAGGCAGTTTAGGCCCCGAAGCACCTCTAATACAAGTGACAGGATCTACAGGAACATGGTTAGGGAAATTATTCCGACTTAAAGGTGAAGAACTCCGTTCCTTAAGTATTGCTGGAATGGCTTCTGGCTTCACCGCTCTATTTGGTGCGCCACTGGGTGGGAGTTTATTTTCATTAGAAATATTACATCATAAACACGCTGTTGAATATTACAAAGCCATTATCCCAGCGTTGGTAGCCAGTAGTTTTAGTTATGTGGTATTTGCCATTATTATCGAAATAGGTTTGGGATCCACTTGGACGTTATCTGCTTACGAATACGACGGGGTTTTCGATTTTGCTTACGCCGTTTTATTTGCTCTCGCCGGAACCTTTATGGGCTGGCTATTTATTTACTGTACCAAATTCTTTAAAAAAGTGTTTGAACGCTTTACGATTCCTATTTATGTAAAAACAACTATTGGTGGTGTTATTCTGGGAGTAATTGCTTACTATTTACCTTTAACACGCTATTTTGGGCACCACGAAATTAACGAGCTTCTTAGTCAGAGTTTACCCCTAACAACCTTAGTGGCTATTTTAGTTTTTAAAATTATAGCGATTGCCGTAACCGTTACATCGGGCTGGCGTGGTGGATTTATTATCCCATTGTTTTTTGTAGGAACGACCTTAGGACTGATTATTCATCAGCTGTTTCCAAACACTAATCTAACTTTAACGATTGTGAGCTGCATGGCCGGTATAAATGCTTGTGTGACGCGTACGCCAATGAGCACCACGATTTTGTTAGCAACCCTAACCGGATTTTCTTATTTTATCCCTATTCTTTTCGCCAGCTTAACAGGCTATTTTCTAGCGCCAAGAATTCCTTTTATCCGATCGCAGTTGGAAGAAGAAAATGAGTAACGAAAGGATTCTTTTAAAAAGTACAAAAAAAAGACCCTGCGAAGGCAAGGTCTTTTTTGTTATTAGTTGAAAGTGTTAAAGAGGTATAAATACTCACTACCTTATAACGTTTTTAAAAACGCTTCTACATTGTTTTGAATACGTTCCTGAATATTAGAAACATCTGCTTTTACAAACGGTTCGCCCATTATGTTTTCGTAAAGCTCGATATATCGTTCTGAAACGGTCGTAATATACGCGTCACTCATTTCTGGAACAGATTGTCCTTTTAGACCTTGAAACTCATTAGCGATTAACCATTGGCGTACAAACTCTTTAGACAATTGTTTTTGGGTTTCTCCTTTATCCTGACGCTCTTGATACCCGTCTGCATAAAAATAACGTGAAGAATCTGGCGTATGGATTTCATCAATTAAAACGATTTTACCACCTTTAGTTTTACCGAATTCGTATTTCGTATCGACTAAAATCAAGCCCCGAGAGGCTGCGATTTCTGTACCACGCTGAAATAATTTACGGGTATAATCTTCTAAGACTAAATAATCCGCTTCGCTAACAATTTCTTTTTTAATGATGTCTTCGCGAGAGATATCCTCATCGTGATCGCCCATTTCTGCTTTGGTAGCTGGTGTAATAATAGGCTCAGGAAACTTATCGTTTTCTTTCATTCCTTCTGGCATAGCAACACCACAAAGTATTCTTTTTCCTGCTTTATATTCGCGAGCTGCGTGACCCGACATATACCCACGAATAACCATTTCGACTTTAAAAGGGTCGCATAAATGCCCAACGGCTACGTTAGGATCGGGAGTCGCAATTAACCAATTTGGTACTAAATCTTCGGTTTGTGCCATAAATTTAGTAGCGATTTGATTAAGGATTTGCCCTTTAAAAGGAATACCTTTTGGCATAACGACATCGAAAGCGCTTAACCTATCGGTAGCGACCATTACTAAAATATCGTTTTCTAAGCTGTAAACGGCTCTTACTTTTCCTTTGTAAACGCTGTGTTGACCAGGGAAATTAAAATTGGAATCTGTAATTGTTTGAGTTGACATTGTTTTTGTTGTGCTGTTGTTGTGTTGTAATAAAAGCGCTAAGGCCTATTCTAATACTAAGGACTTTACCCCTAGCCCTGATTGAGGCTTTGTTGGAGCTCTTTTTTTATTTTTCAAAAATATAAAAAAGCGACTGCCGAAAGCAGGAAATAGCTTCTAATTAAAAAACTAATCTATATTTTCTATTTGCTTGTAAGCACCGATTATTCTCTTGACCAATTTATGACGAATGACGTCTTTTTCGTCTAAGAAAACCATTCCTATTCCTTCTACATCTTTTAATATTAAAAGGGCCTCTTTAAGGCCGGAAACGGTACGTCTTGGTAAATCGATTTGTCCGGGATCGCCAGTGAGCAAAAATTTCGCGTTTTTACCCATACGGGTTAAAAACATTTTCATTTGGTTGTGTGTGGTGTTCTGTCCTTCGTCTAATATTACGAAGGCATTATCTAGCGTACGACCGCGCATAAAGGCTAATGGGGCGATTTGTATGGTACCATTTTCTATATAACTCTCTAGCTTTTCGGCAGGAATCATATCGCGCAGCGCATCGTATAAGGGTTGCATATAGGGATCTAGTTTCTCTTTTAAATCGCCAGGTAAAAAGCCAAGATTTTCGCCCGCTTCTACGGCTGGACGGGTTAAAATAATTCGTTTTACTTCTTTATTTTTTAGTGCTTGAACGGCTAGAGCAACACCGGTATACGTTTTTCCGGTTCCGGCTGGACCTATCGCAAAAACCATATCGTTTTTACGCACGAGCTCCACCAGTTTGCGCTGGTTTGCCGTTTGTGCTTTTATAAGTTTACCGCCAACGCCATGCAGTAGCACTTCGCCACTTTTATCGGATGTTTTATAATCGTCGCTAGTTTCGCTGGTAAGTACTCGCTCTATAACGTTTTCGTCTAGCTTGTTGTATTTGCCGAAATGCTTAATAAGCATGGTAATGCGTTTATCGAATTCTTCTAACAACTCTTGGTCGCCATAAGCCCTAATTTTATTACCTCGAGCGACTATCTTAAGTTTAGGAAAGTACTTTTTTAAGAGTTCTATATTGGCGTTACTATCTCCAAAAAAATCTCTTGGCGTAACTTCTTCAAGTTCTATAATAATTTCATTCAAAAGCGAGACGATTTAATTAAATTAATCTGTTAAGTTTTATTAGTTTTGTTTCCGAAAACTAGCTTAACAAACTTACACAATTTTGTGTTTAATAATAAAAAAAATATCAACAATTAATCCATGGCAATTATTACTTTAACAACAGACTTTGGAGAGAAAGATCACTCTTCTGGCGCGGTAAAGGGAGCTATTTATAGTGAATTACGTGACGTTACGGTTGTTGATATCTCTCATTCTGTGGCACCATTTAGCATTCCGGAAGCCGCTTATATTATTCAAAGTGCGTACAGTAGTTTTCCTAAAGGAACCATACATATTATTGGTATTGATTCTGAGCTTAATATTGAAAATAAGCATATTGCCGTCAAGCTAGACGGCCATTATTTTATTTGTGCTAATAACGGAATTATGAGTATGATTTGTGCCGAAATAGCGCCCGAACAAATTGTAGAAATTAATATTCATGATCGTATAGAATCGAGCTTTCCAGTGTTAGATGTTTTTGTAAAAGTAGCCTGCCATATCGCTCGCGGTGGCACGTTGGACGTGATAGGGAAACGGATAGAACAGATTAAACCCATTACCGAAATTAAGCCACATGTTAACGAAGAGCAATCGCAAATTATTGGAAGTATTATCTATATCGATAATTACGGAAATGTGATTAGTAATATTAAACAATCGTTTTTTGAAGCGATACAAAAAGGGCGCCCGTTTATTATTTCGGCAAGAAACCATAAACTGAAAGCAATACATTCTAAATACAGTGATATTATTAATTTTGATACGCCAGAAAGTGAAAGAAATGATGAAGGCCGTGCACTAGTTGTTTTTAACTCGTCCAGCTATTTAGAAATTGCCATTTATAAAAGTAACACCGTAACCGTAGGTGGAGCAAGCACCTTAATGGGCTTAAAATTAAGAGACACCGTAACTGTAAATTTTATTGAATAACAAATGATAACAACCGACTTAGTACGCATTGTAAAATTAACGTTCGCCGAAGAAAATATTCCTTTATTTTTATCTAATTTCGAACTTGTAAAACAGCGCATTCGCAATTTTGAAGGCTGTAATTTCTTAGAGCTTTACCGCGATAAAAACAATACAAATATCTTTTTTACGTATAGTTATTGGTCTACTGAAGCCGATTTAGAAAATTACCGGCACTCCGCACTTTTTAAAAGTGTTTGGGCAGAAACCAAGCCTTTGTTTTGCGACAAACCAGAAGCTTGGAGCGTAAACAAATTAGCGTCTTTAAAGTAAAATTAAAGTCGATAAGTAGGCGTTGCAATAATTAGCAACGCGTTAATAATTTAAACAAACTCACTATGTTTGCCATATTAAAAAAAGAAATACAATCCTTTTTTGCATCGCCAATTGGGTATTTAGTCATTGCTATTTTCTTGTTGTTAAATGGTCTGTTTTTATGGCTTTTTAAAGGCGAGTTTAATATTTTAAAATATGGTTTTGCCGATCTGAATTCGTTTTTTTTATTAGCACCTTGGATTCTTGTATTTCTAATTCCTGCTGTAACGATGCGCAGTTTTAGCGATGAGAAAAAACAAGGAACTTTAGAGCTTTTACTCACCAAACCCATTAGTCATTTACACATTGTACTCGGTAAATACTTTGGTGCAATCGTACTTATTCTATTAGCATTACTACCAACACTACTCTACGTCGTTACCATTTATCAATTAGGTAACCCTATTGGAAATTTAGATATAGGAAGCACTTTAGGCTCATATTTCGGGTTGTTATTTTTAATCGCGGCGTACACCGCAATCGGTGTTTTTGCTTCGACATTAAGCGATAACCAGATCGTCGCTTTTATTAGCGCTGTTTTTTTATGCTTCTTTTTTTATGTGGGTTTTGAAGGTATTGCCGAGGTTACTTCGAGTCGTTTTATAGAACAGTTGGGAATGAGTTCGCATTATAAAAGTATGAGCCGTGGCGTTTTAGACACCCGCGATATCATCTACTTTTTAAGTGTGACAGCGCTATTTTTATTCTTTACCGTAAAACGGGTGAATAGTGAAGCTTCGAAAGCTATACAATGGGCGATAATCGCTATAGTACCTGTTGCGCTAGTGGCTCTTAACTTTTTAAGTAGTTCTGTGTATAGTCGTTTTGATTTAACTTCAGATAACCGTTACACGCTTAGCGATGCGACCTTAAATAGTGTAAAAGAAATTGATTCTCCTATTGTTATCGATGTGTTTTTAGAAGGTGAAGGATTTCCTTCGGAATTTAGACGCTTACAGTCAGAAACACGACAGATGCTAGAAGAGTTCTCGGCTTACAATAACAATATTTCATATAATTTTTTAAATCCGATTGAAGATGAGGCGACACGCGAGCGTAACATCGAACAATTAAATGCGCGTGGGTTAACGCCCATGCAAGTAAATGTACAAGAAAATGGCAAGCAATCGCAGGCCATTATTTTCCCTTGGGCACTAGCGAGCTATAATGGTGAGACCGTAAAAATAGCATTGGTAAAATATAAAGTCAACGCCGACCAACAAGAACTGGTAACCAATTCTGTACAGCATTTAGAGTATGCTATTGCCGATGGATTAGGGAAACTAATCACTCCTAAAAAACGTAAAATCGCGGTTTTAAAAGGAAACGGAGAAATGCCAAACCAATACATTGCCGACTTTGTAACCACCTTACGCGACTATTATTTCATCGCGCCTTTTACATTGGATAGCGTCGCTGTGAGTCCGCAAAAAACAGCATCAGCCTTAAATGATTACGATTTAATTATTGCGGCAAAACCTACTGAAGCGTTTACCGAGCACGAAAAATTTGTACTAGATCAATACACCATGCATGGCGGCAAAAGTTTATGGCTAATTGATGCCATTACTATGGAAAAGGATAGTTTATTCAATCTTGAAGGTAAAAATGTGGCTATTCCTCGCGACTTGAATTTAACCGATTTCTTTTTTAAATATGGTGTACGTGTCAATCCGTTATTAACCAGTGTAAAAAGCCAAAATATTGGTCGTATTGCTTTAGAAAGTGGTGAAAGTGAACGCTCAAAAATTCAATTATTCAATTGGCCGTATTCCCCCTTGGGAATGAGCGATACCAATCATCCTATTTCTAATAATATTAATTTGGTAAAGTTCGACTTCGCCAATCAAATAGACACCTTAAAAAATAACATCTCTAAAACGATTCTATTAAAGTCTGACGCTCCTGCACGGTTAGAAGGTACGCCATTGGAAATAAGTTTAGCATTTGCTTTACAAGAACCCGATTCGAAACTCTTCAATAAAAAAGCTCAAAATTTGGCGGTGCTTCTAGAAGGCGAATTTACTTCGGCCTATAAAAACCGTGTAAAACCCCTTAGGCTTTCCGAAGAGAAAAACACGAGTGTGCCCACCAAAATGATTGTTATTGCCGATGGCGATGTGATTAAGAATGACATTGACAGAAGTGGGCCGTTGAGTTTAGGTTTCGACAAATGGACCAAGGAAACCTATGGTAATAAGGAATTTCTATTAAATGCCGTAAATTACCTATTAGACGACGACGGACTTATAAACATTCGTTCTAAAGAAGTGAAAGTTGCCTTTTTAGATCAGCAAAAAATTGCCGACGAAAAAACGAAATGGCAAGTCATAAATATTCTTCTACCATTAGTATTCCTAGGTGTTTTCGGTGTTTTATTCTATTATTATAGACGTAACAAATATGCGAAAACGGCTTAGAAAATAGTGCTTAATAATACGTTTTTAACATTTGTAAGTGTTAATAAGTTTGTTTCAGTATTAGGATGTTAAATAATATATTTGTAATAGTAATTTATCTTTAGTAAACGACCACTTACAAATGGAATGGTAGTTCTCTAAAGATTATATTTCTGGAATGTATCTTATAAAAAAAGAGCAGCACATTTACCCTTTAAAAATAAAGCAATCACATGAAATTTATAGTATCAAGTACCTATTTACTAAAACAACTCCAAGTTTTAGGTGGTGTTATTAACAGTTCGAATACCTTACCTATATTAGACAACTTTTTATTTGACATCGACCACTCAAAATTAACGGTGTCGTCTAGTGATTTAGAAACGACAATGTCTTCTGTTTTAGATATAGAAAGTGACAGTGAGGGTAGCGTTGCTATTCCTGCGCGTTTACTTTTAGACACTTTAAAAACATTTCCAGAACAACCCTTAACGTTTGTTATTGAAGACAACAACACCGTTGAAATTAGTTCTAATCACGGTAAATATGCTTTAGCTTACGCCGATGGCGCGGAGTTTCCGAAAGCTATTACTTTAGAAGAGCCGAGTTCAACTACCATTGCCGGTGATATTTTAGCGACTGCCATTAGCAAAACTATTTTTGCTGCGGGTAACGACGATTTAAGACCAGTAATGAGTGGTGTATTCTTTCAGTTTTCTACAGATAACTTAACATTTGTAGCCACCGATGCCCATAAATTAGTAAAATATACACGTCAGGATGTTAGCGCATCGCAACAGGCAGAATTTATTATGCCGAAAAAACCGTTAACTTTATTAAAAGGAATTTTAGCGGCTAGCGATGAAAATGTAACTATCGAGTACAACGAATCTAATGCAAAATTCACTTTTGAAAATACGGTATTAGTTTGTCGTTTAATTGATGGAAAATATCCAAATTACGAAGCGGTAATACCAAAAGAAAACCCGAATAAACTTAGTATCGACCGTTCTCAATTTTTAAGTTCGGTAAAACGTGTAAGTATATTTTCGAATAAAACAACACACCAAATTCGTTTAAAAATTGCTGGAGCCGAATTAAATATCTCTGCGGAAGATATTGATTATAGTAATAAAGCCGAAGAGCGTTTAACTTGCGACTACCAAGGTGATGATATGCAAATCGGGTTTAACTCTCGTTTCTTAACAGAAATGTTAAACAACTTAAACTCAGACCAAGTACAATTAGAAATGAGTATGCCTAATAGAGCGGGAATTTTAACTCCCATTGATGGTTTAGACGAAGGCGAACACGTAACTATGCTTGTTATGCCCGTGATGCTTAATAGCTAATCGTTCTCTCTTAAAGATAACAGTTTATACTAAAGCTGTAAACAAAAAACGCTCACTTTAAAAAGTTAGCGTTTTTTTTTTGTTTTTTGTAGTGTTTCTATGTTGTTCACTATACAGCATAGTAAAAAAGAGAATGGTAAATGTTGAGTCTATTGGCGAACCCCGTTTTAGTGCTTCTTATTTCCGTCCCTTCGCGTCGTTTTCGCGATAGGATAAAAAGGTGTCGCGGAGTTTTGTAAATAAAGTTTAGACTTTAATATACACGTAATACTGTTCTCGATACAAAATTGTGAAAACAATTTCACTGGAAATGAAGAGTGTTTGTTTTTACTAATAGATAAGACGTTAAAAGACCATTACAACGCTACTAAGCCCCTACTTCTGTTTTGTTAAACTAAAAAACAACTCTTTCCCTGCGCGACTTTCAATAGAATTATAACACGGCTCCATTACAGTCACTTTAAAATACGGCTCGAAATACGTAAGGTATTCTAAGGTTTCTCCACCAAACGGCGGCTGTGTTGACGCTAAGGGGAAATTAAATAGCAGCCCTGTTACCATACCATTTACTGTGAGTAATTCGTGCATTTTTCGGGCATAATCTGGTCGTAATTTAGGATCTAACGCACAGAAAAAAGTTTGCTCAATTATGAGATCAAACGTGAGTTCTACTTCAAAAAAATTTTGATGCAAAAGGTGTTCTTCCGGGAAACTTGGTACACGGGTTTTAAAATTCAACAGCGCACGTTCCGAAACATCGACAACAAACACATTTTTAAACCCGAGATGGTGTAGATATTCAGCTTCGTAAGCGTTACCGCCACCAGGAATTAAAATTGTTATTGCTTTGTCGCTTTCTGGCAACCCATCGAAATAGGCCTTTAAAGGCGGTGATACTTGACCCAAATCCCAACCTATCTCTTCTGCTTTATAACGGTCGTTCCAATAGCTTTTTGACCATTCCATTAGGCTGACTGTATCATTTGTATAAGCTCTTTTTTTTGAATTAGCCCGGACTGTTTCCAGACCTGTTTTCCGTTCTTAAAAAGAATAAAAGTGGGTACACCGCGCACCTGAAATTTTGAAGCTAAGGCTTTATTTTTATCCACATCAATTTTTAAAATTGATACGTTATCACCCAATGTATCTTTAACCGCTTTTAAAATGGGCGACATCGTTTGACACGGGCCACACCACGTTGCAAAAAAGTCTACTAATACGGGTGTGTCTTTATTTATAATTTCTGAAAATGATGTCATAATACTTTTTTTTAACGGGTTAAACTCAAACTAAAGATAGTGCGTTCGCGAACAAACACAAAGCAACACAGTAACTTTAAACTAAATTTATAACGGAACACTTAAAATTTTAATCACGCTTGATAGTCTATCACTAAAATGTTCTCTATTATTATATTGCGCTTCTAAATTCATTAAAACTAGAGAATCGTTAACCAATTCTAAATCTAATTAATGCGGTAATTTATTACGAATAGCACCATAAGCAAAGGTACCTAACAAGGCTCCAAAAATCAATACTAAAACACTTACAAAACCTGTTCCTATAAGCACGAACATAGGGCCGGGACAAGCGCCGGCTAATGCCCATCCTAATCCGAAAATAATACCACCTATTAAATAACGCGCTATACTCCTCTCTTTGGGTACTATTGTAATAGTTTCGCCAGAAAAATCTAAGGCCTTTTTGTATTTTAAATACTGTACCGCGATAATTCCTAAGACTACTGCAGAGCCTATTACGCCGTACATATGAAAACTTTTAAATTGGAACATTTCGTAAATACGAAACCAAGACGCAACTTCAGATTTGATAAAAAGAACGCCAAGCAAAAACCCTACTGCTAAAAATGATAACACTTTTTTCATATTAAAAAATTAAAGGAAATAGTAAATGAACCATTACTAAACCACCAATAAAAAAACCAACTACGGCTATTAAGGAGGGCACTTGCAAATTGCTAAGTCCTGAAATGGCGTGGCCAGAAGTACATCCGCCAGCATAACGGGCCCCAAACCCCACTAAAAACCCTGCAATAAGTAAAATTAAAAAGCCTTTAATCGTTAATAAAGCGTCTAAACTAAATAACTCGGTAGGCAAAAAACTGCTATTGGTACTGTTAATACCTAATTCTTGAAGTTGTATAACAATATCTTCGTTTATTTGCGGCGCATTTGGGCTTAACTGAAGCGCTACAAAACCACCGGCAATAACACCAACCACAACCCAGAGATTCCATTGGTCCTTTTTCCAATCGAATCTAAAAAACTCGACCAGCCTTCCTGCACCGCCAATAGAACATAACGTTCTTAAGTTGGAAGACATACCAAATTTCTTACCCATTAAAATAAGTAAGACCATAGCACCTGCAATTAAAGGCCCTGATACATACCAAGGCCATGCGCTGTATAAATACTCCATTTATCTAAGAAATTGTATAATTATTTTAAAGTTGAGGGGCAAACGAAATCTGTTATAGGAATACCGGCTTCTTTGATGGCACCCATACCGCCTGCAACCTCTATTAGATTATGTATACCTCTACTTTTTAAAATTGAAGACGCAATCACCGAGCGATATCCTCCTGCACAATGCACATAAAACGGTTCCTTTTCAGGTAATTCGCTTAAATGCTCGTTTAAAAAATCTAAAGGAGTTGATTTCGCTATATCAATATGTCCAGCTTCAAATTCGCCTTCTTTTCTAACGTCGAATACAGGAATGTCTTGAGATTCTAAACGTGATTTGAATTCGATGGCCGAAATAGATTCCATAGAATCCATGGCTTTACCTGATGCTTTCCACGCTGCTATTCCACCGTCTAAGTACCCAATAGTATTATCGAAACCTACACGAGATAAACGCGTAATGGCTTCCTTTTCTTGACCGTTATCAACCACCAATAATAAGGGTTGTTTTACGTCTTGAATTAGAGCTCCAACCCACGGCGCAAAACCTCCTTTTAAGCCGATAAATATAGATCTCGGGATATGACCTATTATAAAATCGGACTGATGACGTACGTCTAAAACTAAAGCTTCAGATGTATTTGCTGCTGCTTCGAAAGCATCAGGGGTAAGTGCATTTGTTCCTTTTTCTATAATTTTATCAATATGCTCGTAGCCTTCTTTATTAAGCTTAACGTTTAAGGGGAAATACGATGGTGGAGGCAATAAGCCATCAATTACTTCAGCAATAAATTCGTCTCTGGTCATATCGGCACGTAACGCGTAATTCATTTGCTTTTGGTTACCCAAAGTATCGACGGTTTCCTTCATCATATTTTTACCACAAGCAGAACCTGCACCGTGGCCGGGGTATACCGTAACATCATCGGCTAAGGGCATAATTTTTTCACGTAAACTATCGAAAGATAATCCTGCTAAATCTTCCATTGTCATACTAGCCGCTTTTTGCGCTAAGTCAGGTCGTCCAACATCACCCAAAAATAAGGTATCCCCACTAAAAATAGCGTGGTCTTTTCCGTTTTCGTCTTTTACTAAATACGTTGTACTCTCCATAGTATGACCCGGAGTATGTAACGCTGTAATAGTAATATTACCCAACTTAAAAACTTGTCCGTCTGTTGCTATTATAGCCTCAAACTTTGGGTTCGCCGTTGGCCCATATACAATTGGAGCGCCTGTTTTTTCAGAAAGCGTTAAATGCCCGCTAACAAAATCGGCATGGAAATGTGTTTCAAAAATATATTTTATAGCGGCATTATTTTTCTTTGCAATCTCTATGTAATTATCGACCTCACGTAATGGATCTATAATAGCGACTTCTCCTTTACTTTCAATATAATATGCGCCTTGTGATAGGCATCCTGTATAAATTTGTTCTATTTTCATTTTATTTTATTTTTAGCTATTACAAAAATAGCATTTACAATTAATTTAAAAGGGGACTTATGTTGCACTAGAATACGAGTTCTTTAACTAAAATAAAGATCGCCATTACTAAAACGAACCACCCAAAGCCTTTTTTTAACTTAGCACCTTCCACCTTATTAGCCAGTGAGGTTCCTATTAAAATACCAACCACCGCTATTGCTGTAAAACTAAGTAAAAACAGCCAATCAATATTTAAATGTCCAAAATCGCCAGTAAACCCTATTAAAGAGTTAATGGAAATGATAAATAATGAAGTGCCTACGGCTTGCTTCATTGTTAGATTTCCTAAAAGTATTAGTGCAGGTACGATAACAAAACCTCCGCCCGCACCGATTAACCCCGTAAAGAAACCAATTACGGCGGCTTGAAACACAATTTTAGGAATATTATAAGACGCTCTATTATTGTTTACTACAATCTCTGTACTCCTTTTCAGCATTACTGTAGCGGAATACAACATAACAACGGCAAATAATAGCATTATAGCTGAGCCTTTAGTTACGTTGAAAGTACCAATTGAAAACAACTGATCTGGCACTTCTGGTAAAAAATAACGACGTGTTAAATAAATGACTATAAACGCTGGAATAGCGAATAGAAAAGCCATTTTAAAATTGATATTATTTTTTCTGTAATTTTTAAAGGCACCAAAACTAGAAGAAACACCGACCATAAATAAAGAATAAGACGTCGCAATTATAGGATTGAATGCAAAAAGGTACACAAAAATAGGCACGCTCAAAATAGAACCACCACCACCAATGAGCCCCATAACCAAACCAATAATTAAAGCTCCAAAATAGCCTAGAATGTGTAAGAAATCCATAGTTTTGAGTATTGGTGCAAATATACTTTAGATAATAAGATTTTTAAGTGATAAATGTTACAAGTCTAAGATTTTAATTTGATTTCTGTTTAACTCAATTTTTTTGTCATTTTCTAACGTTTTTAATAACCTAGAAATAACCACACGAGACGTATGCATATCTTGAGCAATAATTTGGTGTGTAACGTGTATAGTGTCATTATGATTAATCATAGCCTTGTCGCGTAAATATTTTAATAGCCGTTCGTCGAGTTTTAAAAAAGCAACGGCATCCAAAGCCTCTAAAAGCTCCGTTAATCTTTCATGATAGCTCTGTAAAATAAAGTTTTGCCAAGAAGTATAGCGCGACATCCACAAACTCATATACGCCACTGGAATCATTAATAAAGTAGTATCTGTTTCGGCAATAGCACGAATTTCGCTCTTTTTAACGCCTAAGCAACACGTCAGTGTCATCGCACAGGTATCGCCCTGCTCTATAAAATAAAGCAGTAAATCGTCACCGTTAGTATCTTCTCTAAAAATTTTTATTGCTCCAGCTAACACCAAAGGAATCATCGTTACTGTTTCGCCGATATCCATAAGAATCTCGTCGGCACGGACCGTTTTTAACACACCTACCGCTGTAATTTCGTTGAGTAGCTCATCTTCAAAAAGATAGCCGTAATGGTGTTTTAAATCGTCTAACATTAATTTTTACGTTTTTTACCGGGTTGTTGTTGAAAGCATAAAACTAACATTTTAAACAACTCTGGATGCTTTTTTTTAAAAAGTTGTGGTCTCTCGAAAAAATATTCTGAAACAACGGCGAAAAATTCAGCTTCATTAAAACTAGCATATTTTCTTATATCTGAAGTATCATTATTAATGGCTTGCATTTCATGATGCATTAATTCTAACCACGGTTTTATATAATCGCGTCCCAATAATTGCTCAGGAATACCATCTGTTATGCCATCCATTTTATCTATTAAATGCACAAACTCGTGCACTGGCGTGTTTAATTTATCGGTGTCGTTTTTAAAAGCTTGACGTAACGCACGACGCGACAATAACATTTGGTTTTCGAAACGCCCGTTACCGACCATCCCTAAAATGCGTCTGTCTTTATTTTGGTCTGCGAATTGCAAATCACTATTAAAAGTATCGGGATACAAAATAATACCACTTAAATTATTATAATACCATTCCTTAAAGCCAAACACCGGAATTACGGCACTTGCAGCTATTAGAATACGATCTAAATCTTCTAGTTCTAACTTTACACCTTCAATAGTAACTTCGCTTAAAAAAGCCATCATTCGTTTTCTAAAGCGCTGTTTTTCGGAAGATGACAAGATGTTATAATACGCGACTTCAGCCTCTAAAACAGGACCCCAATGTTTAGGAAAAGGAGCGACATCTTTGCGTTTCAATTTAGAAAAGGCAAAAATACCAAAACCAACTAAAATAATAAAAAGTATAATGTAAATCATAAAAATATAGAGCTAAAACTGAAATGTAAATAATATATTCAAGTTATAAATATTCTTTATAATAAGATTAACAAGAGCAGTAAAATAGTAGTTATATTAGCGCTTTTAAAATTCTTTATAATATGATTAAAGCAGTTCTTTTTGATATGGATGGTGTTATTGTAGACACAGAACCGTTACATACTAAAGCATATTATATGATGTTTGAACACTATAATATGGAGGTGTCGCGGAAATTATACGAATCGTTTACTGGGCAATCGACTTTAAATGTCTGTAAAGCACTGTGCGATACGTTTGGTTTAGACTGCAACCCCGAAGATTTAGTACAACACAAAAGAACAAGCTTTACGTCCCTTTTTCATAACGATCCTAGTTTACAATTACTACCAGGTATTTTAGACCTTATTAAAGACTATCACAACAATGGTTTAACTTTAATTTTGGCTTCATCGGCCTCTATGTTTACTATTAATAATGTCTTTACACGTTTTGAATTAGACTATTATTTTAAAGCGAAATTAAGTGGTGCCGACTTAAAAGCGTCTAAACCACATCCTGAAATT
Source organism: Bizionia saleffrena (assembly GCF_008086175.1). Lineage (GTDB taxonomy): Bacteria > Bacteroidota > Bacteroidia > Flavobacteriales > Flavobacteriaceae > Bizionia > Bizionia saleffrena. Next base: position 21,821 of record NZ_VSKM01000003.1, read on the forward strand.
TTTGAAAAAGCGGCAGATACTGCAGGGATAAACAAAAATGAATGCTTTGTTATTGAGGATTCTACTAACGGTATAAAAGCAGCAAAATCGGCAGGAATTTACTGCGTGGGCTACGATAGTTTAAATTCTAAAAATCAAGATTATTCGCAAGCAGACCGCGTTATTAATCATTTTAATGAAATTAATTTCAATATCGTAAAAAACACAATGGTGTTCTAAAACAGTTTCATCATAAAGATATAACACTTTATGGGATTTGGTTTATTACCCCATTATATAAATAAAATGAGCGCATAGAAAACAAAATAAAACATCGAATTTCAGTAAACTAAACCCTATTTAGTATATATTTATCTGCGAATAAAAAAACAAAAATAAATGACAGTCGCTAAATTTCCAGACAATGAGGATCACCGTCAGAAGGCTGTTGATACCTATAAATTACTAAACACGCTTCCTGAAGAAACTTATGACAACATCACTTCTATAACGTCGTATATTTTAGATGCTCCTATTAGTTTAATTACGTTACTCGATTATGATCGTAATTTTTTCAAATCTCATAAGGGAACCGAATTAAACGAATGGCCAAGAAAAATATCCTTTTGCGCACACGCTATACTTTCAGAGTCTGATATAACAATTGTTGAAGACGCGAGAGAAGACGAACGATTTGCAGACAACCCCTTTGTTACAGAGCACGATGCCGTTTTTTATGCAGGCGTACCATTGGTTAATCCTCAAGGCTATAAGTTAGGAACCCTCTGTGTGTTCGACCACATACCAAGGCAACTCGATGACGCGCAAATAAAGGCATTAAAAACATTGGCAAAGCAAGTTGTTATTCTTTTTGAAAAACATTTGCAAAATATGCAGTTATTACAATTGCAAGATAAATTAGAAAAACGAAATACTGATTTAAAAAAGTATACAGATATTGTGTCTCACGACTTAAAATCGCCGCTAGCAAATATTATTTCTTTAACCGATTTATTAGCTGAAGAAAACAGAGGAATACTAAATAAATCGTCCTTAGAATATATTGATTACCTAAAAACTTCTAGCTACGCATTAAAAGATTATATAGATGGGTTGTACACCTTTTACGAAAATGATGAACTGCTGAATCGAAAAAAAGAAGTTATTTTATTTAGTGATTTAATTAATATTATCAAGAAAATATCTGATAATAAAAAGGACAATATTACCTATAATTACAACACAGAAACCGAATATATTACTGCTAATAAATCAGTTTTACTTCAAGTTTTAGTAAATTTAGTTACCAATGCTATTAAGTATAACAATAAGCCAGAAGTAAAAATCGAAATATTTTGTAAAGACACTAAGGATTATTACCATTTTATCGTTAAGGACAATGGTAACGGCATCCCTGCAAAATTTATTCCTATAATTTTTGATCTTTTTGAAGTGGTTGGAGAAAAAGACAGGTACGGCAACATCGGATCAGGGATTGGTTTAGCCGCAGTAAAAAAACTCATCAATAATCAAGACGGAGAAATAAGTTTTGAATCTGAAGAAGGCATCGGTACGTCATTTAATTTTACAATCGCAAAAAGCTAATATCCATCGCAGAAAGACATTATTAGTAAGTAACAGTATAAGAATCTAAATCATTTATGCCAATAAATAGTGAGCTGACGCCTACCACTTCTGTCTATTATAATATATAGTTATTTAAATAGGTCAACCCTTTGTTTACGATAAAGCCCCACGCAAAGCAACGCTAAAGAAACAAATGTATGGACATAGCGACCAAGAGACGCTGTAAATCCTTTTAAATTAGCACATACAAATCGTCTATAGCGCCCCCAATACCGAGTAACGCCACAACTACTTTTGTTTTTTTAAGATTTTAAAATGATGGTAAACAAACGGCGCTAATGCTTAATAAAACCCGCTATTATTATACCCGTTGGTACGCTATTTTATATACTGTTTTAGTATTTTTTTAAGGAGGGTAATATCTTTATCCTTATTACGACTTAAGTTCTTTTTAGCATCACATTCAAATAAAGCATAATCGATTTCAATTAAATTGATATTCTTTTTTTGCAACACATCTCGTCGTCTTTTGTTGTACTTTTCTATTTGTTCACTTCGAGTAATACCACTAACGGTCATAACCTCTAGTTTGTCCAAATGCTGTTCTGTTTTATTTTTCTTTTCTACAAATTCAATTACTAAATTAGCCGATTCATAAAAACCTGCTAAAGGTAATTTTGTTCTTGTTTTTCCTTTTTTATGCATATCACCTAACAAAAAAGTAAAGGTATGCTTACGTGATGCTTTTTCTTTTAGCAATTCGTCGCAAAGATCTAAGATGTAGAATTCATCGCTATTTTCTCTATTTGCTTTCGTTTTTTCTTTTTTTGAGACTGCGTTTATAGCTTCATTTGGTGAGAACGTAGCACCTTTTCTAACCAAATACCAATACACAGCGGTTTCTGTACGCTCGGTATGTACAGAAGGTATGGTATCTAAAGCATTCTCTTTATCTAAAGCGCGTAAGACTTTTCTTAATGGTAATCCTTTTTTTTGATCTTTTGTAAAAACGCCTGCTGCTATTAAATCGAGCATAATGTCTTTTGCAGGAATCCAGTTCTTATTAGTATGCGTATTAAAGTAATTTTCTATTACCTTATTTATTTCAGCGACTTTACCTTCGCTATTACGAGTATTCTCCATGATTATAACTTTTTATATGATTTGTATTGACTACAAATAAAAGACCGCAAGATAAGTTAATATTATTATGAAATAATTATACGACTTGTTTAATTGATTATTAAATACGACTTGTTATTACTTTCCAATACAGAAATTAGCAAAAATATTTCCTAGCAACTCATCGTTAGTAACGTGTCCTGTAATTTCGCCAAAATGGAATAAAGCTTCACGGATATCGATAGCTAAAAGATCGCCAGAAACACCGTTTTCCAATCCGTATTTCACTTTTTCAATCTCTTCAAAAGCATTTAATAAAGAAGAATAGTGACGCGTATTAGTTACAATCGTTTCATTATTTCTTAAAGCACCTGTGTTTACAAAACCAATTAGTTTGTCTTTTAAAGCGTCTACTCCTTCTCCGGTTTTGGCAGATAACAAATGAACATCTTCAAATTCAGTATGTAAACGCTCTATTTCTTCAGCATTTAGGGTATCGACTTTATTAGCTATAATCACCATCGGTTTTAAGGGTAATCGGTTTTTAATTTTCTCTATTTCGACTTTTAGTCGGGCCGCTTCCGTTTTAAATTCAATCGCCGAAAACAATAAAACAACCACTTGCGCCTGCTCCATCTTCTCGAAGGTTTTCTTGATCCCTATACTTTCAACAACATCTTTTGTTTCTCTAATTCCCGCAGTATCTATAAATCTAAAGCCTATACCATTTATTACCAATTCATCTTCAATAGTATCTCTCGTAGTACCTGCAATTTCACTAACAATCGCGCGTTCTTCATTCAGCAAAACATTTAGCAACGTAGACTTCCCCACATTGGGTTCTCCCACAATAGCCACTGGAATTCCGTTTTTAATAACGTTCCCCACAGCAAAAGAATCTATTAAACGACGTAACACCATCCCGATTCGTTTTACCAATGCCTTAAACTCCGAGCGATCGGCAAACTCTACATCTTCTTCAGCAAAATCGAGTTCTAACTCAATAAGCGAGGCAAAATCCAAAAGTTCTTTACGCAGTTTGGCTATTTCACTCGAAAAACCACCACGCATTTGTTGCATAGCCACTTGATGAGAGGCCTCATTATCACTAGAAATTAAATCGGCTACAGCTTCTGCCTGACTTAAATCTAATTTACCATTTAAAAAAGCACGCAAGGTGAACTCTCCCGCATCGGCCATACGGCAACCTTTCCGAAGCAATAACTGAATAATTTCTTGCTGAATATAAATAGAACCGTGACACGAAATTTCGACTATATCTTCACCTGTATACGATTTCGGATTTTTAAAAATAGAAACCAAAACTTCATCAATAGTGCGTTTATCATCTATAATATGCCCCAAGTGAAGTGTGTGCGTTTTCTGTTTTTTAAGGGATTTATTTGCGGTTACAGATCTAAAACAAGAATCTGAAATAGTAATAGCATCCACACCCGAAACGCGAATAATAGCAACTGCCCCAGCACCAGAAGCGGTAGCTAGAGCGACAATAGTATCGTTATACATCATAGTGCAAAAATACTAAATTGAAAAGAGATAAAACTCAAAAGGTTTTGCCAAAATTTTAGTCCTCTACATTTTATCTGTTATATTTGATTTTAAATTTAAATTCAACACCATTATGATAAAAAAAATAGCGCTTTTAAGCCTTGTTCTCTTAGGCTTTTCTTGTGAAAAACAAAATACAAGCTACGAAATTAATGCCTCTATCGATTCGGCTCTAAACGATGAAATTGCGAAAATACATTCGGTTTATGGTATTCAGAATAAGGTAATAGATACCGCTGTCATTAAAGATGGTGCATTCAAGTTTGTAGGAAGTGTAGATGCTGCTAATGGTTATTATATTACTATTGAAACCCTTAATGGTGTGATTCCTATAATTCTTGAAAATGAAGAGATGACTTTAGAAGTTTATAAGGATAGTTTACAAAGTTCTAAAATTACAGGAAGTAAACAAAATGATTATGTTGCTGCATATAATAAAAGCAACTTAACTCTAAGAAATTTTAATAACAAGTTACGCGATCGCTATAAAACGGCCCAAGTAGCTAATAACACAGAAGGTATGGAAGCTGTTAAACAGTCTTACGATAGTTTAATGGTTGAAGCTGTTAAAAACGATAAAACGTTTATTAAAAAGAATACTGACGCTATAATTTCGGGAATCACTTTGGAACGTTTGGCAAAAACAAATAAAGTTGAAGAATCTGAATTTAATACGCTTTATGAGGCCTTATCTGAAAGTGTTAAAAATTCTGAAGCGGTTAAGAATGCAAAAGCAACTATCACTAAAAACAACGCAGCAAAAACTGTAGCTCCTAAATCTACAGGCGCAATTAATGTGGGTAGTAAAGCTCCAGATTTCTCAGGGTTTACACCCGAAGGAAGTGCGATTGCTCTTAGCGATATAAAAGCGAAAGTGACGGTTATCGATTTTTGGGCGTCGTGGTGCAAACCGTGTCGCGTAGAAAATCCTAATGTGGTTAAAATGTATAACAAATACAATAGTAAAGGTCTAGAAATTATTGGCGTATCACTAGATAAAGCGTCTCAAAAAGACCGTTGGATAAAAGCGATTGAAGATGATAAATTAACGTGGCCACAGGTGTCTAACTTAGAAGGTTGGAAAGAACGTATCGCCGTACAATATGGTGTACGCTCTATTCCTGCCACCGTTATTTTAGACGAAAACGGAATTATAATTGCAAGAAATTTAAGAGGTCAGCAGTTAGAAGATAAAGTCGCTGAATTATTACAGCCAAAAAGCTAAGAGAATAACGCTCGCTATAACATAAAAAAGCCTACAAGTTGTAGGCTTTTTTTATACTTATAATTTCCCTGCTTTCTTCATAACAAATAAAATAACAATCGGTAACGCCAATAATAATGTTACGGTTAAGTTTACCGTTAGCAACGAGCTTGCTAATAACAAAGTAAACACATAACCGCCAATTGCGCCACCAAAATGGGCATCGTGACCAACATTATCCGTTTTCTTTTTCATTGCATAAATAGTATACAGCATATAGCCTATTCCTAAAAGGTAGCCTTTTATACCTAAATCGAAACTCCCTATGCGCGACGGTAAGAATATAAAATAGTATTTTAATTCTGGTCCCAAAACAATAGCCGAATACAATACCCCGGTCACCGCGCCACTTGCGCCAACTGCCGTATAATTGTAATCGTTTTTATTAAAATATAACGACAGTAGACTTCCAGCAAGCAAACTACCAAAATACACGATTAGAAAACCAATCTCGCCGACACCAGCAATAACTTGATCTGCAAATAAAAACAACCCAAACATATTCATAAATAAGTGAGCTGGGTTAGTATGTAAAAATCCAGAACTCACCATTCTATATTTTTGTCCGCGTTGAATGGCTCCGATATCGAATTTGAACTTCTCGAAAAAAGCGTAATTGTTAAATCCTTTATATGAAAATATTGCATTTGCTGCAATAAGCATAATTGTAATGCTATTTAAATTGCCCATTTATTCCTTTACGTTTGTTTCAAATATAACATATATTTGCGTTTGTAAAACTAAACCTATTTAATGCAATTTCTAGTCTATATTATAGTTTATCCATTACTATGGTTAATTTCTATGCTTCCTTTTAAGTTACTATACGCATTTTCAGATGTATTATACTTTTTTGTCTACAAAATTTTCGGTTACAGAGCAGCTGTCGTTAAAGAAAATTTAAGTCTGGTATTTCCTGAAAAATCAGACGTTGAGATTAAAGAAATTATGCGTAAATTCTATCATCATTTATGTGATATGATTGTCGAAGCCCTAAAATCATTGACCATTTCTAAAAAGGAAATGCAAAAACGATTTACCTTCACTAATATAGAAGAATTAAAACAACACGAAGAAAACAACCGAAGCGTTATATTAATGTGCGCTCATTATGGCAGCTGGGAATGGATTTTTGTCTTACAGACCTATGTAAAATCTAAAGGCTATGCGGTTTATAAACGTTTAGGAAATCCGTATTTCGATAAATTAGTTAAACGAATTCGTGCTAAGTTTAACTCGTATTTAATTACGACTAAAGAAACTGCCGAAGCACTTCTTACTGCTAAGAGAAACAACGAATTAACAATAAACGGTTTTGTATCCGATCAATCACCAAAACCTTACAAGGCGCACCATTGGCAAAATTTTATGGGTATTAAAGTTCCTGTACATACGGGTGCCGAATTACTAGCGAAACGTTTTGATATGTCAGTGGTGTATTTTGGAGTTAAACGTGTTAAAAGAGGCTACTACGAAACCACGTTTACAACATTGGCAGTACAGCCTAATGACTTTAAGGATTATGAAATTACAGATAAATTCTTAAAACTCACCGAAGAACAAATTTACGCCGATCCACACTATTATCTATGGACGCATAAACGTTGGAAACATAGAGATAAAGTGCCGCCAGAGTTTCAATAAAAAACACTAGAGACACTTGTATTCTGTATAATTTGAGTAAAATGGCGTAAGCAATTACAATTTTACTCATTTTTTATTTTACCACGCCTTTACTATAGCGTGTAATTCTGCAATCATATTATCCGCTAACGTATCGGCTAATTCTTGCGATTTTGCTTCTGTATAAACTCTAATTATAGGCTCTGTGTTACTTTTACGTAAATGCACCCAATTATCGGCAAAGTCAATTTTTACACCATCTATAGTTGTAAGGTTTTCGTTTTTATACTTTTCGGTGATTGCCACTAATAAAGCATCCACATCAATTTCTGGAGTTAAGGCAATCTTCTTTTTACTCATAAAATAGCTTGTGTACGTTTTGCGCAATTCGCTAACAGCCATTTTCTTTTCAGCTAATAAACTCAAAAAAAGCGCAACCCCTACTAAGGCATCTCTTCCGTAGTGCGATTCTGGATAGATAATTCCGCCATTACCTTCACCACCAATAACCGCATTATTTTTTTTCATTACATCGACAACATTCACCTCGCCAACCGCACTCGCTTCATAAGTACCACCGTGCTTTTCCGTAACATCGCGAAGTGCTCGCGTAGAACTCATATTACTTACCGTATTACCTGGGGTTTTACTCAATACATAATCAGCACAAGCCACCAAAGTATACTCCTCTCCAAACATCTCGCCATTTTCATCTACAAATGCTAAACGATCCACGTCTGGGTCTACTACAATACCAAAATCGGCGTGGGCTTTTTTAACAGCTTCAGACAAGTCGGTTAAATGTTCTTTTAAAGGTTCTGGGTTATGCGGAAAATGCCCGGTAGGCTCACAGTATAATTTTACGGCTTCCACTTCCAAACGTTCTAATAATAATGGAATAGCAATACCACCAGTAGAATTTACGCCATCTACAACCACTTTAAAATTAGCTTTCGCGATAGCATCGGTATTCACTACTTTTAAATCTAAAACCGAATCAATATGAATATCGATATACGCCGCGTTTTTTGTAATCTTTCCTAAGTCGTCCACTGCTGCAAATTGCATCGCATCCGATTCTGCCAAGGCTAATATTTTAGCACCTTCAACAGCATCTAAAAACTCACCTTTTGCATTCAGTAATTTTAAAGCGTTCCATTCTTTTGGATTGTGACTCGCCGTTAATATAATTCCGCCATCAGCGTGCTCTAAAGGCACAGCAATTTCTACGGTTGGTGTGGTCGATAAGCCTAAATCAATAACATGAATCCCTAAACCTACCAGCGTTTGCATTACTAAATTCTGAATCATTTCACCAGATAGCCGTGCATCACGCCCCACCACCACGCGATAACTGTCTTTATTTAATTGTTGTTTTATCCACGTACCATAAGCGGCAGCATATTTTACAGCATCTATAGGCGTTAAATTCTCACCTACTCTCCCGCCAATAGTCCCTCTTATTCCTGAAATTGATTTTATAAGTGTCATAAAGTATGTTAGTTTTATTACAAATATAACATTTCAAAATTGTTTTAGTCAGCTCCTAATTCGTAATTTCACACAATGAATTTTCTAGCACACATTTACCTCTCAGGGGATAACGATGGCGTTACTATAGGTAATTTTATTGCCGATGGTATTCGCGGTAAAAAGTATCGCGATTATCCAGAGGATATTAAAACAGGTATTTTATTACACCGCCAAATCGATACCTTTACCGATGCGCATAAAACCGTAAGATTAAGCACCAAAAAACTGCATAAAAATTATGGACACTACTCGGGCATTATCGTAGATATTTTATACGATCATTTTCTAGCAAAAAACTGGTCGCGTTACTCTAACGTGCCGCTAGCAGACTATGTCGATGATTTTTATACACTACTTAACAATAATACAGAGGCACTGCCTACCCGCATCACAAATATGATGCCTTATATGATGGCCGATAATTGGATTTTAAACTATGCCACTATCGAAGGAATTTCCCAAACATTAGAGGGAATGAATAGACGAACAAAAAATAAAGCACAAATGAATTTAGCCGTAAACGAGCTCATAGAGTTTTATGATGAATTTGAAGAGGAGTTTACGGCTTTCTTTGAGGAGCTTATTGCGTTTTCAGCAGAACAATTAAAGAGATTACAAGAATGAAAAAACACTACCTACTAATTTTAAGCGTACTAACTATTTGGTCGTGTAAAACCACAACGGACAACACCACGAATACACGTGGTGTTATTGGAGAAAAAGCAATGGTAGTATCTGCCCGCGTTGAAGCTTCAGAGATCGGAAAACGTATTTTAGAACACGGCGGAAATGCTTTCGACGCTATGATGGCCACCGAACTCGCTTTGGCTGTTGCCTATCCCTACGCCGGGAATATTGGTGGTGGTGGTTTTATGGTCTACCGACTAAATAATGGAGATATCGGTGCGTTAGATTATAGAGAAAAAGCACCGTCGGCCGCAACTACAAATATGTATTTAGATAAAAACGGAGACGTCATTCCAGAATTAAGTACACGTGGTGCTCTGGCCGTGGGTGTGCCCGGTACAATCGCCGGCGTATTTGCAGCGCACGAAAAGTTTGGAACGCTACCTATAAAGACCATCTTGACACCGGTAATCGCTCTTGCAAAAAGAGGGGTTGTCGTTACCGAAAAACAAGAAGCGCGTTTAAACGAAAAACGCAACGATTTTTTAGTAACGAATACCGATACCATTCACTTAGCGAAACATTGGAAAGTACACGACACTATAGCTTACCCAAATCTAGCAAAAACACTCGAAACGATAATGCTAAAGGGACCCGATGCTTTTTATAAAGGGGACATTGCAAAAACATTAGTTCGTTTTCTTAAAGAGAATGGCAGTATTATTACGGAAGACGACTTAGCAAAATACGATGCCAAATGGCGTACACCAGTCACTTTTAATTACGATGATCTACGCATTATTTCTATGTCGCCGCCGTCGAGTGGTGGTATTGCTTTAGGACAAATAATGAAATCTATCGCGCCTTTCGATTTAGAGGCGATGGGCCATAACTCGGTAAAAGCCATTCAAGTGATTGCCGAAGCTGAACGCCGTGCCTATGCCGATAGAAGTTACTATTTAGGAGATCCTGATTTTGTAACCATACCTCAAGACCAACTGATTAGTGAGGCGTATTTAAAAGACCGAATGGCTACCTTTTCATTTGAAAAAGCAACACCGTCAACCGAAATAGAACACGGAAAAGTAGATATTATCGAAAGTGACGAAACCACGCACTATTCTATTGTCGATCAGTTTGGTAATGCTATTTCCGTAACGACCACTTTAAACTCGGGGTACGGTTCTAAATTATATTGTAGTGAATTGGGCTTCTTTTTAAACAATGAAATGGACGATTTTTCTAGTAAACCGGGTGTCCCAAATGTCTATGGTTTAATTGGTGCCGAAGCAAATGCTATTCTCCCTGAAAAAAGAATGCTTAGCACAATGACGCCAACCATTGTAGAAAAAGACGGCAAACTACTTATGAGTGTGGGTACACCGGGTGGGTCGACGATTATAACATCGGTATTACAAACTATTTTAAACGTTCACGAGTATAAAATGACGATGCAAGATGCGGTGAATGCGCCGCGTTTTCACCACCAATGGTTACCAGACGAAATACGAATGGAACCGCATAGTTTTTCAGGGGCTATTATTAAAGAGCTAAACGAAAAAGGATATATAACTAACGAAACGCGAACGCCAGTTATAGGAAAAGTAGATGGCGTTTTAGTATTAGACAATGGCACATTAGAAGGTGGTGCAGATAAACGAGGCGACGATGCAGCTGCTGGGTTTTAAAAACATAATGTACAGACTCCGCTTAAGATTAATTTGAAGCGTATTAAAGGCTTTCAAACGAAAAATCTATTTAAATTTACAGTTACAAATCAGAATCTATTCAGATTTAAATCAACGCTATAAAAATAAACGTCAATGAAAAAAGGATTAAAAATAGTCATCGGAATAATTATATTTTTCACTTTGCCTTCGCTGCTTCTTTTTGGCTTTGTATACCTTAAATACAACGAAAAACTCCCAACGGGAATAGAAAACGAACAAGCCAATGTTTTAGCAGAGCGTATGCTGGATGAATTAAATTATGAAGCTTATAAAAACACCGATTATATAGAATGGACCTTTAAAAGACGTCATCATTTTAAGTGGAATAAAGCCAAAAATACGTGTGAAGTTTTATGGAAAGACTATAAAGTAAGTCTAGATTTAGGCACACCATCGCAAAGTGAGGTATTTAAAAATAATGTAAAAATTGAAGGTGACGACAAGCACCAATATATTGAACAAGCAACCAAATACTTTAATAACGATTCCTTTTGGTTGGTTGCACCTTACAAAGTGTTCGATCCCGGCGTAACCCGAAAAATTGTTACTTTAGAAAACTCTAAGAAAGCGTTGTTGGTTACCTATAATTCTGGTGGCACAACGCCTGGAGATTCGTATTTGTGGCATCTAGACGATTCCGGGAAGCCTACTCATTTTCAAATGTGGGTCGATGTTTTACCTATCAACGGGCTAGAAGCCTCTTGGAACGATTGGACGACCACAGAGACCGGTGCCGTTTTACCAACCTTTCATAAAATGTTAGTCTTGGGTATTGAATTAGAAAATATTAAAACAACACCCAACGACGCATCAATGTAGTTTAAGAAAAACCTAACGTATTCCATTTCAAAACCATTGGCAAAAATTGTATCTTTGCCATCTTGCTAAAATTTGAGGCAAAACAGCTATTTTATGACCAATTTTGAAGATAATATTGAGGTACAAGGTGCCAGAGTACATAACTTAAAAAATATAGATGTTACCATTCCTAGAGAAAAACTTGTAGTTATTACAGGGTTGTCAGGAAGTGGAAAATCGTCTTTAGCCTTCGATACTATTTATGCTGAAGGACAGCGTCGTTATATTGAAACATTTTCGGCGTATGCGAGGCAATTCCTTGGCGGATTAGAGCGCCCCGATGTGGATAAAATTGACGGACTTTCGCCTGTTATTGCTATCGAGCAAAAAACAACAAGTAAGTCACCGCGTTCCACAGTGGGTACGATTACCGAAATTTACGACTTTTTACGTCTATTATATGCGCGTGCCAGCGATGCTTACAGTTACAATACAGGCGATAAAATGGTGAGCTATAACGATGAGCAAATCAAAGAATTAATTATAACCGATTTTAAAGGTAAACGCATTAATATTCTAGCACCTGTGGTCCGTTCTCGTAAAGGACACTATCGCGAATTATTCGAGCAAATTGCAAAACAAGGGTTTGTAAAAGTAAGAACAGATGGCGAAATTGTAGACCTTAAAAAAGGAATGAAGCTGGATCGTTACAAAATGCACGACATTGAAATTGTAATCGATAGACTTAAAATAGACGATACAACAGAAAATGACAAACGCTTAAGCGAGACCATTAATACGGCAATGTATCACGGAGACGATGTGCTTTTAGTAATCGATCAAGACACGCAAGAAGCACGTTATTTTAGCCGAAACTTAATGTGCCCAAGTTCTGGTATTTCGTATCCCAATCCAGAACCTAATAATTTTTCATTCAACTCTCCAAAAGGCGCCTGTAGCAATTGTAGTGGTATTGGCGACCTCTATCAGGTCAATGAAAATAAAATTGTTCCCGACGAGAGCTTATCGATAAAAAACGGAGCATTAGCGCCGCAAGGTCCAGAGAAAAAAAGTTGGATTTTCAAGCAATTAGAAATTATTGCACAGCGCTATAATTTTAAATTAACCGATCCTTATAAATCCATTCCCGAAGAAGCTAAAAAAATTATTTTATACGGTGGTAACGAGAAATTTACAGTCGACAGTAAAACGCTTGGCATCGCCAGAGATTACAAAATAGATTTTGAAGGGATTGCTAATTTTATCGAGAACCAATACAACACTGCTGAATCTAAATCTTTACAACGTTGGGCTAAAGAGTATATGGACAAAGTAGAATGTCCGGTGTGCAAAGGTGCGCGTTTACGTAAAGAATCTTTGTATTTTAAAGTGAATGGTGAGAATATTGCACAATTAGCCAGTAAAGACATTGTAGATTTAGCGGAATGGTTTGATACGCTAAGCAAAAATCTAACAGAGAAACAGCTTAAAATTGGAGAGGAAGTGATTAAGGAAATTAAAGCTAGACTTCAGTTTTTACTCGATGTTGGTTTAGATTATTTATCCCTAAACCGAAGCTCGAAATCACTATCTGGTGGCGAGGCACAGCGTATTCGATTAGCGACTCAAATTGGTTCGCAATTAGTGGGTGTGTTATATATTCTCGACGAACCAAGTATTGGTTTACATCAACGCGATAACGAAAAACTAATCAACTCATTAATTGCGTTGCGCGATATTGGAAACTCGGTAATTGTTGTCGAACACGACAAAGATATGATAGAACGTGCCGATCATGTTATTGATATCGGACCGCGCGCTGGAAAATACGGTGGCGAAATTATAAGTCAAGGAACACCAAAACAACTATTAAAAGAGCACACGCTAACTGCCGAATACCTTAATGGTACGCGAAAAATAGAAATCCCTAAAAAGCGCCGTGAAGGAAACGGCAACTTTATTGAATTAAAAGGCTGTACAGGAAACAACTTAAAAAACGTATCGGTTAAATTTCCTTTAGGAAAAATGATTGGCGTTACTGGCGTTTCCGGAAGCGGTAAGTCGACTTTAATTAACGAAACCCTCTACCCTATTCTCAACGCATATTATTTTAATGGCGTAAAAAAACCTATGCCCTATAAAAGCATTAAAGGTTTAGAGCATATTGATAAAGTAATCGATATTAATCAATCTCCCATTGGTAGAACACCACGAAGTAATCCTGCAACTTATACAGGAACTTTTGGAGAAATAAGAAGTTTATTTGCAAAAATTCCCGAAGCACTAATTCGTGGTTACAAGCCCGGACGTTTTAGTTTTAATGTCTCCGGCGGACGTTGCGAAACGTGTAAAGGTGGTGGTTTACGGGTTATAGAAATGAATTTCCTTCCAGATGTGTACGTAGAATGCGAAACCTGCCAAGGGAAACGCTTTAATCGCGAAACCTTAGAAATTCGTTATAAAGGTAAAAGCATCAGCGATGTTTTAAATATGACTATTAATGAAGGGGTTGACTTTTTTGAGAACATTCCGAAGATTTATAGAAAACTAAAAACCATTCAAGAGGTTGGTTTAGGTTATATTACATTAGGGCAGCAAAGCACAACCTTATCCGGTGGTGAAGCCCAACGTATTAAACTTGCTACCGAATTAAGCAAACGCGATACCGGAAATACCTTTTATATTCTAGATGAACCCACAACAGGACTTCACTTTGAAGATATTAGAGTGCTAATGATAGTGTTAAACGAATTGGCCAATAAAGGCAATACTGTGCTAATTATTGAACATAATATAGATGTTATAAAAACGGTAGATCATATTATAGATATCGGTTACGAAGGCGGAAAAGGAGGCGGTGAAATCATCACAGAAGGCACGCCAGAACACGTTGCAAAACACAAGAAAAGTTACACCGCAAAATTCCTGAAAAAAGAGTTACAATAACTATCGCGTTAATATATTAGTTATTTGATAAAAAATTAACGTTATCATAAAATTTTGTTTACTATATTAGTAACATAACTTAAAACCAAAATATTATGAGAGGTATTCTTTGGCTTGTAGCCGTAATTTGTATTATTGTTTGGCTCCTAGGTTTTTTAGGAGTGATGCCAGGCATTGGAACTAACAATTTAATACACATATTATTAGTAATAGCTGTAATAGTTATACTATACAATATAATTACTGGACGTAAACCATTATAAAAATAGATAAAACACGTTCAAAAACGAGCCAAATGGCTCGTTTTTTTTGGGACATAACGGACGCCAAAACAAATAAATTTTTAAAAAAAATTGAATACCTTTTTTATGTCCTAAATTCTATTAAATTTGTTTTTAACAATTCAAAATAAACACGATTCAAATACTATATTAAATGAGAGAAGAACAACATCACAAAGGTTGGAATGAGAATAAAACAAACGACTCTTGGGCCATTTTTAAAATTATGGGAGAGTTCGTTTACGGATTTGAAAAAATGAGTCAAATTGGGCCATGTGTATCCATTTTTGGATCGGCAAGAACGCAACCCGATCATAAATATTATAAGCTTACAGAGGCTATAGCACAACGTATTTGCGAAGCGGGCTATGGTGTTATCACTGGTGGTGGACCAGGAATTATGGAAGCAGGTAACAAAGGGGCGCACTTAGCCAACGGTATATCGGTAGGTTTAAATATAGACCTTCCTTTCGAGCAGCATGACAACCCCTACATCGACAATGACAAATCTTTAGATTTCGATTACTTTTTTGTACGGAAAGTTATGTTTGTAAAATACTCGCAAGGTTTTGTTGTAATGCCTGGAGGCTTCGGTACTTTAGACGAACTTTTTGAGGCGATTACCCTTATTCAAACCAATAAAATTGAAAAATTCCCTATTATTCTTGTCGGTAAAGATTTCTGGGAAGGCTTAATTGATTGGATAAAAAAGACCGTTTTAGACAAATTTACCAACGTGAGTCCTGGCGATTTAGATTTAATACATCTAGTAGACACCGAAGATGAAGTGGTTACGATTTTGGACGATTTCTACAAGGAGTACCGCTTAAGTCCAAACTTTTAATCATTATGCTATGCTAATCTCTTAATTTTTTCGTTATTACTAAAAAAAACGCTACACCCCATTGAAATATTTTTACACCACACTACTCGCGTGTCTATTTTTCAGTATTACTACTATTGGTCAGAATACAATGGCTATTACTGCCGATTTGGATGTTGAAACAAAAAGCATTCATATTGAGCAAAACATCACGTATTTTAACGATTCTAATAAAACCTTAGACACTATTTATTTAACCGATTGGAGTCATAGTTATTCAACTAAAAACACACCGTTGGCTACCCGATTTGCCGAAGAGTTTAAGAATACATTTCATTTCGCGAAAAACGAAGACCGTGGATTTACAGTATTGTCAGAAATTACAGCTGAAAACAAAGGGGTTACTTACAACCGATTAAAAAATAATCCAGATATTATTGCAGTAGCATTAAGCACACCGCTATTGCCAAATAAGGCGTACCATCTTAGTTTAAAGTACACGCTACAGATCCCTAACGATAAATTTACGAGGTATGGCGTTACAGATACTAATGATTATAATTTAAGATTTTGGTACATAACACCCGCCGTTTTCGATGGCGAATGGCACTACTTTAGCAATAAAGATTTAAACGATGCCTATGTACCAAAATCTAATATTACGGTGCAATTTACGTATCCAGAAGACTACACTTTAATTTCCGAATTAAACACCGTAGAAACGACGGTTAATAACGCACAGAAAACAACACTGTTAGAAGGAGAGGCAAGAATCAATTCAAAATTATTCTTAAACAAAGCTAATACGTTTAAAACCGTAGAAACCGATTTCTTAACCATTCAGTCTAATATCGATAATGAGGGTTTAAAAGCCACCCAAATGGTTTTAGCTTCCGATAAGGTGTCAGGTTTTATCACTAATCATTTAGGAGATTACCCACACGAGAAGCTATTACTAACGGCTATCGATTATAAAAGAGATCCTATTTACGGCCTAAACCTATTACCAAGTTTTATCCGTCCATTTCCAGACACCTTTCAATACGAATTAAAATTACTGAAAACAGGTTTACGAAATTTTCTAGAAAACACAGTTCTTGTCAATCCCAGAGAAGAGCAATGGGTTATCGATGGGATTCAGACGTATTTATTAATAAAATATATAGACATTTATTACCCCGAAATTAAACTTACAGGCACTTTAGGAAACATTTGGGGACTTCGCGCCTTTCACGCCGCCGATTTAAAATTTAACGACCAATACAACTTAGGCTATATTCATATGGCAAGAGCTCATTTAGACCAACCGCTTAGTATGGCTAAAGACTCCCTACTTAAGTTTAACGAAAACATTGCAAACAAATACAAAGCTGGTGCTGGATTGCGTTATTTAGACGATTATACAAACAGCGCGCTTGGCGAAAAAGCAATTAAAGAGTTTTTTAAAGACAATGCCCTAAAGCCAACAAATGCAGAAACTTTTATTTCCTACTTAAAAGACAACACAGATAAAGATATCGATTGGTTTTACAACGATTACGTAACGACCAGCGAAAAAATAGACTTCAAAATAAAGCGCGTTAAAAAAGTAGGTGACTCCTTACGGGTAACCTTACAAAATCGCAGAGATAACGAAATGCCAGTTTCTTTATATACCCTAAAAAACGACTCCGTAATTGCCCAACAATGGATTTCTGGATTTCGAGATAGCAAAACCATTACTATAGCAAATTCCGATGCCGATCGTTTAGCGATAAATTATAACAAAATCATACCAGAAGTTAATACTAGAAATAATTGGAAACGCGTTAATACGTTTCTAGATAAACCTATTCAATTTCGATTATTTAAAGACATTGAAGACCCCGATTACAGTCAGATTTTCTTTATGCCAGAATTTGCGTATAATTTTTACGACGGTTTTTCACCGGGTTTAAAACTGTATAATAAAACAGTACTCTCTAAAGATTT
This sequence comes from Bizionia saleffrena, assembly GCF_008086175.1. Classification (GTDB taxonomy): domain Bacteria; phylum Bacteroidota; class Bacteroidia; order Flavobacteriales; family Flavobacteriaceae; genus Bizionia; species Bizionia saleffrena. Next base: position 39,674 of record NZ_VSKM01000003.1, read on the forward strand.
TCTATATAAATTTAGTCCAAAATACGCCTTTAAAAGCGACCAATTAGTGGGTAGCGCCTACTTTAGTTACGCCGATCGCAAAGAAGATAGCAATCACTATTTTACCCGCTATACCCTTCGTGGAGAATACTACAATTATGCGCCTAACTTGTCGTACACTTCCTTTACACCGTCCGTAAGTTTTAGATTTAGAAACCCAGACGATTTACGCAAAAATAAAAAGAAATATCTCGATTTTAGATACGTAAATATCGATCGTGAAATCGATTTAATGGGAGAATTTAAAACGGAAGGCGAACCAAAATACAGCGTTTTTAACGCCAGCTATACCGAGGTGAATCCTAATTTAAAAAACTACAGTTCTTGGAATACTGATTTACAAATCGCGCAAAATTTCGGTAAATTATCGACCACTTTAGAATTTAGAACCCTTACCGAAAACAATCGCCAATACAATCTGCGTGCCTATTTTGGTACCTTTATTTACAATAAAACGTATCAAGACACCAATTTCTTTAGTTTTGCCCTAGACCGCCCAACAGATTACCTCTTCGACTACGATTATTTAGGGCGTACAGAAGAAGCCGGCATATTAAGTCAGCAATTAATAATTGCCGAAGGTGGTTTCAAATCACAATTAGAGACGCCATTTGCAAACCAATGGATTTCTACCGTAAATACCAGCACCACGATTTGGCGTTACATTATGGCTTACGGCGATGTCGGTGTCTTAAAAAATCACGATACGAGCCCTAAGTTTGTTTACGACAGTGGTATCCGTTTAAATTTAGTCGAAAATTATTTCGAATTGTACTTCCCTATTTACTCTAATAAAGGCTGGGAAATTGCACAACCAGAGTACGATAAAAGTATCCGTTTTATCGTTACACTATCGCCCAACACACTCTTAAAACTGTTCACTAGACGCTGGTATTAAGTATGTTACTATTTAAATTTATGGTGTTTACTAATTAAAAAAAATTAGCACCGCGCTATACGCTAAATCTTTTATTTGGAAAAAATAAAAGGATATCGCTACTATCGCTAACACAAAACAAAAACTCATTATTATATTATTAGCGAAAATCGCGATTTATCGCATTTAGTAAAAATATCGCAATAAAAACCTCTTTTTGCGCCATAATTCGCAATAATTAGACCCGTTTAGGTATTGTGAAATTTATAAATTTTGCCTAATTTTGCAGAAAACTACACATATTATGCAAACATTATCAGACTTAAAAAAGGACATGTCTTTTGAAGACTTTAAAGCACAAGTTTTAAACGATTATAAGACCGCTGTAACCAGTCGAGAATGTAGCTTATTAGGAAGACGAGAAGTGCTTACAGGTAAAGCCAAATTCGGGATTTTTGGAGACGGTAAAGAAGTCCCACAATTAGCATTAGCTAAGGCGTTTCAGAATGGCGACTTTAGATCAGGTTACTACCGTGATCAAACCTTTATGATGGGGATAGGAGAACTTTCTATTGAGCAGTTTTTTTCAGGATTGTATGGTAACACAAATTTAGAGCAAGAGCCAATGTCTGGAGGGCGCCAAATGGGTGGACACTTTACAACTCATAGTTTAGACGAAAACGGAAACTGGAAAAACTTAACACAACAAAAAAACTCGAGTGCAGATATTTCTCCTACCGCAGGACAAATGCCACGTTTATTGGGCTTAGCGCAAGCTTCAAAAATATATAGAAATGTAGAAGGCATCACTGCCGATAATTTTTCTGTTAACGGTAACGAAGTCGCTTGGGGTACTATTGGTAACGCTAGTACTAGTGAGGGCTTGTTTTTCGAAACTATTAACGCCGCTGGTGTTTTAGAAGTACCGATGGTAATGAGTATTTGGGATGACGAATACGGCATTTCGGTGCACGCGAAACACCAAACTACCAAAGAAAACATATCTACTATTCTTAACGGTTTTCAACGTGAAGAAGGAACTAATGGCTACGAAATATTACGTGTTAAAGGCTGGGATTATGTTGCTTTAATGGCAACGTATCAAGAAGCTTCAAAAATAGCAAGAGAAGAGCACGTTCCTGTTTTAATTCACGTTAGCGAATTAACGCAACCTCAAGGACACTCTACTTCAGGCTCTCACGAACGTTATAAGAATAAAGAGCGTTTAGAATGGGAAACAGAAAACGATTGTAATGTAAAAATGAGATCTTGGGTTATCGCTAGTAGTATTGCTACAGACGAGGAGCTAAAAGACATAGAAAAAACAATTAAAAAGCAAGTAAGAGACGGTAAAAAAGCCGCTTGGTCTGCTTTTATAGAGCCCTTTCAAGCCGAACGTAAAGAAGCCTTAGAGATACTTAATAAAGTAGCTTCAGCGAGTTCTAACAAAGCATTTATTGAAAAAATAGTTAACGATTTATCAGAAATTAGCGAACCTAACAGAAAAGACATTCTGTCTTCTGCTCGTAAAATTTTGCGTTATGTTTTAAACGAAAACTCGTCAGCAAAACAAGAATTACAAGAGTGGATAAACGCTTACTTTGTAAAAATTCAACCTGAATTCAGTAATAATTTAGTAAACGATACAGCCTCTTCAGTAATTAATGTAAAAGAAGTAAAACCACAATACGCTTCCAATGTTGAGGAAGTAGATGCACGTATTGTAATGAGAGACAACTTCGATGCTATATTTAGTAAATATCCAGAAGCACTAATTTTTGGTGAAGATTCAGGAGCGATTGGCGATGTTAACCAAGGTCTAGAAGGTTTACAAGAGAAGTATGGCGAATTACGTGTATCGGATGTGGGTATTAGAGAGGCGACTATTTTAGGTCAAGGTATTGGAATGGCGATGCGTGGTTTACGCCCGATTGCCGAAATTCAATATTTAGATTATATTTTATATGCTTTACAGATTATAAGTGACGATTTAGCAACCTTACGCTACCGTACCAAAGGACGCCAAAAGGCCCCGCTAATTATACGTACCCGTGGTCACCGTTTAGAAGGTATCTGGCACTCTGGTTCCCCATTAGGTGGTATTATTAACTTAGTGAGAGGTGTACACGTTTTAGTGCCACGAAATATGACTAAAGCTGCTGGTTTTTATAACACATTATTACAAAGTGATGAGCCTGCACTTATTATAGAATGTTTAAATGGCTACCGTCTAAAAGAAGAATTACCGACTAATTTCGGAGAGTTTACAACACCAATAGGTGTGGTAGAAACCGTAAAAGAAGGTTCTGATATTACGTTATTATCGTACGGTTCTACGTTAAGAATTGTAGAGCAAGTCGCTAAAGAATTACTAGAAGTTGGTATTAATGCTGAGGTGATTGATGCACAATCGTTATTACCTTTCGATTTAAACCATGATGTAGTGAAAAGTCTTCAAAAAACAAACCGTTTAATGGTGATTGATGAAGATGTTCCTGGAGGAGCTTCGGCGTACTTATTAAACGAGGTGTTAAACACACAAAACGGGTATAAGCATTTAGATAGCCAACCTAAAACATTAACAGCAAAAGCACACAGACCAGCTTATGGAACGGATGGAGATTACTTCTCTAAACCGTCTGCCGAAGATATTTTTGAAGCGGTTTACGAAATAATGAACGAAGTTAACCCTAAAGATTTTCCGAAATTAAGATAAGTTACCTTTCGAATAAATATAACAACCTAAAACCTTTCAACGCATTCAGTTCGAAAGGTTTTTTGGTTAAAAAATAGTCGGATTGTAAACTGCCATTCTTTTTAAAAGGGATGTTTACATTTATTATTTCTTTGTAATTAGCCAACAATTAGTTTTTATTAAAATATATTAGCTATTTATAAATTATCTTTAAACGTATTATCTTACGGCAAACAATAGTCCATAGTACAATGCAAAATACAGAAAACCCTCAATTAACCACTCGCGATTGGTTAGCCATTGAGCGCACAAAATTAGCGAACGAACGTACTTTTTTGGCCTATTTTAGAACCTTTATTGTGTTTTTAGGCTCGGGTATAACGATTCTAAAACTGGAATGGTTTTCGGATATTAAGTGGTTTGGAGTTGTGTTATTATTTTGTTCGCCTTTACTACTAATTGTAGGCATTGTACGCTTGGTGTACGTTAAGAAAGTTATTAGAAATCACTATAAATAGTATGAAAGCTGCTTCCGTAAAACAACTTAAGGACGAATTAAAACACACCTCTCAAGAAGATTTAATGAACTTATGTTTAAGACTCTCTCGTTTTAAGAAAGAGAACAAAGAGCTACTCACCTATTTACTCTTCGCGTCGCAAAATGAAGCCGATTATATTGAAAGTATAAAAGAAGAAATAAGCGAACAGTTCCGGCAGATTAACACAAACAGTTATTTCTATATTAAAAAAAGTGTTCGGAAAATACTGAGAATTATTAAGAAATATGTGCGCTATTCTAGCCAGAAAGAAACAGAAATAGAGCTTCTCATTTATTTTTGCGAACAACTAAAAGCTTTTAAACCTTCTATAAAAACCAATACTACCTTATTATTAATTTACAACAGGCAGATTGTAATTATTAAAAAGAAAATCCCCGCACTTCACGAAGATTTACAATACGATTTTAACTTAAAACTTGAAGATTTGTAAACGACTTAAATTGGGGTATAAAAAAAGCAAATCATTTCGATTTGCTTTTAGGACCTTATTTATTTGCTATATTATTGTGTTTGGCCTGAATGCTTCCCTTCGAAAATTTCCTCTATTAATTTAGCATTAAAAGCTGGTAAATCGTTAGGGTCTCGACTGGTTACTAAACCTTCGTCTACCACAACTTCTTCATCGTACCATTTAGCACCTGCATTAACAATATCAGTTTTAATAGAACCGTAAGAGGTCACTTTTCTCCCTTTTAAAACTTCAGCTTCCGCTAATAACCAAGGTGCGTGACAGATAGCTCCTACAAGTTTGTGGTTTTCAAAAAACGATTTTATAAAGGCAATTGCTTTCTCATTTCGTCTTAGCGTATCTGGGTTGATCACCCCTCTCGGTAACATTAGTGCCTTATAATCACTTTGAGATACGTCGTTCTAGGTTTTGTCCACGTTATATGCTTTTCCCCAATTTCCATAGGCCCAAGACTTTATTTCTCCAGATTTTTCTGAGATAATATGTACTTCTGCTCCGACGTCTTCCTGTGCTTTTCTAGGTTCTTTTAATTCACTTTCTTCAAATCCATTAGTCGCTAAGATTGCGATTTTTTTTATTTAAATTTTCCATTTTTTGATGTTTAATATTAGTATTAATTCCTATTAAATATACTTAGAAATCAAAACTTCAAATAATTACAACATAATTTTAACGAGAATTTAATATAAAGTGTTAAGAGGCGGGCTTGAAAAGTTAAACGCAGAATGTTTTAATTCAATATGTTAAACAACATTTCTTTTAATAAATCTTTTTGCGGCGTAGCGTTAGAATTGACACCTTTACTTTTAACATCAAATTCTCGAAGACGACCAATAACTCCGCTCACTTTTCGCATTGGGAAATTTCGGGCGGCCTCTATATATTCATTTACAAAATAAGGATTCACTTTTAATGCTGACGCCACATTTCTCGGCGATTTATCGCTCATTCCATGTAAATGAAGTAACTGCGAAAAGAAATTAAACAGTAAAGACACCGTAACAACCATAGGGTTGTCTTTTGGGTTTTCGCCAAAGTACTTAATAATCATATACGCCTTAACATCGTTTCTTGCTCCAATAGCTTTTCGTAATTCGAAATTATTATAGTCTTTACTAATCCCTATATTTTCTTCGATATGCAATGGTGTAATTTCGGAGTTTTTAGGTAACACAATCTGCAGTTTTTCTAACTCGTTGTTTATTTTCCCTAAATCAGTTCCTAAAAACTCTACTAGCATTTGCGAGGCCTTTGGGTCTATCGTATAGCCCTTTGTAGAGAGCACACGGCGAATCCAATCTGGCACCTGATTATCGTATAATTTTTTACTTTCGTAAATAACCCCCATTTTTTTTATGGTTTTGTAAACCGCTTTACGCTTATCTACCGACTTATATTTATAACACAAAACCAACACTGTAGAGAGTTGTGGGTTTTTAGCATAATCGTTTAACTTGTCTATGGTTCGCGATAAATCTTGAGCTTCTTTTACAATAATCACCTGCTTATCAGACATCATTGGGTAGCGTTTTGCCTGCCCTATGATATCGTCTATGGTAACATCGCGACCATACAACACCATTTGATTAAATTCTTTTTCCTCTTCGGCTAATACGGTGTCTTCAATAAAATCTGAGATCTTATCAATGTAATACGCCTCCTCACCCATTAATAAATAAATAGGTTTTAGGTTTTTCTTTTTTATATCAGTTACTAACTGTTTAACTTCGTCCATTAAAAAAAATTCACCAAATTTGTGTAGTGCAACAATTAAATTTCCCTACATATTCGTTTCGATTCAAAAATAGCGAAAATAAAGTTTCTATATTCGATGCTATTCGTAAAAAATTCGTAATTCTTCAACCCGAAGAATGGGTCCGCCAGCACTGTGTGTGGTATTTAATCGAAGAGAAAAACTACCCGAAATCCCTTATTAATGTTGAGAAAGAACTTATCATCAACGATTTAAAAAAACGCTATGATATAGTGGTGTTTAATCCCGATGGCAGTATTCACTTAATTGTGGAATGTAAAGCTCCGAAAATTGCTATAAAACAAAACACCTTCGACCAAGTGGCGCGTTATAATTTAGCGTTAAATGCTACTTATTTAATGGTGACTAATGGTTTGAATCACTATTATTGTCAAATGGATTTTGATGCTGAAAAGTATCAGTTTCTAAAAGAGATTCCCAATTATAAAAAATAAGAATGAAATTAGCTGTTGTTATATTAAATTGGAATGGAAAAGAGTTATTAGAAACCTTTTTACCTTCAGTCGTAAAACACTCACAAAACGCGACGATTTATGTGGCCGACAATGCCTCTACCGATGCTTCACTGGCATTTATCCGCACGCATTATCCTTCAGTGAAAATCATAGAAAATAAAAGTAATGGTGGCTATGCAAAAGGCTATAACGACGCTTTAAAACACGTTGAAGAGCCTTTATTTTGCTTACTGAATAGCGATGTAGAGGTTACCGAAAATTGGCTCACTCCTATTATTAACACGTTTAAAGCAGAACTGGAAACAGCAATCATTCAGCCTAAAATTTTAGATTATAAAAAGAAATCTCATTTTGAATATGCGGGAGCTGCGGGAGGATTTATAGATAAATATGGCTACCCGTATTGCCGAGGGCGCCTTTTTAACACCATTGAAGCAGATACTAATCAGTACAACGACACTACTCCTGTTTTCTGGGCCTCGGGTGCCTGTTTCTTTATAAGAAAAGAAGTTTTCACTGCTTTAAATGGATTTGACGAATCCTTTTTTGCGCACATGGAAGAAATTGATTTATGCTGGCGTGCTTATAATTTAAATTATAAAACGAAATACGTGGGAACCTCCACTGTTTACCACGTTGGCGGCGCAACGCTAAACGCTATAAACCCTAAAAAAACATACTTAAACTTTAGAAATAGTTTGTTTTGTTTGTCTAAAAATGCCTCTGGCAATCTATTCGCCTTAATTTTCGTACGTTTGGTATTTGATGGTTTTGCTGCTTTAAAATTTTTAGTTGATTTAAAACCGAAACATATTTTAGCCATTTTACAAGCACATTTTAGCTTTTATAGACATCTTAGCACGCTTTTAAAAAAGCGTACAAAGAGTCCTCAAATTAAAAACTACTACACCAAAAACAGTATTGTATGGCTGTATTTCGCTCAAAAAAAGCGTTATTACAGAGATTTGTAACTGTTATAGTAAAAGTTTTGTTAATGCTTCTTTTAACATTTAATTTTTATATACTTTTGATATTGTTCAACAATTAAACCATCTTATTAAAATTATGAAAAAAATCATATTGTTTGGTGCCGTAGCACTACTTACTTTGGGTTCATGTGTTTCTAAAAAGGAATACTTAGCATTAGAAGGTAAGCACAAGGAAACACAAGACTTACTAAATACCGCAACAGTTAAATTAAATCGTTGTTTAGCGGATGAAGCAGCATCGGCAGCTAGAGCAAAAGGACTTAGCGAACGTTTAGCCGATATGAAATCGACTAACCAAGCGTTAATTGAAACGTCTAAAGATATGACGGTTCTTACTACTAAAGGCGCTACTAATCTTGAAAAATCTCTTGAAAGTTTAAAAGAGAAAGATTTAAAAATAACGCGTTTACAAGATGCTTTAACTAAAAAAGACAGTGTTACGCTAGCTTTAGTTACAAGTCTTAAGAAAGAAGTTGGATTAAACGATCCAGATATTGAAATTAACGTTGAAAAAAGTGTTGTATTTATCTCTCTATCTGATAAATTATTATTCCAAAGCGGAAGCTATAACATAACTACGAGAGCAAAAGAAATTTTAGCTAAAGTAGCAACTGTTATAAACAGCAAGCCTAATTTTGAGGCTATGGTGGAAGGTCACACAGATAATGTTCCTTACGGAAAAAGAGATGCTCTTTTAGACAACTGGGATTTAAGTGTAAAACGTAGTACATCTATCGTTAGAGCATTACAAGATTTAGGGGTAGATCCTTCTAAATTAATTGCTGCTGGTAGATCTGAGTATGTGCCTTTAGTTGAAAATAATTCAGCTGAAAACCGTGCAACAAACAGACGTACTAAGATTTTAATCTTACCTAGAATTGATCAGTTTTATAATATGATTGAAGAAGAAATGAAGAGTTTATCTAAAGAATAATCCTATTCATTTTATATACTATAAAAAGCCTAATCTTTCGATTAGGCTTTTTTTTATGACACTATTTTAAGTTAATTAAAAAATCTCCAGACTTCCTTTTCCTTCTCTAATAATAACAGGATTGTCACCACCATCAGATAAGTCGATAATAGTAGACGCGTGGTTATCGCCATAACCACCATCGATAACTAAATCGACTAGGTTACCCCATTTTTCAAGTATTAATTCAGGATCGGTAGTATATTCTAAAACGGCATCTTCATCTCTAATAGAAGTTGAAACCAAAGGGTTTCCTAATGCTTTTACAATTTCTAACGTAATCGCATTATCAGGAATACGAATTCCTACTTCTTTTTTCTTTTTAAAAACTGAAGGCAGCGATTTCGACCCTGGCAAAATAAAAGTATAAGGCCCAGGAAGCGCTCGTTTTAATATTTTAAAAGTCGAGGTATCTATTTGTTTTACATAATCGCTAAGGTGACTTAAATCGTGACAAATAAACGACAGATTAGCTTTTTCAAGTTTCACTCCTTTTATTCTAGCGATTTTCTCTAACGCTTTCGTGTTGTTAATATCGCAACCTAATCCATACACCGTATCGGTTGGATAAACAATAAGTCCGCCGCGTTTTAAACAATCAACGACCTTTTTTATTTCCTTCGGATTTGGGTTTTCTTCGTAAATTCTTATTAATTCTGCCATAACCGTATTTTTTTGTACTTAAAAATAATTATAATTTTACAAATAAGCTGATTACTAATAATTTAATTAATTAAAATTATCCTTATTGATCAGGCTAAATTAAAATACACCTTAAAGTTAACGGGGCGTTCTAAACTACGAACGAACGCTAGTATATTTATTATTGCTAGTAGACCTTAAAAGACTACGCTTAAACTGTTTTTTTTGTTAAACTACAAAACACGTACTAAACAGTTATTAATTGTTACCCAATAATTTTAAGCTTTGCGAAACGCAACAATAGCTTTTTAACGCCACCAACTTCAAATCTAATTTCTGCTTTTATATCGCCGCCTTTGCCATCTATTTTAAGAACTTCTCCTTTTCCAAAGCGTAAATGCTTTACAAAGTTACCAACGGCCAATTCACCATCGAACAAATTAGTATTCTCTGCCGTAGCGGCTGTTTTTTCAACTTTTTTCAATTTTTTAGGAACGCTTAATTTAAAATTTTCTGGTTCCTTTTTATTCGACTTCTTTTGGAGTTTAGGTTGCACGGCTTTTTTAAATCTTATTTTGTTAGGTGGTGCATCTCCAAAAATATCTTCGGAGAGCATTGGGTTTATACGACGCTCTTCAATAGGCGTTAAATTTTCAACATATTGTTCATCTATTTCTTCAATAAAGCGACTAGGATCTGAATCTATTAATTTACCCCAGCGATATCGCGATAACGCATAGGTTAAATACGCTTGCTTTTCGGCACGTGTTAACGCAACATAAAATAAACGGCGTTCTTCTTCAAGCTCACTTCGCGTGTTCATACTCATTCCACTAGGAAATAAATCTTCTTCAAGCCCTACAATATAAACGTGAGAAAACTCTAGCCCTTTTGCTAAGTGAATAGTCATTAATGCGACGTGGTTTTCATCTCCTTTATCAGAATCCATATCAGTAGCTAGCGCCACATCTTCTAAAAATTCGGCTAACGAATCTGAAGCATCAGCAAGTTCTAGTTGTCCTTCAACGAAATCTTTAATACCATTTAAAAGCTCCTCGACGTTTTCGAGTTTAACAACACCTTCCGGTGTACCGTCTTTATTAAGTTCTTTAAGTAATCCAGTAGTTTTAGTAATGTATTCTGCTAAATCGAAAGCATTCGCAGTTTGATTCATTACTTGAAAACTTTCGATAAGCGTTGCAAAGTCTTTTAATTTATTTCGTGTTCCGCCATTAATTTTAATATCTACTTTATCGATATTTTTTAAGACTTCAAATATAGTTTTTTTGTAACCATTGGCTGCAACCATTAAACGATCTATGGTTGTTTGACCAATACCTCGCGCCGGATAGTTAATAACACGCTTTAACGCTTCTTCATCGGCAGGATTTATCACCAAACGCAAATACGCCAAAACATCTTTAATTTCTTTTCGTTGGTAAAATGATAATCCGCCATAAATACGATACGGAATTTCGCGTTTTCTTAAAGCGTCCTCCATAGCACGCGATTGCGCATTGGTACGGTATAAAATAGCAAAATCGCTATTAGGCATTTGGTGTTGCATTTTGTTTTCGAAAATACTACTTGCTACAAATCGCCCTTCGTCGCCATCGGTAAGCGACCGGTGAACAACAACTTTAGGCCCTTCTTCGTTGGAAGTCCAAACCACTTTCTCTAATTTAGTTTGATTGTGCTCGATAACAGAATTTGCCGCATTTACAATATTTTTTGTAGAGCGGTAATTTTGTTCTAATCTATATAATTTTACGTCATCGTAATCTTTTTGAAAATTTAAGATGTTATTAATATTCGCTCCCCTAAAGGCATAAATACTTTGCGCATCATCACCAACAACACAGATATTTTGAAAACGATCGGCCAAAGCACGAACAATTAAATACTGGGAGTGGTTGGTATCTTGGTACTCATCGACCAAAATATATCTAAATTTATCTTGATATTTGGCTAAAACGGCTGGAAACCGCGTAAGGAGCTCGTTAGTTCTTAGAAGTAAATCATCGAAATCCATAGAGCCTGCTTTAAAACAGCGGTCTACATATTCTGCATAAATTTCTCCCATTTTCGGACGACGCGCCATAGCATCGGCTTCCATTAGTTCTGGATTCTTAAAATATGCTTTAACTGTAACCAGACTATTTTTATAAGAGGAAATACGCGAATACACCTGTTTTGTTTTGTAGACATCTTTATCTAAACCCATTTCCTTAATAATAGAGCCCATTAAGCGCTGAGAATCTTGAGTATCGTAAATCGTAAAATTACTAGGAAAGCCTAAATGATGTCCTTCAAATCTTAAGATTTTAGCGAATACCGAGTGAAAGGTTCCCATCCACAAGTTTTTAGCTTCACCACTACCAACAATTTCGGCGATACGCCCTTTCATTTCTTTTGCTGCTTTATTAGTAAAGGTCAACGCTAAAATATTGAACGAATCGACACCTTGACTCATTAAATAGGCAATTCTAAAGGTTAATACACGTGTTTTTCCAGAACCTGCACCTGCGATAACAATCATTGCGCCGTCTTTTTGTATCGTAGGTGCTAATTGTGCTTCGTTTAACTGACTTAAATACTTCTCCAAACTCTTGTTATTTTTAGGGTATAAAAATAGTAATTGTCGTTGGCATTACCCCACTGGTTTAGGTAATAATTTTAAACATTTAGCAATAGCTACAGAATGCACTTAGAGAGCGCATCATTTTAATCGGTTAAAGTTTTTCTATCACCCTATAATTGTCTTTGTATTATAAATTGATTATTTTTGAGTAAAAATTTACAATTAAACTATTATGGATACTGTTCTAGATTTTCTATCTAATATTTCTTGGTGGATGTGGGTTCTTATAGCCCTTATACTTATTGCTCTTAGAGATGTTTTACAAAGAAAACATACCATTAGTCACAACTTTCCTATTGCAGGACACTTTAGGTATCTATTAGAAAGTATAGGACCAGAATTACGCCAATACTTTGTTGCAAATAATCGCGAAGAATTACCTTTTAACCGTATTGAACGGGGTTGGATTTATGCCTCAGCAAAGCACCAAAATAATTACGAAGGTTTTGGTACAGATCGCGATATTTACGCACATCAGCACATTTTTATTAATAATGCAATGTTCGCTTATAAGTTTCCTGTAGATCACCCAAATGCTGTAGACCCCGCTTTTTTGCCCTGTGCAAAGGTAATGGGATCTTTCAATAAAAGAAGAAAACCGTTTCGCCCTGCTTCTGTAATAAATGTATCGGCAATGAGTTTTGGATCTCTTTCAGCAAAAGCTGTAGAATCTATGAATAAGGGAGCTAAAATTGCTGGAGCTTACCACAATACTGGAGAGGGTGGTTTATCTCATTATCACCGAAATGGTGCCGACGTTGTTTTTCATTTTGGTACAGGTTACTTTGGTGTTAGAGATGATAACGGTAATTTTTCTATGGATAAAATGAAGAAGTTAGTGGAAGATTTCCCTTATATAAAAGCCATAGAAATTAAAATATCTCAAGGCGCAAAACCAGGTAAAGGAGGTGTTTTACCAGCTTCTAAAATTACTCCCGAAATTGCAAATATTAGAAGTGTCCCGCTAGGACAAGATGTACTTTCTCCACCAACACATTCGGCATTTAGCACCGTTCCAGAAATGCTTCAACTCATTGAAGATATAGCTGAAGTTACCGGTTTACCCGTCGGAATTAAAGCTGCCATAGGAAAATTAGAACAATGGAAAGAGTTAGCGAACTTAATGAAAAAAACAGGTAAAGGCCCCGATTTTATTACCGTAGATGGTGGTGAAGGAGGTACTGGAGCAGCGCCGCCAAGTTTTGCCGATCATGTATCGCTACCGTGGGTGTACGGATTTAGTGACTTATATAAAGTGTTCAAAGAAAGAGACCTTACCGAGAGAATTGTTTTTATAGGAAGTGGTAAGTTAGGTTTCCCTGCGAAAGCTGCTATGGCATTTGCAATGGGTGCAGATTGTATAAATGTGGCGCGTGAAGCGATGATGAGCATTGGTTGTATTCAAGCGCAAATTTGTCACACCAATAAATGTCCAAGTGGTGTTGCCACCCAAAGTAAGTGGTTACAAAATGGTATAGACCCAACTTTAAAATCCATTCGTTTAGCGCAATACTTTAAAACCTTTAGAAAAGAATTTATAGAAATTACGCACGCCGCAGGTTACGAACACCCTTGCCAATTTACAATGGATGATATCGATTTAAATATTAATGATAGAGAATTGACCAAAGAATTAAGTAGTGCTTTTAAATACAATAAAACACTCGTTCCCTTTACACGTATGCAAGATTTGAAAGAGTGCATATACTTAGGCGGAAAGGACGGTAAAACGTTGAAAGCAGAAACTAATAGCAATGAAAGTAATACTTTAGCTAATTAAATAAAAGTAACAAAGAAAGTGTAAAGCGTCTGGAATAAGAATTCTAGGCTTTTTTTTAGTCTTTATTTTTAATTCAATTTTAATACTTGCTCATAAACTCCTTGTAATAAATTGTAAAAAGCGCCTCTTTAAAAACGCTACTTAAAAAGTGCTAGAAAGGCTTTTTTATTGGTTCTGGAAATAGGCACACGTTGGTCGTTTTGTAACAAAAGGTAGCCTTCGTTTTCAAAATGACGCACTTTTTCTAAGTTTACAATATGAGATTTATGACATTTAAAAAAAATGTTGCTCAATAGTTTCTCAAAACGTCCAAGATTATAAGAGCTAATTATTGTGGTAAGATTGGTTAAATGTATTTTTGTATAGCCTTCATACCCTTCTAAATGCAAGACTTCTTCTTGCGGTATAAAGGATAACCCTTTAGCGGTTGGCACTATTATCTTTTTATTATTAGAGAGCGTATTGGTTAATAAGTTTACTAATTTGGAGTTGGTATTAAAGTCTTTTTTTTCTTGTACTATTTTAACCGCCTTCTCCACTGCAACTATTAAATCTTCGTCATCGATTGGTTTTAAAATATAATCTACAGCATTTTGTTTAAAGGCTTCCACGGCATATTCGCTGTATGCGGTAACAAAAATAACTTGAAATTCGATTTTCTCAAGTTTAGCTAGCACATCGAAACCACTAATACGAGGCATTTCAATATCTAAAAACACCAAATCTGGTTGGGTCTCTTGCAACCCTTTTATTGCGTCTTCTGGCTTCTGAAAAGTATGAACTACTTGTATTTCTGGAAATAATTTTCCGAGTTTCTGCTTTAAACCTTTCAGGTTAGTAATTTCATCATCAATTAAAATAGCGCTTATCTTGCTCATAAATTATAGTTGTGTGATTATAAAAGTCGATACGCTACCTCTGTCACTTAATTTGGGGTTTAATTCTTCTTCGGTGCAAGATATAGACCACTGCCCTGTTTTGTTCAAAAATTTCAAACGATCTTCTAACACATTCGAAGATTTTATTTTACGATTATTCGGCTTTTGGGTGTTTACAAATCCTACACCGTCATCTATTATTTCAACTTTAAAGCTTTTTTCTGAAATATAGAGAACATTTACAAAGACATTTCCATTTTCTACCTTATTAAAAATACCGTGATTAATGGCATTTTCTACTATAGGTTGCAATAACATTGTTGGCAACTTTACCTGCTTAGTATTCACTGTATCATCGCAATTAATATGGTATTGAAACTTATCTTTAAATCGTAATTTTTCAATATCCAAATAATTTTGAATGAGCTTAATTTCTTCATTTAAACTGATTTCAGTTTCTTTAGACAATTCGAAAAACTGGCGAATAAGCTTAGAAAATTTAACTAAATAAGTTTCTGAAGCTTCAATTTCATTGTTATTTATGTAATATTGAATCGCAGCTAAAGAATTAAACACAAAATGAGGATTCATTTGTGAGCGCAACGCTTTGAGCTGAATTTCAATCATCATTTTTTCTTGAATGAGGGCGTTATTTTTTTTAAGCTGAACGCTTTTACTCACCACCCAAACTAAATAAGCGATTACAGCGACCACAATTAAAACTAACATTATTTTTACCCATAACGCTTGCCACCACAAAGGCAAAATTGTAAAGCTGAGTTGCTTTTTAATAGTACCGGATTCTAAATTAAAAGTGTAATGATCGGGTTTTAAATTATTGAAATTAAAAATAGTTGATGACGTTGTTATCCATTCGTTTTGAATAGGTTCTAATTTATAATTAAGAAGGATTTCATTATCTTCAGAGAAATTTATGATATCAGATTTTAAGTTAACCACATTATTACTGGTGTACAAAAAAGTGTTGTCGCACTCCGTAATAACCTCATCATTATAAGTGGCCTTTTCTATAAAAACATCAAGTAACAAATTTTGTGTTTCTTGGTGGATAGGTAAAATAGCCAACCCATTGTTAGTACCCACAATTAAATCTTGATTGTCTACAAAAATAGAATTTACATTATTATTAGGCAGTCCATCGTTTACACCATAAGATTTTACTAATTGGTACTCACCGTTGTTTTTTTCAAGATGCAATACACCTGTATTTGTAGCTAACCAAATGGTATTATCTTTAACAAAGGCATCTTGAACTATTAAAAACTCAGAACCATTTAACGGCCTAATGGTGTCTAAATCTGATATAAAACTTCCAAAACCATCTGTATTTATTAATAGTTCAGTTTCAGAAAGTGGTTTAATACTTAATACAGGTTTTTTAAAAGTTTGGGTTTTAAAAATGACGTTTTTTACAGCATCGTTTTCTATTTCCTTTAAACCACTATTGGTAGCAATAATTAAGCGACAGTTAAAAACTAACAAGTCGTTACTCCCTCTCTGAGAGATATCAGCTTTAATCTTAAAGGTTTCATCATCTATTTTATAGATTCCAAAGGAATAAATTGCATATAACTCTGAATTAAAAAGAACAACCTTTTTTAAATGTCTAGTAGCATATTCTGGATTTAAAGACTCTTTTTTAAACGTTGCAATTGGTCTCTCTCCCCTAAATTCTTTAAAAATAATGTTTGGCGTAAAATAATAGGCTGTATTAAGAGCCGTGATTTCAGATGCGCCATAAATATAGTCGTTTACAGAGAGGTAAGGCTTAAATGTTTTATCACTTTCAGCATACTTAAAAAAGCCTTGATTGTAAACACTCGCAATTAAATTATTATGAATACGGTTTAAATTTTGAATCTTATCACCTTCAAAATCATAAATAATATTTTGTTTAAGGTCAGGCAGTTTGTAAACGCCTTTATTAAAAGTAGATAACCAGATTGTATTTTTATTATCTATAAAACCAAAATGAGCATTTAAATGCGGCGGAAAAAAAAAGGGTTTAGAAATATGAAAGTTCTCATCTAAATACCCAACAAAAGAAGCTCCAGAAATTTGAAATGTATCACCTACCACATTTATTCTGGCGTGTTTTACAGAATCTATGTCGATTTCATCTTTAAAAGTAAAGGTCTTGAATTCTAATGTATCAAAATTTAAAATGTAATATTTTTTATCTGATACCCAAAAAAACAAGTTCTCTGTTATTTGACCTCTCGATGTCTTGTGGTATACTGTATTTTTTGCGTGAAATTGTTTAAGAATAGTGCTATTTTCATCATAAACAATTAAATTATCTGTAGTGTAACTGTACGTTAAATAAGAGACATTACTATTATTGATTATTTTAACAAAATCTTTGTTACCTAATTTATTTTCAGGCTCTTTTATCTGTTCCCAAATGGTATCCTTTAAAGTGAACATCTTATTAGGCCCATTGGGATACACGCTATTTTGTATTTGAGAGGAAAAAATGGGATTCATAATTTCGTTTTTCGCCATGTTAGGAAATGAAAAAACACTGTCATTTTCAATGAAACCTAAGCGCGAAGATTTAGATAAATACCAAATTTTACCATCTGGTGTTACAAAAGCATCCCAAACATCGTTAATTGGCAACCCCTCTTTAGTTGTAAAAGTTTTAAAAGTTTTACCATTATACTTTACCATTCCTTTATCTGTTAAAAACCACATATAGCCTTTAGCATCTTGCATAATTGTATAGACGTGGTTACTTGGCAAGCCGTCTTTAGTAGAATAATTGGTATACTGCTGCGCGAATAACACATTCCATAATAATAGAAGTAATAGAGTTATATGCCATTTTTTATGTTTCAATGGTGCGCAATGTTTTACAGTAATTAGTGTTCCTCAATATAACTGATAAAAGGTACTCTTTAATTATTTTTTTAATTGAATTACCTTTAGATGTTTTAACCTACAAAAAATAGAGTCCGTTACATAAGCTTTCCAAATCTAAACTGTTTTCGTCTGTATTAAAAGGTACTATAAATAGGTCTCGTCCATTTATAATTTTCAATCTAAACTCACCTTTCGTTTGCAATACCACTCTTAGTTTATCCATTACTGCATTTGGGTACCTGTTTAAAGTAATAGAAAAGCCTTAGTTATCGTTTACAGAAAATGTCGTGTTAATTTCTGTGGTTGCTGTATTCGCAGTGATCGGCACATTATAATGGACATAAATATTTGTACGTTTATTCATCATTTCATTTGCTATTTAGCAGAGACAGCCATCCCTTTTCAAACTTATTACTCTCCGAGGTTACTTACTAAAACCTTTATTGATCTGGTTTTCTTAAAATTCTGCCTTCGCCGACTATTGTTCCTTGAGCAGTAGTATCTGTTGCATACAAAAAATCGCCTTCAAAAGTAAACTCTATGTAATCTCCAACATTTACGGGGTGAACCGTAACCGTGCACATCACTGGCGAACTAGCAAAATTCGTTATACTTGACACAAATATATGACCTGGAGAAAACTCTGTAAAAATGAAATTACTCGTTACGCCATCTGAAATTCCCCAAGAAAAATTACTTTCATTTGTAAACGTTGTAAAATCTGGAAAGGTAAAATCTCCATCTACAAAAATGCTCGCATCATTTACAGAGCCAGCGGAAGCCCTAAAATAAAACTTCTCGAATGGCGAATTGGTATTTGGTGTAAAATAGCCTTTTGCTGAAGCGTCAAAAATACGCTCTGTTCCATTGTTTAGTGTGTATTTAAAATATTCGCTTGTGTTTAATGTTGGCGTAATTACGGCATCGTCATCGTTACCGCAACTAAACGTAGAAACTATAAGAGCGAATACTAAAAAAGGTTTTAAAAATATTTTCATTGTTTTTCTGATTAATTATCTACTGCTATATAATTTCCATAGCCAGCATTAAAAGTGCTCACTAGATTTAAACTCCCTCCAGACATATCATAGATATATAAAGCATTGGCATCTGTTACATAAGCATAATTAAGATTAACAACGACACCACTAGCGTTATTTAGAGGCTTTGAGTCCATAACAGACATCGTGTTTAAATTAATCATTTTCACACCATCGTAACTTGTTTGTAAAGGAGCGTCTGGACCAGGTTTCATTGTAACATAAGCATAAGCACCTGAAACATCCAAAGCCGTTGCGTGACCGCCAATAATAACCTCATCAATTAATTGGAAACCGGCTGGCGTTTGTTGAAATTTCTTTAATTTTTGATCTATAATATTCGCCACATAATAATAAGTGCCATCGGTTCTTGTCCAGCTATGAAAACTTCCATTGCTGTAAGGATAAGAAGCTATGTCTACATCCATAGGGGCACTTGTAGTGTTCGTTACCAAAGGTGTACTTGGATCTGTAATATCTATTCTATGTAAACCAGAAGCTAAATCTATAATAACTAAATCATCTCCATTTTTAACCATACTCATTGTATCGTGGCCATCTACAATACTATACTCTGCACTCGCCATATGAAATTTATGAAACCCTCTATATTCATCTGAAATATACGTGTAGTTTTCTACTTCTACCACATCTGAAACGCGACCATAAGTTGCACTTTTTGCAAGTGAACCGTAAATAGTTGCAGTTGGCGGGTTTGCAATGTTTACAAAACTGACAAAAGGCTCTGTGGCATCAAAATGCCCAACATACGCAAGGCTGTTTGCAGTATTTACATAGTATGATGTTGGTGCTGGAATAGCGGTTTCCAAGCTAGGCGATAAAACGTTAGTCACATTTACAATTTTTAGGTTTGAACCATCTGTTATATAAACATAATCGGTAACACTTACAATTTCATCTATAATTACACACATATTAACTGAGGCAGCGACAGCATCATTATCTTGAGCAGACAAATATAAAAGTTCTAGTGTTACTACGTCACCAGGTTGATTTCCGCCACTTAATGTACTGACTACTGTTGTATAAAATTGTGTATTACCTACTGGATAGGTACTTCCATTCATCATAAAATAACTGCCATCGATTGCATTAAAATTAGTCCCTAAAGTAGACAAGCTACCGGTGGTAGTCCCAAAGGTATAGAAATCCATTATTGGTGCATTTTGGGTGTTAAATATGTGCAAATAATCACCATCTGGATGACCAGTTACGTATTGCACATTAACAAGGTTTCCGTCAAAGAGAAGATTGTTCTCTCCTTCGTTTATAACAGTAATACCTTGCTCACCGTCTCCACAAACCTCATCTACAAAAGGATCATTATCATTGCCGTAGTCACAGCTATAAAGCATAGGGATAACGGCAGCAAATAAAATATTTTTTATTATTTTCATAGTTTTAAGTTTTAGTCTAAAATGATACCGAAAGTTCCTTCGTAATGCCCCGTGATTATTTCGCCATCTTCATTCATAAATGTATAATCGACATCTACTGTGCTTTCTGTTGGATTAGCATTATCTATAGTAATAGCATTAAAAGTAATTGATGGACCTACTGGGCCTGGGAAATTAAAAATGCCCACATTCTCGCTACCAATACCGAACTCTGTGTTATTATTTATATATATTGGACTTAAAGCATCTATTTGACCATTCTCAATAATAACAGAATCGTGAATACTAGAAACCACATACGTATTATTTGGCAGTGGCCCTGCATTTGCCAAACTTGGGTTGTCTTGGACTTCTACATTTAAAAACACCCAGCTCGTTGTGTTTAAAGAGAATAAATAATCATCGTTTACGCCATTTACATTTGCCAAATCATTGTCGAACATTCTTCCGTTGGAAAAGAAAAAACTGTAATTATCTGGAAAGCCATCGCCTCCAATATTAGGGTCGTCATCCTCTTCATCTATCTCAAAATAAGCATTCGGAGTTTCAAAAAATATATTATTGTGCGTAAAACCATCGGTTGGAACTACTGGATCTGTTTGTTCGTCGTCGTTGTTATCACAACTAAAGGCAAAAAGAGAAATGAGTACTAGTATTATGTTTATATTTTTCATCTTATTTAAGTTTTTAATTACAAATACTTGAATCCGTGTCGTCTGTGTCTATATTATTTAAGACTCCAAAACCGTAAGAAATAGTTTGCGACCCGCACCCATCACCATCTGCATCAATGTATCCCAACGTTAAGTCGGTTACTATTACACACAACTCAATTTCCAAACCGTTACCTACAATATCGAATCTAAATTCGTCGCCAACAACAGCTCCTGTAGTCCCGGTAACGCCTCTCTGGCAAGTAATTGCTAAGTTCGCATACGTGTTACCATCAAGATTAATAGTACCTGTGCCTGTAGCACCTTCATTAACCGCGATGGTTGTAAAATTAAAAAAACCAGGATTGGTAGTTTTGTATATTTCAATTTCTGGTCCATTAGAGCCTCCAGTTACATATTGTGCAGTTAGCTCTGCGCCGGGAATAAGAGTTTCGGTCCCGTTGGACGTTGTATAAAAAGTAAGACCTTGATAATTACACACGTCTTCATTTGGCGGATTGATGGTATCTGTACCATCATCGTCGTCGTTATTGCAAGCAAATGTAAGTGATAGCACTGCGCTAAATAGAAAAATTTTAAATGTTGAATTCATAGCTTTAGAGAATTTGTTAGGTTTAGGGTTTATAAGTTTCTATAATAATAATAATAATAGAGTTGCGCTAAATAGTTAAGAGGTTATTTGTAAAATGCGATTTCAATGTAATAGCACATTGTCTTAATTGTTTCCGAATAAAAAAAACCGACAACCTTTAAGAAACACTTTAGTATTGCCGATTTTTTTATTGTTGACTAATAGCAACTCAAATATAATGGGGTCGTTATAAGAAATATACTCCCATACTATAAAACGTAGTCTTCATTATTTTAAAACCAACGTTCATTCAACTATCGGTTTTCTTGTACACTACTTAAAAAGAAACTAAGTTTGCTTTATAATCTTATTCACAATTATGCAGGACCAACTTATTAATCTTCTTATGTATACTGTTCCAGCAGTCGTAACTGGAGTTATTGCTTATTTCTTTTTTAAAGAACATATTAAAAACGAAAATAATAGACGTCATTTTTTAATGCATAAAGACTTCAAGAAAGAAGCGCTACCAATGCGCCTGCAAGCTTACGAGCGTATGACTTTGTTTTTGGAGCGTATTGTACCCTCTAAATTATTAATAAGAGTAGCACCGCTTTCTAGCGATAAAAATGATTACGAGAGATTGTTAATAGATAGTATAGAACAAGAATTTGAGCATAATTTATCGCAACAAATCTATTTAACTAGCGATTGCTGGAGTATAATTTTAGCGGCAAAAAACACGACCATTCAGCTTATTTTAAAAGCTAATATGTCTGAAAAAACAGACACTGCAAATAAACTTCGCGAAGTAATTTTAACGGAAATGATGGAAAAACAAGCGCCAAGCAGTACAGCTTTAGCGTATATAAAAGAAGAAATAAGCGCTATCTGGTAATTTCCTTTTCTAAGGAGAGACTATCGTCCATAGACAGACCTTTACCGTGTTTACTTTCGGCGTGAGCATATCCTTCTAACCACCATTTTTCCATTAACTTTTTATTAAAAATTAATGAATTTTCCGTGAGTTTCGTTGGCGTGTAGTAAAGATTCAGTTTTACGTTTCTGTATTGTGCAGCGAGTTTACCAATAGCAATATCTCCTTTTTCTACCTGATCTAATAAATGTCCAAACAGACTAAACATTAAGGAAAATGGATTGCTACCGAGCACCTTATTATACTCTAACTCTTCGCTTTCTAAAATAATGGCATCAACCTCTGTAGCACCACGTCTTATTGCTTCTCGAATAGGAATAACGCAGCCTAAACCCCCATCTGCGTAATCGAACCCATTTTTTTTCACTAAAGACATAAACGGGATATAATTACAAGAAATCCATATCCAATCGCAAAACTCATCATATTCAAAATCATTAATAGATTTATATTCGGTTCTGTTTTTTGAAAGATTTGCTACCGTTACAATGACGTCTTCTTTTGTTGCGCGAATAAGATTAAATTCTTCTTTGGTGAAATTCTTTTTAATATTTTTTCTTAGATTTTTACTTTCACCAAAAGTGCGCCTCTTTTTTATAAACTGAAGCACCGTATTAAAATAATTAATAGACACATATTCACGTCCTTTTTTCTTTTTCACAACAAAAGGATTAACACTAAAAATAGACTGTTGGTTTACGTTAGTAAAAATATCGTACAGTTTACCGATATCGTTCGTGGCTAGAAAAGGAACGAGTAGCCCCCCCGTAGACGTGCCTAAGAACATATCGTACTGTTTACCTTCCTGCTCTATTAAATATTGCGCGACACCACCAGCAAAGGCTCCTTTACTACCGCCACCAGAGATCACTAATGCTTTCAAATTGTTATGGTTTTTCTTGTTCTAAATTAGTAATTATGTCTTTATATTTCTCGTTTTCGGAAAGAGATTTTAAAATACTTTTAGCTAATTTTTTAAACCTCCAATTATGGTGCGTAGTGGCGAGAATTAGATTTTTAATTGCGGTGTCATTAAACCCATCCAAAGATTGTAAATAGGACAGTGCATTTTGGCGCACATTAAAATCGAAATTTGGAGAGGTATACTCTATTAACTCAGCGTAATAATCAATTCTATCATTATTGGCAACCCCCTCTGTATTTAGAGCCAAAACCAACCACAATAGTCTAATGTTCTTGTCATTAAAACCATTAATATTAGCTGTTTTTTCGAGATAGAGCAATCGGCTTTCAGGAAAATTAACCCAAAGCGTATACAAGGCCACCTCTTTTGTAGCGTACGAATTATCCTCTAAAAATGTTTCGTATTGGGTTTTTAACTCTAAAGGAACGACCGTAAAACTTTTAGCAATGGCTTGCCTTACTTTCAAATCAGTCTCAGACCATAAAAATGCTGGAATATCACCTTTTAACTGCGGAATTATTTTAGATTTTAATTCTACAGCTTCACTTGTTAGCAAAAATTTCTTACAACTATCTGGCTCTGCATAACAATCGTATTTAAAAAATGTTGCTATACTTTCTGATTGATTTATCAAATGATTGGTCATTTCTGTAATAGGTAAATCTGCTGATTCTAACCACTTCAATTTAAAAGCACTCAAGTCCTGATTGGACGTTTGCTCAAGTATCTTAAAAAAATAATCGGTTTCTACATTCTTAAATTGAAAGGTATTTAAATATTTTTTAACCGCGTCTTTAAAAGCCTTTTCTCCCACTTTTTCTCTAAGCATTTCTAAAACCCAAGCTCCTTTTTTATAAAAAGTAACGCTGCTTGCTTTGGGATCTAACAAGGGGGTACCTTCCCCTGCTTGCTCCTGCTCTAATAACTCTTGAGCATATTCGTGTAATCGCCAAAAATAAAAGTCCTCTCCAAAAACATCCCGTTCTGCTAATAACGCATAATAGGTTGCAAAGCCTTCTTGAAGCCAATGGTGTTTACTTTTGGTGGCGGTAACCAAATTCCCAAACCATTGGTGTGCTAATTCGTGCGCGTTTATGTTTACATAGTTTCGATCTTTAAAGGCAGTACTATCGACTACAAAAGCATCACTAAAAATGGTTGTGCCTGTATTTTCCATTCCGGCATACAAGAAATCTTTCACTGGGACTTGCTTATAATTCTGCCACGGATAAGCTACTCCTATTTCAGTTTCTAAAAAATCGAACATTTGCTTAGAGTAGCGATAAGTGGACTCTACTTTTAAGGAGTCTTTTGGATAATAGTAATACCTTAATGGTATTTTACTCGCTGATAACTCCTCAATTTTGTTATACTTTCCAATAGCTAAAGCTACTAAATAACTTGACATTGGCTGTTTCATATCGTACTGCCAAGTGGTATGTGTGGCAGTACTTTCTTTCTTAATTAATTTTCCATTAGCAATAACTTCAAAATTATTTTTATAGGTTACACATATGTCAAACTCTATTTTGTCATTCGTGTCATCTATGCTCGGCAACCAATTACTGGTGTATTGCCCCTGACCTTGTGTCCAAATTTGATGTTGCTCTTCACTTTCACTATTAATAACGTACAGCGCTTTTTTAGGTCTCGAGTAAAACGAAAATTCCAATGTGTTTTCCATTGAAGGCTTCAAAGTGCTTAACACCCAAAACCTATCCTCTTTAACACGATATTTTACAACCTTATTATTAAGTAAAACCTTAGAAAAAGAACTATTTCTAGTGTCTAAATAAAATGAATCTACAGTTTTTAAAACATCAAACGAATAGATGACACTTCCGTTAACCGATTTATTTTCAGCGTCTATCGTGTTTAAATCAACAATAGCCTTTTTAAAATCAATGCCTGACGTTTGTTGCGCTTTACCTAAAAAACTACAAGAAAATAGAATAAAAAATAGCAGGTGTTTCATAAGTGGAAGATAATAAACCTAAAAGTGTAGACCAAAAAAAGCACGCTATAAATAGCGTGCTTTTCGACACTTAATTAACTGTTTTAATTTGTGACTATAGGAGCATTAATTGGGGTGTTACTTTTAACGACTACAAATATAGAAGTAGCGTAATAAGCATTACCATTTTCTCCATCGTTAGTCCAATCTTCGAAGTCATACTCGAAAGCAAATGTGTTTCCTGCCAGTGACGTACCGAATACATCTAAACGGGTGGGAACTTCCATTCCAGGGCACCAACCCGCACGATCAGCAGACCAGTTTCCTGGACTTTGATTATTAACTGGGTTAGCCGCACAATTCATTGGTCCCATATAATGATCGAATGTATTTGCACCGTTTATTTTAACACTGTGTGTTCTATAACACCACTCTGCACAACCTCTTCCTGTTCCAGTATCTTCCGGTGTTGCGTGTCCCCAACCTGAAATAATGGTTCTTAAATGAGTACTCTCTGCATTGGCAGGAATAGACACGGTTTTGTCTAAATCAAAATTATGTGCTACACCGTAAGGCACGCCCGAAGACGACCAATCGTCGTAAGAAAGAATAGGAGTCACAGCATAGTAAGGATAATCTGGCGTGCCTTCAATATAATCGAAATCTACGGATACTTGGTACCCCTTATCATTCCAACATTCAGTTCTAATTCTCAACTCGGTAGCCCCCGTTAACAGCGATTTAAAATCGGTGACATCATATTCAAAACCTCTTTCTAATTGGCTATTGTCATTCCAATAGGGCGTAATGTAACGTCCTAACTCATAAAGTTCTCCAGTAGCTGGATCCTTCACTTTTACGTTAGCATAGACATCCCATTCATCGCAACCACCTGCAGGACACGTTAATTTAACATACATTTTTACAGTTTCTATAGCTGTTAAATCATTATGTAAGTTAAACGTTTGAGTGTTAGATTGATCGTAACCACCACCCATAGCAAGACGTTGCTGATTAAAAGTTTGATAATTATGAATTACAGCCGGTGAATTTCCAGACAAACTAACTACTACAGCGTCAGCATCTGTATTTGATATTATTAAAGTACCTGTTGCGTTTCCAGTAACTGAGGGAGTAAAACGCACGTAAACAATTGTTGCTTCATTTGCTGTCGCTGTTCCTATTTGCAAAGTATTTGCATAAGTTGTTCCGTCTAAAGACATCTCAAAATCATCTGTAATTGTTAGATTTATATCACTTACTAAATTATAGCCAGTTACCATAAGTTCTACAGGGTTAGACGCGTTAGCAACTGCGGTATCGTCAAAGCTTAAAGCCGTATTGCTAACAGTAATAATGGGAGCAATACTCACTCCTGCACCACTTAAACTTAATGATTTTGTTACGGCTCCATTACTTTTTAACGTTAATGTCCCACCTCTTGGTCCTACAGCTGTTTCACTTGGAGAAAAACGCACATAAACCGTTTTATTCGCAGCGTTTGCAGAACTTTTATTTAAACTAACTTCAGCAGAAAAACTTAAATCATCCAAAGAAACTTCAAAATTTTCACTCGCTTTAATTTTTAAATTTTCGTTAAGGTTCTCCCCTTTCACTTCTACATTTTGAGAACTAGAATGATTCATCACATCGACTTCTCCAAAGGTCACAAAAGAGCCCATCGTTTTAATTTCAGGAGTGGGTGCCGCTTCAGTTGTATCGTCGCTGCTACAATTTGCAGAAAGTAGTACGACCAGCGTACACATTATAAAACCAAAACAGGTTTTAAGCGTGGTTAATTTCATAAATTTGATTTATAGGTTAAAATATAGTTAATTTTTTGTTTCGTAAATATATCAAAAGCCTAAAGACATTCACGTATTCTATTACAGAATAAATTATAAATTGATATTTTTGCAGTATGAGGACGAGTTTACAAACGCCCATAGATTATTTAAAAGGTGTCGGACCAAGTCGCGCAGATTTGCTTCGCAAGGAGCTCGGTATCCAAACGTACCAAGATTTACTTAATCTATTTCCCAATCGCTATTTAGACCGGACCAAATATTTTAAAATTAACGAACTACAAGCTAACAATGCCGAAGTTCAAATTATTGGGAAAATTATAAAATTTGAGGAGATTGCTCAAAAAAGAGGCAAGCGTTTGGTCGCCACTTTTAAAGACGACACCGGCGTAATGGAATTGGTTTGGTTTCGTGGACAAAAATGGATTCGAGAAGCGCTAAAACTCAATACCGATTATGTTATTTTTGGTAAAACCAATTACTACAACGGTAAGTTTAGTATTCCGCACCCCGATACTGAATTGCTAAGTGAACACGAACAAAATTTACGCTCTTCGATGCAGGCTATTTACCCATCGACTGAGAAGCTTTCCAATCGCGGAATTACCAATCGTGTGATGACAAAAATTATGCAAAATTTATTCCTAGAAACCAAAGGACGCTTTGCTGAAAGCTTGTCTAAAAATTTACTTTCAGATTTAAAATTAATCACCAAATCTGAAGCCATTTTTAACATCCATTTTCCTAAGAATTCCGACCTTCTTTTTAAAGCCAAATACCGACTAAAATTTGAAGAATTATTTTATATTCAACTGCAATTAATCCTTAAAAATTTAATCCATAAATCTAAAATAAAAGGCTTTCCTTTCAATACGGTTGGTGACCATTTTAATACGTTTTACAAACACCATTTACCTTTTGAATTAACCAACGCACAAAAACGTGTACTTAAAGAAATTAGAGCCGATTTAGGAAGTAATGCCCAAATGAATCGCTTATTACAAGGCGATGTAGGCTCCGGAAAAACTATTGTGGCTCTAATGGCAATGTTAATGGCACTTGACAATGGTTTTCAAGCGTGTTTAATGGCGCCTACTGAAATTTTGTCAGTACAACACTATAACGGATTAAAAGAACTTTGCAACAATCTGAATATCAGCATAAAACTTCTTACAGGCTCAAGTAAAACTTCAGAGCGAAGAAAAATTCACGAAGCTTTAGAAAATGGCGAATTAGACATCTTAATTGGCACGCACGCCGTTTTAGAAGATAAGGTGAAATTCAAAAATTTAGGACTCGCCATTATCGACGAGCAACACCGTTTTGGTGTGGAGCAACGGTCTAAATTATGGAAAAAAAATACCTCGCCCCCACACGTTTTAGTAATGACCGCAACCCCTATTCCAAGAACCTTAGCAATGTCTGTTTATGGCGATTTAGACATCTCCGTAATAGACGAATTACCACCGGGTAGAAAAGCCATAAAAACAGTACACCGATACGACACCAATAGGCTTAAGGTTTTACGCTTTATAAGAGACGAAATTAAGAAAGGAAGACAGGTCTATATCGTGTACCCATTAATTAAAGAAAGTGCCAATATGGACTACAAAGATTTAATGGACGGCTACGAAAGTATTGCTCGAGATTTCCCGATGCCAGACTTTCAAATTTCTATTGTTCACGGACAAATGAAACCGGCCGATAAGGAGTTCGAAATGCAACGTTTTGTAAAAGGCGAAACCAATATTATGGTCGCTACAACCGTTATTGAAGTCGGCGTAAATGTCCCTAATGCCTCGGTAATGATAATTGAAAGTGCCGAACGTTTTGGACTCTCGCAATTACACCAATTGCGTGGTCGTGTTGGGCGTGGTGCCGAGCAAAGTTTTTGTATTTTAATGACGAGCCACAAACTCTCTGAAAACAGTAAAACACGCATTAAAACGATGGTAAGTACTAACGATGGTTTTGAAATCGCCGAGGTAGATTTACGCCTTCGTGGTCCGGGAGATATTATGGGCACACAGCAAAGTGGTGTTTTAAATTTGCGCATTGCCGATATCGTTAAAGACAATGATATTTTGCAACATGCCCGGTACCATGCCAAACAAATATTAACAAAAGATCCCCGTTTGAAATCGCCAGATCACACCCCTATTTTAGAGACCTACCGCCAAATGGCGAAATACAAGAATATTTGGAATTATATTTCTTAGAATATTGAGCTTAAACTGTTATATTATTTACTTTTACATCTAAAACATTAATATGCTTCACCTTAAACTAGAAACCGATCCGCGTTGGGTAACTATTGTAGAATCTAATATTGAAGAAATATTAACCGATCATGCGTGGTGCGAACAAAAAGCGGCGACCAACGCAATTACAATAATTACTCACAATTCTGAATATCCAGATTTAGTTACAGAATTATTAGAACTCGCGAAGGAGGAAATAGAACACTTTCAAATGGTGCACAACATCATTAAAGAGCGTGGGTACACTTTGGGCAGAGAACGCAAAGACAGTTACGTCAATGAATTGTATAAATTTATGAGCAAAGGCGGAAGCCGTTTACAAAGTATGGTCGATCGTTTGTTGTTTTCGGCTATGATTGAAGCCCGAAGTTGCGAACGCTTTAAATTACTCTCCGAACGTATTACGGATCCCGAATTATCTAAGTTTTACCACGAACTAATGATTAGTGAGGCTGGACATTACACTACTTTTATTACGTTTGCCAGAAAGTACGGAAAAGGTATAGATGTCGATGCGCGCTGGCAAGAACTCGTTACCTTTGAAGGCGAACTGATTAAAAGTTACGGTAAAAGCGAAACCATTCACGGGTAAACCACCCCTACTCTTCTAACAACGCATTTATAAAACCATCGAACTCTAATTTAAATTCGGTAAACTTATCGCCAGTAGCAGGCCCATTAAACCCCGTATGTATTTTTCTAACTTTTCCTTGTTTGTCAATAAATACAGTGGTTGGATAACTTAAAACGTGGTTTAGCATTGGTAGTTTTTTCTGAGCTTCCGCTTTACTTGTCGACCCTGTCTGTGCTAACAAAATAGGATAGGTAATACCTACACGATCTCGCAAACGTTTTATATTACTAAAAGCTTGAGTTTCTGTTTTCGCGTATTCAAAAGCTAGACTTACAAATTCAAGGGCTTTGTGCTTATTATTTCTATAATAGTCTGCATAATACGTGCTTTCGTCTAAACAATTTGGGCACCACGTTCCCATTATTTGCACGACAACCACTTTATCTTTAAATCGGGTATCGCTTAACGCCACTTGCTTACCATCAGTATCTTGAAAGCTAAAGGCTAAACTCTCGTAACCTTCTTTTAAAAAGGTAAGCGCATTCGCACTTTTTAATTCAAAATCACTATTTCGCTGCGCTACAAAAGGTTCTTTATAATGGTTTCCAGAATAAAAGGTTCCAGCAATTGTAGAATCGGTAATTTGTGCTGTAAACAAAAAAGCGTGTGCCCCATCAAAAGTAGAGAGTTTTAAAGTCGATCCAGAAATTACGCCTTCAAGATAGCGGTAATCGCCGGTTTCAGTTCTAAACGTTCCGATTACTTCGTTACCTGTTTGTTTAAAAACACCTTTTGCCTGGTAACTTTCGGAGTCACTATCGGGACTAAATGTCGTTTCCCAATCGCCCGAAATGTTAACCATTGCATCGTTTACAACCTCAAATCTCGTTGTATTTTTCTGAGCTGTAAACGGCACTTTTCGTTGTTTACCTTTTACTACAAAATCACCTTTTAAAACACCGTTTTTAATTTTTGCTATTAAAACACCCTCAAAGACAGGTAGTTTTATATAAATAGAATCGTCTTTATAGCGTATTTCATCTACCAAGATTACTTCATCTGCATTATAAATTTCCAGCAAATCTTCAGCGTCAACCTTAAAATTAAAAGGTAATATTTCTGTGTCGCTCACTTGTAATTCTGCGCGGTACATTCCCGGTGATAATCGTTCTTGAGGCGTTTCATCTTGACAAGATAAAAATGAAACTGATAAAATTAAGAATAGAAGAGGTGTTTTTAGCATTGTTTTGTTTTGATTTTAAATGTAATCGAATAAACTACAAAAACCTTACAAATAAAACATAGATTCTAATGGGGTCTAAATAATAAGCCGCTAATCAGCACTTTTTTTTCAACAAAATAGTTTTTCAATTCCATTAAGCCTTAAGTATTCTTATATTTGCGGACTTAAAACGGTATTGTATAAATGAAAATTTCTTATAACTGGATTAAGCAGTTTATTAAAACAGACTGGTCACCAGAACAAACAAGCGAATTATTAACAGACTTAGGTTTGGAGGTTGAAGGTATAGAATTATACCAAAGCATAAAAGGCGGTTTAGACGGCGTTGTTGTAGGCGAAGTACTTACGTGCGTACAACACACAAATGCAGACCGATTAAAGGTTACAACCGTTAATATTGGCTTAGAGAAGCCCGTGCAAATTGTTTGTGGCGCACCCAATGTTGCTGCTGGGCAAAAAGTACCTGTGGCGACCATAGGAACGACTTTATATACCGAGGAAGGCGAAGCTTGGACCATAAAAAAAGGAAAAATTCGTGGTGAAGAAAGTCACGGAATGATTTGCGCTGAAGATGAATTAGGTATAGGGAAATCTCACGATGGTATTATGGTTTTAGACATCGATACAGTTGTAGGAACGCGTGCTGCAGATTTATTTAAGATTGTAAACGATCAGGTTTTTGAAATTGGTTTAACCCCAAACCGTGCCGATGCAATGAGTCATTACGGTACGGCCAGAGATCTAAGAGCTGGTTTAGCGCAACAAAATATTATTGCCCAATTAAACACCCCCTCTGTAAGTGCGTTTCACGTTGACAATAGATCGTTAAAAATAGACATTGAAATCGCTAATAAAGAATTGGCACCGCGCTATTGCGGTATTACCATTTCTGATATTAAAGTTAAAGAATCCCCTGCTTGGTTACAACACCGCTTAAAGGCTATTGGTGTAACCCCAAAAAACACTATAATTGATGCTACTAATTACGTATTACACGAATTAGGGCAACCACTTCACGCTTTTGATACGGCAAAAATTATAGATAATAAAATTGAAGTAAAAACGGTTGCTGCCGGAACCCCCTTTACCACTTTAGATGGCGTAGAACGCAAATTGCATGAAGACGACTTAATGATTTGTAATGCCGATGTACCTATGTGTATTGCCGGTGTTTATGGCGGATTGCATTCTGGTGTTACCGAAAACACTAACTCTATATTTTTAGAAAGCGCGTTTTTTAACCCCGTTAGCATTCGTAAAACAGCGAAACGCCACGGTTTAAATACCGACGCTTCTTTTAGATTTGAAAGAGGAATCGACCCAAATATCACAGAATATGCTTTAAAACGCGCAGCTTTATTAATTATTGAAATTTCAGGCGGCATTATTACTAGCGATATTTCAGATTTTTATCCGAATAAAATTGAAGACCTTCACGTTCACCTTACATTCGATAAAGTAACGAAATTGGTTGGTCAAGAGATTCCTGAAGAAACGATAAAAAGTATTTTAACGACTTTAGATTTCAAAATTAATAATGTTACCGAAACAGGATTAGGTTTAACAATTCCTGCGTATAGAAACGATGTACACCGCCAGGCGGATGTTATCGAGGAGATTTTAAGAGTGTACGGTTATAATAAAATAGAAACCACGACGAAGCTAAACGCGTCTATTTCTAATGCGTCTCGTTTTGAAGACTATAAATTACAAAACATCATTGGTAATCAATTAGCGTCTCAAGGATTTTTCGAAATTATGGCTAATTCTCTTACGACTCCAGATTATATAGCTTTAAGCGAGCAGTTAAATGAAGACCATAATGTTACGATGTTAAATCCGTTAAGTAGCGAATTATCGGTAATGCGTCAATCGCTACTGTTTTCAGGTTTGGAAGCTATTTCTTTTAATATAAATAGAAAACGCACCGATTTAAAGTTATTTGAATTTGGTAAAACTTACCATAACTATGGAGATAATAAAGAAGAACTAAAACACTTAACCTTGTTTTTAACAGGTAATAAAACGAGTGAATCTTGGAATAAAAACCAGACACCAAGCGATTTCTTTTATTTAAAAGGGACCATTATAGCGACTTTAGAGCGCTTAGGAATCTCTAGATTTAAGACTAACCCTTTTAAAAATGATGTGTTTAGCGAAGGCGTATTGCTAGAACAAGGTAAAACGAAATTAGTAGAATTTGGAGTAGTTAAAAACGCTATTTTAAAGCATTTTGGAATTTCTCAAGCTGTCGTTTATGCCGATTTTAATTGGGAGGCTATTATTGACATTGCAAAACGCAATACAATTTCGTTTAAAGCGATACCAAAATACCCTGAAGTGCGTCGCGATTTCGCGTTACTAATAGACGATAAAGTGCTCTTTGAAGACATACACACTATTTCTAAACAAACAGAAAAGCAACTTTTGAAAAGCGTAAATTTATTCGACGTTTACCAAGGTGAAAATTTACCCGAAGGAAAGAAAAGTTATGCCGTAAGTTTTATCTTTCAAGATGAAAACAAAACACTTACTGATAAGCAAGTAGATAAAATCATGAATAAATTAAAATCTAATTTCGAAACAAAATTAGGTGCCCAACTAAGATAAATTATGGAAACAGAACACAATGAAGTACCACAGAAAAAGAAAAATATCTGGGATCTAATTTCAGGTATAGCTTTTATTGGCTTAGGAGGTTACCGTTTTTACAGTCACTTTTTAACTGAAGCAACACTGTCAAACCTAAGACTTGTTTTTGCTGCGGCCTTCCTTGGTTTCGGTATTTATAATTTATATAAATACACGAAGTAAAAACAACTTTCGATAACACTATATAAAAGTAGTCTGCATAATCTGTAGGCTACTTTTTTTATTTCAGAAAGACACCATTCAACACTTAATTTGCTGTTAATCGCCTTCGTATTCTTTGTTATTATCGCATAAAAAGGTAATCAGATACTACTAAATTCAACAACCTGTGTAACTGTATTATAAAATGTTGCTGAGGTATACAACGATCCCTATATAAATCATTATCAAAATCAGTGTCTTACATATAAAATAGAGGCATACTAAAATAGTAATCTATCTATTTTAATTTTTTGAGCCCTATCTATTTTGCAAAACTTTAACTTACAGAAGTTCCTTAAAATTTAATTTGAACACTTATTATTTGTACATTTAAATATAACCTAAATACGAAACAGTATGTCAGACTCAGAATATGTAAAAATTTTTACAGGAAATTATATTATCGTTCAAATGATTAAGGAGCGTTTAGAAGATATCGGAATTAGTCCGATTATTAAAGACGAAACCGAATCTGGTAGACTTGCAGGATTTGCATCTGCTTTACGCGGACAACCAGAAGTTTATGTACATGAAAAAGAACTAAATAAAGCTGTACAAGTGGTAGAGGTGGTTCGTGGAGAGATGGAAAGTAAATAATTATGGCTTGATTTTAAACATAAAAAAAGCGGCTAAATCTTATTTTAGCCGCTTTTTTTATATACTACATATGCTCACTAGTTTGGCATTACAACGGTATTGATGGTGTGTACCATTCCATTTGTTTGTGTTTTATCTCCCGAAATAATAGTAGATTTCACACCGTTAGCGCCAATTAAGACAATTTTATCACCGTGTAAAGTTGCTGTAAGTGTTGTTCCGTTTAAGGTTTTCAAACGTGCTTCTCCGCCGTTGCCATTTACAGCCCTCGTTAACTCGTTTACACCTTGGTTTCCTGGCATAACGTGGTAAGTTAACATCTCTTTAAGTGCCTCTCTGTTTTCAGCTTCTAATAGCGTTTCTAACGTTTTTTCTGGTAACGCGTTAAATGCTGCGTTGGTTGGAGCAAAAACAGTAAACGGCCCTTTTCCTTTTAAAGTCTCTTCTAATCCTACAAGTTTAATTGCGCGTACTAAAAACGTATGATCTTCAGAGTTGTTTAAATAAGCGAAAACAGTTGTTCCTTCGACAGTTCGGGGAGTTGTTATCTTACTTTTACTAAACATATAAATAGCACTGTTTATTGTAGACGCTTCTGGTTCTCCTTCTGTGTCGTCTTCTTGTGTGTCTTGTTTGGCATCTTTCAATTCCGCTTTTAAAACCTCTTCATTATCTGTTGCATTATGAGACATTTTTATTTCTTCAGCTTTTGCGTTAGCCGATGTAGCATCTTCCTCATCTATAGCCGATAGTGAAGCACGACTCATTTCAGATTCAGCGATTTTATTTTCTGATGTCTTATCAGTACGTTCAAGCTCTTTATTTTGAGCGAAACCCAAACTAATACAACCTACTAGCGCTATTGCCATTGTAATTTGCTTGGTTATTGCTTTAGTTTTTAAATACATAATTTTTATTTTTTATTTAATGCTTTACTCTTTAAACGATTACATTTCGATTTTAGATGTTTTACAGCGATTATTTTAACATATTTATCCAAATATAAGATAATTATTTACAAAAAAAGCCCTGATAGAATCAGAGCTTTACTAGTTTATTAAATTGAAAGGTGAAATTTATACAGTTACCCCATACATTTTATCTCTTAATTCTTTAATTTTTGGATCTTGCATATAATCATCAAACGACATAAATCTATCAATTACTCCGTTTGGTGTTAATTCTACCACGCGATTTCCTACAGTTTGTGCAAACTCGTGATCATGAGTGGTAAACAATACAGTTCCTTTAAAGTTTTTAAGCGAGTTATTAAACGCGGTAATACTTTCTAAGTCTAAATGGTTTGTTGGTTCATCCAGTTGCAAAACGTTGGCTCTAGTCATCATCATGCGCGATAACATACAACGTACTTTTTCTCCACCAGATAACACAGACGATTTTTTAAAGGCCTCTTCTCCACTAAAAATCATTTTTCCTAAAAAGCCTCGAATATGCACTTCTTCGCGCTCTTCCTCGGTAGTTGCCCATTGGCGCAACCAATCGATTAACGTTAACTCATTTTCGAAAAAAGCATTATTATCTAAAGGTAAATACGATTGTGTCGTTGTCACTCCCCAAGCAAATTTTCCTGAATCTGCTTTTTCTTTATCGTTTAATATTTGATAAAATGCCGTTGTCGCCCTAGAATCTCTAGAGAACAACACCACTTTTTCACCCTTATTCAAGTTTAAATCGATGTCTTTAAATAACACCTCACCATCTAAAGAAGCCGTTAAACCTTCAACATTTAATATTTGATCCCCTGCTTCTCTATCGCGCTCAAAAATAATGGCTGGATAACGACGACTTGTCCGTCTAATATCTCCAATATTAAGTTTATCAATCATCTTTTTTCTACTAGTTGCTTGTTTAGACTTAGCAACGTTAGCAGAGAAACGGCGAATAAATTCTTCTAATTCCTTTTTCTTTTCTTCGGCTTTCTTGTTTTGTTGCGCATGCTGTCTTGCTGCTAATTGAGAAGACTCGTACCAAAACGTATAGTTTCCAGAGAAATGAGTAATCTTTCCAAAGTCAATATCACTAATATGTGTACATACAGAATCTAAAAAGTGTCTATCGTGAGAAACCACAATAACACAGTTATCATAATTCGCCAAAAAGTTTTCTAGCCAAGAAATAGTTTCGTAATCTAAATCGTTGGTAGGCTCATCCATAATTAACACATCTGGATTTCCAAACAGCGCCTGTGCTAATAACACACGTACTTTCTGTTTACCATCAAGATCGCCCATTACCGTATAATGGTAATCGCTTTTAACACCTAAGTTAGATAACATTGACGCTGCATCGCTATCTGCATTCCAGCCGTTCATTTCCTCAAAACGAACTTGAAGTTCCCCTATTTTTTCAGCATTCTTATCCGTATAATCTGCGTATAAGGCATCTATTTCAGACTTCAATTTATATAAAATCTCGTTTCCCTTTAAAACGGTTTCTAAAACAGTATCTTCATCGTGCTTATTATGGTCCTGTGTTAAAACCGACATACGCTTTCCTGCTTCCAAATGCACGCTACCAGAATTAGCTTCTTGCTGACCAGAAATTATTTTTAAAAATGTAGACTTTCCGGCGCCATTTGCACCAATAATTCCATAGCAATTTCCATTATTAAAGGTTGTGCTCACTTCATCAAAAAGAATACGCTTC
This sequence comes from Bizionia saleffrena, assembly GCF_008086175.1. Taxonomy (GTDB): domain Bacteria; phylum Bacteroidota; class Bacteroidia; order Flavobacteriales; family Flavobacteriaceae; genus Bizionia; species Bizionia saleffrena. The sequence goes on from NZ_VSKM01000003.1 coordinate 76,851, forward strand.
CCAAATTGAACTGAAAGATTTGAAACTGATAACATAAATTGTAGTTTAAAAATTTTTGCAAAAGTAGAAAATTAGTTCCGTAAGACGAAATAAAACCCAGCTTAATAACTTTAACAACGCCTTAACACGAGAAATCCAAAGCAAAACATATTTTTGTTATCTAAAATATACGTTCTATTAATGACTATTAAAGCCCTACCTCTATTATTAATTTTGACTCTCTTTTTTACCTCTTGTGAAAAAGACGCAGCGAATAGTAATGTAGACGACAGTGCTTTTTTTGGTGGTGAAATTATTAATCCCTATTCAAATTATCTCGTACTTTCTAAAAACAGAAAATTTATAGACACCTTATTTTTGGATAAGAAAAACAGATTTGGTTACACACTCGAGAGTTTAAAACCTGGTATTTACAACTTTTTTGATGGTAGAGAAACCCAAACATTTTTATTACAACCCCGCGATAGCTTACGTTTACGATTAAATACTATAGATTTTGATGAGTCGTTAGTGTATACGGGTAAAGGCGCCAAAGAGAATAATTTTCTAGTTAATTTGTTTCTTCAAAATGAACAAGAAGACAAAGACATCCTTGGTATTAGTCAATTAAATCCAAAAGAATTCGAAAAGAAACTTCACGCTTTAAGGGACGCAAAGTTTAATAAATTATCGCGCTTTAAGAAGAAAAACAAACCGTCTGACTTGTTTTTAGAACTCGCTACGGCCGATATTAATTACAAATACTACTCAAACAAAGAATTATACCCTTTAGCAAATTACAGCAAATCTGAGCGTGATATGTTCGAAAGTTTGCCTGAAGATTTTTATAACTACCGAAAGGATGTTGATTTTAACAACGATGTATTAAAAGACTACCGCCCCTATAATTCGTTTTTACGTTTTTATGTAAATAATGCCGCATTACAAACCCATTTTAAACATTCTGAAGACACCTCTTATAACGAGCATATTTTAGATTACACCTTGGATAAGCTTAATGTTATAGATGACAAAATCCAGAATGAAGAAATAAAAAACGGTCTTCTAAATTATAACATTGTACATTTTATAAGCATTACAAAAAATACTGAAGATTACGATGCTCTTTTAGAATCGTTTCAGCAAAAAAGCACTAATACCGAACAAATAGCACGTGTTACGCGCATTGTAAATTCATACAAACGCTTAAAACCGGGTAAAAAGATTCCTAATTTAAAAATTTTAGATAAAAATAATAATCAACGCACTTTACAAGGGCTTATTAATAAGCCAACTGTTATTTATTTTTGGACTAGAACCAATAAAAACCATTTGATTATCGCTCATAGAAGGGCCTCCGATTTACAAAAAAAATATCCCGAAGTCGAATTTATAGCCTTAAACGTAGATTCTATTTCGTATAAAGAACAAGTACGATTATTGAAGCTATACAACGTAAGAATTAATAACGAATTCCGTTTCCAATCTGCCTCAGAGGCTATAAAAGTTTTATCTGTAAAACCCATTAATAACGTTTTCATTTTAAATGGAAAAGCAGAGATTGTTAACGCTAAAGCTAATATGTTTAATATTAGTTTTGAGCAAGAATTATTGGGTGTTATAAATCAGTAATTTATTAAGGACAAAGATTGTTATTACTTTAATTTCACTAAGATCTTTAGCAACCTCTCTATCGTTTTGTTGATTCTCCAAAACTTTAAATACTTAATATTTTCAGTGTTTCTGCCGGATTTTTCACGTAAAACCCTAGTTTTCTAATGCCTAATACGCTAGACACTATATACTTTTTTGGAAAACCGCTGCTGTATACTTCTCTATGGTTAGCGAATTTGAAAAAGATTTCCTTACCACTTTTAATATTTAGCGCAGGCATAATCTCTACTCTAAAGCCCCCCTTTTTAATTAAATTCTCCAACAACTAATCCAACTAGAACAGGTTAATAATAGCCGAGACAGTGTTTTAACATCCTTTCTTTGGTTTTTGGCAGACCTTTAAGGCTACTTGAATACTAATAAATTTCTCAATAATTTTAGTCCCATAATGCAATCACCGTAATTCGCCACTAAGTTCAAGAGAGATTCTGGAGGAGTTCTGAAAATTAAATTTTCTTCTGAGTATTGAAGACTTTGAATTACATCTTAAGTTTTAGGATTTCTAAACTGTTGCTTTCATTTAACATTCCTTATCGTTATGGTATGCTTCTATTCTCTAGAATAGTCTTACAAATTAAAGTCTTTTAATATACATATCTATATTAGCTAAACTGATAAAAAACACCTCAATCATTTTCATCTTAGTAACACCAACTAAAAACACAAATAATACTAAATTTCACTTTCTCTCGTTTAGATTAATACAACTAATATCTTCAAAACCACACCTAATTAATTTTTAACAAAAAAACCTATACTATGAAACGTATATCGCTAAGTTTTTTAATTATTATATTTTCTTTTTCTTGCAGTGAATCCGACGATGCCGAAAATCAAACGACGCCAACTGAAGCCAATTTTTACGCATTAACCGTTGGCAATTCATGGGTATATAAAAATTATAAATACGATGACAATACCGAAAACTATGAAAATACCGGGGTCATCGATTCTTTAAGTATTGTAGATACTCAAGACGTTTCGGGACATCTTTATTATAAGTTTAGACGACTAACCACAGGAAATGAAGAACAGATAACGCTTTGTAATTCTAATGGAGAGCATTTTAAACTCCTTAGAGAAAACGAAGGCAATTTAATAAATGAAGATGGCGCGATTCAGTTTACAAATAACGATTTTGATGAACGCTTAATTGTAGAAAACCAATGGGGTTCTATCTACGAAACTTTAACGGTAGGAGATTCTCTAATAACCGTTGAAGCCGGCGTTTTTACCAGCATCAACTCCGAACGTTATGCTAAATCACAAGAAGGCGAACCATTTAATGGTTTAGACCATTTTTATTACGCAGATGGCGTGGGACTTATCTATGACAGCGCATCGTTTGTAAACGAGACGACACCTAGTATTATAAGACGATTAGACTCTTACAATATTCAATACTAGTTAAGGAGATAAAGTCTAATTATTTCAACTGATTGTGGCTCAAATCAATTTTTAAAAAAGGTATAAAACAAAAAAAGCTTCAGTAATACCCTGAAGCTTTTTTTATAGTCTTATCTGAATAATTAAATCAATGAGTTTCCCTTTTTATAATCTTCTAAAAATTTAGCTAATCCAATATCTGTTAACGGGTGTTTTAGTAACCCTTCAATCGAGCTTAAAGGACCAGTCATAACATCGGCACCTAATTTAGCACAATCGATTACGTGCATTGTATGGCGCACAGAAGCCGCTAAAATTTGAGTTTCGAACGCGTAGTTATCGTATATATGTCTTATTTCAGCAATAAGGTTTAATCCATCCGTAGAAATATCATCTAAACGACCTATAAATGGAGACACATACGTTGCTCCTGCTTTCGCTGCTAATAATGCTTGTCCTGGAGAAAACACTAACGTAACGTTGGTTTTAATACCTTTATCACTAAAGTATTTACACGCTTTAATTCCATCTTTAATCATTGGTAATTTCACAACAATTTGATTGTGTAGTTCCGCTAAAGCCTCTCCTTCTCTCACCATTCCATCGTAATCGGTCGCGATAACTTCAGCACTAACATCTCCATCTACTATTGAGCAGATTTCAACATAATGTTTCATAATATTATCGTGACCGGTAATACCTTCTTTAGCCATTAATGACGGGTTTGTAGTAACGCCGTCTAAAACACCTAGATCTTGAGCTTCTCTAATTTGCTCTAAGTTTGCTGTATCAATAAAAAATTTCATGGTAATATATTTAGTAGTGTTTATTTTTAATTGGAGCTAAATTACAATTTATCCCTTGTTTTTAATAAAGAATACATTAAAATCATAATCTACTTACAGTTTGTAATGATTTAACAGTAGTTTTTCGTACACCGTATCTGGTAAAATATGTTTCAATACAATTGAAAATTTCTGCATAAAAGCCCCTACTTTATAATGCACTTTGGGATTTTTGGCATTAATTACTTGATACACCTTCTTGGCAACCTCTATGGGGTCACCACTACTATCTACGTGTTCATCGATATCACTTAACACCGATTTATATTTAGTATATGGAGAATTTGGGTGTACAGTCGCGTGGAAACGTCCAGCAGCAATATTGGTTGCAAAATCGCCAGGGGCAATAGTGGTCATTTTTATATTAAAATCTTTCACTTCCATTCTAAACGCTTCCGTAATTAGCGCTAAGGCTCCTTTACTCGCGCTATAAATGCCGCGATAAGGCAATCCCATATATCCGGCAATAGACGTGATATTAATAATTAATCCACTTCTTTGAATACGCATTTGAGGTAAAACAGCCTTAATAACGTTTATCGGTCCAAAAACATTGGTATCGAAATTATGTTGAATTTGGTCGTTAGGGATTTCTTCAATGGGCCCCGTTATACCAACACCGGCATTGTTTATAAGAATATCTATGGTGTTTTCATTTTTTAAAATTTCAGAAATGGCTGTAGTAATGCTCTCTGGATTATTAACATCTAAAGCTACAATAGGAAATTTACTATTAGTATAACGCTCTGGATTTCGGCTAGTGCCGTAGACTTTAAATCCTTTATCGGTTAAAAATTCTCCAATAGATTTTCCGATTCCGGAGGAACCGCCTGTAATTAAAACAACTTTAGACATATAAATTTTAAACTTTTATGGGCCAAAAATACAATAATTTAAGTGAAGAATGTTACGAGACTTTTGGGCACAAAAAAAGGCAAGCTCCCTACATCACACTGCTACGACTATTTACCTTTGCTTCGTTCCCGACCTGGAGGATTCAACAGGAGCTAGTTGTGTAGGACTTGCCGGTGCAAAGATACAATCTTTTAATACTTTTACAATCATTTTTTAAACTGAATTTTAATAAATATCTTGCTAAAAATATTAAACCAAAAATGAAAACATTTAAAGTACTTACAATCATATTTTTAGGCAGTTTAATTGTCGCTTGTAGTGGCAGTTCTTCTCAAAAAAATAATTTTTCTATTCAAACAAATACCGAAAATAACGCCATTCAAATAGGAAACACCTTAGAATTGACGCTTAAAAATGCTAAAAATATCGCAGTGACTTCGGTCGCTTATACTTTAGACGGCACCCCAATTGAAGCAAAAACACTAATAAGCGACTTTAAATTAGGTGAACATAACTTAGAAGCCATTGTTACTTACAATGGCGACACGGAAACGGTGTCGCAAAAACTATCTCTATTGAATAACGTCGCGCCAAAAGTAATGACTTACGAAATTATAAATTCGTATCCCCACGATATTACATCGTACACACAAGGTTTAGAGTTTTATAACGGTACGCTTTATGAAAGTACCGGACAATATGGAGAATCTAAACTTAGAACCTTAGATTACGCCACTGGAAACGTAACAAAAAATGTGCATCTTTCTAAGAAATATTTTGGTGAAGGACTTACCGTTTTAAATAACAATGTGTTTTTATTAACGTGGTTAGAAGGCACTGGTTTTGTTTACGATGCCGAAACATTAGAACGCAAAAGCAGTTTTAAATATGGCGAAAGTAAAGAAGGATGGGGCTTATGTAATGACAACACAACGCTATACAAAAGTGATGGCACGTCGCATATCTGGCTTTTAAATCCAGAGACTTTGGTTGAAGAAGATAACATACAGGTTTTTACTAATAAAGGTAAAATTGGCCGTTTGAATGAATTAGAGTGGATTAATGGAAAAATTTATGCTAACATTTATCAAAAAGATGGTGTAGTAATTATTAATCCAGAAAACGGAGCAACGGAAGCCGTTATCGATTTTTCTCCATTGAAAAAATTAGTGACTCAGCATCAAGGTTTAGATGTTTTAAATGGTATTGCCTATAACCCAGAAACCCAAACTATTTTTGTTACTGGTAAACGATGGGATAAACTATTTGAGGTTAAAATAATCGAAAAGTAGCCTTTACCTTTTAAAAAGCAGAGAGACATTAACGACAATTTAATCGCGATAAAAATGAACAATACGGGATAGTCTTAAAAAAATCTATTAGTAATCATTAGTATCCGATTTAAAATAGTTTAAGAGGCATAATCTGTGTCAAAATAAAGAAGTTCACTAATTGCTTATAATAACGCGTGCTTTTTGGCTAATCGTTTTAAAGAAATAGTGGCGTTTTTTTCTTTTTAAGCTTTCTTGTTTGGTTAATAGTTAGAATGAAATCTTGGTTCTTGATTCTTGACATCAGAAGTGCTGTAATCTCGTGTCATTTATCGGACAACAATAATTAGATACGGTACTATTCTAAAGTATTAAATCTTTCAAAAAACAGGAATAAACAGTATCTTAGTCTGCTAATTTAAAAATTATGAAAGCCTTAGAATACGATATCACAGTTACTGCTAATTACTTAGACGATCTTAATCACGTAAACAACGTTGTTTATGTGCAATGGGTAAACGATATCGCAAAAGCACATTGGGAAAAAGTAGCGTCACAGCACATAAAAAACAAATATTTCTGGGTGTTGATGTCGCACACTATCGACTATAAAAAAGCGGCGGTTTTAAACGATACCATAACCGTTAAAACCTATATTATCGAGTCCAGTTCTATTACATCTCTGCGTGCTGTAGATATGTATAATACAGAAACTAAAGAACTCGTTGCCCAATCTAAAACCAAATGGTGTTTTATGAATGCATTAACGCAACGACCTACGCGCATTACGCCAGAGATTGAAGAATTATTTAATTAAAAAGGCTTTTCTATACTAAATTAGTATTTCAAAAGTTATATTTTAGTCGTTTACAACCAATGCCATTCTATTTTTGCACCTATGAAAAGTACTTTATATTTTATCGCTTGTTTTGCATTTCTTTTACTGTGGAGTTCTTGCCGGAAAGATTTCGAATTCGAACCTAGCTCAGGACAGTTAGAGTTTTCTAAAGACACCGTATATCTAGATACCATATTTGCAAATATTGGCTCTAGTACTTACAATCTAAAAGTTTATAACCGTAGTAATGAGGATATTACAATTCCTTCGGTGAGTTTAAGTCGTGGAGAATCTTCTGGCTACCGTTTAAATGTAGATGGAGCCGCAGGAAAAGCGTTTTATAATGTTGAAATTTTAGCTAAAGACAGTCTATTTATTTTTGTTGAAACGACGTACAACACCACTACAAATCCGGTAACTAATAACGCCTTTCTATACACGGACAAAATTGAATTCGATTCGGGGATTAATCAACAAAGTGTAAATTTAGTAACCTTGGTAAAAGATGCCGTTTTTATCTATCCTAATCGTGATGGTGCTACAGGAATCGTTGAAACCTTAACTTTAAATGTCAATGGAGAATCTATAGCTACCGATATTCAAGGGCGCGAATTATTAGCGGATGAATTAACTTTCACCAACGAAAAACCATACGTAATTTACGGGTATGCCGCTGTACCAAACGGAGAAACGCTAACCGTTAACCCCGGCGCTCGAGTACATTTCCACGCTAATTCTGGGTTGCTAGTGTCTGAAAGCGCAGCGCTCCAAGTGAATGGCGATTTAAGTACCGACCCTACTCTATTAGAAAACGAAGTGATTTTTGAAGGCGATCGTTTAGAACCTGGTTTTTCTGATATTCCTGGACAATGGGGCGCCATTTGGTTATTTCAAAATAGCGTAAATAATAGTATTAATTATGCAACCATAAAAAATGCTGGAGTAGCTCTTATTGTAGACGGCAATCCCGATGCATCCAATAATAAACTAACGATAAGTAACACCAAAATATACAATTCTAGTAACTATGGTGTATTAGCGAGAAACACGTCTATTTCAGGAGAGAATCTCGTGATTAATAATTCTGGACAAGTGTCATTAGCCTTAACCCAAGGAGGAAAATATAATTTTACACATTCTACTATTACCAATTATTGGACCAATAGTTTTAGGCAATTTCCTGCACTTCTAATTAATAATTTCGTTGTAGACGCTTCAAACACAGCTTTAGTTTATAATCTAACCGAGGCCAATTTTAACAACTGTATTGTTTATGGAAATGATAACCCTGAGTTTTTAGTCGATGAAATTTTTGATGCTTCAGTAGATTTTAACTTCAAATTCACCAATTCACTATTGCGTTTTGAGAATGCAAATAACAGTTATACGGGATCGAATTACGATTTTAACGATGCAACACATTACGAAGGCAATCTGTTTAACCAATCACCAAAATTTAAAAATGTAACTGAAAACGATTTTAATATTAGTGAGGACTCGGCGGCAAATGGCATAGGCAATTCCTTTTTTGCCAATCAAGTGCCGTTAGATCTTTCTGGAACGAACAGAACGGCATCTCCAGATAGTGGTGCCTACCAACAGACTACTTTTTAAAGCTTATTTTTTTTTGAATTACTTTTAATTTGCGTTCGCGACATTCCTTAAAAAACTAAGATAATTTTCCGATAAGTAACAGCAGTTACATTCAGACAGATTACTATTGATTACCTTCGTTAAAACGTTTTAAAAAATTAGTAAATAAAATTGTAAAACATTTTTTTAAATTTTATAATTTCAGTGCGACGATCCATTAAAAACCTTTAATACGCTAATCAATTAGCTATTCTTTGTTTTATTTTTCACTGCATTATTTTTTAAAACGCAATTAAAAATTAAACTCTCAATTTATTCTGCGCTATGGAAGATATGATCTTTTACGATAGACTTCAATTTGCATTCACAATCACTTTCCATTACATTTTTCCCCAATTAACTATGGGTCTTTCGTTAATGATAGTCTATTTTAAATGGCGCTATTTACGTGATAAAGTAGAGAAATATAATGACGCCGCTAAATTTTTTATGAAAATTTTTGCCATCAACTTTACGATGGGGGTAGTTACAGGAATCCCAATGGAGTTTCAGTTTGGTACCAATTGGGCAAAGTTCTCCGAGCTTACCGGTGGTATCATCGGACAAACCTTGGCAATGGAAGGTTTGTTTTCATTTTTCTTAGAATCTTCGTTTTTAGTCCTTTTTATTTTCGGTGAAAAACGACTAGGCCAAAAGCTTCATTTTTTAACTGCTTTTTTAGTCTTTGTAGGCTCCTGGGCAAGTGGCTGGTTTATTTTAGCCACCAACGCGTGGATGCAACATCCTGTGGGTTACGAAATACTGGAAAACGGGAAATTTGTACTTAATAATTTTTCTGAGTTATTTACAAATCCTTGGCTACTTCCTGCCTTTTTACACAACCAATTAGCATCGGTCGTTACCTCTTCTTTTGTAGTGGCTGCCATTGGCGCGTTTTACATTTTAAGAGATAAAAACACAGAGTTTGGTAAATTATTTTTAAAAACAGGGGTCGTTTTCGGCTTAATATCTAGTGTTTTAGTGGCGTTTCCAACGGGAGATTGGAATGCTAAAAACGTTGTAAAATATCAACCTGCAGCGTTTGCGGCTATGGAAGGAATTTTTGAGACTGAAGACGCTGGAGCTGAAATTATATTAATCGGTCAGCCAAATATGATCGAAAAGAAATTGGACAATAAAATTGCAGTGCCCAACATTCTTAGCTTTTTAACGTACCAGGAATGGGACCGACAAATCGCAGGAATGGACCAATTTAAAGAAGAGGAATTACCAGATAATATTCCTGCCTTGTATTACTCGTATCATATTATGGTTGGTTTAGGTACTATTTTTATTGGATTAATGGTTATATCGGCGTTCTTTTTATGGAAGAAAAGATTATACGGAATGAAAGCTTTACTGTGGGCCATTATGTTTATGGTTCCCTTTCCGTATATCGCAAATTTAACGGGCTGGTACACCGCCGAACTAGGTCGCCAACCCTACTTAGTTTATGGACTACTTAGAACTAGCGAAGGGGTGTCTCCAAACGTGTCTTCAGGAAATACATTATTTACTTTACTGGGTTTTGTCGCGCTTTATATGCTACTCGGACTTTTATTTTTAGTATTGGTTGGTAAAACGATTCACCAAGGTCCAAAATTTCAAACTCATTAATTATGGAATTATTCTGGTTTATTATTATTGCACTTGTTTTAGTCGTCTTTTTCATCTTAGATGGTTACGATTTTGGAGCAGGAATTATTCATTTATTTTACGCCAAAAAGGATAAAGATAAAGAGGTTATAGCCAAATCTGCCGGTTTGTATTGGGACTCGAATGAAGTCTGGCTTGTGGCTGCCGGAGGTTTACTGTTTATGGCATTCCCCACATTTTACGCCTCGGTGTTTAGTGGGTTCTATTTGCCATTGATTTTGGTATTATGGCTCATTATTTTTCGGGCGATTGGTTTAGAGTTTAGAAGTCAGTTTAATTTCCAAATGTGGAAAGATATTTGGGATACTTCTTTTGGTGTTTCCAGTCTGCTTTTGGCTTTATTCTTCGGAATTGCCTTAGGTAATATTGTAAGAGGTGTAAATTTAGGTGGTTTTGAAGATGGCTCCTCTATTTACGAAGCGCACTATTTTTTCTTACCGCTATGGGATTCTAGTTTTAGCCCACTAACCACACACCCGGGAGTTATCGATTGGTTTACGCTAATTATTGGTTTTATAAGTGTTGTTACTTTGGCTATACACGGAGCAAACTGGATTGTTTTAAAAACCAATTCATCGATTAATCAGAAACTAAAAACAATAGCCGTACGTTTAAACGGGGTACTTTTATTGTTAACGATTGTCTCGTTAATTAGCTGGAAAACCATCAACCCCGATTCATTTAATAATTTCTCAGAAAAACCTTATCTGTTAATTTTTCCGTTGCTTTTTATAGTGGGGGTCGTTGGTACATTTTTCATTTCAAAATTTAAAAATGATAACAGTCCACTTGTCTTTTCAACACTTATAATTTTAGGCGGAATCACCTCGTCTTTAGCCTCGTTATTCCCCGTTATTTTACCATCTACTAATAGCGTTCACGAGTCGTTAACGATTTATAACACCTCAGCAGCACAGTATGGCTTGTCCGTAGCAATGGGTTGGGGAATTGTAGGCTTGATTCTATTATTAATCTATTTTATAGTTCAAAAAAGATTGATGAGAGGCAAAGTGGACACCATGGATTATGGTCATTAATTAATAGTAAACCCCTTTATTATGACAGCAACCTTAATCTCACTAATTAGTATTGTATTTGGCATCCTTGGTGCAAATGGTATTGCAATACGCTATAAAAATCGCTCTTTTGGTTTTATAGGTAATACAATTGCAGGAGTTTTTGGGAGTATTTTATTAATTAAAAGTTTTGGACGCTTAGGCTTTAATCCTCAAACTATTGTAATTATAGACACCGTTTCACTACCATTATTCGCAATTAATTGTGTTGTTTCCTTTTTAGGCGGGGCGCTCGCTGTTTTTGTAATGCATTACTTAAAAAACAAACTCGAAAAACCTAAATAAATCTTGATGGTGCTATTCTATTCTATTTCACACTTAATATTAAATGTTTATTTTAGGGCACTATAAAACATATATTATGTTAACATTTAAAGAAACGCAGAAATTTACACAGTGGTGGTTGTGGCTTATTTTAATAGCTATTGGAATTAGCCCGCTTATTGGGATTTACACACAACTTATTAAAAAAGAACCTTTAGGAGATGCCCCACTCTCTGATGTTGGATTAATCCTCTACTCTATTTTTATATTTGCTACTATCGGCGTGTTTCTAAGGCTTACTTTAAAAACAGAAATTAATTCGAAAGGCATACAAATGAATTACATTCCGTTTGTAAAAAAAGAGATTGATTGGAAAGATATTAAAACTGCTGAAGTCGTTAATTATGGGTTTGTTGGTGGATGGGGAATTAGATGGAATACAGCCTATGGCACCGTGTACAATACTAGAGGAAATAAAGGAGTAGCGATTGCACTTAAAAATGGAAAAAAGATTGGAATAGGGACTCAAAAAGAAGAAGAAATGCAAGAGGTGATTGAAAAGGCAAAAAAGATGAAGCTTATTTAGTCTATATCTTTTGAACACTTTAGTGTTTCTAATTTAAGAAAAGTGGCGAAAACACAGCATTTTAATAAATAATAAATCACCTGAAATCTATTTTTACCTTTATTTTAGTTGATAAACAACTATAAAAACGACATTATGAACTCTACTATAAAAAATATTCTTGCCATTATTTTAGGATGGATTGGCGGCAGTATTATTAATATGGCTTTAATACAAGTCGGACATTCTATTTATCCTATTCCAAATATTGATATAAACAACATGAATGCCTTATCGAAAGTTATGCCAACATTAGGGACTAATTATTTTATATTTCCGTTTTTAGCACACGCTTTAGGGACTTTTGTCGGCGCGATAATCGCTTATAGTATGGCGACAAATAATAAAATGAAGTTTGCTTATATTATAGGAGTGTTCTTTTTACTGGGCGGAATTATGATTAATTTTATGATAACTGGTCCTCTTTGGTTTATCACCGCCGATTTGCTTTTAGCATACATTCCGATGGCGTGGTTAGGTGGTCAATTAGCTCAGAAAATATCAAAAAAGTAATGTATTAATAGTGTTTTTTAAAGTTAAACAAAAAAACCTGTATGATTTCATACAGGTTTTTATAAAACTATTAAACAGTATTTACATTTTAAATAACGGTAAGTCACTCATCATTGCATTTACTTTTCCTGCTATTTTTTCTAAGACCTCTTCATTTTCGTAATTTGTAATAACTTCATCAATAAGCGCTACAATACCACTCATATCTTCTTCTTTTAATCCACGAGTTGTAATAGCGGCAGTTCCTATTCTAATTCCAGACGTTACAAATGGCGACTTATCGTCGAAAGGCACCATATTTTTATTCACAGTAATGTCAGCTTTCACTAGTGCTTTCTCGGCGTCTTTACCGGTGATATTTTTATTGCGCAGATCTATTAACATCATATGGTTATCTGTTCCACCAGAAATAATACCATATTCTTTTTTCATAAATGCGTCGGCCATTGCCGCAGCATTTTTCTTCACTTGAAGCATATACGTTAAAAACTCATCGGTTAACGCTTCTCCAAAAGCAATTGCTTTAGCCGCAATAATGTGCTCTAAAGGCCCGCCTTGATTTCCTGGAAAAACACCAGAGTCGAGAAGAGAAGACATCATACGTAAGTTTCCGTTTTTCAATTTTAAGCCAAACGGGTTTTCAAAATCTTTCCCCATTAATATTAACCCACCTCTTGGACCTCTTAATGTTTTATGTGTTGTTGTTGTAACAATATGACAATGCGGAATTGGATCGTTTAAAATACCTTTTGCAATTAATCCGGCAGGGTGCGATACATCGGCTAATAAAATAGCATTGACACTATCTGCAATTTTACGAAAACGCTCAAAATCCATATCTCTAGAATACGCTGAAGCGCCAGCAATAATTAACTTTGGCTGCTCCTTGGTTGCAATTTCTTGAATTTTATCGTAATCTATTAATCCCGTTTCTTTATCGACACCATAAAACACAGGGTTGTACAATCTACCAGAAAAATTTACTGGCGAACCGTGTGTTAGGTGACCTCCGTGAGATAAATCGAATCCTAAAATTTTATCTCCAACACTTAAACACGCGTGGTAAACAGCCGTGTTTGCCTGACTTCCAGAGTGTGGTTGCACGTTAGCATACGCTGCGCCAAATAACGTTTTAGCTCTATCTATCGCAATCTGCTCTACCTCATCTACAATTTCACACCCGCCATAATACCTTTTTCCAGGATAGCCCTCTGCATATTTATTGGTTAAAACAGAACCTGCTGCTTCCATAACTTGATCACTTACAAAGTTTTCTGAGGCTATTAGCTCTAAACCGTTAAGCTGTCTTTCTTTTTCAGCATCAATTAATTCAAATATTTGTTCGTCCCTTTGCATAATATTTTGTTAGTGTTAAATAAGAACCAAAAATAAGAAATTGATTAGTTATAAACTTGAAAAAACATATATTTACTCCTAAACGTAACTATTTTAACAAATGATTAATTTCAATCTCGTTTTTTTCGATTTTATTCTTGTAAAATAAAAAAAATATGTAGGTTTGGAATGATTTACAAACTTTAAAATTACACCCTTAACATGTCAATAACTGCAAATAACCCTGATAGAAAATCTTGGCTTCACGTCGATAAAAATTCAGATTTCCCCATTCAAAACATTCCTTTTGGAGTTTTTCTTACTAGGGACGATATAATAACTATTGGAACTCGAATTGGTGATACAGCTATAGATTTGGGAGCTTTACACCAATTAGGTTATTTTGAAGGAATACCATTAACCGATGATATTTTTCTTCAAGATACTTTAAACGATTTTATTGCCGACGGTCGTAAAACTTGGCGTTTAGTAAGAAATAGAATTGCGGACATTTTTGATAACGAAAATGGGACGCTAAAAAACAACATACAACATAAAGAAACTGTTCTTTTTAGATTGGATGAAATCGAAATGCAATTACCGGTTCAAATTGGTGATTACACAGATTTCTACTCGAGCATAGAGCACGCAACAAATGTGGGAACTCTTTTTAGAGATCCAGAGAATGCTTTACTACCCAACTGGTTACATATTCCGGTAGGCTACCACGGTAGAAGTTCGTCTATCATTCCATCGGGAATTGATGTGCACAGACCACAAGGTCAAACATTACCGGCCGGAGCGAACGAACCTGTTTTCGGACCTTCAAAATTAGTAGATTTTGAATTAGAAATGGCGTTTATTACTACCGATGCTAACGATTTAGGAGAACCTATTCCTATTGATGAAGCGGAAGAATACATCTTCGGATTAGTTTTATTTAACGATTGGAGTGCTAGAGATATTCAAAAATGGGAATACGTGCCACTAGGGCCTTTCTTAGCGAAAAGTTTCGCCTCGTCTATTTCTCCTTGGATTGTTACATTAGATGCTTTAGAACCTTACAGAATACAAGGCCCTAAACCTTTAAAAAAGCAATTGGAATACTTACAACAAAAAGGAAAAAAAGGTTTTGATATTAACTTGGAAGTGGCACTTCAGCCTGAAAAAGCTAAAGAAACGGTGATAAGTAAATCTAACTTTAAATATATGTATTGGTCTATGGCGCAACAACTAGCGCACCACACTATAAATGGTTGCCCAATAAACTCGGGAGATATGATGGGTAGTGGAACCATTTCTGGCCCAACTCCAGATTCTTACGGATCGATGTTAGAATTAAGTTGGAGAGGTGAAAAACCACTTACAATGAATGACGGTACCGAGCGTAAATTTATAAATGATAACGATACGGTTATTATGAGAGGTTACTGTGAAAAAGATGGAACACGTATTGGATTTGGAGAAGTAAAAACAAAATTATTACCTGTTTTTAATGCGAAGAAAAACAAGTAATAAAAATAGTATAAATACATATAAAAACAGCCTCTTAAATTTAAGAGGCTGTTTTTTTTGTTCCTTGCTATAAGTATTTATGTCACTGCAAAAGCAGTAATTAGATTTTAGATTAAATTTAGCTCCAACAGAAGACCACAAATTACATTTCAAATTACAACACATTATTCCTCAAAACGTTCCCGCTTAGCAAGTTTACTAGCGATAATACTTATTATTAATAGTTGTGACGCGTGAAACAGCATAAGCGGCAATAAGATAATACCTACGGTTGCCATATTACCAAATATAATTTTAGAAAATACCGTGCCGTGCACCAACGATTTCTTAGTACCACAAAATTGTACCGTAATTTGGTCTTCTTTATTTAAGTTTAATTTTCTTGCCGTAAACCCGGTGACTAAGAACACGATTAAAAAGAGTACTAGTACACCTATAAAAAGCACACCTAAATCTAATAGCGACACAGCGCTAAAAATGTTTTTATAGAAAGACTCCGCAAAGCTTTTATAAATAATTAATAGAATGATAGACTTATCAAAAAGGGTGAGTTTAGCACTATGTTTATGAGCAAAATTATTAGTGTAGCGCTGTAAGAGTAAGCCCAAAACAACAGGCAGAAGTATTTGAACTATGAGCTTGATGTAAATAGAAGTAAAATCATAATGCGTTTGGGTATCGTTTATAAATAACCCCATCCAAAGTGGTGTAATCGTAATACCGATAATCCCGGATATACTCGCGTTAAAAATCGCAGCTGGAACATTTCCTTTTGCCATAGAAACCATAACAACAGACGATGATACTGTCGATGGCAGCGCGGCTAAGAAAAAGAACGCCAACCACATCGTTTCTTGCTCTTGATTTTGAATAAGTGGCCTAAAAATTAAAACTAACAACGGAAAAACTAAAAATGTAGAACCCTGGACCAAAAGGTGTAGCTTCCAGTTTTTAATCCCTTCTTTTAACTTCGTCGGACTCAATTTAAGTCCGTAGAAAAAGAATATAAGAGAAATTCCTATCGCACTAATCGTATCGATAGGAATTATGCTGCTTTCTATTCCCCATTGTGGAAAAAAGTAAGCTATAAATATTACAACTACAATAGACACAACGAATCTATCAATCTTAACCTTCATAAATGCTTGATTTCTAGGTATACTAAATAATAGCCCGAAGATACAAAACGTCTTAGTTTAACGTTAAAATTACACGCGAAATTCACTTGAAATTAAAGAGATAATAGCAACCGTGAAGTTATATAATTAAAAAACACTTTGAAAAAACACTTGTTTCTTTATATAAAACGGTTTAAATCTAAAGCATTAATAGCACCGTGACTTTCGTGTGCTACTACTACTCCATTTTTAATGACTAATAATTGCGGTGACTCGTGAAGCACTTGAAATTTATAGCCCACTTCATTAGACACCGATTTAAAATTTAGTAAATCGAGATAGTATAAATCTAAATCTTCAGCAGTGAGTTCGTAATTCGATACAAACTGATTCATTGCCATACTACTAATACCACATCGTGTAGAGTGTTTAAAAACGACTTGCGTTTTTGTTTTAGAACGCTCTTCAATCGTTTCTAATTGCGACTCCGAAGTTAATAGCAACCACGGCAGCACTTTTTCTTCTTTGGGCTCACTAGAACCTCCAAACAACTTATTTATAAATCCCATAATATTTTTTGTATTTAGCAATCAGTAATCACTGATTTTATTTGTACGCTCATCGTATAAGTCGTATCTTTAATATAACCTTACATTCCGACAAAAAGTCATATCAATATTCGTGATAACAGACATTTTGTCGTTCGCTATTATTTGGTAAGATAATTGAAATATCTCGATCAAACAAAAACAAACAATAGTCTTCAGTCCTATTAATTAGAAGCGTTAGGTAAACTTCCGATAACAACCAAAGACCACAAAACATACAGCTATGGATTTTAATAATTTTACAATTAAATCGCAAGAAGCGATACAACAAGCCCAACAACTTGCACAGAGTTTAGGACATCAACAAATAGAGAATGAACATATTTTAAAATCTATTTTTGATGTCGATGAGAATGTACTCCCTTTCATTTTAAAAAAGATGAATGTCAACGTTCCTATGGTACAACAAATTTTAGATAAGCAAATAGAGAGTTTTCCAAAAGTTTCGGGTGGCGATTTAGTGTTGTCGCGCGACGCTTCAAAAGCGCTAAACGAAGCCGCTATCATTGCTAAAAAAATGAAAGACGATTATGTGTCGATTGAGCATTTAGTACTCGCCATTTTTAAATCGAACAGTAAAATTGCGCAAGTTTTAAAAGATCAAGGCGTTACAGAAAAACATCTTACAGCAAGTATTGAAGAGCTTAGAAAAGGCGATCGCGTAACGTCTCAAAACCAAGAAGAAACGTATAACTCTTTAAATAAATACGCGAAAAATTTAAACCAATTAGCCAAAGATGGGAAATTAGATCCTGTAATTGGTCGTGATGAAGAAATACGACGTATTCTTCAAATCTTATCGCGACGCACAAAAAATAACCCCATTTTAGTTGGAGAACCTGGAACTGGTAAAACTGCTATAGCAGAAGGTTTAGCTCATAGAATTGTAGATGGCGATGTGCCCGAAAATCTAGTCGATCGTCAAATTTACGCTCTAGATATGGGCGCCTTAATTGCCGGTGCAAAATACAAAGGTGAATTTGAAGAACGCTTAAAAGCCGTTATTAAAGAAGTAACTGAAAGCGATGGAAACATTGTACTATTTATAGACGAAATCCACACGCTTGTAGGTGCTGGTGGCGGACAAGGTGCTATGGATGCTGCTAACATTTTAAAACCAGCTTTAGCGCGTGGCGAATTGAGAGCGATTGGAGCTACAACCCTAGACGAATACCAAAAGTATTTTGAAAAAGACAAAGCTTTAGAACGTCGTTTTCAAAAAGTAATGGTCGACGAACCCGATACAGAAAGTGCTATTTCCATTTTACGTGGTATTAAAGAAAAGTACGAAACACACCATAAAGTACGTATTAAAGATGAAGCAATTATTGGTGCAGTAGAATTATCGCAACGCTATATTACTAACCGATTTTTACCAGACAAAGCCATTGATTTAATGGATGAAGCTGCCGCTAAATTAAGAATGGAAATCAATTCTAAACCGGAAGAGCTTGATGTTTTAGACCGAAAAGTGATGCAGTTAGAAATTGAAATTGAAGCCATTAAGCGGGAAAAAGATGAAGTCAAACTAAAAAGTTTACGTTCGGAGTTAGCGAATTTAAAAGAAGAGCGCAACGAGCTAAATGCGAAATGGAAAACCGAAAAAGCGGTTGTCGATAATATTCAGAATAGAAAATTAGAGATTGAAAACTTTAAAATCGAAGCCGAACGTGCCGAACGCGATGGTGATTATGGTAAGGTTGCCGAATTACGTTATGGTAAGATTAAAGAAGCGCAAGAAGTTTTAGAAAAACTGCAACAAGAATTAAAAGAAAATCAATCGGCGACGTCTTTAATTAAAGAAGAGGTTACATATGATGATATTGCCGAAGTGGTGGCGAAGTGGACCGGTATTCCGTTGACAAAAATGCTTCAAACTGATCGCGAAAAACTGCTAAAACTTGAAGATCAATTACACAAACGCGTCGTTGGCCAAGAAGAAGCTATTGTCGCTGTGAGTGACGCCGTAAGACGTAGTCGCGCGGGATTGCAAAACCCAAAAAAACCAATAGGCTCTTTCTTATTTCTAGGAACTACGGGAGTTGGTAAAACAGAATTAGCAAAAGCATTAGCCGAGTACTTATTTGATGATGAAAATGCAATGACGCGAATAGATATGAGTGAATACCAAGAGCGCCACGCTGTGAGCCGTTTGGTTGGAGCACCTCCAGGATATGTAGGTTATGATGAGGGTGGACAATTAACGGAGGCAGTGAGACGCAAACCGTATTCTGTGGTACTGTTAGATGAAATTGAAAAAGCGCACCCGGACACCTTCAATATTTTATTGCAAGTGTTAGACGAAGGCCATTTAACAGATAATAAAGGACGCGTTGCCGACTTTAAAAACACTATTATAATTATGACATCGAATATTGGTAGCCATATTATTCAAGAGCGATTCGCTGCTGTTAAAGACATAGACGCGGCAACTGAAGCTGCAAGAGTGGATGTTTTAGCTTTATTGAAGCAAACAGTAAGACCTGAGTTTTTAAACAGAATTGACGACACGATTATGTTTACACCGCTATCTAAGGATAACATTACCGAAATTGTGCAGTTACAATTAAAAGGTGTCGCTAAAATGATTGGTAAGCAAGGCATAACATTCAGCGCGACACCAGAAGCAATCTCTTACTTAGCAGAGAAAGGATATAATCCAGAATATGGTGCAAGACCAGTAAAAAGAGTAATACAGAAAGAAGTTTTAAATACCTTGAGTAAAGAAATACTCTCAGGAAACGTAAACACCGATAGTATTATTTTACTCGATGCCTTCGACAAAGAATTAGTATTTAGAAATCAAGGGAATTTAGTTTCCGACGCGGTCTAAATCATAAATTATTGTTAACGTAAAATAACTCAGAAAAGAGTACGTTTTCCTAGTAATGGTTAGTTAGTTTGAAAAGCAACGTTGGTCTACACTTTAGACTACGTTGCTTTTTTTTATGTCCTTTTGTAAATAACCTCTCGACTACGCTTTAAGAAATAGAGTTGAGCCTCTTCAAGCTACATCAGTTTAAAACTGTTTTCTTTTATACTTTTTAAGCAGCTACTCGGCCGTATGCAAACGGACTTTTATAGTGCTTTAAGAGCCCTTATTTACTTTAAAAATGTTTAACAATCGTTAATATCTCGTAGAATTCAGGAATTATTTCTTGAGCAAAACCACGCGTAGAAGTAATTAAATCAGTGCGTTATAATTTTAATAAGAAATAATTTTGCAGAATTAAAATAATATTTAGATATTTGTCTAAATACCTAAACATACAAAATGAACGCGTTATTTAAAGCACTGAATGATGAAACGAGAAGGCAGATTGTAGAAATGCTAAAAGAAAGAGACATGAATGCTGGAGAAATTGCAGACCAATTTAAAATGTCGAAACCTAGCATTTCGCATCATCTAGATATTTTAAAAAGGGCGGATTTAATTACAAGTGAGAAAAAAGGACAATTTGTAGCATACTCTTTAAACACTAGCATTTTAGAAGATTTAATAAACTGGATACTAACCTTAAAAAAATAAATTATGAAACTTAAAAAAGAACTTCCGCTAATTGCAATAGTATTACTGCCGTTCCTTTACATCACTTATGTATGGAATGATTTGCCAGAAAAAGTACCGATGCACTGGAATATTGAGGGAGAAATAGATCGTTATGGTGAAAAAATAGAGCTTTTATTAATTCCGTTTTTACTCCCTGTTCTCACATATGTTGTGTTTTTGGTGATTCCGAAAATCGACCCTAAAAATAAGTTGAAAAATATGGGTAACAAACTGCAGAGTTTAAAGTTTTTACTCACTACTATTATGTCTGTTTTGGCTTTGTTTATTATTTACACTGCAAAAAATGAATCGCTTACAAACCCTAATTATATAGTACTTTGTATTGGTTTGTTGTATTTAATTCTTGGAAATTATTTTAAAACAATTAAAGCCAACTACTTTATTGGGATTAGAACGCCTTGGACGCTAGAAAGTGAATCTGTTTGGAAGGAAACGCACAAAATGGGAGGTAAATTATGGTTTATTGGTGGTATTATTGTAATTATTTCTAGTTTAATTCTAGACCAAAAAGCGAATTACACGGTGTTTTTAATTGTTACAGGGGTTATTTCAATACTACCTATTCTCTACTCCTACTTTATGTTTCAGAAGGAAAAGAAAAGTGATTTAGAGCAACACGTTTAGATTTCATCTTAGGGCTAATTATAGGATTAAACGGGTACAATACTGTATTTTTCATAGTGCCAAAGTGAAACCCTATTACTCTACTATTGCTGTTGTCTTTCCTTTATAAACCGAAGCGCGACGCCTTCAAACGTCGGGAATTATTATAAGAAATTAAGTGCGCTTATCTTTCTCTTAGCTTAAAAAGGGTGAAGGAATCACTCTATTTATTAGGTGCTAAAACCACGTTTGAAGCTATAACAATTCCGCGAAAGCGTTACTACAAACCAAAAATAACGCTAAAAAAAAGCTCCTTTCATTTAAAAAAACAAGCCACACTATGGCGGCTTGTTAATTTATATTGAACTATATACGAGATAACGTTGATTAGAATTTTCTACCAACACCAATTCCGACCATTAATGGATTGATGTCTACCTCTACTGGTAATACACCTGCACCGGTATCTACGTTTACATCGGTAGATAATAATAGCTTTTTAATATCTAGATTTAAAAACCATTTATCGTCTAAATTATAATCTAATCCTGCTTGAAAAGAGACCCCGAAAGCATCGTCGTATTCCATTCCTGCCACCGCTCCTTCATCAATTTCGTAGAAAAACGTATAGTTAATACCTGCACCAATATAAGGTTTAAAATCCCCGGCGTAGAAGTGGTATTGAAGGTTTAATGTTGGAGGCAACAACCAAACGTGCCCCAAATCTGTGGTTGCTAGGCTATTTCCAACTTCAACTTCGTGTTTTGTAGTTCCTAAAATTAATTCGGCTGCTATATTTCTTGTAAAGAAGTAGGTGATATCTATTTCTGGAATGTACGACGTCGATAAATCGACATCTAAACCGTCTAAATTATCTCCTGGAGAGGGTATTACGGTTACCACTCTAAAACGTGCTTGCCATTTGTTAAAATCAGCATTCATTTTGTCATCATCTTGTGCTTGTGCGTTAAATATAAACGCAAACAACATTAGGGCACTAAAAATTACTTTTTTCATAGTATTATGTTTTAATATTATACCCCAAAAATACTTACAACACATAGCTTTAACGTTGACAAAAGTCATAGGTAAATCCTGAATTCTGTAGTAGACTGTATTTCAGGTCGGTATTACTCATAAAAAGCAGCTTTTTTATAGGATTAAATTGGGATATGCTAAAAAAGAAGTTTTCTGAAATTTATCAAGATACCGTCGCAATAATTCGCTATTTATCTTCATTATGCTCGCAGTAAATTGTATTTTTACTAGAGATAAACACCATTATTTTTTATTTATGAACCTCAATACTTTTATAGACCATACGTTATTAAAGCCAACAGCGACCAAAAATGACATTGTCACGCTTTGTAAGGAAGCTATGGAATACGGTTTTTTTTCGGTGTGTGTTAACACGTGTTATGTTTCTTTGGCGAAGCAAACTTTAGCAGGCAGTTCTGTTAAGCTGTGCGCTGTAATAGGTTTTCCTTTAGGAGCGATGAGCACTATCGCTAAAGTTGAAGAAACAAAACAAGCATTAAAAGAGGGTGCAGATGAAATTGATATGGTAATGAATATCGGTTTTTTTAAGAGCGCAGATTACACGGGCGCTGCCCACGATATTAAAGCCGTTAAACAACAAATGCCTAAACTTACTTTAAAAGTGATTTTAGAAACCTGTTACCTCGACACGACAGAAATTATTAAAGCCAGCGAAATTGCATTAGAAAGCGGCGCCGACTTTATAAAAACATCCACAGGCTTCGGGTCTAGTGGCGCCACGTTAAACACGGTACAAATAATGCTTAACGCCACTAAAAACACGCACGTAAAAGTGAAAGCTTCAGGTGGTATTAGAGATACCGCAACAGCTTTAGAGTATATTAAAATTGGAGCTTTGCGCTTAGGCACATCGAACAGTATTGCTATTGTCACTGAAAATAATAAAGATAAAAAAGCAAATTATTAAAATGAAGAAATTACTATTAGCGTCACTCCTATTACTGGTTTTTGCCTGCGGAAAAGCGCAAACGAAAGAGAAAGAAGAAACAATTCAAGTTGAAAATAAAACAACGTATTACTTTATCCGTCATTCTGAAAAAAACAGAGCTGTAAAAACTAAAAACCCTAATTTGTTAGAAAAAGGACAATCTAGAGCTGAAAATTGGGCCGAATATTTTAAATCTATTGCTTTTGATGCCGTGTATTCTACGAATTACAAGCGCACGAAACAAACAGCAACACCCACGGCGAAACAGAACAATTTAAAACTTATTATTTACAATCCGTCAAAATTAGATTACAACGCTTTTAAAGCAGGCACTAAAGGCAAAACGGTCTTAATCGTAGGACATAGCGATACCACTCCAAAATTTGTCAATACCATTATTGGAGAGAATAAATACAACGCCATCAACGATAGTATAAATAGCGCGCTTTTTATTGTAACAATTAATGGTAACGAAACAACTTCAGAAGTTTTAAATATCGAACACCAGTAATTATGAGTATACATATAGACGCTAAAAAAGGAGATATAGCGGAAACAATTTTATTGCCCGGAGATCCTTTACGTGCCAAATGGATTGCAGAAACCTATTTAGAAAATCCTACACTTTTTAATAAAGTCCGCGGTATGTTAGGCTATACCGGTACTTACAATGGCAAAAGCGTCTCGGTTATGGGTACCGGAATGGGCGTGCCGAGTATATCTATTTACGCCCACGAACTTATTACGCAATTTGGGGTTAAAAACTTAATCCGGGTAGGAAGTTCTGGGTCTTACCAAAAACACATAAAAATTAGGGATATCGTTTTGGCAATGGCAGCATCGTCCAATTCCGGCGTTAATGAATTGCGTTTTAGCGGCGCCGATTACGCGCCAACTGCCAATTTTGAGTTATTCCAGAAAGCGGTAGACACTGCAAAAAGTAAAAACATCCCTATAAAAGCCGGAAATGTTTTTACTTCGGATGAGTTTTATGCAGACGATTTCGAATCGTATAAAAAGTGGTCGAAATTTGGTGTGCTTTGCGTAGAGATGGAAACCGCTGGATTATATACAGTTGCCGCTAAACATAACGTAAAAGCCCTAACAATTTTAACCATATCAGATTCGTTAGTAACTGGCGAAGTCACCACTAGCAAAGAACGCGAAACCACCTTTAATGATATGATTGAAATTGCACTAGAATTAGCCTAATTTCAGATTATTCTACACTTACATTCTCCAATTCAATTTTAGAGAGGAGTTGTAATTTCTTATTTTTAAATAAAGCGTCAATGGTTTCTATATTGATATCGATAGTTTCGGGCTTGTAATTATTGTAATCTACAATTCTCGCTCCGTTTATATAGCGCTCATTAAACGCTTCTCTAAAACGAATACCGCCACCATTTACGTGGTATTGATATGCTAAGTAATCAAGTTTATAATCTTCAGTCGAAAACCAATACACAAACACATCATCAAAATCATCTCCGCCATTTTCTTCACTAAATGTCACTTTTATTTTATGATACGATTTTTTATTTATGGTAACCGTATCTAAATACGTTTTATAAACCGCTCCGTCATTTAATCCTACCGGTAGTATCGAGAAATAATGTACCGAATTAACGGCATTACTGTACGTATCCACTAATGAATCTGGTACTTTTACCACTTCATTATTCACAAATCGCTCAAAACGTGTATTGCTTAACACATCGCGAATTGTTCCTACCGAATCGATAAATGTGCGATTTAGAGTAAAAGCACCTCCATCGCGTACTGCTATATACGTTTTATCTCTAAACTTAAATGTAAGCGTAGACGTTAAAATAGTATCGCCACCGGCAATTTTAATCGCTTCGTTTACAATGTTAGTTGCGTTTGGTGCTGCAACTTCTGGGGTAGTATTCTGTTTACAACTTATTAAAACAGTAAGAAAGAGTAAAGGTAAAAGTATAGATTTCATTAGTTTCATTAGTTTCATTTTTTTAATTTTAATAAGACAGTATCACTTCATTTTTCTGTAAGCAATAATCAAACAGTCGGATAAAATGAGATTAAATTACATCTAGTAAAAGCAATTATTTCGTGCAACTTAGTAATTATTAACATCAATTTTAATAAAATAATCTTAAATTGATTAGCTTTGTTGTGCTATGCAAAAAAAAATAAACATACTTAATAAAAAGGCTAAGTTTCAATACGAAATTTTAGATAAATATACCGCAGGAATTGTACTTACAGGTACCGAGATAAAATCCATTAGATCGGGAAAAGCGTCCATTACCGAATCGTTTTGTGAGTTTAACGACCGTGGCGAATTATTTGTTATTAATATGACCGTTCAAGAATACCTGTATGGTAATTATTACAACCACGTCCCAAAAGCAGAACGCAAACTATTATTACACAAAAAAGAGCTTAAAAAACTTAATAAAGAGGTGCAAAATACTGGGTTAACCATTATTCCGTTGCGTATGTTTGTTAACGATAAAGGCTTAGCTAAACTGACTATAGCTTTAGCAAAAGGTAAAAAGCTATACGATAAAAGAGAAGCTATAAAAGACCGAGATAGCAAAAAACAATTAGCGCGTATTAAGAAGAACTTTTAGTTTACCATAATTTATTTATTAGTCATTACTGATGTTTTTCTGTTTTATTATTAAATTCAGTTATCTTTAGGCAACCTTTTTACTTTTAAAAGCGTCTATAATAAAACAGACCCTAAACACCCTTACTATGACCAAACCACTACTCTTTTTAGTAACGTTCTTTATTTTCCATACTTCATTTTCACAACTAACAGGCCGGGTAACTTCGGCAAGCGGAGAAAACCTTCCTGTCGTAAGTGTTTATTTAAACGATACGTATATTGGTACAACCACGAACGACGATGGCATCTATGAATTGAACTTCGCTAAAACTGGAGAGTATTCCGTTGTTTTTCAATATTTAGGGTATAAAACGTTAAAGAAATCGGTTACTATTACATCATTTCCACATACTTTAAATGCTGAATTAATAGAAGAAGATATTTCGCTGAATGAAGTCGTTATTAATTCGAAAGAAAACCCAGCAGATATTATTATTCGTAAAACTATCGAAGCTCGAGAAGCCAATTTAGAAAAGGAGAACACGTTTTCGGCCAACTTTTATTCTCGAGGATTACTGAAAATTAAAAATGCTCCCGAGAAAATATTCGGACAAGACGTTGGTGATTTAGGTGGCGCATTAGATTCTACCCGAAGTGGAATTATTTATCTTTCTGAAACGATTTCGAAATTAGAATATCAAGCACCAAAACTTTTAAAAGAAAAAATTATCGCTTCCAAAGTGAGTGGCGATGATAATGGTTTTAGTTTTAACAGCGCCAATAGCGTTAATTTCAATTTTTACGACAATACTATTACCTTAGGGAGCGAAATTATTTCGCCTATTGCCGATTATGCCTTTAATTATTACCGATACCAACTCGTTGGTGTTTTTTATGATGACAAAGGGAACCTCATTAATAAAATAGAAATCACTCCAAAACGAGAAAACGATAAAGCCTTTTCTGGTTTTGTATATATCGTAGAAGATGATTGGAGTTTATACGCCGTAGACGTTTCGGTTACTGGAAAACGCGCTCAGGTAATTCCTGTCGATGTATTTACCATAAAACAATCTTACGCTTACTCTGAAACCGATGCTATTTGGGCAAAAATATCGCAGGTTTTCGAGTTTAAGTTCGGCATTTTAGGCATTACGGGCGATGGTTATTTTACTGTTGTTTATAGTGATTACGATTTTTCTCCTAATTTTGAAGATGATCATTTTACACGTGAAATTCTTTCATTCGAAGACAATTCTAATAAAAAAGACGCTATCTATTGGTCGACAAAAAGGCCCGTTCCCTTAACGCAACCGGAAAATAAGGACTACATAAAAAAAGACAGTATTCAATTAGTAAAAGAATCGAAACCCTATTTAGATTCCATAGACGGCGCGAATAATGCCTTTAAAATTGGTGATATTATTAGCGGTTACAGTTATCAAAATTCTCAAAAATCGTATACTATTAATGTAAGTTCTCCTTTAAAAGGTGTCAACTTTAATACGGTGCAAGGTTTTAATAGCTTTTTGGATGTCAATTTCATGAAAGAGTACGACGATTTTAATAAATACCTAAGTATCGGTACGAAAATAAATTATGGTGAAGCCGATGACCGCCTGCGTGCTGTTGCTTATTTTCGTTTTAAATTCAATAATATAAACGATCGTTTTATTTCGCTTTCTGGAGGTATAAAAACCGAACAGTTTAATAGTAGCTCACCTATTTCCCCGTTAATAAATAGCATCAGCTCATTGTTTTTTGAGGATAATTATATGAAGCTTTACGACAAAAGTTTTGCTGAAGCTAAATTCTCACAAGAGTTGTTTAATGGGTTTAGCTTCTATTCTTCATTAGCTTACGAACGTAGAAAACCGCTTTTTAATCACACCGATTATACTTTTATAAACGAAGATCGCGATAGTTACACAAGTAATAATCCCAGAGATCCATTTAATTATACAAGCGCCAATTTTAGCACGCACAATATTGTAAAACTGAATGTAAATGCGCGCATCAATTTCGCCCAAAGTTTTTATAGTCGCCCTGACGGGAAATTTAATGTTACCAATAATAAATACCCAACGCTAACTGTAGGCTACGAAAAAGGGTTGGGTACGTCTGAATCTAATTACAATTTCGATGCTTTTAAATTAGGACTTCAGCAGGAAGTGGTTGTTGGTAACAAAGGGGTTTTAAACTATAATGTAAAAGGTGGTTTCTTTGCCAATGCCGATGATATTGCTTTTATCGATTATCATCATTTTAATGGCAACCAGACCAATGTTAATTTTAGAGGCTCGTATTTAAACAGCTATAAGAATTTACCTTACTACGCCCTAAGCACCAATAACAATTACGCAGAAGTACACGCGCAACACAACTTTAAAGGGTTTATTTTGAATAAAATTCCATTACTTAATAAACTGAATTACAACATGCTAATTAGCTCCAATATTGCCTACACGGAAAGTAACAAACCGTATACAGAATATGCTATAGGAATCGATAATTTAGGCTTTGGTAAATACCGTTTTTTACGAATAGATTATGTGCGCTCGTACCAAGGCTCTGGCTTTATTAGCGATGCTGTGTTGTTTGGAATTAGCTTTTAATATGTAATTAATAGTTTAATTTATAACTCTTACATTAGAGGTAGTGTACATTATGCGCACTCTAACGGCTTAACAAAACAAAAGTTAAATATTAAGAGATAAACTTGATGATTAAAAAAACTGAGGGTAATTCCGTATAAAATTAATTGCTAGTTCTAACCTACTTAGAAATTTTTATAGATTTTAGAAGTAGATTTTTATTTCCTAATTTAGTTGCTTAGCCACGAAACTAATCTTAAACAATCGCGTTTGATGCCAATTGACCACTATAATGAAAACACCAAGATTAAAAGGAATAATAGACAGACGAATTTTAATCAATTACCAAATTGATAAAGAAGTTTTGGAGAATTATTTACCAAAACCTTTTAAACCGAAATTGGTAAATGGAAAAGGAATTGGTGGAATTTGTTTAATTAGATTAAAAGAAATCAGACCTAAAGGTTTCCCTAAACAAATCGGAATTTCATCTGAAAACGGGGCACACCGTATTGCAGTCGAATGGGTAGAAAATGGAAAACTAAAAGAAGGTGTTTATATTCCAAGAAGAGACACGTCCTCTAAATTAAATTCTCTTGCTGGAGGAACACTTTTCCCTGGAATCCATCACTTAGCAAATTTTACAGTTAATGAAAAAGGCGGAAATTACGATATCAGATTTATAAGTGAAGACCAAACATCTATATCAATCCAAGCCACAGAAACACATAAGTGGAATAACGAAAGCGTATTTGAAAATTTAAAATGTGCATCTGATTTTTTTGAATATGCCTCTATTGGATACGCGCCTGATAAAAATGATTTTGACGGACTTGAATTAAAAACGAAAAATTGGAAAGTATCGTTATTGGTAGTGGAAAACGTAGAGTCGAGTTTTTTTGAAGATGAAAATATTTTCCCAAAAGGTTCTGTGAAATTTGACAATGGGCTACTAATGAAGGATATTAAACACGAATGGATTAGACTAAAAAAAATAAAAAAAACATAATACCGTATAAAATTAATTAATATTATCATTGTCAGTTGCCTTGTTTTTAAACTTCTAATTTTCCTTAGGAAAACCCTAGATATAAGACCTGCAACGCAATAACAAAGACTACAATAAACCCAATATCCTCTCATAATATTAAAAAATAATATAAAGACATTTAGCTTCAATATTTATAATAACTTCTTGTGTTTTGAGCATTCTAACTGTAGAATTTTCAAAAATTTCGGAACCGAAAGAATATTAGTCTTTGATTTTTTCTTCGCTTATTATTTTAGCGTCAATACTATTGGTTTTTACTACGGCACCTAAAATCAAAAAAACAAGATCTAAGTTTCATTACACAAAATGACCTTACTCCACTCTTTTATATTTTCTGATTATAACTTAAAGTTAACTATATTTATAAAATACTAACTTAAGTTATACTCTAGCTGTATGCCTTTGAGTAAAGAGATAATCCGGAATCATATACGCGTTACTTTTAGCCCTTATATTGAAAAAACATAATTGTAGAAAATGATTAAATATATACTTAACACTAAAAAAGCACATTATTCTTCAAATTTGAATGGAGATAATTTAAGACAAAAAATTGAGGACATTTTTGGCCAAAATAACTTGAAGTTTGTTGGAAAATTTACAAGTCAAAATGCGTTTGAAGCTTATGATAAATGGACTTATATTAAGTGGTATGTCCCAAATTTTAAAAGAAAAACGGCGTATTTAAATGGGGAAATAATAACCTCTGAAAAAGGCTCATTATTGCAATTAAACATTAAACCAAATCCTGTTATAGCCATTTTCCCTATTCTTACCGTATTAATAGGCATAATTACCTTAATAGTGGCAGCTTCAAATAACAAAACCTTGATTTTTGGACTCCTTATAATTGTAGTTGCCATTTTGTTTCACCTCTTTGGAATGTTTTTAAGAAGTCGATTACAAAACAATTTTAAGAACCATTTGGATTTACAAAAGGTTTAATTAATACATTATATATATATAAAAATAATTTGTTTCCATTAAACATAAAATATAAAATTAAATGTAGATTCTGAAAACAATAAAATTATTGAAACGATAGAAAAAGAACTGATTCACTTAAAAATTGATGAAATTATACTTTCAGGGTTTGAAATTAATTTCAGAAACTCCTTTTTCAACGGACAGGGAAGAAATCATCTAATGGCTCCTGTAGATAAAGAATATTTTAAGCTGAATAGAGATTCAAAAATAGTAGTATATTCTTTTTCTCTAATTAGGATGTTTTATATTGCTTTGTGTATGAGTGCCTTTTTCGGACTTATTTCTCAAAGTTATAATATTGGATTTTTTGCATTTATTTGGTTTTTTGGAATGAACTGGTTATTGCATTAATAAGGCAAAACCTATTTATGAATAGGTTGAAAAAGAAACTAATTAAGGAAAATACTATTTAAATTAGTATTTTAATATTAATCGCTTCGTAATTACAAACTCTAATTTTACTCTACCCCTTTCTCATACCTAATATTTATAACGATCCTTGTGCTCGACGTTAAATACCTTTCAACTAAAACACCGAAAATGTTCAACACCAACCGACCTAAATTAAAAATTGACTGTGATAAATCAGACAGAATTATTGAAGCGCTTACACTTTTAAGCTTGTTATTTTCGTTTGCGTTTATAGCGCATCATTACAGTGATTTACCCGATAGGGTTCCCGCTCATTTTGGATTAGATGGCGAAGTAAACCGCTATGACGAGAAAAGTATGATTTGGTTAGTCCCCATGCTACTTTCTGCTATTTGCTTCGGCGTTTATAAATTGAACAAACATCCTTACATCTATAATTATCCTGTGAAAATCACGGAAAACAATGCTGAAAAACAGTACAGAAGTTCAACAAAAATAACACGATATATTAACTTGAGCTTTTCATTAATTTGCGCGGTAATTACTTACGAAATGGTAACTATAGCTTTAAAAAACAGCACTTCCTTTTCGCTGTTTTCAAATTACTTCTTAATAATAACGATCGCATTTTTAACGCTAATGCCTATAGTAATGGTGATTAAAACAATAGTGCAAACCAAGAAATAACCCCTTAATTTTTATCCTCCAATAAAGGCACAAAACGAAATTCTCCAAACTCGGTTTTCTCGAATGCTTTTGGGCCTGTTCTTACAAATAGCGTCATTGTTTGCACGTCGTCACCCACAGGAATTACCAAGCGGCCACCAATAGCCAGTTGCGCTAAAAGCGGTTTGGGTACAAAAGGTGCTCCGGCAGTAACAATAATACTATCAAACGGCGCTTCTTCAACTAATCCTTTATAGCCATCACCAAAAATAAGTTTTCGGGCACGATACCCTAACTTAGGTAAAAAATTACTCGTTTTTTTAAACAATTCTCGCTGTCTTTCAATACTATATACTTGTGCTCCTAATTCACACAAAACAGCGGTTTGGTAACCACTTCCAGTGCCAATTTCTAATACTTTATGGCCGCGTTCTATTTGCATTAATTCGCTTTGAAACGCTACTGTATACGGCTGTGAAATCGTTTGGTCGGCAGCAATAGGAAAGGCTTTATCCTGATACGCGTGGTCCAAAAAACTAGAATCCATAAACAAATGTCGTGGTATTTTAGCCATCGCTTTTAGTACATTTTCGTTGGTTACACCTTTAGATTTAACCACAGAAACTAATTGCTGACGTAAGCCTTGATGTTTTAAAGTATCTTTCAAAATAATTGGGAGTTTTACGGGATAAAATTAATCAAATCTTAAAGGTTTCATACCTTTATTTTATAAATTCTTTTTCTTTATTCTGCTTCAAAAATCTTATTTTTGTTGAAAACGTAATTATATGCTGAACGTAGGAGTATTAGGTGCTGGTCATCTTGGAAAAATTCATTTAAGACTGCTTAATCAATCTGAAAAATATAATTTGGTTGGCTTTTATGACGCCGATGAAGAAAATGCAAAACGTATTGAAGCGGAATTGGGCTACACCTATTTTAGTACTATAGAAGCATTAATTGACGCTGTAGATGTTGTCGATATTGTTACCCCTACCCTATCGCACTACGAATGTGCCAAGCAGGCCATTGCTAAAAGCAAGCATA
Organism: Bizionia saleffrena; assembly: GCF_008086175.1. Taxonomy (GTDB): domain Bacteria; phylum Bacteroidota; class Bacteroidia; order Flavobacteriales; family Flavobacteriaceae; genus Bizionia; species Bizionia saleffrena. The sequence goes on from NZ_VSKM01000003.1 coordinate 109,515, forward strand.
TTTTTATAGAAAAACCAATTACAAATACCGTTGAGGAAGCAGAAACCTTGCGTGCTTTAGTCGCCGAAAAAGGCGTTAAAGGTCAAGTGGGGCACGTAGAACGTTTTAACCCTGCGTTTATTGCCGTTAAAGACATGCTCGATAAACCTATGTTTATAGAATCGCACCGTTTGGCAGAATTTAATCCACGAGGTACCGATGTTCCTGTGGTTTTAGATTTAATGATTCACGATATCGATGCTATTTTAAGCGTCGTAAAATCTGAAGTAAAACACGTCTCGGCAAGTGGCGTTTCGGTAATTAGTGACACTCCCGATATTGCCAACGCGCGTATTGAGTTTGTTAACGGTTGCGTGGCGAATTTAACAGCGAGTAGAATTTCGTTAAAGAATATGCGTAAAACTCGCTTTTTTCAGCGAGACGCTTATATTTCTGTCGATTTTTTAGAGAAGAAATGTGAAGTCGTTAAAATGAAAGACGCCCCGAAAAACCCCGGAGATTTTGATATGATTCTTCAAAATGCGGAAGGCATCAAAAAACAGATCTATTTCGACAATCCTGAAATTTCAGAAAATAATGCCATTTTAGACGAATTAGAATCGTTTGCCGATGCCATTAATAACGACACCAAACCAGTGGTAACACTTCACGATGGTACCGAAGCCTTGCGTGTTGCTACTATGATTATCAATCAGTTTTAGTGCTGTCGCAACTAATAATCTCATTATTTAAATTAAAGTCATTCGAAGTATAATTAAGTAAAAAATACAATTTACTTCCTTGCTAAACACCAAACGAGCTCAAGGAAAAATAGATAATAAATAAGAATCCTTTTTTTAAGGAATAAAAATAAATATTTAATGAAGAATATAGCAGTAATTGGAGCAGGAACAATGGGAAATGGAATAGCCCACACCTTTGCTCAATCCGGATACAACGTACAACTTATAGATATTAGTGAGGCGTCTTTAGAGCGTGGCATAAACACTATTACGAAAAATTTAGATAGAATGGTTGCTAAGGAAAAAATTTCTGAAGCTGATAAAACCGCTACTCTAAAAAAGATTACCACGTTCACCGATATTTCTGAAGGAGTTAAAAACACCGACTTAGTAGTTGAAGCTGCAACCGAAAATTTCGATTTAAAACTTAAAATATTTAAGCAATTAGACGACGTTTGTGACGACAACACCATTTTAGCCACCAATACTTCTTCTATTTCTATTACAAAAATTGGAGCCGTTACTTCTCGACCAGAGAAAGTTATTGGAATGCACTTTATGAACCCTGTGCCTATTATGAAATTGGTTGAAATTATTCGCGGGTATAGTACAAGCGATGTCGTGACGTCAACTATTATGGACTTATCTAAAAGATTAGGTAAAACGCCAACCGAGGTTAACGATTATCCTGGTTTTGTAGCGAATAGAATTTTAATGCCAATGCTAAACGAATCTATCGAAACGTTATACAACGGTGTTGCCGGCGTTGAAGAAATAGATACAGTTATGAAATTAGGTATGGCGCACCCAATGGGACCTTTACAATTAGCAGATTTTATTGGGCTAGACGTTTGCCTATCAATTTTAAACGTTATGTACGACGGCTTTAAAAACCCTAAATATGCACCGTGCCCATTATTAGTGAATATGGTAGCGGCAGGGAAATTAGGTGTTAAATCTGGCGAAGGATTTTATGATTATTCAGAAAGTAGAAAGGCTGAAAAAGTCGCTAAGCAATTTTCGAAATAAAAATTATAAGCAGATAGCGTTCGCATACCTCTAAAGGTCTAATTTTATTTTTATGCGAATTAAACACTCTCAATATTTAGTATGTCTACAATTATTCCGTTTAAAGCAGTACGTCCTACCCGAGATAAAGTGAGCTTGGTGGCTTCGCGGTCGTATCAAAGTTATACGCAAGCAGAACGCGAAGGCCGTTTAGATTATAACCCGTATTCATTTTTGCACATCGTTAATCCGGGCTATAAATATGCAAAAGAAATTTCTGGAGTTGCGCGTTATCAACTCGTTAAAAATCGCTATTTAGAATTTAAAGAAAGCGGCATATTTAAACGCGATAACACCCCTTGTTTTTATATTTATAAAATTATAGATCGAAAAAACCAAGTATTTAACGGTATTGTGGCAGCAGCAAGTGTTGAAGACTACAAAGCCGATGTTATAAAAAAACACGAAGACACTATTTCTAGCCGCGAAGTCGTGTTTAAAGACTATTTAAAAACGGTGGGCTTTAATGCCGAACCTGTGTTGTTAACCTACCCCGATAACGCTGTTATTTCATCTATTATTAAAAAGGAACAACAACACCGAGCAGAATTTGAATTTACAACCACCTTTCGCGACACGCATTACTTATGGAAAATTGAAAATGAAGTTGATATAAACGCGATTTCGGACGCGTTTAAAGACATTGACACCTTATATATTGCCGATGGCCATCACCGTTCGTCGTCGTCTCATTTATTATATGAGGATTTAAAATCTAAAAACAAAAATCATATAGGATCGGAGTCTTATAATTACTTTATGACGTATTTAATTCCGGAATCCGAATTAAAAATTCACGAGTTTAATAGATTAATCACCGATCTCAACGGATTAAGTAAAGAAGAGTTTTTAATACAATTAGATACGCTGTATAGAATAGAAAACCGCGGTGCCATTCCTTATAAACCGACACAAAAACATCATTTCAGTATGTATTTAGATGGCGAGTTTTACTCCTTATATTTAAGGAAAGCAGGTTATTCGTTTAAAACATCGCTTGATGCCTTGGATGCACAATTACTTTATGCGACCATTTTAAAACCTATTTTAGGTATTGAAGATTTACGTAATGATAATAGAATAAATTACATAAGCGGTATTAAGGAAGTCGTAAATATGAAAAGTAAAGTGGATGAAGGCGACTACAAAATAGGTTTTGGTATGGTTCCTGCTTGTATTAATGAACTTAAAACCATCGCTGACGATGGTTTAAAAATGCCTCCAAAAAGCACGTATATAGAACCAAAATTACGAAGTGGAGTTACTATTTACGAGTTTTAAAACGCATTACCATTTAGCAAATTGATTATAAGCAAGAACAAATGAGCATAACAACGCAATTACACGATATACAAGCCACCCTCCCAGAGCACGTTTCTCTGGTCGCCGTTTCTAAAACGAAACCGGTTAGCGACTTAATGGAAGCTTACGACGCTGGTCAGCGTATTTTTGGAGAGAATAAAATTCAGGAAATGTGCGACAAGTTCGAAGATATGCCAAAAGACATCCTTTGGCATATGATTGGGCACGTACAACGTAATAAAGTAAAATATATGGCACCTTTTGTGAATTTAATTCACGGTGTCGATAATTTTAAGTTATTAAAAGAAATTAATAAACAAGCGAAAGCGAACGAGCGCACTATTAATTGTCTTTTGCAGATAAAAATTGCTGAAGAAAATTCTAAATTCGGAATGTCTTTAGACGCGGCTTCAGAGATTTTACAGAGGGATGACTTTTCAGAATTTAAACACATTCAAATTACTGGTGTTATGGGGATGGCAACATTTACTGATAATACCAATCAGGTTGAAAATGAATTCAATGCTTTACAAACTGCATTCAATCAATTAAAAGCGCTTCAGCCCGAAAATAAAGCCTTCAAAACCATTTCTATGGGTATGAGTGGCGACTATAAATTAGCAATTAATTGTGGCAGCACAATGGTTCGTGTAGGAAGTAGTATCTTTGGAGAAAGAAATTACAACGCATAACAAACACTTAAATTAATAGCATATTTATACTATAGTTGACATAGAGACGACCGGCGGGAAGTTTAATGAAGAAGGCATTACCGAAATTGCCATCTACAAATACGATGGACACGAAGTCGTAGACCAATTTATTAGTTTGGTAAATCCGGAGCGCGAGATACAACCGTTTGTTGTAAACTTAACAGGTATAAACAGTAATATGCTGCGCAATGCACCTAAATTTTACGAAGTCGCTAAACGCATTGTCGAAATTACAGAGGGTTCTATTTTAGTCGCGCACAACGCCAAATTCGATTATCGTATTTTACGTACAGAATTTAGCCGCCTAGGGTTCGAATACGAAAGAGAAACCTTATGCACCGTTCAATTGTCTAAAGACTTAATTCCAGATTTACCGTCTTATAGTTTGGGTAAACTAGTGCGTTCTTTAGGTATACCAGTAACCGATAGGCATCGCGCCTCTGGAGATGCCTTGGCGACAGTAAAACTTTTTAAGTTATTAATAGACAAAGACACGAATAAGGAAATTATTATTAATTCCATTCGTAAAGAGCCAAAGCTTCAATTGGAGCCTAAACTCGTCGATATTATGGGTAAATTGCCATCAATAACTGGTGTGTATTATATTCATAATTCAAGCGGAGATATTATATATATTGGTAAAAGTAATAATATTAAGAAACGTATTAATCAACATTTTACGGGTACCGACTCGAAGTCAAAAAAAATACAGTTACAAGTGGCCGAGGTCACTTACGAGTCTACAGGTAGCGAACTTGTTGCACTATTAAAAGAAAGCGAAGAAATAAAACGCGTAAAACCGAAACATAATCGTTCGTTACGCCGTTCTCTATTCTCTAGTGCTTTATACAGTTTTGTAGACGATAATGGTTATATTAATTTAACCGTTGATAAGGCCGATGGTCGCAAAAAAGCGATAACAACCTTTAGCAATAGGCAAAGCGCAAAAGCATTTATGTTTAAAGTGGTGGAAGACTATAATTTATGTCAGAAATTAAATGGTTTATATAAAACCAAAACCAGTTGTTTTAATTACGATATAAAATCGTGCAATGGCGCTTGTGTTAATCAAGAAGCACCAGAAGCGTATAATAAACGCGTCACTGAGCTAATAAAAAAATACAGTTACGATAATCAAGATATGGTAATTATAGACAAAGGTCGCGATATCGATGAACGTAGTGCTATTCTTATAGAAAATGGTATCTTTCAAGGCTTGGGATTTTTCAATTTAAACTATCAAATAAACAATATCGATATTTTAAAAACAATCATTACACCAATGCTTAACAATAGAGATAACCAGCATATTATACAAAGTTACTTAAGACGTAATAAACGCTTAAAAATTGTAACATTAGATACACAGCAAGAAAATAATTAAATTTCTGTATTTTTTATACCTATGGAAAATCCCTTACCTGAAAAAAATAAGCGTTGGAAGATAAAACTTCACGAAATTATTTACGAAGCAGACACTCCTGCCGGAAAGTTATTCGATGTTATTTTATTAGTTTTCATTATTGCTAGTATTTTATTGGTAATGCTTGAAAGCGTAGCCTCCATCGATTTAAAATACCATTTTTGGTTAAACGTAGGCGAATGGATTGTTACCGTATTATTTACTATCGAATATATAGCGCGAGTAATTACCGTAAAAAAACCTTGGAAATACATATTTAGTTTCTACGGTATAATCGATTTGTTATCTACCCTACCTAAATACTTATCTTTAATATTTGCAGGTACACACGCTCTCGTGGCTTTAAGAGCACTACGCTTATTACGTGTATTTAGAATTTTAAAATTAGCCCGTTACTTAGGCGCATCAAACCAACTCGCCACAGCCCTAAAAGCAAGCCGTGCGAAAATCTCTGTATTTTTATTTGCCGTTGTTATTGCCGCCACTATTTTTGGTACAATTATGTATTTAGTAGAAGGCGAAAAAAACGGCTTCGATAACATCCCTAAAAGTATCTATTGGTCCATTGTTACCCTTACTACCGTAGGTTTTGGTGATATCGCACCACAAACACCCTTAGGTCAATTTATAGCCACAATAATAATGGTTTTAGGGTACGGTATTATTGCCGTGCCTACAGGAATTGTGTCTGCCGAATACACAAGAAGTACCAATAACGAAGAAGAGCAGAAACTGAAAAAAGAGCAATCTAACACCGTAGCCCTGAACACACAATCGTGCCAAAATTGTTTAGCTGAAAACCATAAGGACAAAGCCGAGTATTGTTACAACTGCGGGCAACCATTGCATATTAAATAATATTTGGGCGTTACTTTAATAGCATTTAGCTATTAAAGTCAGGCTATTCGCTATATCTTTTTTAGGAATAAAAAAAGGATGCCGCTACTATCCTTAACGCACGTTACACCTTTACCATAAGTCATTTTATTTTGAAAACAGAAAACAAATATCTTATCTCTATTATTGGCCCAACTGCCATTGGTAAAACCAGTCTTGGTATTACACTAGCTAATTATTTTAATACCGAAATTATATCAGCCGATTCTAGACAGTTTTTTAAAGAAATGCACATTGGCACTGCGGCGCCTACAAAATCTGAGCGCGCTGCAGCACCACATCATTTTATTCAGCACAAATCGATTTTAGAAAACTATAATGTTGGCGCTTTCGAAAAAGACGCCATTGCGAAATTGGATATACTTTTTAAAACACACGACTATGTCGTTATGGTTGGTGGTTCCGGTTTATATGTGGATGCGGTTACAACAGGATTAGATCACTTTCCGGAAGTCGATAAAAATATTCGCGAAATACTGAATCAGCAACTCGAAACCGAAGGCTTAGCGTCGTTACAACGCCAATTAAAAGACTTAGATTTAGAATCGTATAATAGGATAGCGCTTCAAAACCCGCAGCGTGTAATTCGCGCTTTAGAAATAAGTATCGGTTCGGGTAAACCGTATTCTTCCTTTTTAAATAAAGATAAAAACAATCGTTCTTTTACAACCGTTAGTATTGGTTTAACCGCTGAAAGAGCCATTATTTACGACCGCATTAACGCCCGCGTAGATAGTATGATTGACCACGGTCAACTAGAAGAAGTCCAATCACTTTTAGATTATAAAGATTTAAATGCGCTAAATACCGTTGGCTATAAAGAATTATTTAAATATATAGATGGAGAATGGACTTTAGAATTTGCCATTTCGGAAATTAAAAAAAACACCCGTCGTTTCGCAAAACGACAACTTACTTGGTTTAAAAGAGATCCAGAAACCTCGTGGTTCGATTTTAATACCGATTTTAAAACAGTACTGAAAGCCATTCAAAATAAAAAGTAGTACATTTATTTAACGTGAAATAAAACCAAACTGTTTATGAAAGAAAAGTTTCTGTTTATTTTAAGAAGTATTTTTAAACTAAAAGATAAAATCGCTTTTTTCCCCACTCTAATTGCCTTTGCTGGTAGTGCTTTTGCCTATTTAATGTTTTATTTAGAAAGTCAAGGCATCTCTAAATATTTATTAGATATTGTACCAGACTTGGTTATTAATAACACCGATACGGCACGTACTTTACTAACAACAATAACCGCGGGTTCTATTTCAATTATGGTTTTTAGTTTCTCTATGGTAATGGTGCTTTTAAACCAAGCATCGAGTAATTTTTCACCACGTTTATTACCGGGTTTAATTTCGAACAGACGACATCAAGTTATCTTAGGTATTTATGTAGCCACAATACTCTATTGCATCTTTACATTAATTTCTATTCGCCCCAGCGGTAACGAATATCAATTACCCGGATTTTCGGTACTATTAGCCATTGTGTTTATGGTCGTATCGTTAGGTGCATTTATTTATTTCATACACTCGATTTCTCAATCCATTCAAATAAACAATATAATGGATAAAATTTTTAAAAAATCAAGTAACAGATTATTACACCTCATAGACTCTGAAAAGGACAATAAAGAATCTTTTAAGTCGTCTGATAATTGGAATAGCTACAAATCGTATAAAACGGGATATCTTCAAAATATATCCTTAGAAAATATCGCAGAAATTGCAAAAAAGCACGAGTGTAAAATAGAGATTAGTGCTAATAAAGGAGCGTTTCTTTTAGAAAAGGACATCTTATTTAAAACAGAAATAGAATTAGATGAAGAGACTCTTGGAGGTTTGCATACAAACTTCGACTTTGCAAAAAGCGAACTTATAGAAGATAATTATGTATTAGCTTTTAAACAATTAACCGAGATCGCAGTTAAAGCGATGTCTCCTGGTATTAACGACCCTGGAACCGCGCTTAATGCTATAGATTACTTATCGCAATTATACGTGTTAAGGCTTAAGAAAAATGATATTAGCTTCACTTATATAGACGATATTCCTTGGGTTTTTATCTCAACAGTTAATTTTAGCTCACTACTATACGAAGCTATGGCGTCTTTACGAACGTATTGCAAGCACGATGTGATATTAGTAAAACGTTTATTAACTATGCTAAATAATTTAAAACGTTTAAGTACGGTAGAAGCTTATACAAAAAGCATTACAGAAGAAATTGAAAATCTAAAAACAGATGCAAGCCATTCTATTAAAAACGAACGCGATTTAGCGCTAATAGCTTCCGAAAACTTTAATGTATAAAAAAACCAGCTTTGGAGCTGGTTTTTTATATTTATCATATCACTGTATTCTACTGTTCCGGGTTTACAACTAATCTAAAGCCTTCGCCGTGAATATTTAAAATTTCGACTTTATCATCTACTTTTAAATACTTACGTAGCTTTGCTATGTACACGTCCATACTTCGAGATGTAAAATAATTATCATCTCTCCATATTTTTGTTAATGCCAACTCTCTAGGCATTAAATCGTTTTCATGTAACGCTAATAGACGTAATAATTCGTTTTCTTTTGGCGATAATTTTACCGGTTCATTATCTTTATATTTTAAAAATCTTAGTTTAGAGTTTAAATCGAAACCTCCAATTTTAAATTCAAATTGTTTGCTATCGGCAACAGTCTCTGTAGCCTTACGCTGCATTATTGCTTTAATCTTCATTAATAGCACTTCACTATCAAAAGGTTTATTTAGGTAATCGTCTGCCCCTACTTTATACCCTTTAAGCACATCTTCTTTCATTGCTTTCGCGGTTAAGAAGACAATAGGAATATCAGAATTTTTTTCTCTAATTTCTTTTGCTAATGTAAAACCATCTTTATACGGCATCATTACATCTAAAATACATAGATCGTAATCGTCCTTTTTGAATTTTTCGAAACCTTCCATACCATTTTTAGCATGAACAACTTCGTAATCATTCATCATTAAATAATCTTTTAGTACCGTTCCAAAATTTGGATCATCCTCTACTAATAATATTTTTTTTTGTTGTTCTTCCATAACTTTATGATATTAGGGGAAGCTTTATTATAAAAGTACTTCCTTTTTCTTTTTCACTTTCTACCGAGATATGACCCTCGTGATCTTCTACTATTCTTTTTACGTAAGCTAAGCCCAAACCGTGTCCTTTAACATTATGAATATTGCCCGTGTGTTCCCTATAAAATTTTTCGAATACACGTTTTTGTACGGCTTTACTCATTCCGCTTCCGTTGTCTTTAATTTTTACTAATATATTGTTTCCAACATTTACCGTTTCAATAATAATTTTTGGTGCCTCTGGAGAATACTTCACAGCATTATCTAGAATATTTACCAGAACGTTTGTAAAATGGGTTTCATTTGCTAAAATAGAGGACTTATCGGCTTTTAAATCGGTTTCAATAAAACCACCTCTATCTTCTACAATTAATTCAACATGCGAGATAGCATCTTCTATTAAGTCGTGCAATCTTACCCTATCCTTACTTATATTTAATTCGTTTTTTTCAAGTTTAGATATACGTAATACATTTTCTACCTGAGCGTGCATTCGCTTATTTTCTTCTCTAATCATTGTAAGGTAACGCAATACCTTTTCTTGATCGTTAATTATTTTAGGATTCCTTATAGAATCTAACGCTAAATTTATAGTTGCTATTGGCGTTTTAAATTCGTGCGTCATATTATTAATGAAATCGGTTTTGATTTCAGAAATTTGGCGTTGCTTAACGAGTTGAAAAATAGCGCTTCCATAAGTTAATATAATTATTAATGTAAAAACTACCGAAAGCAAAATCATTCCTATAAGCGTTGAAAAAATAAATTTCTGCTGATCGGGGAAATTGATTAATAATTTATAGTTATTAGAATCTTTCTCATTATAAAAAACAGGAATACCTATAGTTTCTAATCCTTGAAGTTCGAAATTTTCTGTTTGTATCTTTGTAGCTAAACCGTTACTATAGATAGCAAATTCGTAATCGATATCAATATCATCTTGCAATAAACGCAACTTTAAAAGTTTGTTTATTTGCTCTATCGACACCCGCTTATGAATAGGCCGTCTGTAGGCTGTATTATTGTAATGCGTTTCGTACACCAAATTATCAGTTCTAGTAAGGTCTCCAAATTGAATCATTTCAACATTATCCTTACCATCAATCTCACTGGATTTATAAACCTTCGTTTCATTCTGGTTTATAATACGTTTTATGCTTGTACTATCTAAACCAATGTCAAAGAGCGATGATGATAATTTATAATTCTCCTCTAGGATACCATTTCTATATACTAATGTTTCGTTGGTGTTTTCGTCGTACTGTTTAATGTATAAATTAGAAATGGAGTTCTCGTTTATATTAACCAATTCCCCTTTCTCTATTAAGCGCGATATTTTGTAAATATGGTCTTTAAATTCCTCGTTCTCAATTTTATTAGTAACATAACGTAATGCCTTTTTTACGTTAAATTTGAATTGATCTTCCTCATTTTTAACAGAATTTGTGATATAATAACTCTGAACGAAGATTATCCCACCAAGAGATAAGCTCATTAAAATGATTAACACAAGAAAAATTTTCTTCCTCATTATTCAAAATTAACATTTTAACAATGAGTAATCGTACCATTTAACCTTACATTAACAAAAAAAACATTGTAGGTTTATCTACTTAATTTCTAGAAGGTTTGTGTGGATTTGAAGGACTTGTTTTCGTGTTCTATCGAGATCTAGATTCTCGATAACGTAATTTGATCGTTTTATTTTCTCTGAATCGGACCATTGGTTTTTCATAATGGCTTTTATTCTGTCTACAGTTGTCGAGTCTCGCTGTAACACGCGTTCTATTTTCACTGTTTCGGGTGCGTGTACAGTTATAATATGATCATAATTTTTATAACTTCCGTTTTCGAAAATAATAGCAGCTTCCTTAATAACATAAGGCGCTTCTTGCCGCGATTTCCAATTTTCAAAATGATTTTTAACTTCTGGATGCACTATGGCATTCATCTGCTCTAATAATTCTTTATTATTAAAAATTGATTCTGCTAAAAAGGGTCTGTTCAGTGTATTATTTATATAAGCTTTCTCCCCAAACAGTTTTATTAGCTTAAGCTTAATAACTTTAGAATATACCATTAATTTCTTGGCTTCGTCGTCTGCAATATAAATAGGCACGCCTAGCTCGGCGAACATTTTTGCAACCGTCGTTTTGCCACTACCAATACCGCCTGTTAACACTACTGTTTTCATTCTGTTATAATAAATTCGACTTTTTCGTGATGTAACCTTATAGATTTTGCTTTTTCACTCCTTTTAGTAAGTATGGGCGTTAAAAAGGTACTGGTTTCTTTTAAATCCTTATAATTACAAATTATCTGAAAATCTGTTTTTTTAATAGCATTAAAATTCTCCAGACTTGTGTAATAACTTACATAAATGCTTTTTGGAAAAAATTTTAATGTGAGGTCTTTAGGAACATTAATTACCTCAACAGGAATTTCTTTTGTGCCTTCGGTAAACTTTTTAACATCTAATGCTAATAACACTTCCTTTTGCGATACACTCATTTTAGTATTTAAAGAATCGAGATTTAACTTCAAAATTTGGTGCACAGGCTTATTAATATTGGTCAATTCAATATTATGTGTTTTAATAAATTCCAACTCCCTTAATAAGGATTCCGGTCCAATAACTTTTATAGAATCAGGAGTTGTTGACTCTTCTTCCATAACATCATAACCAGGAGCATAAGCAATGGTCATTTGAGGTCGAACGGGTACATATTTTACCGCGTTTTCATCAAAATAAAAGGTTAGTGTTTCAGGATTTATACTTTCGATTTCAATTTCTTTACTGAATTGTTCGATTAGATTTGAAAACCCTTTTGTTCGCATCCAAACGTAAGTGGAATCAGCTTTATTCACATCGGTATTAAAATCGATAGATAAATAAGGCTGTTTCAAATAATATTTTAACCATTTAAATCCTTGCGCTTTTAAAGTTACTTTAAGTTGATGCGAAGAATCGTTTAAAATAATAACCTCATCGGGAATATTTTTTGGTAATACCGTAAAAGCGATGGTATCGGTATATGTTTTAGAGAGTTTTGTTAATACTAATATGGCGAATGCCAAAATGAAAAACAAGAAGAAAATATTAATTTTTCTCGTTTTAATTACTGTTAGTATTTTTGACTTTAATGTTGTCATTATTTAATTTTAAAAAATAATTTTGGAAAAGCCTCTTCTGGCTTTTTGTTAAAAAGCGTTAAGGTCAATGTTGATTTTATAAAACCGTAACCGTAACCAAAAAACTGGATTGTTGTTGCTATTAATGATTGAAACCCTATAATTATACTTTTATTCTGAATAGTTGCTGAAACTAAAACTAAAATATAATACAAAAAAACACAATATAAAGGCCATAATATACCAAAAACCGTAAGTAGTAGCGATAATATACAAGAAAAACTAAAGAGAAAAGGAAACCAATAGGTTATTTTTTTTGTTTCTGGATGCCAATAATTTAAAATTGGTCTTACCATACCAAACTTATTGACTTGTGTGTAAAATTTAGACCACGAAATTCTGCGTTTATGAAAAACATAAGCTTCTGGTATTAAATTAGTTTTAAACCCTTTAGTCCACAACCTTATCGTTAAATCGGGATCTTCACCTGGATGTATTCTGCCAAAACCTTGTGTTTCGTGAAAGGCTTTTTTAGACAAGCCCATATTAAAACTTCTAGGCTGAAAGGTATCCACACTTTTTTTATGTCCGCGTATTCCTCCCGTAGTTAAAAACGAAGTCATACTAAAATTAATCGCTTTTTGCAGATTAGAAAAAGATGCATGAGCGGCATCTGGACCGCCAAAACAGTCTACATAATTGTGCTGTAAACTATTATTAACTGCATTTAGATATTGCGATGGTAAAATACAATCGCTATCTAAAATAATAAAATAATGTCCATTAGCACGTTCCATTCCATAATTTCTAGAAGCGCCTGGGCCTGAGTTTTCTTTAAAAAAATAAGAAATATCTAATTTAGACGTATAGCTATCCACCACTTGTTTTGAAGATTTAGTAGACCCATCTTCCACAATAATAATTTCAAAAGTACAAGCAGTTTTCAGTTCTAAAAAACTATCTAATAATTCTTGAATTTCATTTGGTCGGTTGAAAACTGGTATGATAAAAGAGTACATAAGTTGCATAGCACAAATGTACTTAAAATACGGTTTAAGATTGGGGTAATAAAAAAGATACTTTTCTAACCTTTTCAAATGAAATTACGGTATAAAAAAGTCCCGCTACAGATGCAGCGGGACTTTAAAATTTAAAGAATTAAGTTTTTACTTTTATTCTTACTCTTTAATAATTTTAATAGTTTTAGTCGCATTTTCAATAGTCACTTTAACAAAATAAGCGCCCGATTGTAAGTTAGACATATCTACTTCACTATTAATAGCATTAGGCGCAACACGTAAAACTTCTTGTCCTAACATGTTTAACACTGCTATATTCTGGATGTTCTTAATACCTTTTAGAGATAATGTATTCTCTACTGGGTTTGGATAGTAAGAGAAGTTGTTTTCTGTATTGAAACTTGATGTTGATAATGTAGAATCAGTAATTTCAAACTCACCAACGTGGAAATCATAATCTTCCGAATCATTTACAGTTCCATCACTTGCCCATAAAGCAAATTGAACATTACCACTAACCGCTGCTAAATCTGCAAGAAACTCTGTTCCATTAACAGACGGCTGATTACCCACATTCCAAGTGGTAAGGTTTGTCCATGTTGCTCCATTATCAATTGTCATTAATAATTGAACTTCGTCATCACTACCCATTGTATCTCCTACAGTTGTTGGCGTACTAGAAGAACTATAATTGGTGACAGCAACATTAACTTTTAACATTTGGTCTGTACTTGTTGATAAATCATAGACAGGAGAAATTAACCATTCTCTATCTGTATTAAAATACAAGTTAATAGCATTTGAGTTGATGGTATTTCCATCAAAATCTTCATAAGCTCTACCGTCTCTCCAATCTGAAGACGCGCCTGTTGGTCCATCTGCAACTTCACCAGAACCTGCTTCTGTCCAACATGCTGTTGCTGGATTATTTGTAAAGTCTGTTGTAGAAGGATATGTGTTTATAGCCTCACAAGGCGTTGTAAAGGCAAAAGGCCCAGTCCACATAGAAACACCGTTAGCAGTACCACAATCTGCTTGTACATAAAATTCATAATCATTTTCAGCAACTAAGCCAGAAACGGAAAAAGGATTTGTTGTTACACCAGGATAAGTAGCTATCATTGTTTGCGTACCACCAGCGGTTACATCAACTAACTCAATGTTCCAAATCGTTTCAGTACCTCCCGTCCATTCTAAATCTGCAGATGTAGTTGTTACATTACTTACTGCTAAAGTCGTTGGATCTGCACATAAAACTTCAGTAATATCTAAAGTGTATGTAGTACTTTGAGGTGTTGCATATGTAGAAATTACTACATAATAAGTTGTACCTGAAGCTACTGAGACATCAAAATCATAATCTGAGGTACTACTTCCATTTCCAAATCCTGCCGTACAAGCAATTCCTATATCTGCACAATCTGTATACACAAATGCTCCAGAATATGTAGAGCCTAAAGCAGATAATGCAACATTAATTGTTCCATCTACAGTAGCTGTATAGGAATACACGACATCGTCACCATTTAAATAACTAGAAGTCGTACCACAACCCGATGTACCTGGAGAACCAGAATAATTATCGCCATAGTTTGCTGTATCATCAGTTGTAGTATAAGGCAATGCTGGTACGTCTATAGCTACTTCACAAGTAGACCCACTAGATAATGTTGTAAAAGGAATTGAAATAAAATCACTAAAAGTTCCTCCAGTACAATCTGCTCTTACGTAAAACACATAATCTGTTGATGCTGTAAGACCAGTATCCGAATAAGTAGTTGCAGCTATCGCTGTACCTGTTGTAGGTGCAGGATCTGTTGCTAACAATAAGGCATATTCCCAATTAGTTTCTGCTCCACCAGCTACCCAGTTAAAATCTGCTGATGTTAATCCTAAATTACTTACCGCTAAACCACTTGGATTTGCACATAAAATTTCGGTAATATCTAAAGTATAGGTAGTACTTTGTGGTGTTGCCCATGTAGAAATAACCACATAGTATGTTGTCCCTGCTGTTACAGCGACGTCAAAATTATAATCTGCAGAACTACTTCCATTACCAAATCCTACCGCACAAGCAGAACCTATATCTGCACAATCTGTATACACGAATGCTCCAGAATATGTAGAGCCTAAAGCAGATAATGCAACATTAATTGTTCCATCTGCAGTAGCTGTATAGGAATACACAACATCGTCACCATTTAAATAAGTAGAAGTTGTACCACAACCCGATGCACCTGGAGAACCAGAATAATTATCGCCATAGTTTGCTGTATCATCAGTTGTAGTATAAGGTAAAGCCGTTACTTCAATAGCTGATTCACATATTTCACCATAAGCCAGTGTTGAGAATGGTAACGCGGAAAAATTAGTACTATCTCCTCCACAAATTGATTTTACGTAAAACACATAATCCGTGTTTGGTGTCAATCCTGATGCAGAAAACGTTGTAACTGTGCTTGCTGTACCCGTTGTTGGTGCTGGATCTGAAGCTAATAATAGAGAATATTCCCAATCCGTTTCTGTTCCCCCCGAGGACCAAGAAAGATCAGCAGTATCAAGAGTGATATTTGAAGCACTCACATTTACCGGTGCAAAGCATAAAGGTAATTCTGAAATTGAAAAATCATCTAAACCAATATCATTATAAAAATTAGATCCCACTAGGGTATCTACAACGAATCTTACTTTTATATTTCCTGTTATAGTTAACGTAGATAAATCTACACCTACTAATTCCCAATCATCAACATCTCCATTGTCGTCCATATACACTTCATTCCATAAAGCACCATCCCAAACTTCAACAGTTATTTTATTAGAAGCTGTTCCACTTGACATAAAATGATAAACATAAAACTGAAGATAAGGTGTTGTTAACCCTGAAGCATCAATCTCTCCAGATTCTAAAGTAGCATCTGTAGTTGTCGTGGTCGTCGAACCATCAACAAAAGCAAAATAACCAGAACCAGATGTATGATCAGAATAAGAATTACCATTAGTTGGTACTGTGGCGAAACTCCAATTTTGTGTTGTAGAACTTGTGCTACTCCAACAGTTAGGAATTGATCCTGCATTTTCAAAATTTTGGATATAAGGTGTTAAAGCCGTATCGCAAAGTGTTGCAAAATCGAAAGGCCCTACCCAAGAACTTTCATCTCCTGCGCCACAATAAGCTTGTACATAGAACTGATACGAAGTTCCAGAGTTTAATCCTGTTAAATTATATGGGTTGTCTGGTGTTTGAGAAAAAATTGTGCCCGATCCTTGAACAAATCCAGCCTCACCATATTCTACATTCCAAGCTGTTTCAGTATTCCCTACTGTCCAACCTAAATCTACATTAGTTGTTGTAATATTAGACGCTGTTAATGCCGTTGGCACAGGACAAGCCTGTTGTATACCACCAAATATAATATTATTATTTAAGCTAACAAGAGCTCCAGCGGGTGGAGTCGTAGGGTCTGGATTAACACTATCACTACTATAACTTATAGCGCGGTCTCCAGTAACGTCTGTTTTTCTCCAGTTCATAGTACAATCATAACTGTCTTGATTTTCGTCTACCCCAACAACTAGGTTATCTGTACCGTTATAAGCAAAAGGTGTATCTAGAGTTAATAAAAACCAGTTATCTTCAGCTGGAAATGTTACAGTTCCAGTGAAAACTTGACTTAAATTTGCTAAAGTTTCCCAATCGGTAGTCGAACTAAATTCAGTTTTAGTCGTGTGACCAATAAAAACAGTCCAAGCATTGCTATCGTTAAAATCAGCTGTGGAAGTTGAAGCATCCAAATAGAAAGACAATGAAGTAATACTTCCTGATGCGTCAATATCGGAGGCTAAATAAATTTGCTGACTATAGCTGTATCCATAACATGAAGATATTGGATGTGTGTTCGCTGTGGTGGTGCCCGTCCCCACTTGCACTTGCCCTATTGATTGCCAACAGGCAAGCAATATAAAAGCTAGCATTAAAGTAATTTTTTTCATAATTAGTTATTATTTTAGTTAATTGATATCTAAAAATACTAAAAAAAAGTTAAAAAAAAGAATTATACCCGAATATAACCAAAAACCACTATCAAAGCCAACAAAAGCGTTGTAAACACAAAAAACCCGTTACAAGTGTAACGGGTTTTTAAGGCTATAAGGATTAAGGAGAGTTACTCTTTAATAATCTTTATTGTCTTAGTAGTATTCTCTATAATTACTTTAACAAAATAAGCACCTGCTTGTAAAGTAGACATATCTACCTCACTTTGCATAGCATTGGGCGCTACAGTAATAACCTCTTGTCCTAACATATTGAATACAGAAACAGTAGCAATTTCCTTCTGTCCTTTTAACGTTAACTTATCGTTCACAGGATTTGGGTAATAACTAAATAAGTTATCACTAACAAATTGAGACGTTGATAATGTTTTATCTATAATAATATTATCTACCATTAATTGATTTTGGTTCGATTCTGAGTACGCTTGAAAACCAAAATAATACACGCCAGCAGCAGAAGCTGTAAACGTAACAACAGCATTTTGAGGTGAATTATTAATAACAGCGGGGTAATCTGCCAAAACACTTGTCATTGCAGCAGCCGTATTATCTGTACCATACGCTACTTTCAATTTTTCCAAGAAATTTGCAGAGCCATAATCGTACGAAATAAAGTACTCCTCGCCAGCATCTAAAGTAATACCTTGAGTAAAGTACCACGTATTAGCAGCATTCGAACCGTTATAAGAATAACGCAAATGACTTGCAGTAAAACCACTAAAAGCGTTACTAGAAACAGACCATGCATTCCCTGTTCCTTCATTAATTATAGTACCGCAAACCGTCCCCTGAAAATCTTGAGCAAAAGGAACGTTTGAAGGAGTAACATCACAAGATGTTGTAAAGTTGTATGGACCAACCCATGCACTTAAGTCGCCAGAAACACATACTGCCTGAACATAAAAGTCATACGATGTACTAGCCGTTAATCCGGTTATTGCATACGGATTTGTAGTTGCTCCCGAGATCAATGTACCGTCTGTTCCTTGAGTAAACCCAACGATACCATATTCAATATTCCATTCAGTTTCCGTAGATCCATTGGTCCAAGTAAAATCAGTACTTACATCAGATACATTTGCTATTCCTAATCCTGTTGGATCTGCACATAAAACCTCAGTAATATCTAAAGTATAAGCGACACTTTGTGGTGATGGCCACGTCGATATTAAAATATAATATGTTGTCCCCGTAGTTACAGATAAATCAAAATCATAATCTGTTGTAGACGTATTAGTTGCACCGCCTACGCAAGCCGTTCCTATATCTGCACAGTCAGTATAAACAAATACTCCTGAGTACCCTACATTTAACCCTGACATAGCGATGTTAATTACACCATCAGCTATCGCCGTGTAAGCATAAACGACATCATCACCATCTAAATAAGTACCTGTTGTACCGCAAGATGTCCCTGGACTTCCTGAATAATTATCGCCATAATTTACAGTATCATCTGAGGTGTTATAAGGTAATAATGTTACATCAATAGCTGCCTCACACGTTTCCCCATATGAAACAGTTGAGAAAGGAATTGAGATAAACGGACTACTATCTCCACTAGCACAATTTGCTCTAACATAAAAAACATAATCAGTCGCTGTTGTTAACCCTGATGCTAAATAAACGTTCGCAGCTATTGTTGTTCCTGTAGTAGGTGCTGGCTCAGTTGCTACTAATAATGCATACTCCCATTGCGTTTCAGTATCTCCGGCTATCCAGTTAAAATCTGCCGTTGATACTCCTATGTTACTTACTATTAAATTTTGAGGATCTGGACAACTTGGTACCTCTTTAATAGCCACCTCGTCTAAATATATTCTTGCATCACCATTGGCATAATTACTAGTACCAACAAACTTAACTCTTGTATCTGCACTAATACTAGTTGAAATATTATACATTTTTAATGTCCAGTCAGTTTGACCAATAAGTCCTGTTTCTAAAGAGGTGTAGCTTGCACCTGCATCTGTAGAAATTAAAATTTCAAAATTTCCGCCTGTAGGATTCTTGTACCAAAAACTTAATTGTGCTGTAGGTAATCCTGATAAATCGTATGTTGGCGAAATTAATTCCGACGTATTTCCATTCGGATTTAAATAAGAATCAAACCTCATGCCTCTCCCTGCATAACCTTCGAAATAGCTATTCCAGTCGTAGGAAGCATTGGTTGTTGTACCTTGAATCTCCCAACAATTTGGTTGTCCTGAAGTTATAGTTTCAAAAGACTCTAACATAGGAAAAGTTGAGACTGATTCACATAAAGTTGAAAAACTATAAGGTCCTACCCAAGAACTTTCATCACCTGTTCCGCAATATGCTTGAACATAAAACTCGTAAGATGTTCCTGACGTTAAGCCTGAAATGTTATAAGGTTTAACAGAAGTTTGAGATACTAAATCACCAGTTCCTTGCGTGAAACCTATTGTTCCATATTCTACATTCCAAGCTGCCTCAGAACTTCCTGGTGTCCAATCTAAATCGGCACTTGTCGTTGTAAAATTAAGCGCAGTTAATGCCGTCGGATCTGGACATGTTGGCGCTGCGTTTAGAGTAATAACAATGTTTGAGAAATCTGCATCAGAATTATTAAACGATTGACTTAAAAGGATATCTATAGTACCATCTACCGATGGGTCGTAAATACCTGCTAAATCCGCAGAAAAAGTTAAAGACGTTGGTCCGCCCATACCTCCACCAGTAGTTGGTGGATTAACAACTACTGAACCTGCAGTAGTTATAAATTGTAATCCTGCCTCATTTGACCACGGATTTCCTGTCCCTCCGACCCAGTCAGCAGACATTGTAAAAGACGAATAAAATCCTGTCGTTACACTCTGCGAATTACCGGAATCATTAATATTTAAAGTTGTTCCCGAATTTCCTGCATTAGTAGGTCCCACGATTGTTGGAAATGTAAATTGTGCTGAAGCGCTCAAGGCACTAAACAACACAAAACACATTAAAAAAGTAATTTTTCTCATATTCAATTAGTTTAGTTAATATTTTCTTAAAGAACGAAGTTAACTAAAATTAACAAATAAGCAATTAACTTTCATTAGAATAGACTAAAAGAATAAAACGCCGACATAATGCATATTACAATTTTAAATAAATGTATAGTCATTAAAAGATACTAAGACTCTTTTACATAAAAAGCCGCAAACTACTACTAGTTTGAGGCTCTTTATGTATAAAATCATATTTTTATTTGTCTTGTCCTTTTTCAAAAGCTTCCATTACTGCATCACTCACGCCCATATTACTAAATCCTCCGTCGTGAAATAAATTTTGAAGGGTTACTTTACGTGTCAAGTCACTAAATAAACTTACCGTATAGTTTGCACAATCTAAGGCAGATGCGTTTCCTAAAGGAGACATTTTTTCGGCATAGTTAATAAAACCGTCAAATCCTTTTACACCTTGACCGGCAGTTGTAGCGGTTGGAGATTGAGAAATTGTATTAACACGTACTTTATGATCACGTCCAAAAAAGTAACCAAAACTACGCGCTACACTTTCTAAGTAGGCTTTATTATCTGCCATATCATTATAATCTGGAAATACACGTTGCGCTGCCATATAAGTTAAGGCCACGATACTTCCCCACTCGTTCATTGCTTCATTTTTGTACAAGGTCTGCATCACTTTATGAAATGACATTGCAGACACATCGGTTCCTTTCTGTGTCCAATCGTATTTTTGATCTGTATACGCTTTTCCTTTTCTAACATTTACAGACATCCCGATAGAATGCAATACAAAGTCAATTTTACCACCTAAAATCTCCATAGATTTCTCTATTAAGTTTTGTAAATCTTCTTCCGACGTCGCATCGGCTGGTATAATCTGAGATCCTGTTTTAGCTGCTAATTGATCTATATTACCCATTCGCATACCTATTGGCGCATTAGATAACACAAAAATACCACCTTCTTCATGAACACGTTCGGCCGTTTTCCAAGCAATAGAGTTTTCATCGAGTGCGCCAAAAATAATTCCCCTTTTTCCTTTTAGTAAGTTGTAAGACATTCTATATTTTCTTTATATTATTTAAACTCTTATTTTATACGCTACTTAATTAAGTAGTTGTTTCGCGTGTGCCAATGCCGAAGTCGACACTTCGATTCCGCCTAACATTTGTGCTATTTCAATCACTCTATCGTCTGGATTCAATTTTACCAAATTAGTAGTAGTCACTTCATTTACGTCCTCTTTAAAGACTTTAAAATGCGTCTCACCTTTGGCAGCGATCTGTGGTAAATGCGTAATACTAAACACTTGCATAGTTGTACTCATTTGTGCCATAATATCGGCCATTTTGTTAGAAATCTCTCCAGAAACTCCGGTATCAATTTCATCGAACATAATAGTTGGCAGCTTTACGTATTGCGTTAAAATTGATTTAATCGCTAACATAATACGCGACAATTCTCCACCCGACGCCGCTTTTTTCAAGATATTAAATTGCCCCCCTTTATTCGCAGAAAACAAGAATGACAATTCCTCTCTTCCGTTACTAAAGTATGTTTCACCAAATTTTAATGCAATATTAAACTGGGCGTTTGGCATTCCTAAACTCACTAAAATAGTTTCGAGTTCTTTTTTAAGTTTTGGTATAACAGACAATCGTTTTTTGTGTACTTGCTGCGCCGCTTTATCTAACGTGGCTTGTACAACTGAAATCTCTTCTTCTTTTTTAACGATATTGGCTTCTACATTCTCTGTGTCGGAGACTTTTAAATCTAGAGCTTCTCTAAGGATTATTAATTCTGCAACATCTTTTACAAAATGTTTCTTAAATAGATTATTCAACACCATTAATTTAGCGTTGACTTCTTCTAATCGGTTTGGATTAGCGTCCAATTGCTCTTGAAACTCTTCAACTTCGCCAAAAATATCGTCTAAGTCAATTAAGCTACTTGTAACACGATCTGAAACGGGTTTGTATTTTGAAGCTAGACCAGATAATTTAACAAACGTATTTTTCAACTCCGTCAAACTGGTCAAAATACCAATATTTTCTTCATTAAATAAGGCCTGAGCTATGGTTAGTCTTTCTTGTATTTGCTCGACATTGTTAAGGCTTTCAAATTCTTCTTCTAACGCTTCTAATTCCCCTTCCTTTAATTTAGCTTCCAGTAATTCTTTCAGTAAATAGGAATTATAGTCGTGTTCTTTTAAGGCTTCCGCTTGAAATTCTTTGAGTTTTAAAAGCTCCTTTTTTAATTTTTTATAGGCCGAAAGTCTTTCGCTATACAGGTGTAAATCTTTTGTGTTTTCAGCTAAAGCATCAATTACTTGAAACTGAAAAGCATCGTCTACCAACTGAAGGGTTTCGTTTTGCGAGTGAATATCGATTAACTGACTTCCTAATAGTTGTAAAACGTTTAAATTTACTGGTGAATCATTTATGAATGCACGCGATTTACCGGATGGTAAAATTTCGCGTCTTATAATTGTTAGCGGTTCAAAATCTATATCATTTTTTGTAAAAAGACCTTCTAAATTGTAGTTTACAATATTAAACTGCGCTTCGATAACACACTTTTTGGTGGTGTCGCGAAGACTAGATAAATCGGCTCTTTTTCCTAAAATTAAAGATAAACCACCTAAAAGAATAGATTTTCCTGCACCTGTTTCTCCTGTTATAATAGTAAACCCATCGGTAAAATCCACTTGCAGATGATCTATTAAAGCGTAATTTTTTATAGTAAGTGCGGATAACATATTTTATTTCAAGTTTAACCTATTAATATGTGTTGTAAAATACAGAAGTTCGAAGACTATTTTAGTATTTTATAGTTCTCCATTTATCGGAGTGTGTTGGAGCGACGCGGTTTAAAACATCGACTAAATTGCTAACGTCTACAGTTGGTCCGTCTGAAAAAATCTGACCGATTTCTTCGGCTTTTGCATCGAAAAACACACGAGACAAGTACGAGTTTGGTCTTCGGGTACTCATTTCTTTAAAGTAGTCTATAGCCAGAGCTATTTCTTTTTTCCCTGCTTTAATATCGCTACTCATGACATCCAAACCGCGAATATGATAATTATGCATTACCGTTCTAAAGTCGGCAAAAGTAGGTGATAAAATATTATCTATTAAAGCAAAACGACTTTGTAAACCGTCTTCTAATTTCCAGCCTTTAAACTTTTCTTGCTGTGAAAAATTAACAACACGCTGTGCTTGTTTAAAATACGGATCGCCACCATTCTTTTCGAAAGTTTCGGCATCCATACCTAAAATCATATACACGTGAAAAGCAACCACAGAAACCAAGTTAGATTCGTACTGGTTTGGATTATAAATTAAGTTTTGATACTCTATATAATTAAAAGAAAACTCCTTATCGTTCATATTGTAAACGGGCGTGGTGTAAGAGGAACCGTATACAGGTCTTGATGATTGTACCTGAATCGTTCCCGAAAAACTATCGCCGCTATAGCTCTTAATAGTTATTGCTATATTACAATCTATACGTTCTTGAGGTTCGAATGTTCTTTTTGTCCACTGCGTTTTCGTAACAAATTCTTTTAACTCATTTTCTAAGGTTTTAAAAACTTGCAAATTTTCGTTACCCGTTAATTGTGCGTTTACGGCAACATTGCAGTTTAACTCTTGCGCAAAACCAACAGTAGTAAAACAAAGTAAGAAAAGAAGTATTGAGTTACGCATCTATTTTTTTTATTATTTCATTTATTAAATCAACAGCAACTTCAGATTTTAATTTTAAATCGAATGCCGTCACCGTAGTATCTTTTGCTATAAAAGTGACTTTATTAGTTTCGGTTTTGAAACCTGCGCCTTTATCTTGTAACGAATTTAATACAATTAAATCTAAATTCTTCTTTTTTAATTTTCCTTTTGCATTTTCTAATTCGTTCTGTGTTTCTAAGGCAAAACCGACTAAAAACTGACTTGTTTTTATAGCACCCAAAGAAGCTAAAATATCCTTAGTTTTTATTAAGTCTATAGATAAGGTACTCGTTTTCTTTTTAATTTTCTGCGTGGCTACATCTTTAGGTTTATAATCGGCAACGGCAGCAGATAAAATGGCGATGTCGCAATCTTTAAAATGCGCGTGTACGGCATCATACATCTCTTGAGCACTAATAACAGGTACAATCTCTACAGATTTATGGGCTAATTTTTGCTGGGTAGGTCCTGAAATTAAAGTTACTTTAGCACCTAAATTTGCCGCTGCTCTCGCTATTTCGAAACCCATTTTTCCACTAGAATGATTTCCTATAAAGCGCACAGGGTCGATAGCTTCGTAAGTTGGTCCAGCCGTAATTAAAACGTGTTTATTTTTTAGTGGCAGTTGATTTAAAATATCTTGCTCGATAAACGTCACGATATCTTCAGGTTCGGCCAATCGTCCTTCGCCCACCAATCCGCTGGCTAATTCTCCAGTAGCGGCAGGGATTATTGTGTTACCAAAAGTTTTTAATTTTTTAAACGTCTCTAAAGTCGTGGGATGTTTGTACATATCTAAATCCATCGCTGGAGCAAAATAAACCGGACATTTTGCAGATAAATAGGTTGCCAATAACAAATTATCGCAAAGGCCATTAGCCATTTTAGATAAAGTATTTGCGGTTGCTGGTGCGATTAATACAAGATCTGCCCACAGCCCTAATTCGACGTGATTATTCCATTCTGCGTTATCATCGTCTTCATTGTAAAAGGATGAATAGACTGGATTTTTAGATAAGGTAGATAACGTAAGAGGTGTAACGAAGTCTTTAGAAGCAGGCGTCATTACGACTTGCACATTAGCGCCTGCTTTTATAAATTCTCTTACGAGTGAAGCTGTTTTATAAGCGGCTATACCAGCACTTATGCCTAACAGTATATTTTTGCCACTTAATATAGACATAGAATTTAGTCTTTGTTGTCTTCCTCTGTGTTTCTGTAATAAATTTTATCTTCTAACCATTCCTGTACTGCCAAAGCGTGTGGTTTTGGTAATTTTTCGTAAAATTTAGACACCTCAATTTGTTCTTTGTTTTCGAAAACCTCTTCTAAACTATCATTGTAAGTTGCAAATTCCTCTAACTTCTCGATTAATTCTTTTTTAATTTCAGAGTTAATTTGGTCTGCTCTTCTAGAAATAATAGAAATCGCTTCGTAGATATTTTCCGTAGGCGCTTCAATTATATTTCTGTCATAAGTAGTTGTACTTAAAGGCGCATCAATCTTTTTTAAATCCATAGTTATATTAACTTTTAGTACTGTAGTTTTCTAATTCTTCTTCAATATCATTTAATTTATCGGTAGCTTTCTCTAGATACTGTGAGTTAGCATATCCTTGTTTAAATGACATATAATATTTTTTCGCGGTTTCTAAACGGTCTTTCTTTTTGTACTCCACACTCTTCATAGCCAATTGGTACGCAGAATCAAATCTGTAGTACAAGGCATCCTCTCTTAATTGCGCGCCTGGAAAGTCGATAATAAAAGTATCGAATGATGCCATTGATGCTTTAAAATCTGAAATATGATTGTATTGTTTAGCAATTTCGAAAGCTTTTTTCTCTAATTTAAAAACCAATTCTTTTACCAATTGATTCGCTTCAGAAAGATCCTCTGATTCAGGAAAAATATTTACAAACTCTTGCAACTTCTCAATTGCTGTTATTGTTTCCGATTGGTCTTTAGAATATGCTGGCGATAATTTATAGTAACTTTTTGCACTTTTAAAAGTCGCTTCTTCTATTTTCTCACTCGTGGGATACGCCGAAACAAAACGCTCAAAATGATAACTAGACACGTAATAATCTTCCATTTCGTAAGAAGCATTAGCGTTTAGATACATTAATTTTTCTGCTTGTGGTTTCCCTCTATAACTAGGTATTATTTGCTCAAACAATTTGTTAGCTTTAGAGTATTTACCGGCATTGTAAAGTTCTTCTCCTTTTTTAAATTTTACGGCGATATCTTCAGACTTTAAAGCCTTTTGATACTCACTACAAGAGCTTAAAACTAGAAATGTTATTAATATGTAAAAAAGGTTCTTCATAATTTTTTAACAAGATGCAAAAATACACTAATTATATTGATTTTAAAAATATTTCTCTAAGCGAAAATAATTGTTAAATTCAGATTAATAGGTGGTTTAGGTTATATTTAACTAATTGTTCTGCTTTAAAAAAGCATTAATTTTTTCTTTAGATGTTTTACTCGCGTCTACCAAAGGTAATCTTACGGTAGCTTCACATAATTGCAATCCTTCTAAAACCGCTTTAATTCCGGCCGGATTATTTTCTTCAAAAATAAGATCAATAGCATCAATTATTTGATAATGTATAGCGTAAGCTTCTTCGGATTTACCTTCTAATCCTAATTGAATCATTTTAGAAAACTGCTTTGGCAATCCCTGAGCAATTACCGAAATCACCCCTGCTCCACCGGCCAATGTTATGGCTAAAGCCAAATCATCATCACCAGAGATAACATTAAAATGTGCTGGTTTATTGTGTATTAGTTTGTAATACTGACTCATATTAGCACCTGCTTCCTTTACGCCTACAATATTTAGGAAATCGTTAGCCAAGCGCAAAATCGTTTCTGGAGTCATATTTACACCTGTACGCCCTGGGACATTGTACAAAATAAGGGGTACCGGACTCGCTTGTGCAATTGCTTTAAAATGTTGGTAAATCCCTTCTTGAGTGGGCTTACTGTAGGCCGGTGATACTGAAAGAACCCCAGCAAATGGTGACAAATCGGTGGTTTTAATTTCTTCAATTACAGAAGCAGTATTGTTACCTCCAATTCCTAAAACTAAAGGCACTTTATTGGCGTTCGTTTCAACAATCGTTATTATAATTGCTTTTTTTTCTGTAGTCGTCAAAGTTCCGTTTTCGCCAGTTGTACCACTAATTACAATATAATTAACACCGTTATTTATAGTGTAATTTACAATATTAGTCAGCGCACTGTGATCTATGCTTCCATCGTGTTTAAAAGGTGTTACTATCGCTATTCCTGTTCCTAAAAAAGGGTTATTCATTATTTATAGTCGTTTTAAAATCTTTAAGTATTTAATCAATTCGGTGTTAAATGTGGTAAACGCCGGTAACTCTGTATGTATTATTAAATCGTTAAGGCGCTGATCTTCTTTTAAAAGCCCTACTTTAAATGCTGCTTTAGAGCTTGCGGTTAGTAACCTTAAAAGCGTATGGTTTGTTGTGTAATAACTTATTAAAAGGCTAAACTTGGTATCTATAAATGTTTTTAATTCTTCATTTTTTATAGTGCCGTTCCAACCTATATCACTCGCGTTATAAATTACTGCTTCAGCAGTTTCGTTTTTTTTACTGGCCTCCGAAAATAAGATAATATCTATCTTTGGCTTGGCCATAGGAAAAAGTGAACTTAATTCAGTATTCCAATCTAAATTGAAGCACTCTTCGCTATTTACAATAATTCCTACACGTTGTACTGGAGTCTTAGGCTTTAAAATTTCACGCCTTCTTAACTCAGAATTAATATGCTTTTTATGTATTTTCTCTCTAAATCTTTTTAAAAACATTTATATTTACTCCTTTATTACAAAAGTAGCTAAAGCATACTAATTGTAAGATAAAATATAACACATTTACACGATGAAATTCAAAATACTACTTATAGTACTTATTCTTCTTTGTTTTACAAGTTGTAAAGATGAAAAATTTACGCTTTCTAAAATTGAAGGTAAACTAATACCTGTTACAGATAGCTTAGAAATTGATCCCGCTTTCGATTCGATTATTAAACCGTACAGAGACCGATTAAACGAGGATATGAATACGGTTTTGTCGTATGCTCCAGAAACGTACTCGAAATCTAACGGTGCTTTTAATACCGCTATAGGAAATTTAATGGCCGATATTATTTTTGAACAATCTAAAGGCGTTTTTAAATCCCGGACCAATTTTGAGTTGGACGGTGTTATCTTAAATCACGGTGGAATTCGCTCGATTATTTCTAAAGGCGATATTACGACCAAAACGGCTTTCGAAATTATGCCTTTTGAAAATAGCATTGTCGTCGTTGCATTAAAAGGACGACAAATTGATAGTATGATGCAGTATTTAGCCCGTTTTAAGCGTGCACACCCCATTCAGGGTTTTAAATTAAGTATTGACCAAGAGTATAATATTGTAGCGTCTTCCGTTAACGGAAAAGCTATTGATACCGCAAAAACGTACTATGTAGCAACGAACGATTATCTAGTAACCGGTGGTGATAATATGCGCTTTTTTGCTGATAATGAAGGTGAATATCCTTTAGACTATAAAATTAGAAATGCATTAATTGATTATTTCAAAAAAGTAGATACCATTAACCCCATCATTGATGATAGATTCATCCAAATTTAATAACAACACCCTATGAAACGTAGACATTTTATACAACAATCTGTAGCCGCAACAACGTTAGTTACTTTAGGTGGTTTTGGGTTGCAATCCTTTAATGCAGCGCCACGAGTAAAGCAAATTACAATATTGCATACCAACGATGTGCACAGTCATATTGACGCCTTTGGTCCTGAGGACGGGCGTAATGCCAATCAAGGTGGTGTGGCGAGACGTGCCAGTTTGATTGAAAGTATTCGTAAAGAAACCCCAAACACATTACTACTAGACGCCGGAGATATTTTTCAAGGCACTCCCTATTTTAATTATTATGGAGGTGAATTAGAATTTAGATTAATGTCTAAATTAAAATACGATGCCGCGACTATAGGAAATCACGATTTTGATAATGGTGTCGACGGTCTTTATGCACAATTACCGCACGCGAAGTTTGATTTTATTTCGGCCAACTACGATTTTAAAAACACGGTTTTAGATACCCATGTTAAACCATATAAAGTATTTAAAAAAGACGGATTAAAAATTGGAATCTTTGGTTTAGGCATCGCTCTAGATGGTTTAGTCGATAGAAAAATGTCTAAAGAAACCGAATATCTTGATCCTATAGAAATGTCTCAGGAAATGACACGCCGCTTAAAAACTGAAGAGCAATGCGATTTAATTATCTGTTTATCGCACTTAGGATATCACTACAAGAACCTACCAGACAGGATTAGCGATTTAAATCTAGCAAAAGCGACCAAAGATATAGACTTAATAATAGGGGGCCACACACACACTTTCTTACCAAAACCAACAGTGGCTCAAAATAAAGAAGGTAAAAATGTATTAGTCAATCAGGTAGGTTGTTACGGCATCAATTTAGGGCGCATAGACTTTTACTTCGATAATGATAAAAATAAAACGGCAAACGGTACATCGATTATTGTATAAAGAATAACAGATCTTATTCTTCTACATTTTAAAACCTCTAAAATAATACGCGGTAATAGGTGTTCACTTTTGAAGTGATGTAAAAATGCACTAGCGAGAAACCTGCAGTAAGTAATATAGCATTAGTAAGTCCTAATATATAAACCTCAGAAATATAGAAACTCGCTAAGTGAACCATTTCTGAAAACACAATACAAGCCGTAGCCAAAAACAATAATAAATCGTCTTTAGAATCGCGGCATAAATAATTTAACAAAGACAAGGACAACACCATTGTAATAGAAAGATTATAGAAACTTTCTAAGAAAAAGTCAATCGACCAAACGTGTATCCCAGATTCATCTAAAACTATACTATTTAACACATAAACGATATAGGAACTCAATACCAATAAAACAGTTACAAAAGTCTTAAATCGATTAAAAAGCACTAGAAAGCTTATTTTTTTTATAAAAAATAGGGCTAAACTGAAATAAGCTAGAATGCACATCCCATTACCCACATAGTACGACGGAAAACTATCTACAGCATCAAAAATGATTAAAATCTCAGACATCGAAAAGAGCACTAAAAATCCTAGAAAGAAATAGTCCGTCTTTTTAGACTGTAAAAAATAATGGACCGCAAACAATGGGAAAATTAACGCCCTGGAAAATATTGGGATTTCTTTTAATTTAAAAACCACACTCAAAACATAAGCGACAGCTAGTATAGCTAATATTACCGATATGATTTGAGATTTTGATATATTCATCACGCTGATTTATCACCAAATATAAATAAAAATACATTCATAACCGACGAAACGATTAATTTTATCGATTAATTACCATTATTTAATTAGCATTGAATCAAAAAATAATTAGTACTTCTTCTTATAAGTAGTCTTTTAATAATGTATAAAAGGATCAAAAACACAAAATTTGTTCTAATTAAAGTCATCTTAAATTACTAATAGTCATAAATCCTATCACCACATAAGAATGTATAAATAGTTACTACTTAATTAATCATCTCTAAAAACTCAAATTCTGAAATAATTGAGACTCCTAATTTTTCTGCTTTCTCCTTTTTACTCGGTCCCATTTTATCACCGGCAATCACATAGTCCGTTTTTGAGGAAATGGACGATACGTTTTTACCACCATTATCTTCAATCCGTTTTTTAAGTTCGGTTCGCGAGACTTCTACAAACACCCCAGAAACGACAAAAGCTTTACCTTCTAATTTGTTTGTTTGATTAGCTAATTTTTCAGCTGAAATTTCCAACTGAACACCAAATAATCGTAATCTTTCGATAGTGATAATTTTTTCTTCCGAAGCAAAAAAAGCTACCACACTTTCGGCTATTTTAACCCCTATTTCATCTACTTTCTCCAAATCTTCTAGTGATGCTAAAGCGATAGCATCGATACTTTTGTAGTGTTTCGCTAATTTTTTAGCCACAGTTTCACCTACAAAACGTATACCGATAGCAAATAAAACACGCTCAAAAGGAATGGTTTTCGATGCTAAAATCCCCTGAATTAAATTATCAGCGCTTTTTTCTGCCATACGCTCTAAAGGCAGCACATCTTCTTTTTGTAATGTATATAAATCTGAGTAATTGGTAATTAACCCTTCCTTAACTAACAAGGCGACAGTTTCCCCGCCAAGGCCTTCAATATCCATTGCTTTTCTAGAGATAAAATGTTGAATTCTACCTACCACTTGTGGTGTACAACCGTTATAATTAGGGCAATAATGTTTTGCTTCACCTTCAATTCGCACCAACGGCGTTTCGCAAACCGGACAGTTTAAAATATACTGCGTCAGTTTTGCGTTTACGGGTCGCTGACTTAAATCGACAGCGATAATTTTAGGAATGATCTCACCTCCTTTTTCTACAAAAACCGCATCTCCTACCCTAATATCTAACTTTTCAATTTGGTCGGCATTATGCAACGATGCTCTTTTAACCGTCGTTCCTGCCAATTCTATGGGTTCTAAATTGGCGACTGGAGTGATTGCTCCCGTTCGCCCTACTTGATACGTAATGTCGTTTAATCGCGTAGAGACTTGTTCGGCTTTAAACTTAAAAGCCATTGCCCAACGGGGCGATTTCGACGTATACCCCAACTCGTCTTGTTGGTATAAATTATTCACTTTTACAACGACCCCATCAGTTTCGTAGGGCAAATTATGTCGTGCCGTGTCCCAGTAATTTATAAATTCAAAAACACCATCTATAGAAGCTACTAACTTGGAAGCTTCGGGTACTTTAAACCCCATTGCTCTCGCTTTTTCTAAGCTTTCAAATTGCGTTGCTATACCCAAATTCTCTCCTGTAATATTATATAATAGACAGTCTAATGGGCGTTTTGCAACCTCACCGCTATCTTGTAATTTTAAACTTCCAGACGCTGTGTTTCTTGGATTTCTATACGGTTCTTCGTCGTTTGCAATGCGTTCTTCATTCATTTTCATGAAGCCTTCAAACGGCAAAACAATTTCGCCACGAATATCGAATTTTGGCGGGTAATCACCTTTTAACAGTAACGGTACCGATTTAATAGTTTTTATATTCGTTGTTACGTCATCACCCTGAAAACCATCGCCGCGCGTAACAGCACGAACTATCGCTCCATTTTCGTACGTTATACTTATTGAGGCGCCGTCGTATTTTAATTCGCAGGTGTATTCAATATCACCATCAATCATTTTTTTAATTCGGGTTTCCCAATCTTGCAAATCTTCTAGAGAATACGAATTATCTAAAGAGTACATTCTGTGATTATGTACAACCGTATTGAAGTTTTTAGTGACTTGCCCCCCTACGCGATGCGTTGGCGAATTGGCGTCGTCAAACTCAGGATGTTTTTCTTCTAAATCCTGGAGTTCTTTCAGTTTTACATCAAAATCATAATCACTAATAGTCGCATTATCTAAAACGTAGTAATTATAATTATGTTCGCGTAACTCCGTGCGTAATTGTTGTATATACTCGTGTGTATTCATTTTAACTTTTTACTCCTTTTATCATTCTATCTTTACCAAACATATCCTTTCTCAGTTCAATATCTGTAAAGTCATTCTCTTTTAGTAAGGCGATCATTTCTTGCCCCAAAGACTCGTTAATCTCAAAAAACAACAGACCGTTTTCTTTTAAATGTAATTTAGAAAAGTCTATAATTGCTGTATAAAACTGTAAAGCGTTATCGTTTTCAACAAATAGCGCCAAATGCGGTTCGTTATCTAAAACATTGGGTTTCATTTCTTGTTTTTCTAATTCGCGAACATACGGCGGGTTAGAAACAATAATATCTAAACCTTCGGAAAACACCTCTGGCTGGGGCTCTAAAACACTAGCTTCTATAAAATTTATTTTTACGTTGTTGCGCTTCGCATTTTGTTTTGCGACTTGCAAAGCCGCTTTAGAAACATCGATGGCAGAAACCTGTGCTTTCGGTAATAATTTAGCCAACGAAATTGCTATACAGCCAGAACCTGTACCAATATCGACTAGTTTTGGGTGCTCGGTTTTAGTAGCAAAAGCCTTAACAGAATCGTAAACCCAAGTGACTAATTCTTCCGTTTCCGGACGTGGTATTAGTGTGTTGGCAGTGACTTTAAATGGAAAACCATAAAATTCTGTTTCCTTTAAAATATATTGAATTGGGTATTGCGATTTTAACTGACTTAAGGCTTCCATAATTTTGGGGTGCTCATTCGTTGTAATTGCCAATTCGGGCTGCAACGCTAACTCTAAACGCGAGATACCGAAATAGCTTTCTATTAAAATAAAGAATAAACTACGGACTTCGTTTTCACCATAAATAGCATCCAATTCGTTATGGAATATTTTTTTTAAATCTTTTAATAACACTGTTTAAATTTTTATTAAAGGTCTTTTAGAAGCCAAATATCGCAAGAATAATGACCAGTATCGCCGTAAGGGGCCTTTAAATGTTTAAAATTATAGATTTCATAAATATGAATAGCCGCTTCTAATGATGACACTGTTTCAATATAAATCTGTTTAAAGTGATTATCGACTGCCGCTTTTAAGCATTGCTCAAAAAGAAGTTTACCGTAACCTTTGCCTCTTATTTCTGGTGCAAAATACATTTTTTGAATTTCGCAAACCTCAGTTTCATAATTAGGCAACGCTTTAATACCGCCTCCACCTAAAACAACACCATTTTGCTCGATAACATAATACACACTACGCGCATTTTGGTACGACTCAAACATCATAGTAGTTTCCTTATCGGCGTAAGCAGTTCCTTCCAACGGCAACTTATACTCTATAAAACAGTCTCTTATCACCGCTTCCATTTCGGCATTATCTTTAACTTCTATTTCTCTAATAACAATAGTATCTTTGCTCACGTTAAAACATTATTTTTACGAACGTGAAGATACAAGAATTTGCAAAAAATAGATATGAAGAAACTTATAATCTTATCAACAATACTAATTTCAATGCTAAGTTGCGGCATTAATAAAAAGCCGGAATTTTTAAAAGTTGAAAATATAAATGTGGTAGATTCTAATTCGGAATTCATTATTTTAAGTGCCGATGCTTTTTTCAATAACCCGAATACTGTGAGTGGCTATTTAAAGACCGATAGTCTTAAAGTACTTGTTAACAACCTTGAAGTAGCTAATATATCGTCTAAAAAATTCAAAGTACCCGCAAAACAAGAGTTCTCCATTCCGTTACAAGCTAATATTCCTACCAAACGTATTTTAAACTTAAATAATTTAAGCAGTTTGCTAGATAGTTATCTTAACAAAACGGTTAAGGTACAGTATTTAGGTACTATTTCATATCAAGTTTATGGTTTTTCGCACACCTATTCGGTTAACGAAATTCAAGATGTAAAAATTAAACTCTAATCTATTGAATACACACGAAAGGCACATAAAACGGTGTTTAC
This sequence comes from Bizionia saleffrena, assembly GCF_008086175.1. Lineage (GTDB taxonomy): Bacteria > Bacteroidota > Bacteroidia > Flavobacteriales > Flavobacteriaceae > Bizionia > Bizionia saleffrena. Next base: position 144,186 of record NZ_VSKM01000003.1, read on the forward strand.
AAATCGCTAAAAATGGTTTAGGCTATACGCGTCCTAATCCAATGGTGGGCGCTGTAATTACGTACAACGACACCATAATTGGAGAAGGTTTCACGAGCCCTTACGGCGGCAATCACGCCGAGGTTAATGCTATCGATTCTGTACAAGATAAATCGCTTTTAAAGCACGCCACTTTATATGTTACCTTAGAGCCATGCTCCCATTACGGAAAAACGCCACCGTGCAGCGATCTTATTATACATTATAATATCCCCAATATTGTAATTGGTTGCTTGGACGACAATCCCCAAGTGGCCGGAAGAGGTATTCAAAAATTATTGGAAGCAGGAAGACAGGTTAAAATTGGTGTATTAGAAGACGCGTGTAAAACGCACCATAAGCGTTTTTTTACGTTTCATAACAAAAAACGACCATACGTTATTTTAAAATGGGCAGAAACTAGCGACGGTTTTATAGCACCGAAACACAGAGACGAGAAAAAACCAGTATGGATTACCACTGCACTATCTCGCCAGTTAGTACACAAGTGGAGAGCCGAAGAACAAGCTATTTTAGTGGGTACACAAACCGTTTTACAAGATAACCCGAGTTTAACGGTGCGTGATTGGACGGGACAGAACCCTACAAGAATTGTTCTTGACAAAAATACTATCTTAGGCCACTCACATACTATTTTTAACGCTGATGCAGAAACACTGCGTCTTAAAGAAACGCGTGCAAAAACAATTTGTGATGCACTGTATAAGCACAATATAACATCGGTTATTATTGAGGGGGGCGCGAAAACGCTTCAGTTATTTATAAACGAAAATATATGGGATGAAGCACGAGTATTTACTGGAAACATTACATTTAACTACGGTGTAAAAGCACCACAATTTCAAGGTAAAACAGCATCCATAGAACACTTAGGAATCGATAAATTAACGACGTATCATCCGTTACAATAAAAGATAAAACCACAATACACTCTGTTCATTTCAACAGAAAAACACTACCCTATTTTATGATTAAAACACTTATTTTCGATTTTGGAAATGTCTTTATTAACTTAGATAAAGAGGGCGCAATGGCAAATGCTTTAGAATTATTTAAGATTGAAGAATTCCCTGAAGAACTTGTTGCTATGAATGCACTTTACGAACAAGGATTATTATCTACTGAAGAGTTTGTTGATTTTTATAGCTCGAATTTTCCAGAATTGAGTAAAAGCGATATTATTGACGCTTGGAATCATATTTTGTGCGATTTCCCTGTACGCCGTTTAGAGTTTATACAGCAATTGGCTAGAGACAAAAAATACCAACTTATTTTATTAAGTAATACCAACGCTTTGCATATTGAATCTATAGACAAACACCTCTCCTTTTACGAAGATTTTAAAGCGTGTTTTGATAAATTCTATCTATCTCACGAAGTTATGATGCGTAAGCCAGACGCTACCATTTTCGATTTTGTACTTTCTGAAAATAATTTAAAACCTGAAGAGTGTTTGTTTATTGACGACACTACAGAAAATACTGAAGCCGCCAGCACGCTTGGGTTTAATGTATGGAATAACAACCCGAAAACCGAAGATATTATAGATGTTTTCACCCTAAAAAGAGAATTCTTTTGATAGCATTAATATTTAGCATATTATCTTCCACTTTTATATTTGTTATTTTTAAACTTTTTAAGAAATACCAAGTCAATACCTTACACGCTATTGTTTTTAATTACTATACGGCTTGTGCATTTGGTCTGTTACATTATAAAACGCCTGTTAACATCACTACTATTTTAAACGCAAAATGGCTTATTGGAGCTATAGTTTTAGGTGTGTTATTTATAACCGTTTTTAATATTATGGCATTAACTGTTCAAAAAAACGGATTGTCCGTGGCTTCTGTTGCTAGTAAAATGAGTGTGGTGATTCCTATAGTTTTCGGCATATATTTATACCACGAAAAACTAGGTGTTTTAAAAATAGTTGGTATTGTCTTCGCTTTAATTGCGGTATATCTCACATCCATTAAGGAGAAAAAAGTGGTGTTTAACAGTAAAGGTTTATGGCTTCCCCTAAGTTTGTTTTTGGGTGCTGGAATTATAGATACCTTTATTAATTATATAGAAAACACCTACTTAGAGCCTGATAGTATTCCTATATTTTCGGCTACTATTTTCTGCTTTGCAGGACTTATTGGAACGCTTTTAATACTTGTGAAATCAACGAAACCTCCATTGAATTTGAGTTATAAAAGTGTGGTAGGAGGTTTTTTCTTAGGCGTTGCCAATTACTATTCCATTCACTATATTTTACTAGCCTTACAGTCTAAACATCTTGAGAGCTCGATAGTTTTTACCATTAATAATGTTGCTATCGTTGCAACGTCTACTTTATTAGGCCTTTTATTATTTAAAGAAAAACTTATAACAAAGAACTGGATTGGTATTGGTTTAGCACTTCTAAGTATTATTTTAATTGTAAATAGTTAATAGATTATAAATAGAATAGCGCCAAGAGTGCAACACCGTTTGTATTGTGTTTAGTACATTGCAAACTACTTAAAGATCCAAACCATTGCGTACTTCAGACACTTATAAAACGATTACAAAACCTTCGAAAGAAACACTATTTAAAGAAAAACATAGTAAATTTTTTAGCTATGCCTTTCCGATAAAGAACGAAGAGGATGTAAAAATAGCACTTGAATCACTTCGAAAACAACACAGCTCGGCAGGGCATTTTTGTTACGCTTATCAAATAGGAACGCAAACCGATAAAATAAAATACAGAGCTAACGACGATGGTGAGCCAAATAATAGCGCCGGAATGCCAATTTACGGTCAAATACAGTCGTATGCCGTTACAAATATACTAATTGTAGTGGTGCGTTATTTTGGAGGCGTAAAACTGGGGGTTGGGGGTTTAATTAGCGCCTACCGCACGGGAGCACAAATGGCTCTCGATGGCTCTAATATTAAAACCAAAACAATTAATGTTTTATATTTAATTTCTTTCGAATATAAAAACATGAATAAAGTGATGCGTATTATTAAAGAGAAGAATTTAAACATCGTCGATCAAAAATTAGAACTCGATTGCAAAATCACTATTTCGGTACGACAAAAAGAAGCCTCGAAAGTGGAGACTTCTTTTAATAGTATTTATGAAGTGTCTGTAAAAGAACTAGAAGATTAATTATGTAACGCCTCTATAAAAAATTGAGGCGGTCGCGTTGGTCTATTTTTTTTCATATCTACAAAAGCTAAAACTGTTTTTGCTGTAGCTATAATTTCGCCCGAATTATTAACAATTATATAGTCAAATTCTACCCTTGCACTTGGTGGTTTAGCAAGTGTAGTTTTAACGGTTAAGAGGTCATCATAATACGCCGATTTTTTGTAATTTACTTGTAATGAAATGACTGGCAAGCCGATACCATCTTGCTCCATTTTTTTGTAAGAAATCCCTAATTCTCGCAACCACTCAATTCTCGCTATTTCCAGATATAACGCATAATTTCCGTGGTGTACCACTCCCATTTGATCTGTTTCTGCATAACGTACTTTTATTTTAATTTCATTGCTTTTAACACTCATATTTAGAAAATTTTTTGTAGTTTAGAATCCCTCCTCAACATGGGGAAAAAAAACTAAATAATCAATAGTAAATGATTTTTTTTTTTAGAAATTTGTTCACATATTTGTCACGCTTTAAAACAGACCCTATTTTTCAAATATAATGGTCTATATTATCTAATATTAATAAACCTTTTAATCAATAATGAGTACTACTGCGCAATCGGTCTGGACTAACTGTCTCAACTTTATTCAAGACAACATTCAACCACAAGCATATAAAACATGGTTTGAACCTATCGTGGCGGTAAAACTAAGTGATAATGCTTTGAGTGTTCAAGTACCTAGTAAATTCTTCTATGAATGGCTAGAAGAACATTACGTTAAAATATTAAAAGTAGCACTTAGAAAAGAGCTCGGTGAAAATGCAAAACTGGTTTACATTATTAAAATGGAAAACACTTACGGTAATAAACAACCGTTTACAGAACGCATTCCAAGTTCTAATCGCTCGGCTGTTAAATCGCAAGATATTGATGTGCCGTTAAATAATAAAAACCCACAATTACGCAATCCATTTGTTATTCCTGGAATTCGTAATGTAAAAATAGAATCTCAACTCAATCCTAATTACAACTTCGAGAACTTCTTAGAAGGTGACTCGAATAGATTAGCGCGTAGTGCCGGCTTAGCTGTTTCTGCAAAACCAGGCGGAACGTCTTTTAACCCCTTATTAATTTTTGGAGGTGTTGGTTTAGGTAAAACGCATTTAGCGCACGCTATTGGTGTTGATATTAAAGATAAATACCCAGAAAAAACCGTTCTCTATATTTCTGCTGAAAAATTCACGCAACAATACATAGACTCTGTTAAGAAAAATAATAGAAATGATTTCATTCACTTTTACCAGTTAATTGATGTTTTGGTAATTGATGATGTGCAGTTTCTTTCTGGAAAATCCGGAACACAAGATGTTTTCTTCCATATTTTTAACCACTTGCACCAAAATGGTAAACAGGTTATTTTAACAAGTGATAAAGCACCTGTTGATATGCAAGATATTGAACAACGTTTACTCTCGCGTTTTAAATGGGGTCTGTCGGCCGAGTTACAAACGCCAGATTTTGAAACACGTGTGTCTATACTTAAAAACAAATTGTATCGCGATGGGGTGGAAATGCCAGACGATATTATAGAATACGTTGCTAAACACATTAAATCTAATATTCGCGAGCTAGAGGGCGCTATTATATCTCTAATCGCTCAATCCTCTTTTAACAAAAAAGAAATTAATATTGAATTAGCGAAACAGGTTGTCGAGAAATTTGTAAAGAACACCAAACGGGAAGTATCTATAGATTATATTCAAAAAATAGTTTCAGATTATTTCCAAATGGATGTCGATACCCTACAATCTAAAACACGAAAGCGCCATATTGTACAAGCGAGACAATTAGCTATGTTTTTTGCTAAGAAATTAACGAAAGCATCGTTAGCAAGTATTGGTTCACAAATAGGAAAAAGAGATCACGCTACGGTATTACACGCTTGCAAAACTGTAGATAATTTATCGGCTACCGACAAACAATTTAAAAAGTACGTCGAAGATCTTACTAAAAAATTATCTGTTTAATTTAAACTATCGGGTTTCACCGTAAAAATTATGACTAAAATACTAATGGTTTGCCTCGGAAATATCTGTCGCTCACCACTAGCTCAAGGTATCTTAGAATCTAAACTAGATACTCCTTTTATAGTGGATTCTGCCGCGACTAGTAATTACCATATTGGTAGCCCGCCAGACCCAAGATCCATTGCGATTGCCAAAAAGTTTGGCTTAGATATTTCTAAGCAAAGCGGACGACAGTTTAACGTTGACGATTTTGATACCTTCGACACTATTTATGCAATGGATAGTTCTAATTACGAAAACATTATAAAGTGCGCTCGTAATCCTAAAGACATTTCGAAAGTAAAACTTATTTTAAACGAAAGTCACCCCAATAAAAATTTAGATGTTCCAGATCCCTATTTCGGAGGAGATTCTGGTTTTTTAGATGTATATAATTTATTAGACGTGGCTTGTAATGCTATTGCCGAAAAATTAAAGGTTTAGACTCCTTTAATTATAAATCACATCTCTTTATTCCGCTACTTTTTAGCACCTTTTAACCAATTATTAGAACGACTAACTATGCAAAAAGGATCACTTTACCTCATTCCAACTACCCTAGGAGATACCGAACCACTTAATGTCTTACCAATAACAGTTAAAAATAAAATAGAAGCACTTTCTATTTTTATTGTTGAAAATGAAAAAACGGCGAGACGCTTCATTAAAAAGATTTGTCCGGAAAAAGATCTGTCTACCTTACAACTCTTTCCTTTAAACAAATTTACAGATAGTACCGATTTACCAAGTTATTTATTGCCTTGCGAAAAAGGAGAGCACGTAGGCTTACTCTCGGAAGCAGGATGCCCTGGCGTTGCCGATCCGGGTGCGGATATTGTAAACATTGCACACCAAAATAATTTGAAAGTGATTCCACTGGTTGGGCCATCGTCTATTTTACTGGCTATGATGAGCTCTGGAATGAATGGACAAAGCTTTGCTTTTAACGGCTATTTACCAATAGATAAGGGAGATCGTAAAAAAGAGATTAAACGCTTAGAACGATTGTCTTTCGAGCACAATCAATCACAATCGTTTATAGAAACACCGTATCGCAACAATAAATTATTAGAAGATCTATGCGCCTATTTAACCGGAAACACTTCGGTTTGTGTGGCTTGCGATATTACTTTACCTACCGAATACATTAGAACTTTAACGGTAAATGAATGGAAAAAAAATAACGTTGACCTTCATAAAAGACCAACGTTATTTATAATTCATAAAAGTTAACAATTACGCTTGTAATCGTACTTTAGCTGCTTTATTAGGCTTAATTACCGACGTATCGTAACCTGAAAAACGTTTCATATACGAACCAATAGAGGTTCCGTAGGCATCAGAAAATCCTGAAGCACCATAACTTCTCAAGTATTTTTTCACACCTCCTGGGCCTGCTAAATGCGCCGCAGCTAATATACCAGATTCGGTCACTCTAATACCATTGATACTTTTTCCAACAAAACGTTTAATGTCTTTTCTCAATACCCATTTATTACGCGATGTTAGTGCTATAAAAGCATTTTCCTGTAATTCTGGAGTATTTAAAAACTCTGTCGTGTTATTAATACCAATTAGCGCTAAAGTGCTTCTTCCAAATTGATACTTTCCTAGATATCCCAGAGAGTTTACTGTGAAGTAATTGTTTTGAGATTCTTTAAAGCCTAAGGCTTCTTTAAAACCTAAAAACGATTTCCCTAGCTTAGGACTAAACTTTTTTTCTTTAGGATTAGCTAAGGCAAAAGTAACAGAGTCGGTTATACACACCGTATACTCCAGATCTAATCCTTTTGTAGAATGGTCTGTCATATCAAATTCTGTATCTATTTTAGGAGATACAGAAAATGCCGCTAATGCACATATCGTTATCGCTAATAATAAAAACTTTACACTATTTTTTTTATTCATTTTTTTAGATTTTCTCAAACACTTAAATTTATAATGCGTGCCTGAAATTTCCGAGTGCAAATATACAGCTTTTTTAATTATACTGATAATCAAGGTGTTAAAGTATGTTAAAAGAAAAACGGATAGCATTTGAGTCCGTTTTCGCTAGTAAACTCTAAAGTTGGCAAGGGTACCTTAACACTGTTAAAGACACTGAAAAGCGTACGTAACAAGGCCGAATTTGTTTTTATTTTAGTTAAATCAAGATCTAAACTCAGGTAATATTGTGCGTAGCGCTTTTGATGAAACCCCTTTAAATCTTGAACGTTATTCGTTCCTGCCAACATTCCATCTGCACCATAGCCAACCGCTAGATTTAGCCATTCTGGAAGCGTACTCTCTTTAAAAAAGGAGTATAAATTAAGACTTAACCAATAGGTTTGCCCATTATAATCTTTTAAAAACTCTTCGGTCAATCCGTGTCCTAGTTTAGTAGGATTCAAAGCCGCATATTTAGTTTGATGAAAGGAATATTTTAATGCGATACGCTGTTCGTCCCACAGTAATTCCTGCCCTATAAATAATCCAGCACCAGCAGTATTGGCGGTAAAATCACCCCAAGAAAAGCCCCACTCTTCAGAAAAACTATCTAAAATTTCGACAGCTGTTAAAAATGAAAACCCCAAAGTTCCGCCGTATAATAATCGATTTTTTTCACGGACTCCACTCCACTTTAACGTTTCAGCGCCTAGTCTTCCTAATTGATATCCACTAAAAGCGTGCCCCAATTTATCGAGTTGAAACCACTCTTGATTATCGTTTATAGTATGGAATTTGGAACGCTTATAGTCGCTATACCACAAGGTATTTAACCCGATTAATGTTAAACCTCCAATGGAAGCTTCGGCAATAACCACGGCATTTCGTCGAGGAATATGTAATGAATCGCTAGGCGTTAAAAAGGATTGAACCGCAGATTGTGCACCTACAGAAAACGAATGTAATATGATACACAAACAAACTACGACACAACATTTCATTATCTATTAATACCTTGAGCCGACAAATACCTTTGATATTCTCGGGCATTATTATTGTGTTGGGATAAGGTTTTTGCAAATTTATGAAACCCAAGACGACTAGCATCGGCAGCAAAATAAAGATAACTGTGTTTTTCTGGGTTCAAGACAGCATCGATTGCAGTAACGTCCGGCATAGCGATAAGCCCCGGTGGCAAACCTCGATTTTGATATGTATTGTATGGCGAATCGATATCTTTATGCTTATTCAATACGCGTTTAATAACCGTATTTTGATACTCTGGCAATTGATAAGCGGCATATTTTAACGTCGGATCGGCTTGCAAAGGCATCCCTATACGAATACGGTTTAAATACACACCAGCGATACGAGGTTGTTCGCTAGCTTCTTTAGATTCTTCATGAACTATTGAAGCCAAAGTCATCACCTCATCGCGTTTTAGATTTAAAGATTCCGCTTTTTTTGTTCTAGACGCGTTCCAGAACCGATTGTATTCTTTTAACATACGCTCTCTAAACTCTTCGGCAGAAGTATTCCAGAAAAACTCATAACTATTAGGAATATACATCCCCAATCGGTTATTAGTAGTAAATCCATTTTGAGTTTCGAATTGGGCATCGGTCATTGCTTGTAGCAACCTTAAACTATCCGGTTCTATTTGGGTGGCAATACGTCCCGCTAATTTTTCAATAGACTCTTGATTATTAAAAGCCAATTGTAACGGTGTATTTTTACTGCGAATGGTATTAATAATATCGTTATTACTCATTCCTTTTTGTATCACGAAACGCCCTGCTCTAATATTCGAGGTGTATTGTTTTCTTACCGCTAAAGCATCAAATCCATCAATATCTTTTAAAAGTGGTTTTAAACGTTCTCTAACCTCCGTATACCGTGCGTTGGTTGGAACATACAAGTACGTTTCAGAGGGCTCGAAATTAGTATTCGGTTTAAACATTGCGTTATAAACAAAATAAGAAAAGTAACCCGCTACAAAAAGGCCAATGATTACTATGGCTAAAAGGATTTTTTTAATGTACATTCGTGTTGATTAATTGGTATAAATATTCGTTTTTAAAACTTCCGTTGCTGTAATTCCAGTCTTTTTTTAAACCGACGTCTTGGAATCCTTGATTTGAAAATAATTTAATGCTTGCTATATTCTCTTCAGAAATATTACAATATAATTGATGTAAATCTAAATGTGTAAAACAGTAATTACACAGTAAATTTAGCGCTTCTTTGCCGTAGCCTTTATGTCGATTCTCACTATGTTGTAATAAAATGCCAATACCAGCACGTTTGTTTTTAACATCGAAATCGAATATATCGATTAATCCTAAAACGAGCGTTTCTTTATTACAGATAACCAATCGTAATTGCTTAGCTTCATAAATATCTTGGTGCGCATTTTCTAAATACTGTTTTATTAAATAGCGAGAATATGGTGCAACAGTGGCACTTAACTCCCATATAGATTCATCGTTTTCTATGGCGTAGATAAATTCTAAATCCTCGGGCTCTAATGCACGTAAGTAAATATGTTCGCCGTGTAATGTTACCATTCTATTTCTCCTTTAAAGACTTGTTGTGTTGGTCCCTTTAACCAAATGTCGGTATAACCATCGTTTTGTTTTTTAAAAGAAACTTGCAAGATTCCTCCTTCGGTTTGTAAGGTTATAGTCGTTGCCTTGGTTTTATTTCGCTTGTGCATTGCTAAAGCCACGGCTGTAACGCCAGTACCGCACGACAAGGTTTCGTCTTCTACCCCACGCTCGTATGTTCTTACAGTAAAAGTATTCTCATTAACTTTGGTGACAAAATTTACATTCGTTCCTGCTTCATTATAAGGAGCGCCGTATCGTATTTTAGCGCCTTCTAGTTTAACATCAAAAGCGTTTACATCGTCCACATTAGTTACATGGTGTGGCGACCCTGTATTTAAGAACGTGTGGGTTGGCGTCTCTTCAATAGTAGCGACATCTTGCATTTTGAGTGCTATAGCTTCAGCGGTAACAATGGCTTCGTGCACGCCATCAACAGCTATAAATACTGTTTTATCCTCAATAATATTAAGAAATTTAGCAAAAGCTACTATACATCTTCCGCCATTACCACACATACTACTTTCGTTTCCATCGGCATTAAAATACACCATTTTAAAATCGGTATTGTCATCATTTTCTAGCAAAATCAAGCCATCACCACCAATACCAAAGCGTCTGTCGCATAATTTAGCGATTAATTTAGTATTGTTTTTATTAAAGGTCTGTTGTCTATTATCAATAAACACAAAGTCGTTTCCCGTGCCTTGATATTTATAAAATGTATGCGCCATTTCTGCTTAGTTATTACGGCAAATATAGGCTTTTCGAAAATTATTCAGGGTGTTAAATGGACGTTAAAGTTAAAAAATTGACTCAATAAATAATTATTTTTAATCGTTATCATAGTAATTATTAATTAATCTATATACTAATGAAAAAAGTGTTAACAATGGTCTTCGTTTCAGTATTAGGAGGGGCAATTACTTTAGGAGCTTATAAAACCTTTTTAGAAAAAGATGAAATTACAACGGTTAAAAACGCTCCCTTTACCGCTGCGTTTACTCCGGTAAATTATACGGATAATAACTCTAACGCTTTGGCTGCCGCCGAAGACATTGATTTTACTTCAGCAGCAGAGCGCACCGTACACGCGGTGGTACACGTTAAAAACGTTACTCTAGAGACGGGCCAACCCACTATTGAAGATTTGTTTATGGGACGTCTCCCACAACGCATGCAATTAGGCACTGGTAGTGGCGTAATTATTTCGCCCGATGGCTACATTATTACCAACAACCACGTTATTGATGGTTCTGAAAAATTAAGCGTAACGCTTAACAACAATAAAACGTTACCGGCTAAAATTATAGGAACAGATCCTAAAACGGACATTGCGCTTTTAAAAGTAGAAACCGATGAAAATTTACCTTACATAACGTTTGGCGATAGTGATCACGTCAAAATTGGTGAATGGGTATTGGCAGTTGGCAACCCTTTTAATTTAACCTCCACCGTTACTGCTGGAATTATTAGTGCAAAATCTAGAGATCTATCGGGACAAAGCAAACAGTCGTTTATACAAACCGATGCCGCTGTAAACCCCGGAAATTCTGGAGGCGCTCTTGTTAACACGCTCGGGGAACTTATTGGCATAAATACGGCCATTACCTCTCAAACAGGATCGTATATTGGGTATTCTTTTGCGGTGCCAAGTAATATTGCTCGAAAAGTAGTGGAAGATATTATGGAATATGGAAATGTCCAAAATGGTATTTTGGGTGTTACGGGAGGAGCATTAAACAGTATGGTGGCCGAAAAGCTAGGCGTTGATGAAACAGAAGGATTTTATATTGATACTATAGAAGAAGATAGCGGCGCCGAAGCTGCCGGACTTCAACACGGTGATATTATTAAGAGTATAGACCAAGTTAAAATTTCTAAGTTTTCGGATTTAAGGGGCTTATTAGATACTAAGCGTCCAAATGATGTCGTGGTAGTAACGTATTTAAGAAATGGCATTACTAAACAAGCGGGCGTAACTTTATTAAAAAACGATACTTACACTATTCCTAATATTGGTGTTATAAAAGAAGCTAAACCCAAAGATTTACGTCCCTACAACGTTAAAGAAGGTGTGAAAATAGTAAAACTGAATAGCCAATATGCCGATTATTTTAAGCGTGATGGTGTTACCGAAGGGAGTATTATTACAGCTATTAATAATACCCAAGTCAACTCTATAGAAGACGTACAAACCATTATAAAAAATAGAAATCCGTACCAACCATTAAACATAGAAATCATTAATTCGAATGGCGAAAAAACCCGATATGGATTGCGTTAATCTCTTTTTGTTACAGTAATATTGAAAGTGCTTTATAGACCATAAAGTGCTTTTGTTTTTTTAGTTAAAAAGTTTCAGAAAAACCTTAAAAATCTATACTTTTGCACAAACTTAAACAACACACTAAACACTTTAAAAGATGCCAGTTAACGAAACTTACGAAAGCGAATTAGCGTTTCAAGCAGACAGACGTAGAGCAACTGTAGAATTTATTAAAATTGTAAGCGACCTATGGTACGACAAATCTATTGAGTTAGTTCTTTTTAGAAATCAACTTATTGATAGAAATGTAAGCGAAATTTTAAATCTTCACGAATACGCTGGAGAATTTGTACAAAAACCAATCTCTGTTTTTGATTCTGTAGAAATAGCTGAAGCGATACAAACCTTAGATGTTCCACCAGCAAAGTTAGATATCGGTAAATTAACGTACGAATACCATCTAGAAGAAAAAAACTTTAGTAATGCTATCGCCTTTGTTGCAAGTAAACTTAAAGGCGCTAATGCTTACGAAGCGATTACACCTAAAGATGTCGTGTTATACGGTTTTGGTAGAATTGGGCGTTTAGTTGCGAGAGAGTTAATGACCAAAACCGGAAAAGGTAGTCAATTACGTCTTCGAGCAATTGTAACACGTGGTGCTATAAATGCTACAATTTTAGAAAAAAGAGCCTCTTTATTACGCAACGATTCTGTTCACGGAGATTTCCCTGGAACGGTTGGAATAAATTTAGAAAAACAAGCATTAATTATAAACGGAACAACCGTTAGAATTATTTCAGCAAACCAACCTGAAGATATCGACTATACACAATACGATATTAATAATGCTTTAATTATTGATAACACAGGTGTGTTTAGAGACAAAGAAGCGTTAAGTCGTTTATTATCTTCTAAAGGCGCAGATAAAGTGTTATTAACAGCACCAGGAAAAGGAGTACCAAACATTGTTCACGGTGTTAACCACTTAGAACACAACCCAGACGAAATCGATATTTTCTCGGCAGCGTCTTGTACTACAAATGCTATTACTCCTATTTTAAAAGCGATCGAAGATACGTACGGCGTAAAAAGCGGTCACTTAGAGACTATTCATGCCTACACTAACGATCAAAACTTAGTAGATAACTTCCATAGTAAATACCGTCGTGGCCGTGCAGCAGCATTAAATATGGTGATTACAGAAACTGGCGCTGGAAAAGCAGTAAGTAAAGCATTGCCTAGTTTTGAAGGTAAACTAACCTCAAACGCTATTCGCGTGCCTGTTCCTAATGGTTCCTTAGCTATTTTAAACTTAGAGTTAGAATCTGAAGCAAGCATAGAAAGCATTAACGCAACCTTAAAAAAATACGCTTTAGAGGGCGATTTAGTAGAGCAAATTAAATACGAAATGAGCGATGAATTAGTGTCCAGCGATATCGTTGGTTGCTCCGCTCCTTCTATTTACGACAGTAAAGCTACCATAGTAAGAGAAGACGGTAAAAACGCTATCCTTTACGTATGGTACGATAACGAGTACGGTTACAGTCACCAAGTGATTCGCTTAGCAAAATACATCGCTAAAGTAAGACGTTTTACGTATTATTAATAAGTAAAACATCCAATTTAAAGATGTTTAACGTATATACATTAGCCTCACTTTTAGTGAGGCTTTTCATTATCTATAAATTTACTCACTAAACTTTATTTTATACCTTCTCGGTATTTATAACTACTTTAATTTTTAACAATGAATAACTGCAAGATACTAGTTGTATTTCTTATAATTTTCAACTTATCACATCACACTAAAGCTCAAAACAAAGTAACCGAAGAAGAGGAAAAACTATCTTTAAATAGTGGTACTTTAGACAATCAATTTGAGTTTGTTATACAACGCTCTAACGACTACCAAGAGTATAAAGTTGTAAAGAAAACGTGGTTATATGCTCTTAAAGCACACACACTAGATTCATTAAAAGCCATTAATAAAAATCTAGATGCGACGCAAGCTATTAGCGACAATCAGAATCAAGAAATTTCGAAGTTAAAATCTGGTTTATCAAACACTCAGGAATCTTTAGACAAGACAAATTTAGAAAAAGACAGTATGTCTCTTTTCGGTTTACAAATGAGTAAATCGGGTTATAACACCCTACTTTGGTCTATTATTGGCGCTTTATTAGCCTTACTCCTTTTTTTCATTTATAGATTTAAAAATAGTAATGTGGTTACTAAAGAAGCGAGAACAGCACTTTCTGAAACCGAAGAAGAATTTGAAGATCACAGACGTGTCGCTCTAGAACGTGAACAAAAAGTGCGCAGACAACTGCAAGACGAATTGAATAAGCACAAAAACAGTAAATAAAAAACTGTTTTACACCACAAAAAATCCTCCTGTAATTTCGTATTGCAGGAGGGTTTTTATTTAAAAGCGAGTTAGATTCTTTCTATTCTTGTCTTTAGTTTAATCTTTTCTATTTTTGGCTTCAATCCATTTACTCATAAACTTTGTGCTTTGCAACGTATGATGCATTAGTAACTGACCGGTAAAATTATGTAATCTATGAGATTCTAAATCTGTTATTAGAGATTTCAGTCGACGTACCAATAGCGCTCCAAAATGAAGTTTATTAAAGCGCTGGTTTACCACTTCAAATCCGTTGTTTTGAAACGTATTCCAAATAAATTCAGTACTGTATAACTCAATGGCCTTATTTGCAAAAGCGTTTGGAGTATCTTCAATAAAGGCATTGGGATTTAAATTTCCGAAAAGGCCTTCGGCTCCCACTTTTGTCGTTACACAAGGTGTTCCGCTTACCATTGCATCTACGATCTTTCCTTTCAACCCTGCGCCAAACCGTAAAGGCGCTAAACAGACTTTTGCATTTTGCATTACTGTAGCCACATTCTCGGCAAATCCCGTTATTAAAAAGCCCTCCTTTTCATTGTGAAGTTGTGTTACTTTTTGAGTGGCATAAGCACCATAAATATGCATTTCGGCTGCTGGTAATTGTTGTTTAATTAGTGGCCAAATACTTTCTTTTAAATACAAAATAGAATTGTAATTGGGTTCGTGTAAAAAATTCCCTATGGTTACAAAATGTTTGCGCTTAGAATACGATGGAAGCTGTTGTTGTGCAGCAACCGAAACGGAATCTAGCATAAACGGCAAATACAGCAGTAGGCGCTCATTAACTTTAAATTGCTCTTTTAATAAGGCCATTTCAGCTTCAGAAATAACTAAGGTAAGGTCACAGCGATAAATACTCGCTATTTCACGCTTTGCCGTATCGTTAAACAAATAGTGGGTATTAAATTCAGCGTTATCTTTATAGGCTTGATGACGGCCGCGTCGTAAGGAATGTAAATCTTCGGTATCTAAAACACGTAGCGCCTTTGGGCACTGTTCTGCAACCCGCCACCCAAATTGTTCTTCGACATTAAACCGATCGAACATCACAATTTCAGGATTTAAAGTTGAAATAAACGTGTCGAAACTCGCACTGTTTATTGCAATAGCGGCCGTTTTAACACCAATACTTTCTAAATCGAAAGCATTAGCACTTTTAGCACACGCGGTTGCAAATGTAACGGTATACTCTTGAGCTTGAAACACCGCAATTAATTGCATCATTCTACTTCCAGCAGCCGAACTTTTAGGCTCGGGCCAAACAAAACCGATAATAAGTATGTTTTTTTTCACATTAAAATAATTATACTATTCTGGCCTTGGCGCTAATGCATAGCCTAATCGCACTTGGTTTGCCCAATCTATAACTGCTTGAATTTGTGACTCGCTTAATTGCGCTTCACTATGTGTCCATATATAGCTGGGTAACGGCATCTCTTTTTGTTCGACCATTTCTATAATCTCTTCAAATTTATGGTCTTTTCGTTTTACCGAATTACCCTCCCAATTTGAGAGATCAAGATGCTTTTTTCCGTCGTTAATATGTTCTGCTAACCAGTAATTAACTGGCGTAATCGCATTATACCAAGGATATCGTGAAGCGCTGGTATGACAATCGAAACACGATTCTTTCAAAATAGCTTTTACGTTTTCTGGCGGATTAGTTTCAGCTAGAAACGCGTTGACCGATTCTAAGTTACCGTCATTTTTTTCTGGTCGGAAAAACTGAGCTACAATAAATAAAATAAATAAAGCGACTAGTATTTTTTTTAGGAGTTTCATGTTTTTGATTACATTAGAATTCAAAAGTAAAAAAACTAGGGACACTACAGCAACTCTACGACAAATTAAATTAGGTAAATCACGCGCGATAAAAACAATTGTATTATGCTAATCGGGTCATTAACACCCCAAATTTAATCCCACAATTACTCAATATTCTGTTTACGCCAAACGATCCTATTTCGTGCCGAGCCGAGTGGGTTTCCGCTATTAAGTGCGGGCAAAAACTAGAGGCTTGTCACCCCTATTTAGAGACGCTTATCAACCAAATGCATACTGTGCACCTTGATTCTGCTGTGCGACCTGCCGCAAAAGTCGGCGCATAGATAACACGGCATACTATTCTAAACTCGATGCGCTAGTCAAGCATCATTTAGACGAAACACACAAAGAAAAAATGATTGCGTCTTGTTTTGATTCGATGATAAACGATGACGGCATTGCACCCAAAGCCTATACTATGAATAGTTTGTTTTTATTTGGTAACGAATACTCTTGCTTTCATCCGGAACTTCACTGATTTTAGAGCGCGATTACCAAATGCAAAGTATTGGTTTTAAAGATAGAGCACAACAGATCCTAAAAAAAATGCAGCGATTAATTGTTATCCGATAAGTGCGATAAGGCCACCTCACTTTAAGTATTAAGAAACAACAATTAATTGTAACACTCTAAAAGACAGCAATGCTTTATTTAAAAAGCGTCCTTTCTACCGCATTAAAATCACTTTTTTAACACCAAGTGTTATTTTAATAAAGTTACAAACCGTGTTCTGTTAAAAGGGTTAAAGACAGTAATTATAAAAAGCAATATTTTAAGAAATTCCTAAAAATACAATCGGTAATCATCGTCCAAAAAAGCTATCTTTGTTTTTTTTCAAAAACAATACAAAATCACTATGTTATTATCTACATTAAATGCCATTTCTCCAATTGATGGCCGTTACAGAAACAAAATTGATAAATTAACTCTTTATTTTTCTGAAGAAGCACTAATAAAATACCGTGTTTTAGTAGAGATAGAATATTTTATCGCACTTTGTGAACAACCATTACCGCAACTTGACGGCGTAGATTCCTCTCGTTTTGAAGAATTAAGAGCTATATATAAAAACTTCTCTACGGAAGACGCGCTAGCTATTAAAAAAATAGAAAGTGTAACAAACCATGATGTTAAAGCTGTTGAGTATTTTATTAAAGAAAAATTTGATGCTTTAAATTTATCAAAGTTTAAAGAGTTTATCCATTTTGGTTTAACGTCTCAAGATATTAACAATACAGCCATTCCGTTAAGTATTAAAGACGCTATGAATGGGGCTTACGTTCCTGAATACACTAAATTATTAAACCGTTTAAAAGAACTCGCTGCAGAATGGGCCGACATACCAATGTTAGCTAGAACTCACGGCCAGCCCGCTTCGCCTACTCGATTAGGCAAAGAGTTAGACGTTTTTGTTGTGCGTTTACAGGAACAATTTAATTTATTAAACGCTATCCCAAGCGCTGCGAAATTTGGTGGAGCAACAGGAAATTATAACGCGCACAAAGTGGCTTACCCGTCTATAGACTGGAAGGCATTTGGAAGTGCTTTTGTCCATAATAAATTAGGATTACACCACTCGTTTCCAACCACTCAAATTGAGCACTACGACCATATGGCGGCTTTGTTTGATTGTTTAAAACGTATAAACACGATACTTATTGATTTAGATAGAGATATCTGGACGTATGTGTCTATGGAGTATTTTAAACAAAAAATTAAAGCTGGTGAAGTTGGAAGTAGCGCAATGCCACACAAAGTTAACCCTATCGATTTTGAAAATAGTGAAGGAAACTTAGGACTAGCTAATGCTATTTTCGAGCATTTATCGGCAAAATTACCACTTTCTCGTTTACAACGTGATTTAACAGATAGTACGGTGTTACGTAATGTTGGTGTGCCTTTTGGACATACATTAATTGGTTTTGCTTCAACATTAAAAGGATTGGATAAATTGCTTTTAAATGAAAGTAAATTTGCTGCCGATCTAGAAAACAACTGGGCAGTTGTGGCCGAAGCGATCCAAACAATATTGCGTCGTGAAGCATACCCAAACCCGTATGAAGCTCTAAAAGGTTTAACACGAACTAACGAAGCGATTACGCAAACTTCTATTGCTAATTTTATTGATACGCTTGAAGTTGGCGATGCTATTAAAACAGAATTAAAAGCTATTACACCAAGTAATTATACTGGGATATAAAAATAAAATTGTGAGTTCGTATAGAAACTCTTTTAATACAAAAAGGATAGCTCACGCTATCCTTTTTTAGTTTTATGACTTTAGGGTTCCAAAGAAAACTCTTTCTATTTATTTTATTTTCAAAATTATTTGCATTTACGCCTCAAAACATAATAATAATAATAATAATAATAATAATATATTAGCAACATTATATAATTAAATAGCAGATAATTCAGATGAGGATTTTAACATATATTAAACTTTCTATTACGATCTTTCGTTCGCTGTAAAATCAGATTAAAATTTACAAAATGAAAAATAAATTATACTTTTTTATACTCATACTTTGTGCAAGTCTCGGTCACTCTCAAGAAAGTATATTAATTGCCGATTACACGTACTCTATTCAGCCTAAAACAAGTCCTTCTACAACAACAGTAAATTCAAAATTAACATCCAATGGTGTGCTTTCGCATTACGAAATGGACTTTGTAGGCAACTTTAATTTTATTGAAGAACAAGCTGGGGAAAATGGTGGCTCTATCCTCGCCATTAAACCTAAAAACAATCCTATAATTTATAAAGACTCAAAAACAAGACATATTTATAGTATCGAACGGGTTGGTATGAAGCCTTTTTTGGTAAAGGATTCTATGAATATTTTTAATTGGAAAATTAAAAATGAGAAGAAAGACATACTAGGCTATACTTGCCAGCAAGCGACTACAGAATACCGAGGCAGACAATAAACAGCTTATTTTACTACCGAAATTCCTTTTCAAACGGGGCCTTGGAAATTTTACGGCTTGCCAGGACTTATATTACAAGTAGAATCGGATGACGGTGTATTGAAACTAATGGCAAACGCTATTAGTATGAAGAATGAAGAAGTAACTATTAAAAACCCTCTTATTACATTAGAATTAAACCCGATGTCTTGGGATGATTATATAAAAGAATATGAAAAAAAGTATATAGAATTGCAAAGTTACAGAGGACCAAATGGAGGGGGACGATCTATACCTAAACAAAAAATAGAGACATTAATCTATCCAGAATCCATTCTTTTAAAAGATTATTAGGGCATTACTATTTAAATAGGATTTAATTCTCAAGCATAAATAAATTTAATATATCTTATATGAAAAATAAATTCTACTTTTTAATATTCATACTTTGTGCAAGTCTCGGTCACGCTCAAGAAAGCATATTAATTGCAGATTACACGTATTCTATTCAGTTTAAAAGTCTTCCTTCAGTAACTACAATAAATTCACGTTTAATTTCTAACGGTGTGCTTTCGCATTACGAAATGGACTTTGTAGGCAACTTTAATCTTGTTGAGGAAGAAGCTGGAGTAAACGGGGGTTCTGTTTTAAATTTAAAGTCGAAAAAAAATCCAATCATTTATAAAGACTCAAAAACAAGACATATTTATAGTATAGAACGGGTTGGTATGAAACCTTTTTTAGTGAAGGATTCGATGAATATTTTTAACTGGAACATTAAAAATGAGAAGAAAGACATACTAGGCTATACTTGCCAGCAAGCGACTACTGAATACCGCGGCAGACAGTACACAGCTTATTTTACTACCGAAATTCCTTTTCAAACGGGGCCTTGGAAATTTTACGGTTTACCAGGACTTATATTACAAGTAGAATCGGATGATGGAGAATTTAAAATGATTGCTAATAAAATAAACATAAGCAAGAAACAGATTGATATAACAAACCCTTTTTCTGAATCTAAAGAAAAACCTATATCCTGGAATTTATATACAGAGATATATTATAAAAAATATAACGAATTAAAAAACTATAGAACTCCAAATGGTGGTGGATTCTCCATTCCTAAAAAATTAATTGAAACTATAATTAGTGACGACAACTAATTTAAAACTATCGAAAATAGTTATTAACCCTACTTATTTCAAAATCATACTTGCTATAGTTTTGTATTCATGTAGTTTTAATAGTGTGTTTTCACAAAACACCATTTCAGGGACGGTTATAGACAGCGAAACCAAAGAACCTATTGCCTTTGCAAGTGTTTTTTTAAGAGATAGTGACGATACAATTCTCTCTTTTAACACGACGAATACAGATGGTTACTATTCTATTGTGTTTATAGATACAGTTAAAAATAGCACTATTGAAACCTCGATAATAAGTCATATTTCAAAGAAAATTAAGCTTCCAAAAGAAAGTGATTCAGATAAAAATTATATTCAAAATTTTAAACTTGACTTAAGAGTTTCAGACTTAGAGGAAGTCTTCATTATAACTAAAAAACCCATTATAGTTAAAAATGACACCACATTTTACAGGCCTAATAGTTTTAAAGATGGTACGGAGCGTGTTTTAGAAGATTTTCTTAAAAAATTACCAGGACTAACTATCGCCGAAAACGGAAGTATAAGGTTTAAGGGAAAACAAGTAACGCGCGTATTGCTAGATAACGATAACTTGTTTGATGATAATTACACTATTGGTACTAAAAATATCAATCCAGAGATTATTGAAGAAATCCAAGCTATTGAAGGGTATCAAGAAAACGCACTATTAAAAGATGTTAAACACTCTGAAGATGTTGCTTTAAATTTAATACTAAAAAAGGGTGAAACAGACGTTACCGGAGATCTAGATTTGGGTTTAGGCATTGACAATGTATATAGCTTAAATGGGAATGCGCTTTCGGTATCGAAGAAAATAAAGGGATGTGCTCTAGTAAACTATAATAACGTTAACAAAAATATGAGTCCGTATCGTTTTGATGCCAACACCTTCGATTTATCCAAAATTGAGGAAAGCAAACAAAGAGCTTATAATTTTACAGATGCCACTACTTTTAGCGCCAGCCTTCCTTCTAAATACACAGGCTCTAACAATACGTTTTTCGGGAGTTTAAATGCTTTAAATAAACTATCAGATAAAACAACGCTACGCCTTAATTTAAATCATTTTAGAGATAAATTGCATTTAAATAATGCCACACAAACACTTTATAATCTAGATGAAAGTGATTTAACAATTAGCAACACTTACGATTTAGAGAAAAAGCCAGTAGTTACTGTTTTGGACTACGAACTTAAAGTAAAACCAAGTTTAAAATCTGCTTTAAGCTTTAAAGGTAAAATAGATTACACCACCCTTGCTATTGATGCTTTAAGCACTAATAACAACTCGCTTTTTAAAGAGGATAAAAACAGTAAAGACTTATTTATTAAGCAGCAGATAGAATTTACAAAGAAAGTAACTACGGAAAGTGTGTTTCAGGTTACTGGAGATTTTTCGAAAAATGACATTCCTCAATATTTAAACTTTAATAATATTACGAGTATTAACTCAACTATTACCGCACAAGATATTAGAGTTAAGCACCAAACTATAGACGTTGCTTCAAAATTTTTATCGAAACTAAAAAACGGGAACTACGCTATAGCTTTGGGATATTACAACCATAATAACGCGCTAACCTCAACGAATAGCTTCGATACTATTTCTAATTTATATAATAGAAATATTACGACTATTGAAGATAATTCGGTGTATTTGGATGTAGAATATGTGTTTAAAAAGAATCGCTGGCAATTTATACTAGAAAATGAGTTGTTAATATCTGCAATTAAAATTGATAATAATGCGGCTTTATTTAAGACCCATAAAATTATAAATAATCCATCGGCTACTGTTAATTTCAGTTTAAGTAATGCCGCTGTATTGTATGCTAAACACAGTATTGTAAACAAATTACCAGAATTAAATAAAATCTTTTCTGGCCGAATTAAAACGGATAACCGAAATCTATTGTCTAATAAATTTAATTTCAACTTAATACAAAACAAAAATACTTCTTTTGGTTACAGAATTAATGATTTTTATAATTTGTTTCAATTTAATTCCTATTTCAACTATTCTAAAGTGGACTATGATTATCTAAACACACTTTTTATTGACGATGATAACACCTTAAATATTTCTGAATTGCGAAAATTAGATAATAACAATTATCGCCTAGGAATAGACACTGAAAAATATATTGATTTTATTAAATCTACGTTAGATTTAAAAACAGCGTATACTATTAATAATTATAAGAATATTATTAATAACACAGAGATACGGGAGAACAAAAACAAATCTTTAAATTTACAATTAGAAGTAAGAACAGGGTTTAAAAAGGATTTAAATTTTGCTAATAAAGTGATTTTTCAAAATAATTCGTTTTCTTCAAAAGGGTATAATAGCAATCAATTTACGATTTTTCAAAATCACTTTTCTGTAAAGTATATTAAAAACAGGTTCTATTTTACAGTAGATGGAAAATACTTCGACCCCAATTTAAAAACACGCAATAACAGCATTACGTTTATTGATGCTGCTTTTAATTATCAGCAAAAAAATGAAAAAATAGACTATTCATTGCAGGTTAATAATCTACTTAATAAAAGAGAATTTATAGAATTAAATTCTTCCGATTATTCATCAACACTGCAGTCGCAAAAATTGCTAGAACGTTATTTTTTATTTTCGGTTCGGTTTAAATTATAAACCCTTCAAGAAAGCCTTTAAAGCAGAAAAAGGATAGCTCACGCTATCCTTTTTTTGTTTTATGACCTATAAACTTTAATTATTAAAATAGTCCATAACTTTACCTAATTGGTTGCCATCGACATCCATATCTTTCATTTTTTCCATAAGGTGTACTAATTTCTCGGGTTGCATATTGTCTCCAATAACACGAATCACGGCGAAACCGACCGCTTCTGAGCTCGCTAAAAGTATAAACTCGTCGATCTCATCATTATTTCCAATGGTGCTTACTCTAAATTTAATACCATTATCGCTAAACTCCATTAATTCGCTATAATCTTTATTTTTAAAAACAGTTTTGGCTTTCTCTAATTCTGACACATAAGACGCTTTATTTGCTTTATCAACTTTATAGCCTAAAATATTAACCTTCTTAAAAGAATTGTAAACCTCTAGTTGCTCGGCGTCCCATTCGGTTTGCGAAATATCTATCATTTTAGGAGACAGATCAATCATTAAAAACTCAGGCTCATCTTGATGCGCTACAAAGTACGTTTGTATGGATTCTTCATTTGTACAACTAAAAAGTGTTACTAAAAATAAGGCGCTTAATGCAAATAGTTTAACTAATGGTTTCATAATGGATGGTGGTTTTTAGAATCTTTAATTACTTTTTCTTCTCTAATTCGTCGCTTCCCGGTAAGTCAAACTTCTTAGTTAATTTAGAAATCTGATTCAGATTAATATCTCCCGTAAAAGAAACGACAACCGTTTGTAGGCTTCGCTTTTTCCCATTGATATTAATATCTGCATCATTCATTACAGCGTCCAATCCGTTTACGAACATTAACAGCTCTGCAACATGGTCTTCATCTTTACCTTCCTTAACGAAGAACTTTACGATCATTCCGTTATCCTTTACTTCCATCAATTCTTCTAAAACATTAGATCTTGATTTCACCCATTTAGAGACATCAGCAGCTATTGCCTTATCATCGGTTGCTAACGTTTTAAAACTGGTAATACTATTTACCATTTGCATAAACTCTTTAGCTTCGGCATCATCTGAATTAATGTCCATTTTGGCTAACATCTGGAACATTTTAGGTTTAATAGACACGTAAGTTACGTTACTATCATCGCTATATCTCGAAAATATATCGTTTTGCGCTAAAGCGGTTAATGGCATTAAAATAACTGCTAAAGCAAATAAAATTATTGAATTTTTCATAGTGTTTAATTTTATGATTGACGGGGTGTTTTTTATAGTTTTCATATGTTTTTTATTTTTAATTGTTAAATACTCTTCTTAAAGGGTGATTAAATTCTTTTAAATAATCGACTTGTATTCCTGCTGTGTTTATAGCCTCTAGATAGCCTACTTTTTCGGTGCCTTTATTAAATTGTTTAGACACAAAGTGCAACGACTCTTTTACTTGTTGGTAAGCGAGTGCTTTCTCAGTTTCGGTATAGTCGTCGGTCTCATTTAAAAATGAATTAAAGAAAAACCCAAACATTAAAACGCCTACCGCTGCTACAGATAACCATTTATAGTGTATAACACTTTTAGTTTTTAATGGCACTTGCTTGGTAAATTGTTCTTTGCTGCTCTTAGAAAAATAGGCAAACATTGGTCTATACATTTCCAAATGCGGCGCTACAGTTTCTTGAGAAAAATAGTCTTTTAACTGCTGCTCTTCTTGTAATGTGGTTTCCCCATTATCGTACTTTTCTAATAGTTGTTCTATATTATTTAATACCATAATTATGTGTACTAGTTAATTGTTCTCTAATTGTTTTTCTGGCTCTAGATAAATTCACGCGTATGGCGGTTTCATTCATATCCAGCATTTTTGCAATCTCTTTAAACTCGTATTGCTCGATATCTCGAAGTTGGACAATCAGTTTTTGTTGCTCGGGTAACGTATTCATTATTTTTCCAACCCACTCTAAACTGTCACTAACTTCCAGTTGTTTTTGCAAGGCTACTTGCGTGTCTTCGTAATTATTATGAACTATTTTTAAATTTTGAGCGTGTTTCGATTTCAATTTATCATAACAAAAATTCTTTGTCATCGTCATCGAAAACGCTTCAACATTGTTATAGTTTTTTATAGTTTTTTTATTCTTCCACAGCTTCATTAAAATTTCTTGTGTGGCATCTTCAGCTTCTTCTGTCGACACCAGTAATCGTTTTGCTAAACGAAACACTTTGTCTTTAAAAGGCGTCACAATAGTTAAAAAATCTGACTGTGTCATTATATTACTTTGGTTGGTGGTTTGGTTTATAGCACTTTTTATCGCTCTATAGTATTACGACGATTGGTTTTCGGTTTTGTTACAATTTGTTTTTAATCCCGATAAAAGTAAGTACATTTAAACTGAAAAAGAAAACTATTATAATGAAACCCCTCTCAAGAATCTTACTCTATTTAGCAGTACCCATTGCATTAACCAGTTGTTTTGAAGATTTAGACGACCAACCTATTGCTAACGTCGATATTAACGATTTCGTATACAAAGCAATGGATGTCTATTATCTCTATAAAGAAGATGTTCCTGTTTTAGTTGAAGACAAAGTGTCGAGTGCAGATTACAACAATTATTTATCGCAATATTCGCGGCCACAAGAATTGTTTGAAAGTTTAATTTACAACCGTACTACTATTGACCGTTTTAGTTGGATAACCGACGATTATTTAGCATTAGAACAACAATTTAGCGGTATCACTACAACCACTGGAATGGAATTTGGCTTAGTGCGTTATGCTTCAGGTTCTAATGATATCTATGGTTACGTGCGTTATATTTTACCCAATACCAGTGCCGAAAGTGCTGGATTACAGCGTGGCGATTTGTTTTATGCCGTAAACGGAACACCATTAACGGTCTCCAATTATAGACGTTTATTAGGTCAATATTCGTTTACGTTGAATTTAGCCGAATACAACGATAACACCACCACAACTCCAGATGATGATACTATTGATCCTACAATAAATACAATCGATTTAAATACCGTATCCTACACTGAAAACCCCGTTTTTAAAACAGATGTCTTGCAAGTGGAAGGTGAAAACGTGGGGTACTTAATGTACAATGGTTTCGTCGCTAATTTTAATGATGCTTTAAGTGCTGCTTTTGGCGTGTTTAAAGGGAATGCAGTGCAGCATCTGGTTGTCGATCTGCGGTATAACCCTGGTGGCTCGGTAACTTCTGCTGCACTTTTAGGGAGCCTTATTACGGGAGACTTTAATGGTGATATTTTCTCTAAACTACAGTACAATTATCAATTACAAAGTAATAACACAAGTTATAATTTTACGTCTCAAGGCAATAGTTTAAATCTTAATACAGTCTATGTGTTAACCTCTAAAAGCTCTGCTTCAGCAAGCGAAATGGTGATTAATAGTTTAAAACCTTATATAACCGTAGTGCAGGTGGGGGCTATTACAACTGGGAAATCTCAAGCTTCAATAACATTATACGATTCTCCAGATTTTGGTCGTATCAACGCCGATCCTAGACATACGTATGCGTTACAACCATTAGTGGCAACAACGGTCAATGTTTTAGATGAAGGGGTGCCATCAACTGGATTAGTTCCTTTAGTAGAATATGACGAGCAACTAAATAACTTAGGCATTCTAGGAACTGAAACCGAACCCCTTTTAGCTGAAGCTTTAAACCATATTTCAAATACTAACAGAACCGCCAATACAACGGAAGGTAAATCGTTTGAAGCCGTTGGAGACAGTAATGATTTAATGCCTTTTTCGAAAGAAATGTACATCGATTAACACTACAAACACGATATGCCTAAACATAAAACTTATTGCAATTGGAGCAGCGGAAAAGATGCTGCGCTCGCTTTACATTATACGCTTAAAGAGAACAAATACGATGTTACAGAACTAGTGACCTCTGTGAACTCGCATTTTCAACGCGTTACAATGCACGGCTTGCCTATAAATTTACTAAAAGCACAAACGGAGGCTATTGGCATAAAAGGCACGACTATAGAGTTGCCCGAAAACCCATCAATGGATCAATACAACCAAATTATGAAACGCACCACCACGCGTTTACAAAACGAAGGATATACCCATAGTTTGTTTGGCGATATATTTTTGGAAGATTTAAAACAGTATCGCGAAACAGAATTAGAAAAAGTAGGATTAACTGGCGTATTCCCTTTGTGGAAAAAAGATACCAAAACAGTAATTAATACGTTTTTAGACTTAGGCTTTAAAGCCGTTGTTATTTGCGCGAGCGCTAAATATTTCGATGAAGATTTTGTAGGTAAAACACTAACTAAAGACCTTATAGCAGGCCTACCAAGCGATGTAGATCCTTGTGGTGAAAATGGTGAATTCCATACCTTTTGTTATGATGGGCCCATTTTTAAATCGCCCGTTAAGTTTACTATTGGAGAAAAAACCTATCGAGAATACGATGCACCCAATGCCGAAGGAGAGAAAACCGGCTTTTGGTTTTGTGATTTAACTTCATAAAAAAAAGCAGCAACTATTATTAGTTACTGCTTTTTTTTAAAAAATATTTTTCTAATTTCTTAGTTGAAGTAAATTTTAGATGCTCCTCTTCCGGCGCTAAAAGAATGTGTTTCAGTGGCTGTAGATAAATCGTAAACTAAAATTTCACTTTGTGCTGTAAAACTGGCATCGGCTACAAATAATCTATTGTCTTTAACAGCCATTCCGTAAGTGTAACTTGTAGTCAAATCTAAAATAGAATTTGTTGGTAAACTAGTATCACTATCTGCCATACTATAAATTTTATTACTTGATGTTTGGAAGTATAATGTACCGTTACTGTAATCCATTAAATTTGGATGAACACCATCAGCAAAATCAAAACTAGAAATAACCGAGTGGTTTGTTGTGTTAATTTTTGTGATTGAACCAGCAGTTTCATTTCCTGTCCAAGCTTCCTTCCCTCCACATAACACCACTAATTCACCGGCAGTATTAACAATCATCTCATCTGGATTATCATTAACTGTAATCGTTTCAACAACATTAGAAATAGCATTTACTATCGAAATAATATTATTCGAACCATATCCTCCTTTATGAGAAACGAATAATTTATCTCCGTTTGCTAAAATTCTCTCTGGCCCTTCGACTACAGGAATAGTTGTTTCAACAGCATTGGTAGTTAAGTTAATTACGGCGATGAAATCATCTGTCGCATCATTAGGGTCTCCCCAATTAGAAACATAACCTTTACCATTTAAAAACGAAATATATCTTGGTAACTCAAGTCCCGTTGTGATTGTTCCAATTTTTTCAAACGTATTACGGTTTACAATAGTAATTGTATTATTCGAATCTGTTACAATATAAGCTAAATCATTATTGAACCCGATAGATTGTAAATAAACGCCTAAATCTTCATTATTTACATTAAAATAAATCGAATTTTCACTAACTGATAAATCTTCAGAAATAAAAGAAATTGATGAAGGCCCACCTTCAGAACTTACTAAAATACCATTCTCGTATGCACCTAATGGCGCTACTTCTTCATAAATAGTATCATCATCATCATCGCTAGAACACGAAAAGGTTAAAAGCAAAAGAGCAAATAGAGGTAAAAAAATGTTTTTCATTGTGTTTAATTTTAGAATTTATAATTTAATTGAATATTGAAATTTCTATTAGGCATTGGTCTGAATGCAATATTTTGATATGCTTTATCGAAAAGATTATTTACTCTTCCTCCCAAACTTAGCTGACGATTTGAGTTCTTTAAAACAGCGAAATCGAAACCAATGTTGGAAACATCGTAAGCTTTTAAAGAGAAAAAACGACCTTTTAAATTATCTTCTGATGTAAAGACTTCACCATTAAAAACGTGTTGAAAGAATAGTGATATCCGTTTATAGTTATAGGCTACCGAGATATTTGCTTTATGAAACGGCACATAAATAAGCTGTTTTTTTGTTGTTGCATCTTCAGAAACAGTATAAGAATAATGACTATTTATTTTAAAATAATGAGAATTAAAATGAAAATGAGAATGTAATTCTACTTCCGCTCCATAACTATTAGATTCCGCAATATTTACGGGCGACCAGATACCAACCTTATTAGGCTTCCATACTATCAAATCTTTGGTAGTTATATAATAGCCGTTTACTTTTAATTGGCCGAAACCCAAATCTAATTGCTGACCGAAATCGACTTGATATGACGATTCTGGAATGAGGTCTAAATTTCCACCTGGCTGCCAGTACAAATCGTTAAACGTTGGCACACGATAATTTCTAGAACCATTAAGCTGTAATTTATAATTATTAGTTACTGCATACTCAGTATCTACTGAAAACACTAAAGGATTATTAAATGTAGAAGTAAAATCTTTTCTCAGGTTTACGCCATAACTAAAAGCCTTCGTCACCTTATGATTTAATAATGCTGTTGCCGAAACATTAAATCTACTAGGTGAACCAAAACTGGTACCTTCAGCTTCGTATTTGGTATAATCGATACTTGTTTTAAGTTTGATTTTTTCAGAAAAACGAAAATTAAAAGTCGGTTTTACTATAAACGTATTTACTTTTCCGAAAGAATAGTTAACCGTTGATTGTGTACCAAAATATTTAAAATTTTCTTGCAAATGGGCAACTTTAACTTGATAATTAAACATTTTCGCTAAGTGCGACCATTCTAATAACGTACGGTAATTTTTATCTTCATATCGGCTTTGCCCTGGTGTTGCTATCGTTCCCGAGAAATCGCGATCACTTCTAAAACTCTGTTGATACAGCTTCAACACATCGTTATCTAAAATAAAATATCCCAGATTAAAATTGAAGTCTAAATTATTAAACGCGCCATTTACATTCTTTTTGGAAGTGTCTAGATACTCGTAATCATTTTCAGAATCAACATAAGCAACGCCCACCTTAGCCGACCAGCGATTACTTCCAAAAGAAGAAGACACACTTCCCTTTTTTGTATCGAAACTGCCGTAACCTGTACGTATATGCGTATCAAAATGAGATTTAAAATTAAGCGTATTATTCAGGTGAATACTTCCGCCAATCGCACCGCTTCCATATTGCACACTTCCGCCACCGCTTCGAATAGCAATATCATCGTAATTAGTAGTATTAATAGTATTAAAATCGGTTTGGCCGTTAAGTTGAGAATTAATAGGAATCCCATTCCAAATAACCGCTGTTTGAGAAGCGTTTGTTCCTCTAAATGACGGTGAAGACACCATTCCATAACCGTTTTCCTTAAAATAAAGATTAGAATTAAATGCGAGCACCCCCGTTAATGAGTTCGCATTTGTTCGTAAAATAGAATCATTTAAAACTTCAATTTTGAAACCTGGAGCATAGTGTTTTAGTTTACTATCACTCAACACCACTTCATCCAATGTTTGGATAGAATCGATTGGTGTTTGAGCGATACCGCTTACACACACACTTAAAAATAAGAATAGACAAATTATATTTTTCATAAATCTTGAAGACTTTTCTCCCGAAAGTCGTTTTAGATGTTAAAAAATGGCAGGTCTCCTGGCTTTCGTCTTAACTATTTGTCTTCCCAGAAAAAATATCCAGTGACTTGAAGTGTAATAGTAAGCATTCACAAACGTGAACAAAGAGTACAGTTGCGGGAACAGCTTCCGAATTTAACGGAATTCCCTTTTAATCGATACATAAAGTTCAAAACTGCTTTGATACTTTTCTATACCGAACCAAAATTCGATGCAAAAGTAAACATTTTAGTTTATGTTATTGCAAAAGATTAATTAATATTACTTTTGGAGCATTAAAACTAAAGCTTTGAAAACATTCTTATTATTTTTATTTGTTAGCCTTTCATTATGGTCTTGCAAAAATGAAACAAAAAAAAACACTGTACTTCCTAAAACACAAAGTACGACGGTTCCGTTATCTTATGCCGAAGGGTTTGCAATTACTAAATATGGTAACCACTCGGTTCTAGAGATAAAAAGTCCGTGGCCGACTGCTAAAAACAGTTTTAATTATGTTTTAATTTCCAAAGAAGAAGCAGCTAAAACCACGTTTTTAAAAGACCAATACGACGGTATAATTATTACACCCATAAAAAATGTAGTCGTAACATCTACAACGCATATCCCCGCTTTAGAGCTTTTAAATGTTGAAGAAACACTTATTGGGTTTCCGGGCACCGATTATATTTCGTCTAAAAAAACACGCGCAAGAATCGCTGCCAATAAAGTCCGTGAGTTAGGTAAAACTGAAGGTTTAAATACCGAAGTCGTTTTAGATATTAATCCTGATGTGGTCGTTGCATTTGGAGTAGATGGTAAAAACAAATCCTTAGAAACCATAAAAAAAGCTAATATTCCTGTTATCTATAATGGGGATTGGGTAGAAAAATCGCCTTTAGGAAAAGCAGAATGGATTAAGTTTTTTGGCGTTTTATACAATAAAGAAAGGCAAGCCGATTCAATCTTTAATCGTATTGAAACCGATTATAACGCAGCGAAAAAACTAGCCTTAAACACAAGTAAACAACCAAGTGTTTTAAGTGGCGCTTTGCATAAAGACACATGGTATTTACCTAATGGTCAAAGTACCGAGGCACAGTTTTTAAAAGATGCCAACACCAATTATTTATGGAGTGAGACTAGAGGCACAGGAAGTTTATCGCTAAATTTTGAAGTGGTTTACGACACCGCAAAAAACGCAGATATTTGGTTAAGTCCGTCGTATTACACAAGCAAAGAAGCCTTAGAAAAAGCCAATGCGCATTACAGTAATTTTGATGCTTTTAAAAATAATAAAATATACACGTTCGCTAACACAACGGGGAAAACTGGTGGTGTCACTTATTACGAATTAGGTACAGCACGCCCAGATTTGGTTTTAAAAGACATTATTAAAATCTGCCATCCGGGAGTATTGCCAAACTACACACCTTACTTTTTTAAACTTTTAAAGTAATTTTGAATCCGCAAAAAACATATACCGTCACTTTTCTTATATTATTACTTCTCGTCGTACTTTTATTTCTCGTCAATGTAAGTTTAGGCTCGGTTTCTATTCCTTTTAGCGACATTTTTAACAGCTTTTTTGCAGACGCTTCACAATACACCAACAAAGAATACATTATTCAAAATTACAGATTACCAAAAGCTTTAACCGCCATTTTGGTAGGCTCAGGACTCGGTATTTCTGGATTGTTAATGCAAACCCTATTTCGGAATCCGTTAGCGGGGCCGTTTGTTTTAGGAATAACTTCGGGCGCTAGTTTAGGGGTTGCTCTAGTTATTATGGGTTCGTCGGTAATTGGTGGTGTGTTTACCGCAGTATTAATCTCTAAATGGAGCTTAGTTATTGCCGCCAGCTTGGGTAGTTTTATAGTACTGCTTACCGTATTAATCGTCTCGTCGAAAGTGCGCGATACAATGGCTATTCTTATTATTGGTTTAATGTTTGGCAGTATCACTTCGGCAATTGTAAGCGTGTTATCGTATTTTAGTTCGGCCGAAGAATTACAACAATATATTTTCTGGGGCTTTGGTAGTTTAGGCGATCTACAATGGAACGAATTGGCCGTCTTTGCATCTATTTATGCCATTGGTCTCTTGTTTAGCATCGCTTCTATAAAAGCATTAAATACTTTATTATTGGGAGAAAATTACGCTAAAAGTTTAGGGTTAGATATTAAAAAAAGCCGACTAATCATAATCATAGCCACAAGTTTATTAGCAGGAACTATTACTGCTTTTGCTGGTCCGATTGCCTTTATTGGTTTGGCTATTCCGCATATTACACGCTTAGTTTTTAATACGGCAAACCATAAAATATTAATTCCTGCCGTCTTTTTATTTGGGGCTATAATTATGCTTATTTGCGATAGTATTGCTCAGTTACCAACCTCTGATTATACTTTACCTATTAATGCTATAACGTCGTTAATTGGAGCACCCGTTGTTATTTGGCTGTTAATTAGAAAACGTAAAATGGTCTTTTAATATGAAAAACAACAATCAAAACACGATTCTTAAAACGGAAGACTTAAGCATAGGGTATCGTTCTAAAAAAACCGAAACTAGTATCGCCTCTGGCATTAATTTAACCCTAAACAAAGGCGAACTTATAGGCTTGGTTGGTGGTAATGGTATTGGTAAATCGACCTTGTTGCGTACGTTAACAAACGTACAACCCGCATTAAAAGGAAGCGTTTTATTGCACGGAAAAACTATAGAAAGCTACGATAATTTAACTTTAGCTAAAGTATTAAGTATTGTACTAACCGAAACAATAGCGTCTAAAAACTTATCGGTTTTTGAGCTGATTGCTTTAGGACGACAACCCTATACCAATTGGGTGGGAACACTTACAACGGCCGATGCAAATGCAATAAATGCGGCTATTTCTCAAACAAATTTAGAGTCTTTAAAGCATAAAAAATGCTACGAATTAAGCGACGGACAACTCCAAAAAGTAATGATTGCGCGGGCACTCGCTCAAGATACCGATCTTATTATTCTCGACGAACCCACCACGCATTTAGATATGTACCATAAAGCCTATATTTTAAAGTGGCTTAAAAAATTAGTCGAGCAAACAGGAAAGACGATTCTGTTTTCTTCTCACGAAATCGATTTAGCGATTCAATTATGCGACCGACTCATTGTAATGAAAACAGATAGCATTGTTTGCGATGCCCCTTGTAATTTAATATCGCAAGGTGTTTTTAATAATTTATTCCCCGACGATTTAATCGTTTTTGATACGGCTACAGGAAGCTTTAAAGTAAAGAAATAATAACAATTGTTATTTATAAATGGTAGACTTCATTTTAAATAATATATTTGATTAAATTCAGTTTTATATATGAACGCTACCATTATTCTTATCCTCGCCATTTTTATTTCGGCTGCTATTGGCGGTTATTTAGGTCTGCTTTTTTCTCGCTTAAAAAGTAGAGGTGAAAAAAGTACGTTGGAAGAACGCAACACGAATCTAAGCGCGCAATTACTAGAATATAAGCAAACTTCTGAAGCTGAAGTACAAAAACAAGAGCTTCAATTTAATCAGCAACTTATAGACTTAAAAGAAACGCTTTCCAAGATTGAAAGTGACCGCGAAGATATTCGTAGAAAAAAAGAGTTTTTACAGACGGAACTTACCCGAAAATCTTCAGAATACGATAATTTAAAACAACATAGCCAAACGCGAGAGCACGAAATAGAACTCCGACAAGAGCAATTGCGAAAGGATTTTGAATTGCTAGCGACGAAAATTCTGGACGAGAAATCGGAGAAATTCACACTTCAGAATAAAGAAAATATTAAAAATATATTGAATCCGTTACACGAACGCATTCAAGTCTTTGAGAAAAAAGTAGACGATACGCAAAAGGAGA
The DNA here is from genome assembly GCF_008086175.1 of Bizionia saleffrena. Taxonomy (GTDB): domain Bacteria; phylum Bacteroidota; class Bacteroidia; order Flavobacteriales; family Flavobacteriaceae; genus Bizionia; species Bizionia saleffrena. Next base: position 178,576 of record NZ_VSKM01000003.1, read on the forward strand.
GTATTAGTATGCACAGCGCTTTAAAAGAGCAATTATTGGGTTTAAAAGACCTAAATGTACAAATGACTAAGGAAACCACCAACCTAACGCGCGCTTTAAAAGGCGATAGTAAAATGCAAGGTAATTGGGGCGAATTAGTGTTAGAACGCGTGCTTGAAAAATCGGGATTAGAGAAAGATAGAGAATATTTTGTGCAGCAAAGTTTTACACTCGCCGATGGCTCTCGCGTATTGCCAGATGTTGTACTACATTTACCAGACGGCAAACGTATGATTATTGATAGCAAAGTATCGTTAACCGATTACGAGCGTTTTGTTAATGCAGAAGACGACGATCGTGCGCCATATTTAAAAGCACATATTAATTCGATAAAACGCCACGTCGAACAACTTTCAGATAAAAATTACCAAGATTTATACGATATCGAATCTCCAGATTTTGTGTTGTTATTTATTCCTATAGAACCTGCTTTCGCTATTGCTATTAATGAAGACAACTCGCTATATAACAAAGCTTTCGAGCGTAATATTGTAATTGTAACGCCATCGACATTATTAGCAACGTTACGTACTATCGATACCATGTGGAACAACGAAAAGCAACAACAAAATGCCATTGAAATAGCGCGACAGGCAGGCGCATTGTACGATAAATTTGATGGTTTAGTAAAAGATTTAACAGGTGTTGGTAAAAAAATTGATGATGCAAAAAAAGACTATTCTGCCGCTATGAATAAACTGGTCGATGGGCGTGGAAACCTAATAACGAGCGTCGAGAAACTTAAAATAATGGGAGCGAAAGCTAAAAAATCACTACCCGAAAAACTAATAAAGCGTGCTAAAAATGACGAGGACGAATAGTTTTTAAATTGAAAAATATTACTATAATAAGATAATTGAAGACCTATATGATGAAAAGCACTTTTAGAACAGTAGATGCCTCGCGCATTAGTATTTCGGAATTGATGTTACCATCACACTCCAATTTTAGCGGAAAAATACACGGAGGCCATATTCTTCGTTTATTAGACCAGATTGCCTTTGCTTGTGCTTCTAAACACTCTAAAATGTACTGTGTTACAGCGTCTGTAGATACAGTGAATTTTTTGGCCCCCATAGAGGTTGGCGAATTAGTAACGATGAAAGCGTCTGTGAATTTTGTTGGTAATACGTCGATGGTTGTTGGTATTCGCGTAGAAGCAGAAAACATTCAGACGGGTGTAACCAAACATTGTAACTCGTCTTATTTTACAATGGTTGCTAAAGACGACCACGGAAAATCGGTGAAAGTGCCCGGTTTAATTTTAAATGATAAAAAGGAAGTAAAACGATTTTTAAATGCCGTAATACGGAATAAAACAAAACAACAACGTACGATAGAATTTGATCATCAAGATTTTTCTTTAGACGATTATATTCCCGATTTAGAAGGGTATAAAGTTCAAATAGAATTGCCTAACGAGTAATAAAAAAGCCTTCACAACAAAATGTGAAGGCTTTTCTACTTAAAATAATGTGTTAATTTTTAACAGCGCACTTAGTTAATTACCCGGCATTGTTTATAACAGTTAGCCGAATGAAATACACGCCACTCTTCCATATTACCACTCCATTTGTAGAATTTAGTATGGCTAAACGCTGCGCATAAATACATTTTCCTTAAACATCAAACACTTCGAAAAGCACTCCGTTTTTATTTATACTGGACACATCAACATATAGAAGAATACTCTCAGGATTAGGAGTCATTGAAAAAGAGGATGGTGTTTTAAATTGAGGTGTACGCAACGTTCGTTCCTTCAGTAACAACAGTAATTGTTCCAGACCTATTCGCTGCACCCTGAACACCCCATAATAATGGCTGGTAACTAAAATTATAAAGGTTCTTAAAAATGTAAATCCGTGTGCACCACAACATCTTCGTTAAAGACTTCACATTTGTTTTTACAGATCACTTTCTAATGAAGTGAATGGTTTAGGCGCGTCCAAATCTTAATATAACAGATTCTCTTGTTTCTATAATTAAATTTGGATCGAGCCATTACCAGAAAACTGAATTTAATTGAATGTCTCGGTTTATGAGCTACCACTAAATCAGAACACTAACATAAATACAAATAGTAGCATTTTAGTCATAAAAAAAAAGTTAAGGGATTCTCTTTAATCTACAATTTTTAATAATACCAAAATGTTAATTAAAACAAAAAACCTCTAATATATAGAGGGTTTTTGTTAAAAATTTAAGAATAATTTATTTTATTTGCTTAAATACATTTGTCGTCGTGCATATAAGTTATAGAATTCATCGTCTTTTAGATCATCTATAAATAAGATACTTTCTCCAGTACTTTTCATCTCTGGTCCTAATTGCTTATTTACATTATGGAACTTATCAAAAGAAAACACGGGTTGTTTAATAGCATATCCTTTTAATTGCGGATTGAAATTAAAATCGGTTACTTTTTTCTCACCCAGCATAACTTTCGTGGCGTAATTTACATACGGCTCACCATACGCTTTAGCAATAAAAGGCACAGTTCTAGAGGCTCTTGGGTTCGCTTCAATAATATATACTATATCGTCTTTAATGGCAAACTGAATGTTTATTAAACCTACCGTGTTTAATGCTAAGGCAATTTTCTTTGTGTGGTCTTTAATTTGCTGCATCACTAAATTACCTAAATTAAACGGCGGTAATGTTGCGTTACTATCTCCAGAGTGTATTCCACAAGGTTCAATATGTTCCATTATACCTATTATGTACACGTTTTCTCCATCGCAAATCGCATCGGCTTCCGCTTCAATAGCACCATCCAAATAATGATCTAAAAGCAATTTGTTACCAGGAATACTTCTTAGTAAATCAACGACGTGTTTTTCTAACTCGGCTTTATTAATCACAATTTTCATTCCCTGACCTCCTAAAACATAAGAGGGTCTCACTAATATTGGGAAATCTAATTTATCTGATACTGCTAAGGCTTGCTCCGCCGTTTCAGCGATATCAAATTCTGGATAAGGGATATTATTTTCTTGTAACAATTTAGAAAAACTTCCTCTGTCTTCAGCTAAATCTAGAGATTCGTAAGTAGTTCCTATTATTTTAATGCCGTAGCGATCTAATTTTTCTGCTAATTTTAAAGCAGTTTGGCCACCTAATTGCACAATAACACCTTCCGGTTTTTCGTGCTTAATAATGTCGTAAATATGCTCCCAAAACACAGGTTCGAAGTATAATTTATCGGCGGTATCAAAATCGGTAGATACCGTTTCGGGGTTACAGTTAATCATTATGGTTTCGTAACCACATTCTGCGGCAGCTAAAACACCGTGCACACAGCAGTAATCGAACTCGATACCTTGACCAATTCTATTTGGCCCAGAACCTAAAACAATAATTTTTTTCTTGTCTGAAACAACACTTTCATTATCTGCGTAACGCTCGCCATTTGCCAATTCCACATCGTTTTCGAAGGTAGAATAATAATAAGGTGTTTTCGCTTTAAACTCGGCAGCACACGTATCGACTAACTTGTACACACGGTTAACGCCTAATTCTTCACGTTTACTATACACTTCACTCTCTAAGCATCCTAACATGTGCGCGATTTGACGGTCGCCATATCCTTTTTGCTTCGCTTCCAGCAATAAATCTTTTTGTATAGAATTAATTTTATACGTTGAAATCTCTTTCTCTAATTTATAAAGATCTTCGTATTGTTTTAAGAACCACATATCAATTTTCGTGATTTCGTGGATACGACTTAACGGAATTCCCATTTGTATGGCGTCGTAAATAACGAATACGCGATCCCAGCTGGCGTACGTTAATTTTTCTATTATTTGATCGTAGTTTGTATATCCTTTTCCATCGGCACCTAAACCGTTACGTTTAATTTCGAGAGACTGTGTGGCTTTGTGCAAGGCTTCTTGAAACGAACGGCCTATACCCATTACTTCTCCAACAGATTTCATTTGAAGTCCTAACGTACGGTCTGATCCTTCAAATTTATCAAAGTTCCAACGTGGTATTTTTACGATAACGTAATCTAAAGTCGGTTCAAATAACGCTGAAGTTGATTTAGTAATTTGATTTTCTAATTCATCTAGATGATAGCCAATCGCTAATTTTGCAGCAATTTTTGCAATAGGATATCCTGAAGCTTTACTTGCTAACGCCGAAGAACGCGACACACGAGGATTAATCTCGATAGCGATAATATCTTCTTTTTCGTCTGGGCTAACGGCAAATTGCACATTACAACCGCCGGCGAAATCTCCAATACTACGCATCATATGTATAGCCATGTCACGCATTCTTTGATACGTTTTATCACTTAAGGTCATTGCAGGAGCAACCGTAATAGAGTCTCCAGTATGAATTCCCATCGGGTCCATATTTTCGATAGTACAAATGATAACGACGTTATCGTTAGCATCGCGAAGTAATTCTAATTCATATTCCTTCCAACCCATTAACGCTTTATCGATCATCACCTCGTGGATTGGAGAAATTTCTAATCCGCGCGTTAATAAATCGTCAAAATCTTCTTCTTTGTATACAATTGAAGCGCCAGCTCCACCCAAAGTAAAAGAGGCTCTAATCACTAAAGGAAAACCAAATTTTTGAGCGATTTCTTTACCTTGCAAGTACGATTTTGCTGTTGCTTGAGGCGCCATTGGCACTCCAATTTTAAGCATTAACTCTCTAAACTTTTCACGGTCTTCGGTAATATTTATTGCATCTATATCGACCCCTATAATTTCGACGCCAAAGTCATTCCAGATTCCTTTTTCATCTGCTTCAATACATAGATTTAATGCTGTTTGACCACCCATTGTTGGTAACACAGCATCAATTTGCGGATGTTCTTTTAAAATCTTAACTAAAGATTTCGTTGTTAGCGGTAACAAGTAGACGTGATCTGCCATAGACGGATCGGTCATAATTGTTGCTGGATTAGAGTTTATTAAAACGGTTTCAATTCCGTCTTCTCTCAAGGATCTTAAAGCCTGAGTTCCAGAATAATCGAACTCACAAGCTTGACCAATTACGATGGGTCCTGATCCAATAATAAGGATTGATTTTAATTTTGAATTTTTAGGCATTGCATTGTTTTATTGTGTGGCAAAAATAATAAAAATTAGATACAAAAAAAGGCGTTACACCTAAGTAACGCCTTAATATATTAACAATTGTTAATCATTATTTTTTATGTCTAGTTTCAGATGAAACAGATATTTTCTTTCTTCCTTTTGCTCTTCTACGAGCTAATACTTTTCTACCATTAGCAGAAGCCATTCTTTCTCTGAAACCGTGCTTGTTTCTTCTCTTTCTTTTTGATGGCTGAAACGTTCTTTTACTCATTTTATAATATCTTTAAAGTCTGAAATGTAATTTATTTTATGTGTCCTAGTATTTCTCCAAAACTGATCGCAAATATACAACGACTTTTTAATTTCGCAAACCTTATTTAAAATTATTTTTCAATAGATCTGTTTTCCTTTCTTTTTAAAATAAAAAAACCTTGAAATACAGTACAAAGTAATGAGATTTAGATTTTCTTTAGCTTCATTTTTAGATAAAAATTAGTTTCTTTGCACCTTGACGATATTTTTAAAGCAAATCAAGCTTATAAAAGCGCTCAACTTTATATAAAACACATAAATATGTACAATAAAAATTTAAAATTAGTAATCGCAGCACTAATTATTGCTGCCGCTGTATGGCAATTCATACAGGGAGGCATAGGAAATGGAATTATGCTTATTTTAATCTCTCTGATATTTATATTCTTATATTTTAAAAATGAGTTTATTTTAATAGCCTTTTTAAAATTAAGAAAACAAGATTTTAAAAGTGCTAAAAATTGGTTGGATAAAATTAAAACACCAGAAACCGCCTTAACCTCAAAACAACAAGGATATTATAATTACCTAAACGGTATAATGGTCTCTCAAACCGATATGAATGCGGCCGAACGTTACTTTAAAAAAGCCATTGTTTTAGGTTTATCTATGGATCAAGATATGGCGATGGCTAAATTAAATTTAGCAGGTATTGCTTTTTCAAAACGCAGAAAACATGAAGCGACGATACTTATTAACGAAGCTCAGAAATTAGATAAGCAGGGGATGCTTAAAGACCAAATAAAGGAGATGAAAGAGAATATGAAGAAAGCGCAAATGCCAAACCAACATTACGGTGGTGGTCGCCAGCAGCGCAGAGCAACGAGAAGATAAAAACAAAAACGCCTTAATTAAGGCGTTTTTTTATGTCTAATATTAAGTGCTTAACTCTATAATAGTGGTGCCCATAATTTACAAATAGATTCTTTTATTTTTTCTGTTTTAGAGCGCTTGCTCCATTCTTTAGGATTCATTAGTCTAGCTGATTCTAAATCGTTTAAAAAGATCGCTTTAAGGTCTTTACTCACTTTTTCGTTGTAAATAACAGCATTAATTTCAAAGTTAATATTAAAGCTTCTATAGTCCATATTGGTCGTGCCAATAGTGCAAAATATATCGTCTACTACTATTGTTTTTGCGTGAATAAATCCTTTTTCATAACGGTATACTTTTATATCAGCATCAAACAAACTACCTAAATACGAATTTGTAGCGTACTTTGCCGTAAACGAATCGGATTGGTCTGGTATTAGTAGTCTAACATCGATACCGCTTCTAGAAGCCACTTGTAAGGCTGTTATTATTTGTTGATTTGGAATAAAATAAGGAGTGGTTAAATAAATATATTTATCTGCGGTGGTTATGGCCGAAAAAATAACTTCCATTATATTAGCCCAATCAGTATCTGGACCGCTTGCCGCTATTTGTACCGCAACATTACTTTTACACGGCTTATTAGGAAAAAAGCTTTCCGAAATTTTTAAATCACTACCGGAAACAAAATTCCAATTAATTAGAAATTGCACTTGTAACGTAACGATAGATTCCCCTTCTAATCTTAAATGCGTATCTCTCCAATACGTATCGTTATTTGCATAATTTACATAAGCATCAGAAATATTAATACCGCCAAGGTAGCCAATAACGCCATCTATAACCACTATTTTACGATGGTTTCTGTAATTCATTCGCCCTGTAAACTGAGGAAAGAGCACCGGCATAAACGAATAAAACTCAACGCCGCTATCTCTAAGTTTAGATTTCATTTTTCGCGTAATACTGCTTCCAACGTCATCTATACTTAATCGTACTTTTACACCACTTTTCGCTTTATCGCAAAGAAGGTTTAAAATTTTAGATCCTATTTTATCATCTCTAACGATATAATATTCAATATGAATATGGTATTCAGCGGCTTTTAAATCGTCTATTAGGCGTTTAAATTTATTTTCACCATTAAGTAAAATATCGACTGTATTACGTTTTGTTAACGGCGCTTTATCGCTCTTTTGAAGTAGTTTTACTAGCTTTATTTTGTCCTCTAAAAGACTGTGTTCTAGAGCATCTAATTCTGATTTTGATTGCTCCAAACTGTCGTTTAACTGCTTAACGACCTTTTGATTTAAAATATTTTTTCTATTAAATATTTTATTCTTTCTATATTCTTGTCCGAATAGATAATAAACCAATAGGCCTAAAAAAGGAAAAAACACTAAAACTATAATATAGGATAGTGTTTTTGTTGGGTTTACATTTCTAAATAAGAGAGCTATTACTGCCGAGATGGCGAGCAAATAGTTAATTATTATTAAAACGTACCAAATATTGTCTTGTAGAAAACTGAGTATCAAGGCTTATTAATGTAATATCCTTCTCTCGGGATGTCTAAATAATATAGTTTATTAGATCTATTATTTAAATTGCTCTCTCTTAACCAAGGATTATGAATTTTTAATAGTTTATAATTTAAACCTAAATCTTTCGAAAATTGAGCAAAATCGGAGACAACCGTGTCCACTTTCACCTTGTAAGTGGGTACGGCGCTGTATAAATCTTTTGGTCTAAAGTTAAACCCGTACGTATCTGGATGCGATAAAATTTCTTTAAGAGCAACAATTCTAAAGATGTAACGCCCCGTTTCTTCTCCCAACAATAAATCGTAATATCCCTCTACTTTTTGCTCCTCTAAGCGTCTTGAAATACCATAATTACCAGCATTGTAAGCTGCCGCCGCAAGGGTCCAAGATCCTAAACGTTCTTTAGAGTCTATTAAATATTTACAAGCCACCTCGGTCGCTTTTTCAAGATGGTAGCGTTCATCGACATTATCATTAACTTCTAGTCCGTTTTCTTTTGCTGTAGCCGCCATAATTTGCCAAAAACCACTTGCTCCCGCAGGAGAACGCGCATTTGTTAAGCCGCTTTCTATCACTGCCAGATATTTAAAATCTTCTGGAATTCCGTTTTTCTTAAGTATAGGCTCAATAATAGGAAAATACTTTTTAGCACGCTTAAACATTAACAGTCCATTAGATTGCCAATACGTATTCACCAACAATTCGCGATCAATGCGTTCTAAAATATCTGGATTGTGCAACGGTAAAGCTTCACCGGCAAAATCTAGTTTTTCCGGCACCTGAAGTGCATATACATTATATTCGTTTTTTATTTTCTTTTCTATAAACTCATCGGTAGGCGCTTCCTTAAATGCATTAATTGAAACTGCACCTACAGCCAACAACCCCACTACCATTAATCCTTTTTGCACGTATTTCATCTTCATATAGTTTTGCATAAATTTAAAACAAATATTTTAACTGTCATTATATTTAACCTAATATTAGCTTAGGTAAATTTTCGTTAAACCATTTGTACTTGTTAAGTATCATTATGTGTGTGCCGCCTTTAACAGTAATACAATCCCCTAAATAATGGTGGGGAAATACGAGATCCGAATCGCCGTGAATATGAATAACTTCGGGTAACGGTTCCTCTTGATCCCAACAAACCATTTGCTCAATCGCCCAATCTAGATATTTTTTATCGGTTACAGACAAGTATTTCTTATACAACTCCACACGTTTTGTAACAGTCTCCCCAAAGGCAAATTTCGCTAAAAGATCGACATTAGCCAGCAATTGAGTGGGCAATAATTTATAGGCTTTTGTAGCTCTTAAGACTTTTAATCGCCTTGGCATTTCTTGTTTTGTTTTAACACTAGAGACCACAAAAAGTTTACGTAATTTAATGTGCTTACTCATTTCTTGAACTAAAACACCTCCAAAAGACACGCCCAATAACACACTGTTTTCGTGTTTAATATCTTTAATGATACGTAATGCGTAGTCTTTTAATGTTTCGTTATCCAACGGAGTAATCCAATGCAATTTATGTAGCTGAAATTGGTCTAAAGGTAATGATAGGTTATCAAATATTGAAGGATTGGCGGCCATTCCTGGCATTAAATAGATATGGATTAAATCGTGATTCATAAGGTTTTAACAATATAGACTAACTAATGATGATAATTATGCGTAAATTTGGGATATAAATTTATAAAATAGTGCGCACTATTTTTGAATCTCTACTCACAAAAACCCATAATTATGTTAGATGCTGATGAACTCGTTGATAATGAATTTCAACGTCAATTTGAATTAACTATTGATGGCCATTTTGCGAAAATTGAATACTCTTTACAAGAACGTAAAATTTTCTTAACGAAATTAATTATTCCAGAAGGGATTACTAATGAAAACTTTCAGGATGATTTTTTAAGACTCGTTTTCGAGAGCATTAAAGACCGCAATTTAAGCATAGTACCAACAAACCCCGAAATCGCAAAATTTGTAAGGCGAAACAGAGAATACAAAAGCCTGCTTCCGGTAGGTTTAAGAATTTAAACAAAAAAAGTCAAGCGCAATGCTTGACTTTTTTGTTTATACCAAATCTTTAGCAAATTCAAGTCGCACTAAACCGTCGTCGTCAATATGTGTTAATTCTACAGTATGTAACGTATTAACTAATTCTGGGTTCCAATGCGCTTTTACTTTTACATAGTTTTCTGTAAAACCGCGAATATATCCTTCTTTATTTTCACTTTCAAAAAGCACTTGTCGTGTCGTGTTTAACTGACTCTCGTAAAACGAGCGACGTAATTTAGCACTCAAGCCACGAAGCATTTTACTGCGCTTAGCGCGTACCTTTTTAGGCACAACACCTTCCATATCGGCAGCAACAGTATTATCTCTTTCAGAGTATGTAAAAACGTGTAAATAGGAAATATCAAGTGTATTTAGGAAGTTGTACGTTTCTAAAAACAGTGCGTCTGTTTCGCCTGGAAAACCAACAATAACATCCACCCCGATACACGCGTGAGGCATTACCTCTTTTATTTTATTAACGCGATCTTCATATAATTCCGACATATAACGACGGCGCATCAATTTTAAGATTTCATTACTTCCGCTTTGCAACGGAATATGAAAATGCGGCACGAACGTTCTACTTTTTGAAACAAAATCTATAGTTTCATTTTTTAGTAAATTAGGCTCGATAGAAGAAATACGTAGCCGCTCGATACCTTCAACAGTATCTAAAGCTTCTACCAACTCGAAAAACGTATGTTCGTGTTTCTTGTTACCAAATTCACCTTTACCGTAATCACCAATATTGACGCCGGTTAAAACGATTTCCTTTATATTTCTTTCAGAAATTTCTTTCGCATTCTTCAATACATTCTGTAAATCATCACTTCTAGAAATTCCTCGGGCTAAAGGAATGGTACAATAGGTGCACTTATAATCGCAACCATCTTGCACCTTTAAAAAAGCACGTGTTCTATCGCCAATCGAATAACTACCAACATAGAAATCGGCGTCTTCGATTTCGCAAGAATGAATTTCGCCAAAATCATTTTTAGATAAATCGTTTAAATAATCAGTAATTTTAAACTTCTCGGTTGCGCCAAGCACCAAATCTACACCATTAACATCGGCTAATTCTTGCGGTTTTAATTGCGCATAGCAACCTACAGCTACAACAAAAGCATCGGCATTTTTTTTCTGTGCTTGTTTTACAATAGTCTTAAAACGTTTATCGGCATTTTCTGTAACCGAACACGTATTTATGACATAAATATCGGCCGCTTCGGCAAAATCTACACGATCGAATCCTTCCTCCTCAAAACGTCTTGCAATTGTAGATGTTTCAGAAAAGTTAAGTTTGCATCCTAAAGTGTAAAAAGCGACTTTCTTCTTGCTCGACATATGTATAGTGATTCTAAATTTTCGTGCAAATTTAGCAAAAAAAAAAGAGTGTAACTATTGCTACACTCTTTAATTCTATATTTTGTCCCGTCCTGAAATAGCGATACACTAAAACAATAGTGTAATGAAACGCATAGAAAACACCGGGCACGTAAAGCGGACCCAAAAAAATTACTCACTTTCTTTTAAACTACAAATTGTTCAAGAAGTTGAACAAGGACTTCTTACAAAAAGTTAAGCACAGACCAAATATGGCATTCAAAGTGACTCTATTGTAACTAAATGGTTAAGAAAATAGGGTAATTTTGATTGGGCAAATCAAACACCCGTTACTATGTCTAAAATACCTGAACAAAGAATACTTGAGCTAGAAGCAAAAGTTAAGCTGTTAGAAAAACAAAAAGCTAGAGCGGAACATTTAGCAGAACGAGCAGACAAAAAGGTTATTATTTTTGATATGTTGGTTGATATGGCTGAAAGAGAGTATGATATTCAAAATAAGAAAAAATTACACACCCAAGTTATCGATCAATACCGAGAGCAAACCAAAGAAACAATAGTTTCTACTTGCGGATTACTTGGGGTAAATAGACAGGTGTATTACCGAACTAAAAAATCAAAACTGCGTAAGCAAAATTTAGCACAACAAGTCATCGATTTGGTTCGTGTATTAAGAATGAAGATGCCACGTTTAGGTAAAATAAAACTATATTATTTGTTAGAAGAGGATTTAAAAAAAATAAAAATAGGAAGAGATAAGCTCTTTAGAATACTTCAAGCCAATCATTTATTAATTATTCCAAGAGAATCATATCATATTACAACAGACTCACACCATAGATTTAGAAAACATAAAAACAAAGTTTGTAATCTAAAGATTAATAAACCAGAACAAGTTTGGATTAGTGATATTACTTATGTTCGAAGGCGAGAAAACCCAAGTTATTTAGCGTTAATTACGGATGCTTATTCCAAGAAAATTGTAGAGGTTTAACGTGTCCAATAGTTTATCTGTTGAAGGTTCTTTACAAGCATTAGGTATAGCTATAAAAAACAGATGCTATAAGAATTCATCATTCAGATAGAGGTTTACAATATTGCTCAAATGATTACCAAGAATTACTTGATCAAAATGGAATCAATACAAGTATGACAGAAAAATATGATCCTTACGAAAATGCAGTAGCAGAAAGAATCAATGGAATTTTAAAGCAAGAATTTAATATCGCTAAATATGAGGTAAACCTAAAAATAAAGAAACAAATCATTAATGAATCAATCAAAATTTATAACCAAGAAAGACCTCATTTATCAAATCATATGTTGACTCCAAATCAAATGCACAAACAATGTAAAATAGAAATGAAAACTTATAAATCAAAAAAGCTGAACAATGGAGTTATTGTTCAGCTTTAAATATTAAATTTAATCCTTTATCAATCTGTAGCGATTAGTCAGGACTAGACATTTTGAAAAGACTACTGTTTAACAATCTTTCTTGAAATTGAACCTAAATTTGATTCAATTTTTAATATGTAAATTCCAGAAGTTAAATCGGTAAGATCTAAAGTACTGTTATTTGATTGCTTATTAACTAGTTGCCCAGTTACAGAATATAATTCTGTAGTAAATTCTTTAATTGAATTAGGTAAGCTTAGACTAACTTTACTTGTTGTTGGGTTAGGTGAAATAGATAAGTCATTAATAGAAAATTCATCTACACTTAACGTACTAAAGTCTCTGACTTCCATTACCATATGCATCGTTCCAAAACCAATACTTGCTAACGTTGAAGGAGGTGTTATACCACAAGCAACAGAATAAATATAACCTGGGTTAGTTTCTCCGTTAGGATTACTTCCTATTTGGAAACCTGTAGTATTTGCGGGCATAGCACCATTAGATTCGTCTGGAGTTTCTACACCAAACACTAATTCTGGTGCTGATACATTGGCAGAAATTGCAACATCTACAATGGTTCCAGTGGCTGCATCTGTTAATGGTACAGTGACTCTTGAAATCTCTGTTAACGTTCCTGCTGGAAATGCGCCACCTGTATTACTATAAATAATTACGTCCACAGAAAAATTTGGTGAAGCGTTTGATACAGCTTCTACTGCAAAAGAGACTTCCTGCACGTTAAAAGTTGATGCATAAGATGTTAAATCGTAAACACGATAAAAAATATTATCTGACACAACACCATCACCAGAGCAGGCAACAGAATTCGCGGATACAATTGTATTATCTGTAGTTTGCGATAAAGTAACCTGTGCGTAAGATCCACAAAAGGCAAACAAAGTTAATAGAGCTAAAATGTAATTTTTTTTCATAATATTATTTTTAAGTTGTTAATAACAACGAATATAGAAAAATAAAAATCATTACGCAATAAAGTCTTTTAGATCTATCTATTCTAATTTAGATAAAAATTAATTAGATTTTATAAGATAGCGCTGTTACACCCCAAATGACTGTTTAAATCTCGAAGCGTAAATAAAATCGATACATTTGCTTAAAACACCTTCTGAAATTTATGCACTCAAGTTATGATATCACTAAAGTTTTATCACTTGATGAGCCTTTAACTAATTTAGATAGGTATTAACAATAAGTAATAGCTCAGGATTTAAAATCGATTTTATTAGTTAAAACACCCCCTTTAGATAGATGGCCACGAACACATTCTCGCTACTAAAAATTTTCATCAATTATAGAAGTTAAGTTTACCTCCAAAAGAGTAAATGTCGCCTTTTTTTCTAGCATTCATTCTCGTATTTTTACCCACGATAAAAATTTACAACTTATTTACAATATGATAAAACCGACAGCCAAACAATGTTACACAGTAACCAACTTTTTTCTAACCAGTTGCTTTCTTTTTATGTTTCTATCCTGCCGAAATGAACCAGACCAGAAACAGGAAGGTATGGTCTTTCGTTATAACGAACATAAAAACATTGGCTCTTTAGATCCTGCATTTGCTAAAGATAATGCTGATATCTGGGCTGTTAATCAGTTATTTAATGGGTTAATACAAATGGACGAGAATTTAAATGTGGTACCTTGCATAGCTAAATCTTGGACAATTTTTGACGATGCACTCACCTATTCTTTTAAATTAAAAAAGGACGTTTTTTTTCATAAACACGAGGTATTTGGTAAAGATTCTACACGAAACGTTGTGGCCGAAGATTTCGAATACAGTTTGTTTAGAAATTGTGACACCAATTTAGCATCGCCAGGCAGCTGGGTGGTTAATAATATTTATGATATTGAGGCTGTTACTTCTGATTCTCTTCATATTACTTTAAAAACACCAGACCCGTCATTTTTAGGAAAACTAACAATGAAATATTGCTCGGTAGTACCCCAGGAAGTTGTGGAACATTATGGTAGCGATTTTAGAGCACACCCCATTGGAACAGGTCCTTTCAAGTTTAAAAAATGGATAGAAAACATTAAATTAGTTTTACGTAAGAACAATAATTATTTCGAAACCGATACCAACGGAAAGACACTTCCCTACTTAGAAGCTGTTGCTATTACTTTTTTACCAGATAAACAAAGTGAATTTCTTCAGTTTATTCAAGGTAATTTAGATTTCTTAAATTCTCTCGATGCCTCATATCAAGACGACATTTTAACGACAACAGGAGAATTAAGAACAAAATATCAAGACCAAATCGATATTATTAGAGGCCCTTATTTAAACACAGAATACTTAGCTTTCTTTATGGATTCTGAAAGTTCTGAAATGCAATCAAAACTATTAAGACAAGCTGTTAATTATGGATTTGATAGAAAAAAGATGATGATTTACTTACGTAATGGCGTTGGGATTCCTGCTAATGGGGGTTTTATTCCTAAAGGGTTACCCGGTTTTAATGAGACCATTGGTTTTAGTTATAATCCGGAAAAGGCCAAAAACTTATTAAAACGTTATATACAAGAAACCGGAAACGATTCTCCAAAAATAGCGATCACTACCACAAGTAATTATCTTAATTTCTGCGAATATATACAGCGAGAATTACAAAAAATAGGTTTGGAGGTTGCTGTAGATGTGATGCCACCGGCAACTTTAAAAGACGCTAAAGCCAACGGTAAACTAGATATGTTTAGAGCTAGTTGGGTTGCCGATTACCCAGATGCTCAAAATTATTTATCATTATATTACAGTCAGAATTTTGCTCCAAATGGCCCCAATTATACCCACTATAAAAACCCGCTTTTCGATAAATGGTATACCCAGTCTTTTAAAGAAACTAATAATAAAACGCGAGAACGCTTATACGCGAGAATGGATAGTTTAGTTATGTCGGAAGCACCAATTGTACCGTTGTATTACGACGAAGTGATACGATTTACTAGAAAAGGAATTACGGGGTTAGGCAATAACCCTATCAATTTATTAGATTTAAAACGAGTACAAAAAACGACTCATTAAAGTACCGTTTTTAAAGGGGTAGTTTCTTTTCTATTTTCAGCCAGTAACCCTAAAACAATTAAATACTGAGCAACTCCGTAAAAAACCATAATAAAGAAGTCATCGTAAGGCAACCCAGAACTAAACATCTTTAAAGCTGTAATGGTTTCTGATAAGCTAAATGAAAAGACACCACACAGTACCACTATAAAACTTATCTTATTAACTGCCTGTTTTCTTAAAAAGGCAAATAAAAACAATAAAAGAGCTATAAAAAAATAAATTAGAATCGGTATAAAATAGCTCCCTAATTGCGGATAAATAACATATAAAAGTGACACCATAAATAAGAAAGAAATCAATAGAAATGGTACTATTTTAGAAATTTCAAAGATTTCATGATTTCTAAAACGCCGTAAATAAAAGCATTTTCCCAACACAAATAGCAGCGTTGAGATTAAAAAAAACACAGGTAAATAATCAAATACAAAGGTCACATCGCCCATCATGAAAAGCAACAATGCTGCTACAGTACATTTTTTATTATGTCTTACTTTTTCATTTTCGTTTATAAGGTAATAAATAATCAAAGAGGCAATAAGTAGTATTTTACTCCCCACTCTTAATAACGGTATTTCTATTTCCAATTTTATATAAATATCCAAAAATAATAGTGTAAAAAACACTAAACCAAAATAGTACTGTTTCTTAAATAAGAAGATCATAAACAGGCAATTATTTAACTCTTAAAACTATTGTCTTCTAAATTTCTTAGTCTCTTCAAATACGAATTCTAATATCGCTTTATCTTTTTGGGAGAATTCCATAGTGCGTCTAGACATTACTACTTTGGCTACTTCAAAGGCCTTATCGGTTTTATAAGTGGTAAATCCTGCACTACCGCCCCAACTGTAACTCGGTACAAAGTTTCTAGGAAAGCCACTTCCGAAGATATTAACATTCACACCAATTACAGTACCGGTGTTAAACATCGTATTGATTCCGCATTTACTATGATCGCCCATCATTAAACCGCAAAACAGTAGTCCTGTTTTAGCAAATTTCTCGGTGTCGTAATCCCAAAGTTTTACTTCTGCATAATTGTTTTTTAAATTAGAAGTATTAGAATCTGCGCCAATATTACACCATTCACCTAATACCGAATTTCCTAAAAAACCATCGTGTCCTTTACTAGAATAGCCCATTAAAACAGAGTTATTAACCTCTCCTCCTACTTTGCAAAACGGACCAACCGTCGTCGCGCCATAAATTTTTGATGCTAATTTTAAAGTCGCATTATCACATAAAGCTAACGGACCTCGTACAACAGAGCCTTCCATAATTTCAGCATTTTTACCGATGTAAATAGGCCCCGAACTGGCGTTTAAAGTGGTGAATTCTAGTTTAGCTCCCTCCTCTATAAATACGTTTTCTGGCGCAATGACATTGTTTGATGCCGGAATAGGTTCCGACTGTCTGTTCTGTGTTAAAAACGCAAAATCTAAAGCAATGGCTTCGGCATTTTTAGAAAAAATGTCCCAAGTATACTCTATCTTCAGGCAGTTATCTGTAAACTCTATAGCTTCAAAAGTTTCTAAATTGATATCCTCTTGCGACTCTTTGGTAAAAAAAGCAATAACATCTTCGTCTTTAAAAATGGCTTGATTTTCTTTTAGTCCTTTAACCAATTCTACTAATTGAGGCGTAGGACAATATGAAGAATTAATGAGTACATTTTCTGGCAGCTCCACCATTGGGTATTTGTCAGATAAAAATTCTTCGGTAATTGTGGTGGTGGTAGTTGCTAGATGCAGCTCCCATTTTTCTCTAATCGTCAAAATACCAACTCTAATATCGGCCACCGGACGCGTATAAGTAAAAGGCAGTAATTGATTTCTTGCTGGGCCGTCAAAAAGAATATAGTTCATTGGGTGTTGAGTTGGTTATGTATTCCAAAAGTAAATATATTACGCACAACAAAAAAGCCTTTCAGTAAATGAAAGGCTTTTAATATGGTAAAACTGCTAAAATTATTTTTTAAATTTCGCGTATTTGTTTTTGAATTTATCGATACGACCTGCGGTATCAATTAATTTAGACTTACCTGTGTAAAACGGGTGAGATGTTCTAGAAATCTCCATTTTTATTAATGGGTATTCTGAACCTTCGAACTCAATTTTTTCGTTCGTGTTAGCCGTAGACTTAGTTAAAAATATGTCTTCATTAGACATGTCTTTAAATGCTACTAATCTATAATTTTCTGGATGTATATCTTTTTTCATCGCTAAATGCTTTAATTGTATTCTAATTTCGAGGTGCAAATTTAAGTAAATTTTACTTATTACCAACCTTTTCTTTAAAAATATTTAATCTTTTTCTGTAACGTTTGCTTATCTTTGATTACTAATCAACTATAATTAACTACAAAACTACGAAAAATATGGAATCTCCACAACAATCATTTAAATCAATTGCATATACCTACGGAGTCTATTATGCGCTTCTGGGTATCGCTATGATCGTTTCTTTATATATTATGGAAACGGATAGCAATATAATCTTAACCATCGTTAATGTGTTGGGTACAGTAGGGATTATAGCGTATTCTGTAATTGCCTACAAAAAGGAAAATGGAAATGCTATTACTTTAAGTCAATCAATGAAAGCGGGATTAGCTACGGCTGCAATTGGGGGCCTTTTAATTGCTCTTTTTACATATATTCATTATTCATTTATTAATCCTGAATTTATTACAACCATTAGAGAAAACGCCTTAGAAGATATCTATAAATCTGGTACAGAGATGACTGCAGACGCAGAAGAACAAGCCTTGTCGTTGATGAATATTTTTACTTCTCCGGGTTTCATTAGTACGATTAGTTTGATAGGCTCTATATTTTTCGGACTTGTTGTATCGTTAATAACTGGTTTAATAGTTAAAAACGCATAATAACCTTATATTTGAAGCATTAAATTTCAAATGCACAGCATGGATATATCAGTAGTCATACCACTACTTAACGAAAAAGAATCTTTAAAAGAATTATATGATTGGATCGCTAAAGTTATGCAGTCCAATCATTTTTCGTATGAAATCATTTTTATAGATGACGGTAGCACCGATGGCTCTTGGAAACGTATTGAAACACTTTCTAAGGAAGATAATAACGTTAAAGGAATTCGATTTCTAAAGAACTTTGGGAAATCTCAAGCCCTGCATGCCGGATTTGAAAAAGCACAAGGCAGCGTTGTTATTACAATGGATGCCGACTTACAAGACAATCCAGAAGAAATACCTGGGCTTTACAATATGATTGTAAACGATAAATTCGATTTGGTCTCCGGCTGGAAAAAGAAACGCTACGATAATAAACTGACTAAAAACTTACCTTCTAAATTATTTAATTGGGCAGCGAGAAAAACATCGGGTGTTACACTTAACGATTTTAATTGCGGCTTAAAAGCGTACCGCAACAGCGTGGTAAAACATATTGATGTTAATGGTGAAATGCACCGCTACATTCCTGTATTGGCAAAAAATGCAGGCTTCATAAATATTGGAGAAAAAGTCGTACAACACCAAGCCAGGAAATACGGGGAAACGAAATTTGGAATGGAGCGTTTTATAAACGGATTCCTCGATTTAATCACTATTTGGTTTATTACGCGCTTTGGTAAACGCCCTATGCATTTGTTTGGCGCTTTAGGGGTTATTATGTTTGCTATTGGTTTAAGTTTTGCCGTTTATTTAGGTATCGATAAATTATTTTTGCACCCTTACGGTAGATTAATCACCCAAAAACCTCAATTTTACATCTCCTTAATCACTATGGTAATTGGTTCTCAATTTTTTATTGCAGGCTTTTTAGGTGAGATCATTCTACGAAACAGACCCGATAAAAAACGCTACCTCGTTAAAAAAGAGCTTAATTTTTAAACCTCCTTTACTAACCGTGTTATTATGCTTATTTTAGCACAAAAAACACATATTTAGTTTATCTCAATACGCCTTACTATTATAATATGATACACATAGAGCCTGAAGTCTTAAAAAAAGTAAACACGTGGTTAACGCCCACTTTCGATAAAGACACCCAAGATTATATTACACATCTTATTGCTGAAGACTCACAAACATTAACAGAAAGTTTTTATAAAAATTTAGAGTTTGGAACTGGTGGAATGAGAGGTGTTATGGGCATTGGCACCAATCGTATTAATAAATATACTTTAGGAAAAAACACCCAAGGACTAAGCGATTATATGCATACCGTATTTCCTGGAGAACAATTAAAAGCAGCAATTGCTTTCGACTGTAGACACAATAGTAAAGCACTTGCTAAAGTGGTTGCCAATGTGTTTTCGGCCAATAATATAGAGGTCTTTTTATTTGAAGACTTACGCCCTACTCCAGAACTATCTTTTGCTTTAAAACATTTAAATTGTCATTGTGGTATTGTTTTAACTGCATCACACAACCCACCAGAATATAACGGCTACAAAGTCTATTGGCAAGATGGCGGACAGTTAGTACCGCCAGAAGACGCTGAAATAATTGCGCGAATTAACGCACTTGATTACGCCGAAATTAAATTTGAACCAAACGAAAAACTAATAACATATATAGGTGAAGCTATTGACGATGCTTTTATAAATGCCTCGGTTAAAAATGGTAGTTTCAACACGCCTCAGCCCGACAAAGACCATTTAAATATTGTTTTCACCTCGCTGCACGGTACTTCTATAACAGTAGTTCCCAAAACCTTAAAACGTGCAGGCTATAAAAACGTTACTGTTGTTGAAGAACAACGTGTTCCAAATGGCGATTTCCCTACCGTTAAATCACCAAACCCCGAAGAACCTGAAGCTTTAAAAATGGCTTTAGAATTAGCAGAAAAAACCAACGGAGATATCGTTATTGGTACAGACCCCGATTGCGACCGTTTAGGTGTTGCCGTAAGAAACCTTGATAACAAATTGGTATTACTTAACGGCAACCAAACTATGGTGTTAATGACCGCGTTTTTAACCGAACAATGGAAAAAGAGTAACAGAATTAAAGGTAAAGAGTTTATTGCCAGCACCATCGTTTCTACACCAATGATGCAAAATATTGCCGATGCTTATAATGTGGAATTAAAAGTAGGTTTAACGGGCTTTAAATGGATTGCTAAAATGATTAAAGACTTCCCAGAGCTAGATTTTATTGGTGGTGGAGAAGAAAGTTTTGGGTTTATGGTTGGCGATTTTGTACGCGATAAAGACGCCGTTACTGCTACGCTATTAATTTGCGAAATGGCTGCTCAAGCTAAAGCGGAAGGCAGCTCGGTATATAAGAAATTAATCGATTTATATGTGGATTACGGGTTATTTAAAGAACGTTTAGTTTCAATGACCAAAAAAGGAATTGAAGGCGCTCAAGACATTAAACAAATGATGATTACTGCACGCGAAAATCCGTTGCAAACCGTGAATGGTTCAAAAGTGATTAAAATTGAAGATTATCAATCATCAACTGCAATACATACTGCAACTAATACAATAGAAGCGTTAGACATCCCTAAATCTAACGTCTTAATATATTATACCGAAGATGGCAGTAAAATTGCACTTCGACCAAGTGGCACCGAACCCAAAATTAAATTTTACATCAGTGTAAATACGGTTTTAGAAGCCGCAATAGATTTTCAAGATAAAGAAACTGAATTAGAAACCAAAATTGAGGCTATCATAAAAGATATGCAATTAAACTAAATGGATTTAAATCTAAAAAAAATAATTCCATATACTAAACCGTATAAAACTAATATTGTTTGGAATGTTATATTTAATGTGCTTTACGCTTTTTTTAGCACCTTATCATTAATTACGATGTTTCCGTTGTTAGAAGTGTTGTTTCAAAAAAAAACTGACGCTACACCCGAAATACTAACAAAACCAGAATACACAGACCTCTGGAACATTGCAGATTACGC
The DNA here is from genome assembly GCF_008086175.1 of Bizionia saleffrena. Taxonomy (GTDB): domain Bacteria; phylum Bacteroidota; class Bacteroidia; order Flavobacteriales; family Flavobacteriaceae; genus Bizionia; species Bizionia saleffrena. The sequence continues at coordinate 200,156 of NZ_VSKM01000003.1, forward strand.
CAAAGAATCGTTTTTCTATCATATTTCAAATCTAAACGAGAACTACGGCCCACACTACTCTTTACTGTTGGCCGTTGGCTTAGTAATCACTACGTTTTTATTAAAAAATCTGTTTAATTACTTAGCATCGTTACATATGATGCATCTAAAAAATGGTGTCTTAAGCGATTTACGTAAAACAATGTTCGATAAAATCATCAGTTTACCAATTCCGTTTTATTCTAAACGTAGTAAAGGGGATATAATGGCTAGAATGTTGGGCGATATCGGGCAGGTACAAAGTTCATTTTTCGTTATTTTAGAGCTTATTGTTCGCGAACCTTTAACCATTTTATTCGCCATTTATGCAATGCTAAGTATTAGTGTAGAACTTACACTCTTCGTGTTTATTTTTATTCCAATCTCTGGTTTTATAATCTCTAGAATTGGTAAAAATCTAAAATCTAAATCTACACGAGCGCAACAAGAATCGGGTCGATTAATCTCTATAGTCGAAGAAAGTTTAACCGGCCTTAAAGTTGTAAAGAGTTATAACGCCGAATCCAATTTTAGAACTAAATTTAATAGCTCGGTAGATCGCTTGTTAAAATTATCGAATAGTATTGGTAATAAAAATAACTTAGCCTCACCAATGAGTGAGTTTATGGGTATTGTTACTATTGCGACGTTATTGTGGTATGGTGGTAATTTGGTTCTTGTGGATAAAACCTTAGAAGGAGAACTGTTCTTGGTGTATTTATTATTAGCTTATAATATTTTAACCCCTGCAAAAGCCATCTCTAAAGCGTCGTATTCTGTAAAAAACGGTTTAGCAGCAGCCGAGCGTGTTTTTGAAATATTAGAACAGGAAGATGCCATTGCAGCAAAGCCTAATGCTATCAATAAAACCGATTTTACAAAAGGAATACACGTTAATAATATCACGTTTAGATATGACAACGACAACGTACTCAAAAATTTCAGCTTAACTGTTCCTAAAGGAAAAACCGTTGCTTTGGTTGGCCAATCGGGAAGTGGAAAAAGTACGATTGCCAATCTATTAACGCGTTTTTACGATGTAAATGAAGGCAGTATTTTAATTGATGATATAGATATTAAAGATTTAGACATTCATTCGTTACGCGATCTAATGGGCTTAGTCACTCAAGATTCTATTTTGTTTAATGATTCCATTAAAAACAACATACTTATTGGCAAAGAACACGCTACCGATAAAGAAGTTATTGATGCCTTAAAAATAGCAAATGCTTGGGAATTTGTTAAAGACTTACCTTTAGGCATTGAAACTAATGTAGGCGATGCTGGTAATAATTTCTCTGGCGGACAGAAACAACGTTTAAGTATTGCGAGAGCCGTACTTAAAAACTCCCCTATTATGGTTCTAGACGAAGCAACTTCGGCGTTAGACACAGAGAGTGAGCGTTTAGTGCAAGTGGCTTTAGACAATATGATGAAAAACAGAACATCAATTGTAATTGCCCACCGTTTATCGACAATTCAAAATGCAGACGAAATTATTGTGATGCAAAAAGGAGAAATTGCAGAACAAGGAACACACGACACATTGATTGCTAAAAATGGTATTTATAAACGTCTTGTAGAAATGCAGAGTTTTGAATAAGATTAAAAAGCAAACGCATTGAAACTTTTACCGAGATCGTTTGTAATAAAAAATCATTTCTGTTTTTATATCAACTAAAATGTATAGTTCAGTATTTACACAATTTTAAAAGAAACTGAATTTTACACGGGAAATAATTAAATAATATTTAAACTTTTACACAAAAGTAAAGTCTAAAGCAAAATAGTGTTTGTGACACAAGAAAAAAAGCTTTTATTACAATTACAGTCTAACAGCAATAGAGACGCCGCTTTTAAAGAGTTAGTTACGCTTTACAAAGAGCGTTTGTATTGGCATATACGTAATATTGTAAAATCTCATGATGATGCCGACGATGTCTTACAAAACACGTTTATTAAAGTGTATAAAAACATTAATGGATTTAATGGAGACAGCAAGTTATATTCGTGGCTGTACCGTATTGCAACTAACGAATCGATAACATTAATTAACAAAAACGCGAAACGTTTACATATTTCTAATGAAGAAGCTCAGGAATTAGCCCTAAATAATTTACAATCGGATGTATATTTTGAAGGCAGCGAGATTCAATTAAAATTGCAACAAGCTATTGCCACATTACCCGAAAAACAGCAGTTGGTTTTTAATATGAAATATTTTCAAGATTTAAAATATAAGGAATTGTCTGAAATATTAGAGACGAGCGAAGGTGCTTTAAAGGCCTCTTACCATTTAGCATCAAAAAAAATTGAAGCGTATTTAATAGCACATTAAACTTTTTGACTTTTTATCAGTCTTAGTAATAGAATGAAAAACAAAGGATTACATACTATAAAAAATACCGGATTTAAAACGCCTCAAAATTACTTTGAAGCGTTCGAAATCAATATACAAACTACTGCACGCTTAAAAAAAGAGGTGCCACAATCTGGTTTTAAAACTCCAGACCATTATTTTGAAACGTTTAAGGTTATTTCACCTACTCTAAAAAAGGAAACAAAAGTATTACCACTGTATAAAAAAGTAATACTATCTTTTGGAAGTATTGCCGCAGCTTTATTGGTGTTTTTCAGCTTGAACCTATTTAAAAAAGACTTAAATTTCAACGCTCTAAGCACAGCCACTTTAGATAGTTATTTATTAGAAGAAGCCAATAGCAGCGAATTATCGCACCTTTTTTCTAACTCAGAATTAACCGAATCTCAATTTATAGATTACGATTTGAATATAGATACCATAGACTCTTTATTAGATAATGAAGATTTTGATGAATTAATTTTAGACTAAAATGAAATACCTACTCATAACAGCACTGCTCGTCCTTTTTACTCATCACGTTTCTGCACAACACCACGATGGCAAAATAGATAGAGATAAATTAAAAACACTAAAAGTTGCACATATTACAGAGCAAGTAAGTTTTACGCAACAAGAAGCACAAGCCTTTTGGCCGCTATATAATACTTACGAAGCACAACGTAATACGCTTCACGAAGCGTCTAAAGAGCGTAAAAAAGAAAACTTAGAAGGCATCTCTGAGATTGCCGCAAAGAAATATTTAAATACCCTTCTTAAAATTGAGGACGATTATTACTCCAATCAAAAAGAGTATTATGCCAAATTAGAAAGTGTTTTGTCCGCTAAAAAAATTATTAAAGTCATTCAAGCGAATCGCTCTTTCCGAAAAAAAATGATCGATGAGTTTAAAGAGCGCCATAAAAAGGAAGTTAAAAAATAAAAAAGCAGCCAATGGCTGCTTTTTTATTTGCCTTTCTAATTATTATCTAAAATTAAGTTTTGCTATGCGTTTATCTCCAGCTGCATATGCAATACTATCATTAACAAACCTTATGGTGTAAAACCCTTCGTTCGTTAAATGCATCCAATTTTCACCACTATCATTAGAGTAATCAATACCCTTAAAACCAACAGCAACTAAACCTTCACCGTTGCTATTTGGCACATATTGTACGCAACTTCTGTAGCCCGGCGCTTTATTCTTTGCAGCTACTTGCCACGTTTTGCCGCCATCGTTGGTTTTAATTTTGTTTACCGCATTGCCATCAGGTTTTGTATAATCACCACCAATGGCATACCCTATTTTATCGTTGTAAAAATCTATTGAATACATTCCGGTGGTTTGTAAGCCTTGTACAATTGGTGTTTCAAAGACACTCCACGTTTGCCCTTTATCCGAAGAAAACAACACGCGACTAGACTTCCCTCCTGTCGCTACCCACGTGTTATCGCCTATAATTTTAATATTGGTATTACTTGCTGCAAAAGCTGCTTCACCGTCTTTAGCCCTTGGTAAATTGCCACATTCTATTTTAGTCCACGTCTCCCCACCATCACGGGTCACAATAATGCTCATACACAAATCGGTAGGGTCTCCAATGGCAATACCTTCGTTGTCATTCCAGAAAGCCATAGCATCGTAAAATGCGTTTTTATGGTTTTCTTGATACACTAATGATGCACCGGAATCGTCAATTTTATATACATACGCTGGACTCCCCACTGTAACTCCAAAATTAGCGTTTGTAGTCACCGCCAACGCTCTAAAATTTAAGCCCTTTTTATCAGCGTCTACTGTAATTGGATACGTAATTTCATCTAAGAACACGTTATTTAAATCGGGCGTTTTTATTTGTCCTGCTAGGCCTTCCGAAGTTAAGAAATAACAACCAGCATCATTTTTAAGCAATTCTAAAGCCCTGATATTTAATATCGAATCGTTAAGTAACACAGCAATTTCAACTTCAGAAAATGATTTTTTAACTATTTCCGAAGGTCTTTCGCTTACGCCAGAGGCTTCATTTTTATAATCTTTCTTACAACCGTAACATAATACAATTGTTAGTAATACTAGTAATTTAGTCTTCATTTTTATATTTTTGGTGAAGATAATATAATACAGATAATTAAAAAATAGTCGTCTATTCGAAGCTTTTAATGTAACTTTGCAGGCTGAATTTGAAGCGTTAACCGCTTTAATTCAAATCAATTTTACAGAAAAATACGCTTCTAATTATAGAAGATTGACAACGAATACACAAAAATGAGATTACATAGAAATTTATGTTTTGCAACGGTTGACGGTTTATTACTAATCTTTAACGAGGGTATGTACGCCGATAAAGTTGTACAACAATTATTAAAAAGAGATAAACGTTGGGGAAGTCGCGATAGAGGTTTCGTTGCTGAAACGACTTACGACATTGTAAGATGGAAACGCTTGTACGCAGAAATTGCAGATGTAAAAGAACCATTTAGTCGCGACGATGTTTGGAGAATGTTCGCAGTGTGGGCGACGTTAAGAGGTATTAAATTGCCAGACTGGAAATACTTTGAAGGGACACCTTTACGTAAAATAAAAGGACGTTTCGACGAGCTTTCTAAAGTTAGAAAGATAAAAGAATCTATTCCCGATTGGATGGACGAGCTTATTGTTAGCGAACTTGGTGAAGCCGTATGGAATAAAGAAGCAACAGCCTTAAATGAACAAGCCGATGTTATTTTAAGAACTAACACACTTAAAACGACAAAAGAAAAATTACAAACCGAACTTTTTGATTTAGATGTAGAAACGGAATCTATTGAAGGATACCCTGATGCTTTAAAATTAAAAGAACGCTCCAATGTATTTACTACCAACGCGTTTCAAAATGGATGGTTCGAAGTTCAAGATGCTTCTTCGCAATTAGTTGCCGAATTTTTAGAGGTTAAACCAGGAATGAAAGTGGTAGACACTTGCGCAGGAGCGGGAGGAAAAACATTGCATATGGCAGCACTTATGGAAAATAAAGGCCAAATAATTGCAATGGATATTTACGAAAACAAGCTTAAAGAATTAAAGCGTCGTGCAAAACGTGCTGGAGCTCATAATATAGAATTTCGTGTAATAGACTCTACAAAGCCTATTAAAAAATTGCACGATAAAGCAGACCGTGTTTTAATTGATGCTCCATGTTCTGGACTTGGGGTATTAAGACGTAACCCCGATGCCAAATGGAAATTAAGACCAGAATTCATTGAAAAAATAAAAGTAACACAACAAGAAATTTTAGAACAATATTCTAGAATGGTAAAACCAGGGGGGAAATTAGTGTACGCCACGTGTTCTATTTTACCTTCGGAAAACGAAAACCAAGTAAAAACTTTTTTAGAATCGAATAAAGAATTTACTTTTATAAAAGACAAAAAAGTATTGTCGCACAAATCTGGATTTGATGGGTTTTATATGGCCCTATTAGAAAGAAAATAATGGTATCCTTAATACCGATGAAACGCTATTACGAGCTTTTATCTCTTTAGTGATTAACGTTATTCAATAGCTCAAAATTCCTGCTGGTAGTTACGACTTTACCGCAGGAATAAGCTTTACTCTAAAAATGCATTTACAAGGGAGTATTGGTACCACAAAAGACATTTTATCCACTTGTTTTATTGCAATAAATAACGGTTATGGGTTTATAAGTATCTTAAGTCGTCTCTAGACACCTACTTTTATACAATGGAATAAAATAAGGTACAGTACTAGTTTACACCCTAACATAGAGCGTACAATTATCATTAGCTGATAAATATTTTAATAGAAAACCAATCATTTTAGACGTAAGAAACTCTAAATTTGCAACATTAATTTCCGCTAAAGTTCTTTAAGTTAGAGAACAGTTAATAATGACGATACAACATTAACCTACTATCCATTTTTAAGGTAAATCTATCATTAATGGTTAATTAAAAGCCAGAATATCTTACAGGGCTAGGGCAAAAACAACTACACTTTGTTGTTGTAATTTCGATGGCACCATTATGGCTGTAATTATTTTAAACACTACTGGTAACGATTGTGTTTAGAGAAACCATTTAACTTGAACACGTTACTCTACACAAATCAATTCGCCTTCTAAAACAACTCTCAAAATAAGGGTGCACCCAAATTCTACGCATAGGATATGCGCTAACCATTATTACTAAATCCCTACATTTCACTCTTTTAGGCTGTTTATAACCTCTAACAAGGAGTGTATTTAATTTAATTGATAACACCTCTAGTACTACATTAATTAAATAGCGATTTTTGTGTCGCTTTTTATGGTTAATAACCACGTGAATAACCTATAAAATAATGCGTGATTTTTTAATATACTATATCATTAAAAAAGCTAAATTTGCATTTTACAAACAACAACACAATTTAACATACAATGATTCATTTCTTTGGAAACGTAAACAGCAAAGTATTTGCAGTACAAACAGCAAAAGAATTATCGACTGAGACCATTTTAAAATTAACGTGGTTATTTGGGAACCAACCAAAAATTGACCACGCATCTTTAGATGCTTTTTTTGTTGGACCAAGAGTAGCGATGATAACACCTTGGAGTACAAACGCAGTAGAAATCACTCAGAATATGGGAATTTCTGGAATAATTAGAATTGAAGAATTTTTAGCTTCAACTGAAGGTTTTTTAGAGTTCGACCCTATGATTTCTGAGCTCTATAAAGGCTTAAACCAAGAGTCTTTCACCATAAATAGTACGCCTGAAGCTATTTTATACATCGACGATATTTCAGCTTATAATGAAAAAGAAGGCTTAGCGCTAAACGACGAAGAAGTACAATACCTTGAAGGCGTTTCTGCAAAAATTGGTCGTCTATTAACCGATTCTGAAGTCTTTGGTTTTAGCCAAGTCAATTCAGAACACTGTAGACATAAAATATTTAATGGTACTTTTATTATCGATGGCGAAGAAAAAGAAACCTCTCTTTTTAAATTAATAAAAGAAACGTCTAAAAAACACCCCAACACTATTGTCTCTGCTTACAAGGATAACGTAGCGTTTGTAAAAGGCCCTGTAGTCGAACAATTTGCGCCAAAAACTGCCGATAAGCCAGATTTTTACGCCACTACAGAGTACGAATCTGTAATTTCTATAAAAGCAGAAACGCACAACTTTCCTACAACTGTAGAACCTTTTAATGGTGCTGCAACTGGATCTGGCGGAGAAATCAGAGACCGTTTAGCAGGAGGAAAAGGATCGTTACCATTAGCCGGAACAGCGGTTTATATGACATCTTATTCACGATTAGAAGACACTAGACCTTGGGAACAACAAATGAAAGAACGCGATTGGTTATACCAAACGCCAATGGACATATTAATTAAAGCCAGTAATGGAGCGTCGGATTTTGGAAACAAGTTCGGACAACCATTAATTTGCGGTTCTGTACTCACTTTCGAGCACGAAGAAGACGCTAGAAAATTAGGTTTCGATAAAGTGATTATGCAAGCTGGTGGAATTGGTTATGCCAAAGCAGATCAAGCTTTAAAAGACACACCAAAAGAAGGTGATAAAATTGTAATTCTTGGTGGTGAAAACTATAGAATAGGAATGGGTGGCGCTGCAGTTTCTAGTGCCGATACTGGAGAATTTGCTTCAGGAATTGAGCTAAATGCAGTACAACGTTCTAACCCTGAAATGCAAAAACGTGCTGCCAATGCTGTACGAGGAATGGTAGAAAGCGAAGAAAATTTTATAGTCTCTATTCACGATCACGGCGCTGGAGGACATTTAAACTGTTTGTCGGAATTGGTTGAAGATACCGGAGGAAAAATCGATTTAGATAAACTTCCCGTTGGCGATCCAACATTATCGGCTAAAGAAATTATTGGTAACGAGTCTCAAGAAAGAATGGGATTAGTTATTGCTGAAAAACATTTAGATACACTAAGCCGTATTGCCGCACGGGAACGCTCCCCAATGTATACTGTTGGCGATGTAACACTTGATAATAGATTTACATTTGAGTCTAAAACTACTGGCGAAAAGCCTATGGATTTAGCGCTTGAGGATATGTTTGGAAGTTCGCCAAAAACAATAATGAACGACGTTACTGTAAATAGAAATTACGAAGAGGTAACCTACAATCCAGACGAGATATTACATTATATCGATCAAGTATTGCAGCTAGAGTCCGTAGCTTGTAAAGATTGGTTAACTAATAAAGTAGACCGATCTGTTGGAGGTAAAGTTGCCAAACAACAATGTGCTGGAACCTTACAATTACCACTTAACAACTGTGGTGTAATGGCGTTAGATTTTAAAGGTAAAGAAGGTATTGCAACCGCTATTGGGCACTCTCCTATTTCAGGATTAATTAGTCCTAAAGCAGGAAGTAGAAATGCCATTGCAGAGTCGCTTACCAATATAATTTGGGCACCGTTAAAAGACGGTTTACAGTCGGTTTCCTTATCGGCAAACTGGATGTGGCCTTGTAAAAACGAAGGTGAAGATGCAAGATTATACGAAGCAGTAGAAGCTGTTTCAGAATTTGCTATAGACTTAGGGATTAATGTTCCAACAGGAAAAGATTCTTTATCTATGAAGCAGAAATACCCTAGTGAGGAAGTGATTTCTCCCGGTACTGTTATTATCTCTGCGGCTGGAAACTGTAACGATATTTCTGAAGTTGTTGAGCCTGTTTTAAAGGTAAACGGAGGTGATATCTATTATATTAATTTGTCGGAAGATGCTTTTAAATTAGGAGGAAGTGCTTTTGCACAAATTCTAAATAAAGTAGGAAAAGAAACACCGACCATTAAGAATGCATCTCAATTTAAAACGACGTTTAATACAATACAGCAATTAATTAAGGACGGAAAAATAATCGCTGGGCACGACGTGGCTTCGGGCGGATTAATTACAACGTTATTAGAATTATGTTTTGCTGAAGTGAATTTAGGCGCCGAATTAGATTTAACTGCCGTAGCCGAAAAAGATTCGGTAAAATTATTATTCTCTGAAAATTGTGGAATTGTATTTCAAGCGAAAGACAAATCAATAGAAAAAGTATTAGCAGATGCAAATATTGAGTTTTTCAACATTGGAAAACCAACAAATAGCGATGTGTTAAGTATTATCAATACAGATGAAGTACATACGTTAACGGTATCAAGATTACGAGATGTATGGTATAAAACGTCCTTTTTATTAGATCAAAAGCAAACCGCCAATGGGTTAGCTGAAGCGCGTTACAAAAACTATGCTACGCAACCACTTAAATATAATTTCCCAAAACAATTTACTGGTAAATTACCAAAAACAGAACACGCTAAGCAGAAACCAAAAGCCGCTATTCTTAGAGAAAAAGGAAGTAATAGTGAACGCGAAATGGCTAATGCAATGTACTTAGCCGGTTTTGATGTTAAAGATGTACATATGACTGATTTAATTTCTGGTCGCGAAGATTTAAAAGATATTCAATTTCTTGGAGCTGTTGGTGGTTTCTCGAACAGTGATGTTTTAGGATCGGCAAAAGGATGGGCTGGAGCTATTAAATACAACGAAAAAGCAAACGAAGTTATTACAGATTTCTTTAAAAGAGAAGACACCCTATCGGTTGGTATTTGTAATGGTTGCCAATTATTTATGGAACTTGATCTTATTAATCCAGAACACGATGTGCACGGTAAAATGATTCATAACGACTCTAAAAAACACGAAAGCGCTTTTACTTCTGTAAATATTCAGAAGAACAATTCTGTAATGTTATCCACTTTAGAAGGTGCTACTTTAGGGGTTTGGATTTCTCACGGTGAAGGAAAATTCAACTTACCAAAAGAAGAAAATCACTATAATGTGGTGGCAAAATATGGTTACGACAACTACCCTAGCAACCCTAACGGATCTGATTATAATACAGCAATGCTGTGCGACACAACAGGTAGACATTTAGTTACGATGCCGCACATAGAGCGCTCTACCTTTGAATGGAACTGGGCCAATTATCCAGAAAACAGAACAGACGAAGTTTCACCTTGGTTAGAAGCATTTGTAAATGCTAGACTTTGGATTGAGGACCAGAAATAAAATACATATCATTTAATAGGAAAAGGAAGCTTAATTAAGCTTCCTTTTTTTTTGCCTTAATTTGAGATGAAGTCAATAAGAGAAAGGGTAAATTCCGTTAATCGCACATAAAAGTAAGATTTTTATTACTTAAATAATTTCCCCACAAAATAAATGGTATTTTTGTTATTCGCTGTTACTCTAAATTACCAACCAATAATGACTTACGAAACTTATCATTCCGCAAATAAATCGGCATTAATACACGAGTATTTTGAACTTACTTTTTCAAATTCAGTAATTCCTTTCCAGTCTACTATATTACCCATAGCGAAGCCAACCATTTCGTTTGGACAGAAAGGAAAACTTGAAGCTAAAACTGCAGAAAACGATTATAATCTTGAGGGCTTTGTTTTAACCGGACAGTTTTTTAGATCTTATAATATAGAGGCAAACGAAGCCTATGAAGGTGTTGGTATCGTGTTGCATCCTACCACACTTTATAAACTATTAAATAAAGATATTTCCAAATTAAGCCATAAACACCTCTCCTTAAAGAGTGTCTCACGACCGCTATATGATGCGGTTGCTACTGTTTTAGATTCAGAAAGTAACGGAAGAGAAGCGTTATTGGCGTACGAAAAAGCACTCAAAATTTTAGTTAAATCTAAAGATGTTAATATTAAGGAAATCGATCAAGCCGTCAATGTAATTATTAAGAAAAAAGGACTTATTAGCGTTAAACAGTTAATCAAGGATATGGCGATTTCTCAAAAAACGTTAGAGTCTAAATTTAAAAAAATGGTAGGTCTTACGCCAGGTCGCTTTATTAAATTAACGCGTTTTTTAAATCTTATGCAAAAGTACGAAAACCAAGATATTAATTTAAAAACTTTAATTTTTAAATACAACTATTACGACGAGGCTCACTTTTATAAGGATTTCAAACTATTTATGAACGATACACCTAAAAATTTCTTTAAAAAAGATAACGAATTTCTTAAGAAATATATTAAACGTTAAAATATTTTCACATTTACGATTTTTTACAATAATAACTGTATAATTCTACATATTTTTGGACAAACTTATGTGAAGTTTATTTAAATTGAATGAAAGTTAAGGGATTCATTTAATACTTATAATTAAATAAATTTATATACACGTAACGTTTTGTTATCAATCTATTGATGAAAAGAGCTATTCTAAATAGCTCTTTTTTTTTGCATAATTTATGTTGAAGTAAACTAATCCTTAAATTTTGTAACGCTTTTTCTTACGTGTACCCACACAATGGATCTTATTGCTTTTTTAAAAATTACGGGTAGCGCTAAAACAACTAATAATGAAATACACGCAGCAACTCCTAAACCTCCACCAAAGCCACTAAATACAGAATTGGCTTTTAAAAACACAAAGGTAAAAACACTTCCAGAGCACGCTAATAAAAAGTAATTGGATACAACAGAAGACGACACCATACCTATAAATGACGCTCCAAAAGCGACTAATGGAATATTTTTAATAAGATAGGCTGAAAGAGCATCAGGAAAAATAAGTACCACTAAGCTCGAAAACAGTCCGACCAAAGCAGAGGCTCTAACAGTGTTTTGCTTATATTTAGTGTGTAAAATAAAGGTCACAATAGCAGAGAAAGCTCCCAATCCAACTAATAATAAGAGTTCTAAATTCATTACGATAATAAAAAGGTTATTAAAAAAACGACAAGAACCCCACCAAAAGCTAGGGTCCCCAACTTGCCGCCTATATTATGAAAAACACCATTAGCGCTCACCAATAAAAGACCTGTTATGCCACTCGCTAGTACAATAAACAAATAACCCGCAGCCAACGTAGTGCTGGTCATTCCAACAAAAGTACCACAATATATTGACGCTGGTATCGATTTTACAACGGTATCATTTTTAAGAATGCTCGGTAAAAAACTAACCGTTAATCCAACAATACTAGCCGAAAGAACAGTACTTAAGCTTAAAGAGGTATGTAAAAAATACGTAGAAATGGCGCCAATAAACACATAAATTATGGCGCTTAATTCATCTAAATTATGGTGTTGTGGGCGCACCGGCTTTTTTACATAAGTCACAACGAGTAATAGTGTAATAATAAAAAAGCAGAGTATTACATAACCATTACTCTGTTTCTCGAAAAGGACCCAGCCTAAAAAAGAGAAATGTATAAGTAATATTAAAATAAAGGTGACTTGTTTTACTCGTTTTTTAACCATTTAAAATGTAATCTAATTTGAGTTATTTAGAACAAGCCTAGAAAGTATTCGATAAAAAAAATTGGTTACAAAACTACGTTATATCTAAGCTTATACACAGCAATTAAAGAAGACTTTAACAATTGACGTTAATAAAAAAAATAGCAATCTTCATTGTGTCAAACACAGAATTAAATAGCAATCTTTCGATAATGAGATAAAAAGGATAACTTAGTTATAATTTTCCAACGTAAAAGAGATAATTGTAGTAATTTACAACGTATTTTTAAATTATGTCGCGAATTTGATAATGCCGAAACACTTTTCAGCTTTAAAATGCCATTTTATTTAATTTAAAAGTAGATTTGTAAATTTAATCAATCAAATAAACGCAAATGCGAAAGTAAAATCACGGCTTAACTCTTTATAACAAAAGCGATTAAACGGGTTTAGCGTAAAAAATACAGTGTGAAATGTTTTTATCAATCTAATTTTAAAATAACCATTCCTTTTCTTAATTTGCAACTCTACAATATAACATAACCCTATGCAAGAAATCACGAGACTTTTCGATTTTCCCTACTACCAGTTGGAAAAATACAATTTGGATGCTGCTTTAGTTACTAAATACAATGGTAAATGGATTAAAACTTCAACTAAAGAATATATTGATAAAGCCAATACTATTAGTCGAGGCTTACTGCGCTTAGGCGTACAACCGAATGATAAAATTGCAGTTATTTCAACCAACAATAGAACGGAATGGAATATTATGGATATTGGTATTTTGCAAACTGGAGCCCAGAACGTACCTATTTATCCTACAATTTCGAAAGAAGATTACGATTATATTTTAAACCACTCTGAAGCTACTTATTGTTTTGTTTCAGATATTAGTATTATAGAAAAAATAAATTTAATTAAAGCTAATACAAAGCTTAAAGCCATATATACCTTTGATGATGTTGCTAATGAAAAAAGTTGGAATGACGTTTTAGAATTAGGTGCAGACACGAGTAACCAAAATGAGGTTGAAGCCAGAAAAATAGCAATAAAAACAGACGACTTAGCCACCCTAATTTATACGTCTGGAACCACCGGAAAGCCTAAAGGTGTTATGCTGTCGCACCAAAATATTGTGTCGGATGTATTAAATAGTGAGAAACGTGTCCCTTTTGATTACGGAAAATCAAAAGCTTTAAGTTTCCTTCCTGTTTGCCACGTTTTTGAACGAATGATTCTTTATTTATACCAATATTGCGGTGTAGAAATTTATTTTGCCGAATCCATTGAAAAAATGAGCGACAATCTAAAAGAAGTTCAACCTCATGTTATGACTGCGGTGCCTCGTTTATACGAAAAAGTCTTTGATAAAATTGTTGCGAAAGGCGCCGAACTTACAGGCGTTAAAAAGGCACTTTTCTTTTGGGCTGTAAATTTAGGATTAAAATACGAACCATACGGCGCTAACGGTTGGTGGTATGAAACCCAGTTAAAAGTAGCAAGAAAACTTATATTTAGTAAATGGAAAGAAGGTTTAGGAGGAAAATTAGATTTAATGGTTTCTGGTAGTGCTGCTCTACAACCAAGACTTACCCGTGTTTTTGCTGCTGCCGAATTACCTATTATGGAAGGTTACGGACTAACCGAAACATCTCCAGTTATTTCTGTAAATGATATGAGAGATGGTGGTTTTAGAGTTGGAACCGTTGGAAAAACCATAGACAATGTAGAAGTAAAAATAGCTAAAGACGGTGAAATCCTGGTAAAAGGTCCGAATGTTATGAAAGGCTATTTTAAAGACCCAGAAAAAACAGCCGAAGTTATTAAAGGTGGTTATTTCTATACAGGTGATATTGGAGAAATAGATAGTGATGGATTCTTGAAAATAACCGATAGAAAAAAAGAAATGTTTAAAACCTCTGGTGGAAAATATGTAGCTCCTGCTCTATTAGAAAACAAGTTTAAACAATCCCGCTTTATCGAACAAATAATGGTTATTGGCGAAGGTGAAAAAATGCCAGCAGCTCTTATACAGATTAATTATGAGTTTGTCGAAGAATGGGCTAAAAGACATAAATATGCCTTAAAAACAAAAGAAGAGTTAACCTCTAATCCAAAACTTAGGGAGCGAATTCAGGAAGAAATAGATGAAGTTAACAAATGTTTCGGCCATTGGGAACAAATTAAAAAATTTGAAATCACTCCAGACTCTTGGACAATTGAGGATGGACACCTTACTCCAACAATGAAAATGAAACGTAAAGTAATTAAGGAAATTTACAAAGACCTTATAGAAAAAATTTACAGATCATAAAAGTTAAAATGCCTCGAACTCGAGGCATTTTTTGTACCTTAAAAAAAACTACAATTTATTATGCGTGCATAGTATTTTTTCTTATATTTGGTAATCATACAATTACGGGCATCAAAAAATGAAAGAAAAAACCATTGATTATTTATTACGCACAACTTGGCTAGCTGTGAATAAAATGTATAATGAAGAAGCCGCTAAGTTCGATTCTACAATGGCAACTGGGTTTACATTACTAAGTATAGATCCAGAAAAAGGAACCCCTTCCACTTCGTTAGGTCCTATAATGGGTATGGAAGCGACTAGTTTGTCTCGCATCTTAAAAAAAATGGAAGAGTTAGGATTAATTGAAAGAAAACCAAACCCCGAAGACGGGCGCGGTGTTCTCATTTATTTAACCGAGTTCGGTAAAGAAAAACGAGAATATTCTAGAGATCGTGTGTTAACGTTTAATAACACGATTAGAAATCACGTCTCTGAAGAGCAGTTAAAACACTTTCAAGAAGTGAGTGAAACTATTACAGAGCTAATTTCAAATAAAAAAATTTACAATCAAAAGTTAACATCATAAATAATATGAGCACACGTAGAATAAAAAAAATTGCAATTATTGGTTCCGGAATTATGGGAAGCGGTATTGCATGTCACTTTGCTAACATTGGTGTAGAAGTCCTGTTGTTAGACATTGTTCCTAGAGAACTAAATGATAAAGAAAAAGCGAAAGGGTTAACTCTGGAAGATAAAATAGTAAGAAATAGATTGGTAAACGAGGCGTTAACCGCTTCTTTAAAATCGAAACCTTCTCCTATTTATCATCCGTCTTTTGCCGAAAGGATTACAACAGGAAACCTAGACGACGACATCGCGAAAGTTAAAGATGTCGACTGGATTATGGAAGTTGTTGTTGAAAGGCTAGATATAAAACAACAGGTTTTCGAAAAGCTTGAAAAACATAGAACTCCGGGCACATTAATTACTTCTAATACGTCAGGGATTCCCATTCACTTTATGAGTGAAGGTCGTTCTGAGGATTTCCAAAAACATTTTTGTGGCACCCACTTTTTTAACCCAGCACGTTACTTAAAATTATTCGAAATCATTCCTGGTCCTAAAACAGAGGCTTCTGTTTTAGAGTTTTTAAACGATTATGGCGAGCAATTCTTAGGTAAAACATCGGTAGTTGCAAAAGACACCCCTGCTTTTATTGGTAACAGAATTGGAATCTTTAGTATTCAGAGTTTATTTCACGCCGTAAAAGAATTAGACTTAACGGTAGAGGAAGTCGACAAATTATCAGGCCCTGTTATTGGGCGCCCAAAATCGGCTACTTTTAGAACAGTAGATGTTGTAGGGTTAGATACTTTGGTACACGTTGCCAATGGTATTAGAGAGAATTGTCCTAAAGACGAACGTTTAGAATTGTTTAAACTACCAGACTTCATCGAGAAAATGATGGAAAAGAAATGGTTAGGAAGTAAAACAGGACAAGGATTTTATAAAAAAGTTAGAAATAAAGATGGGTCTTCAGAAATATTAACTTTAGACCTCAACACCTTAGAATATCGCGATTCTAAACGCGCTAAATTTGCCACTTTAGAATTAACAAAAACAATCGATAAGGTTATTGATAGATTTAAGGTTCTTATCAATGGAAAAGACAAGGCTGGAGAGTTTTACAGAAAAAGCTTCACGGCATTATTTGCTTATGTGTCTAATAGAATTCCAGAAATCACAGACGATTTATATAAAATTGACGATGCTATGAAAGCGGGCTTTGGCTGGGAACACGGGCCATTTCAAATTTGGGATGCTATTGGCGTTGAAAAAGGAATCGTATTAATGAAAGCTGAAGGTTTAGAGCCTGCTGCTTGGGTAAATGATATGGTTGCTTCTGGTAATTCTTCATTTTACACCATTAAAGATGGCGCCACTTACTGCTACGATATTCCGAAGAAAAAACAAGAAAAAATTCCAGGACAAGATTCGTTTATCATTTTAAATAATATTAGAAAAACAAAAGAAGTCTTTAAAAACTCTGGTGTTGTTATTGAAGATTTAGGAGACGGCATTCTTAATTGCGAATTCCAATCTAAAATGAATACTATTGGAGGCGACGTATTAGCGGGTTTAAATAAAGCTATCGATTTAGCCGAAAAAGACTTTGCTGGACTTGTGGTGGGTAACCAAGGAGCGAATTTCTCAGTTGGAGCAAACATAGGAATGATTTTTATGATGGCTGCCGAACAAGAATATGACGAGCTTAATATGGCTATTAAACACTTCCAAGATACAATGATGCGTATGCGTTACTCATCTATCCCTACAGTTTCAGCTCCTCACGGTATGTCTTTAGGTGGTGGTTGTGAACTCTCATTACATGCTGATAAAGTAGTCGCTGCTGCAGAAACCTATATGGGACTTGTAGAATTTGGTGTTGGTGTTATTCCTGGTGGTGGTGGTTCTAAAGAAATGGCTTTAAGAGCATCAGACACTTTCAAAAAAGGCGATGTGCAATTAAATACATTGCAAGAATACTTCTTAACTATTGCTATGGCAAAAGTATCAACTTCGGCCTATGAAGCTTTCGATTTAGGACTTTTACAAAAAGGAAAAGATATCGTTGTTGTCAATAAAGACCGACAAATTGCCGTTGCAAAGCAACACGCAAAATTAATGGCCGATATGGGATACACGCAACCTGTTCGTCGTAATGACGTAAAAGTACTTGGTAAACAAGCGCTAGGTATGTTTTTAGTAGGAACAGACGCAATGAATGATAGTAACTATATTTCTGATCACGATATGAAAATCGCTAATAAATTAGCTTACGTTATGGCTGGTGGCGATTTATCTGAACCGACTTTAGTTAGCGAGCAATATTTATTAGACTTAGAGCGCGAAGCTTTCTTAAGTTTATGTACAGAACGTAAAACGTTAGAAAGAATTCAGCACATGTTAACTAAAGGGAAACCACTTAGAAATTAGTTTTTTAAGTAGTGAAGTATTAGTATTGAGTAAATTAGAAACGAGAAACAAGACCAAAAGATTCAAGACTACGCTCTTGATTCTTGACGCCTGGTTCTATAAATCTTAAAGAAACAAAATGAAACAAGCATATATAGTAAAAGCATATAGAACCGCAGTTGGTAAAGCACCTAAAGGCGTGTTCCGTTTTAAAAGAACCGACGAATTAGCAGCAGAAACCATAAAATATATGATGAAAGAACTGCCAAACTTAGACCCGAAACGCATAGACGACGTTATGGTTGGTAATGCAATGCCCGAAGGAGCTCAAGGGCTAAATATGGCGCGATTAATCTCGTTAATGGGATTAGATATTGTGGATGTTCCTGGGGTTACCGTTAATCGTTTTTGTTCTTCGGGAATAGAAACCATCGGGATGGCCACAGCAAAAATACAATCTGGTATGGCCGATTGTATTATTGCAGGTGGTGCCGAAAGTATGAGTGCCGTACCTATGTCGGGGTTTAAACCAGAATTAAACTACGATATCGTAAAAGCGGGTCACGAAGATTATTACTGGGGAATGGGCAATACTGCGGAAGCGGTAGCAAAACAATTTAATGTGTCTCGCGAGGATCAAGATGAATTTGCTTACCATTCACATATGAAAGCCTTAAAAGCGCAAGCCGAAAATCGTTTTCAAGACCAAATTGTACCTATAGAAGTTGACGAAACTTATGTAGATGACAACGGGAAAAAAGCGACAAGAACCTACACCGTAACAAAAGACGAAGGACCTCGTAAAGGAACGAACTTAGAAGCCTTATCTAAATTAAGGGCGGTATTTGCCGCTGGCGGAAGTGTCACGGCTGGAAACTCGTCGCAAATGAGTGATGGCGCTGCTTTTGTAATGGTGATGAGTGAAGAGATGGTAAAAGAATTAAATTTGGAACCTATTGCTCGCTTAGTAAACTATGCAGCTGTTGGTGTAGAGCCGCGCATTATGGGTATTGGCCCCGTTAAAGCGATTCCTAAAGCCTTAAAGCAAGCGGGTTTAAAACAATCAGATTTAGAGCTTATTGAATTAAACGAAGCTTTTGCTTCGCAATCTGTAGCCGTAATCCGTGAGTTGAACTTAAACCCAGACATTGTGAACGTAAACGGTGGCGCCATTGCACTTGGTCACCCACTAGGGTGTACAGGAGCTAAGTTGTCTGTTCAATTATTTGATGAAATGAGAAAACGCGATATGAAAGGTAAATACGGTGCCGTAACAATGTGTGTTGGTACCGGCCAAGGGGCTTGTGGAGTTTTTGAATTTTTATCTTAAACATCAAGACTCTTAGAGTGAAGCGTAACAAGAGTATGCTAAATTTTAAGAAATAAAAAATGTAAAAAATTAAAGCAAAAAATAAAACAAATATAAAAAATAATTTCAAGTTTTAAATCTGGAGTAATTATGTCTTGATTCCTAATTCTTGAATCTATAAATCTTAAACAAAAAATGGAAACAACTGAAAAAGATATCCTTCGTGGAGGTCAGTTCTTAGTAAAAGAAACAAACTGTGAAGATGTGTTTACTCCTGAAGATTTTTCGGAGGAACAAATAATGATGAAGGAAGCCGTAATGGAGTTCAACGAACGTGAAATCATTGCGCACAAAGCTCGTTTTGAAGCGAAAGACTATGCACTTACCGAAGAAGTAATGCGCAAAGCTGGTGATCTTGGCTTTTTAGGTGTTGCGGTTCCAGAGGAATATTCGGGGTTAGGAATGGGCTTCGTCTCTACGCTATTAACTTGCGATTACATCTCAAGTGGAACAGGATCTTTTAGTACCGCGTTTGGTGCACATACCGGAATTGGTACTATGCCAATTACTTTATATGGAACCGAAAAACAAAAGAAAAAATACGTTCCTAAATTAGCTACGGGAGAATGGTTTGGGGCTTACTGCTTAACAGAGCCAGGTGCAGGGTCTGATGCGAATTCAGGAAAAACAACAGCGACACTATCGGAAGATGGAAAAAACTACAAGATAAACGGACAAAAAATGTGGATTTCGAATGCAGGTTTCTGTAGTTTGATGATCGTTTTTGCACGTATTGAAGATGACAAAAATATTACTGGTTTTATTGTAGAGTACGATAAAAACAGCCCTAACGGTATTACTATGGGTGAAGAAGAACACAAACTTGGTATTCGTGCCTCTTCTACCCGTCAAGTATTTTTTAGCGACACCGTTGTGCCTGCCGATAATATGTTAGCCGGTCGTGGCGAAGGATTTAAAATCGCTATGAACGCCCTTAACATTGGCCGTATTAAACTGGCTGGTGCCTGCTTAGATTCTCAACGACGTATTCTTACAACGGCTGTTAACTATGCTAAAGAGCGTAAACAGTTTAATACGCCTATTGCTGACTTTGGCGCGATAAAGATTAAACTCGCTGAAATGGCTACCAACGCTTATGCTGGAGAAGCAGCAACCTATAGAGCGTCTAAAAACATTGAAGACCGCATTACAATGCGCCAATCGTCTGGAAATACACATCAAGAAGCAGA
Source organism: Bizionia saleffrena (assembly GCF_008086175.1). GTDB lineage: Bacteria > Bacteroidota > Bacteroidia > Flavobacteriales > Flavobacteriaceae > Bizionia > Bizionia saleffrena. The sequence continues at coordinate 220,660 of NZ_VSKM01000003.1, forward strand.
ATTAAAGGGGGTAGAAGAATATGCCATTGAATGTTCTATTTTAAAAGTCGCTGTTTCAGAAGATGTACAACACGCCGCAGATGAAGGTATCCAGATTTTTGGAGGTATGGGGTTCTCAGAAGAAGCACCAATGGAAGCCGCTTGGAGAGATGCACGTATCGCTCGTATTTATGAAGGAACTAACGAAATTAACCGTATGCTTTGCGTAGGGATGTTAGTAAAGAAAGCAATGAAAGGCCATGTTGATTTATTAGGCCCTGCACAAGCAGTTCAAGAAGAGTTAATGGGGATTCCGTCTTTCGATACGCCAGATTATTCTGAATTATTTTCAGAAGAAAAAGAAATGATTAAGAAGCTTAAAAAAACCTTCTTAATGGTTGCTGGAGCAGCGGTTCAAAAATTTGGTCCAGATTTAGAGCAACACCAACAATTATTAATTGCTGCTGCCGATATTTTAATTGAAATCTATATGGCTGAATCTGCAATTTTAAGAACAGAGAAAAATGCAAAACGTTTTGGCGAAGACAAACAAGCTGTGCAAATAGCAATGTCTAAATTATACTTATATAACGCCGTAGATATTATAGAGAAAAAAGGAAAAGAAAGTATTATTTCTTTTGCTGAAGGCGACGAGCAACGTATGATGCTTATGGGATTAAAGCGTTTTACTAAATATGCTAACTACCCAGATATTGTTGACTTACGTAACGAAATTGCTGAAAAAGTTAAAGCAGAGAACAAGTACTGCTTTTAAGTTGCGTTTTTTTATTAAATTGTTAAAGCCGTTTCTTCCCCAGAAACGGCTTTTTTTTTGTTATATAGTATTACTTTTAATAGACTTACCACACTTCAAATAAATTCAATCCCTTATAATCTAAAATTAATTGCCCCCAATTAAAAGGCGTTTTTATAATAGACACCTTTTCGCCACCATTCGCTTCCAAATTTAAATCTTCAACATTTTTATGTAGTGCAGAACCGTTTTGTTTGTAATGGTTGAATTCCTTAATGAGCCCCTCAAGCGACTCTTGTATTCCGGCATCAAACCGATCGAGATAATCTAAATAACGAATGCCGTGAATTAAAATCTTCTCAGTAGTTTTATCTGAAACATTTTCAATCACCATATAAATCTCAATGCCTTTATTATTATCTGGAGACGATTTAAATGTAGCCCCCTTCCCTCCCAGCTCTATCGCATTCCCAGAGTCAAAATAACGTTGTAGATCTATCCGCGCTTGGGCATCGGTTGTATGCTCTTTACCCAAGCCTTCATATAGTACGTCTAAAATGCTGAAATAATGGTTAAAAGCTGCCTCTCTAGCCATAAGCGGAGGCCCGTTTTTAAAGATAGTGTTCGTTTCTGCTAGATCGGCAAAAGTAGGTGTTGCATCCTGAAATTCATCGTGAACATACGGTACGTCTCTTCGCCAATATTTGGTTTCTACTTGATAATGAATACTTGTGTTCATAACTTTGATTAATTTTATTTTGATTAAATATGAAGCTTTTATTACAACCACTCCATTACATTTTTCAATAAAATGGTGTTGTTATTTAAATACGTTTGGCTACAATTTTCAACGGTTAATTGTTTTCTATTTATACAAACTGTTTTAAGTAGACGCTCTATAAACACATCCATATTCTTAATATAATGTTCCGATTGTGGGATTTTAGAAGCTTGTATTAATTGTACAAAACGAAAGGTGGTTTGCAAAAAATGAAAGCCCATATTTAACCCAGGCTCTTCACATTTATACACAATTCCTTTACTAATTGTGTTGGGAGTTGTGGCCTTTTTATTAATGCCGTTATGAATTAGAACCCTAAACAATCTCTGCTCATTTAACTGTGTACTGATTGACAAGAGCTGAGGTAAATTTTTCGCTTTTCCTTCAAAAGAATATCTATTATTTATGCTTTCTGAAAACTCATAGAGCGTATGCAGTAGTAATGATAATAGTATTAAAGTATTCCCCCCATCTACAACCTCCAATTGGTTTTTTCCTCGTGGTCTCACTAATATGCATTCTAAAATACTTTCCAATTGTATTGGCTCGTCAATTAGTCCTCTTTCATTACTCGTGTTAACCGATAAAACGTGCTCCCATAGTGTATCAATTTCACCTTTATTATACGTGTAATTGTCTCCATAAATGGGAAGCGAATAGCGACTATCGCTATTAAAAACAGCTTCCAGTTGTAAAGATTTTATCTCCCATAAGTGATTTGCGGTAGCATATGCAGATTGATATTTAATACTTCGTAGGGCTAAAAAATCGAAAAGAAGAAGCCTGTATTTTAATAGTCCAATTCGTAACCCATCCAACACCTTAGTATTTAACTTTAAGTCATCTTTAATTCCTCTTTGCTCCATTTTTTCTAGAACGTTTAAAATTAGAACTTCAACACCCTCGTTATTGTCACAAAGAATTTCATTTTCTATAGCATCGAACAGACCTGCATTTCCCTCACTAAAAACAGTGAGTTTATTAAGTTTTAATAATTGAGAATCGTAGAAAGCAGACTTAAAAGGCAGTGTTGAAAATCTTAATTTTAACCATTCGTTAAATTCATTTTGGAGTAAATAATCGTTTTTCATAATAGCAATTTTAGTGATTAAAAACAAATTACGCTACGCACTCCGCCAAATGAAGGCGGACCAAAAAAGAATTTTTAAAATCTATAATAAAATTGTTCTAAACCTCTTGTTTTAAACTAATGATCTTCTATTTTTGAAGTAAAATCTTACAATGTCTAACTATAAAATATTAAAGCGACTAAATTGCATTGTAAAATTAGTGGACTCCTACCCAGGTCTCAATAAAACACAAATTTTAGAGCGTTTGCAAAATGACTACGCTTTAGATGTCGCTATGCGCACTTTTGAAAGCGACAAGCGTAATTTAGAATTGTATTTTGGTATTGCAATTATGTATAATTATAAAACGCGAGGCTACAATATAGAAGAGAGTGAAGACGCTTTAAATCAGTTTTTTAAGTTTGCCAAATTCGCCTCTATGGCAGAGATTTACGAAAGTGGTATTAAGGATTATAAGGCCTTTCAAAAACGGATAATTCCAGAAGATAGTTCTGGGTTTAGCGGTGTACGACATTTTAAAGAATTAATTTACGCCATCTCTTTACTCCGTAAAGTTTCTTTTATAAAGGAAAATTATTACGGTGACACCATTAAGCGATACATTGTTTCTCCATTATGTCTTAAAGAATATTCCAACCGCTGGTATTTAATTGCAGTAGCAGAAGGTGAAACGCAAATCAGAAATTTTGGCATTGATAGACTTTCAAAAATTGAGATTCTAAACTCTAAATCATTAAAAATTGAAGATTTCCAAGAGCAATTAAAACAATACGACACTGTGGTCGGTTTAAACTACAGTGAATATCCAAACAAAAAGGTGGAAAACATTGTCATTAAAGCCCATTATAATCAACTTAAATATTTACGCAGTTTGCCTCTGCATAAATCTCAAGAATGTGTAAATGGAATAAATAACGATTGGGGTACCGTTACTTTTAAATTAAAACCGAATTACGAGTTTGAAATACAGATTTTAAAACTGGGCAATATGGTCGAGGTTTTAAAACCGCAATGGTTTAGAGATAAAATTAAAAAACACATTAGTGAAATGTATCAGCTGTATAACTAAACCTATTTACTAAGCAGGAAAAATAAAAGCACTCAATAAGGATTCCTTTTAAGGTGTTAAAGCAGTTTCTTCCCCAGAAACGGCTTTATTTTTTTGTATTTTTGATTAAACTTTATCTTTTAAATGAAAAAAACAGTCCTTATACCATTGCTTCTCGTTTTAACTCTAAACAGTTATAGCCAAGGCTTACTTTCAGAAAAAAACAACTTCACTCATCAAGATACACTCCGTGGTTCTATTACGCCAGAACGCGAATGGTGGGATTTAACTTACTATCATTTAGATATTGCTGTACACCCAGATAAGAAATTTATTTCTGGTAAAAACACAGTGCAATACAAGGTGCTACTAGCCAATAATGTTTTGCAAATAGACTTGCAGGCACCACTTAAAATCACAAAAGCAGTTCAAGATACTAAAGAACTACAAGTAAGACAAGAGGGTAATGCATGGTTTATAACATTAAAAAGCAAACAAAAAACTGGTGACTTGAAATCTGTAGATGTGTTTTATGAAGGCTACCCTAAAGAAGCTATTAATGCGCCCTGGGATGGTGGTATTTCTTGGAAAAAAGACACGAACGGAAATCATTTTATAGCCTCTTCTTGCCAAGGTCTTGGCGCTAGTGTGTGGTGGCCAAATAAAGACCATATGTACGATGAGGTCGACAGTATGCTGATTAGCGTAAATGTGCCGAAAGAATTAGTGAATGTGTCTAACGGTAGACTTCGTAAAATAGAACCTAAAAAAGACAATACAACAACGTATCATTGGTTTGTAGACAATCCTATTAATAATTATGGTGTAAATATTAATATTGGTAACTACGTTAACTTTTCTGAAGTCTACAAAGGAGAAAACGGTGATTTAGATATGAATTATTACGTACTCGATTATAATTTAGAAAAAGCAAAAAAGCAATTTAAAGATGCGCCGAAAATGATGGAAGCTTTCGAGCACTGGTTTGGTCCTTATCCTTTTTACGAAGATAGTTTTAAGTTAGTTGAAGCGCCTTATTTAGGAATGGAACACCAAAGCTCTGTAACCTATGGCAATCAATTTAAAAACGGTTATTTAGGACGCGATTTATCGGGAACAGGTTGGGGTTTAAAATTCGATTTTATTATTATTCACGAAGCGGGCCACGAATGGTTTGCGAATAACATTACCAGCAAAGACATTGCAGATATGTGGATTCATGAAAGTTTTACAGCCTATTCAGAAAGCTTATTTGTAGAGTATTACTATGGCAAACAAGCAGGTTCAGAATATGTTATTGGAACCCGAAAAGGCATACAAAACGAACGACCAATTATTGGAAATTACAATGTTAATAGCGAAGGTTCTGGAGATATGTATTACAAAGGTGCGAATATGCTTAACACTATTAGAACGCTTTTAGATAACGACAATAAGTGGAGAACTATTCTTCGTGGTTTAAATAAAGACTTTTACCATAAAACGGTAACCACACAACAAATTGAAAATTATCTGATAGAAAATACAGGGTTAAACCTTCACCTCATTTTTAATCAGTATTTAAGAGATATCCGTATTCCGGTGTTAGAATATACTATTAAAGACCGAGAATTAAAGTATAGATGGAGCAATACTGTTGAAGGGTTTAAAATGCCGATTCAAATTGAAATTGATGGAAAAACACAATGGATAAAACCTTCTGCAACCACTAAAATATTAAAATTAAAATCTACAAACCCTGACTTTAAAGTGAATAAAAACTTCTATATTGAAGTAAAAAAGCTTTAAAATAAATACGCCGTAAAATGAATATTCAAAAAGTTACCTTTAAAAATACGGACGGGTTAGAGTTAAAAGGACGACTAGAACTTCCTCTGCAACAAAAACCACATAATTTTGTTCTTTTTGCGCATTGTTTTACGTGTAATAAAAATTTATCAGCCGTTAGAAACATAAGCAAAGCTCTAACGTCTAAAGGATTTGGTGTTCTACGTTTCGATTTCACTGGTTTGGGAGAAAGCAACGGAGATTTTGAGAACACTAATTTTTCTGGGAATGTTTCAGATTTAATTCAAGCTTCAAGATATCTCGAAGAAAATTACACCGCCCCTACGCTGTTAATTGGGCATTCACTGGGTGGTGCAGCCGCTATATTTGCTGCAAACGAACTCCAAAATATTAAAGCCATCGCAACCATAGGAGCGCCTTCCAACACCAGTCACGTAGAAAATCTACTAAAAAGTAATCTCGACGAAATTAATAAGCAAGGCAAAGCAGTTGTTAATTTAAGTGGGAGAGATTTTACTATTAAGAAACAATTTTTAGACGATTTAAAAACAAACGCGCTTCCTGAAGTTACCAAAAACCTCAACAAAGCATTACTTATTTTACACTCGCCGCAAGATGCTATAGTAGGAATTAAAAACGCTGAAGAGCTCTATAAAGCCGCAAAACACCCTAAAAGTTTTGTCTCTTTAGATGGTGCAGATCATTTATTACTAAAGAAAGAAGATTCTATGTATGCCGGTGAATTAATTGCGAGTTGGGCGAAACGCTATCTTAATTTACCAGAAATCGAAACCTTGAACACAACGCATCACGTTATTGCTAGTTTGGATAAAGAGGAAGGTTTTACAACGCAACTAAGAGTTGGAAATCATAACTTAATAGCAGACGAACCTACTTCTTTTGGCGGGAATGATTTCGGTCCGTCGCCCTACGAATATGTAAGCGCAGGACTTTCGGCTTGCACGGTTATGACCGTGCAAATGTATGCGAAAAGAAAAAAATGGGATCTAGAAAATATCGAGGTACACACAAGCTATTCTAAAACGCACGCTGAAGATTGTGAAAACTCTGAGGATATTTCAGCCAAAATTGATACGTTTACACGCGATATTAAATTAACGGGTCACTTAGACGACAAACAAAAAGAGCGCCTCTTACAAATAGCAGATAAATGTCCAGTACACAAAACATTGCATAGTGCTACACAAATTATAACGAATTTGCTTTAAAAACAGGTTGATTACAAAAGTTTATATAAATATGAGGCACAAAAAAAAAGGAGTGATAATTCACTCCTTTTCTATGCTTATTTAATTTAAAATTAAGTCTTGATTTCTGCTTCGTAGTATTAAAAGCAAAGCTGTCCTATCGCCTTTATCTAGAAATACTGATTTAAAAGATTATAAGTCGTTTATAAAACTTCCATAAGGATCTTTAAATTGAACGCCCTCGGTAAATCTAAATTTACTCAATTGTTTAAATTCAACCAATCCCCAAAGCACAAATTCTTTTAAGAAATAACTTTCTTCTTTAGAAAGTTCCGGTTGGTGTTTTTCTAATAAATCATTTAATGGCGTTACAGCATCTAGGAGGTCTTTATACTCTTTATCGCTTAAATCGTCTAACAATTCAAAACCATCACGATTATTAAAGAACCAAGATACGATATCGTCGTACGGACTTTCTTCTTCTTGTTTTCTTAGTTTCTCGATTTCAGGGAAAAATTTAGGAAATAAACTTTTTACAGCCTCACCTATTAAATTATAAGCCACTTTTGCAGCCCCTTCTTGTTCGCCTTCGTACACCAACTCCACTTTACCAGTAATGGAAGGAATAACACCTGTAAAATCGCTTAATCTCACCGTCGTTTTTTCATCTCCTGTTTTTAACGCTCTAAGTTCCGCTGTACTCATTAAATTCTCATAAGCGGTAATACTTAAACGTGCACTAACACCGCTTTTAGCATCGATATATTCACTTTCTCTAGCTTCAAATACAATTTGTTCTAAAAGATCTTTAGCCAAATCTGGTACGGCTATGGTCTCTTTTTGTTGTGTTCCGAGCTTCGCTTCCTGCTCTGTAATACGACGAGCAGTTTCAATATCTTGCGGATAATGCGTTAGTATTTGAGAGCCTATTCTATCTTTTAAAGGCGTAACGATGCTTCCTCGGTTGGTATAATCTTCAGGGTTTGCCGTGAATATAAACTGCATATCTAAATTTAACCTCAGCTTAAATCCTCTAATTTGAATATCACCTTCTTGCAAGATATTAAACAAAGCCACTTGTATTCTAGCTTGTAAATCTGGTAATTCATTAATAACGAAGATACAGCGGTTTGCTCTTGGGATCATACCGTAATGAATTACGCGATCGTCTGCATAACTAAGCTTTAAATTAGCTGCTTTTATGGGGTCTACATCACCAATAATATCGGCAACAGTAACATCGGGAGTGGCTAATTTTTCGGCAAAACGCTCACTTCTATGCATCCAGTAAATAGGTGTGTCGTCTCCTTTTTCTTTGATTAATTCTATAGCAAGTCGAGAAATAGGCTGTAAAGGATCGTCATTAATTTCAGAACCTTCAACCACAGGGATATATTCGTCCAAAAGATTAAGCATCAATCGTGCTAAACGTGTTTTTGCTTGGCCTCGTAAACCTAATAAATTAATATTATGCCGCGATAAGATAGCGCGTTCCAATTCTGGAATCACAGTGTTTTCGTAACCGTGTACGCCTTCAAATGTGGTCTCTTTATTTTTTATTTTTTCAATTAAATTATCTCTTAATTCATCTTTTATAGATTTGCTTTTGTACTTAGCCTTTTTTAATTCACCTATAGTTTTAATTGTATTTACTTTCATATGTAGTTTAAGCTTTTGAGCTATTTCTTATTATAATATGGAATAATGGATTCGCTTCTTCTGCTTCAATATTATTCTTCTTGCTATTCACCAATTATTCTCTCAGGATAATTAGCCTTTAATTCGTTTCTTTCTATTGGTTTCGTAATCTTCAAAAATCATTTCACCCAAACCTTTAATCCCGGTATAAAAGGCTTTTCCCTGATTAGCCTTCGTAAATTCTTGAACAAACTGCATTAAATAAGGATCTTCCGCAATCATAAACGTGGTTATTGGAATATGTAGTTTACGAGCTTGCTGTGCCATTGCATAGCACTTGTTGGTAATATGCGGATTTAATCCATTACTATCTTTATAATAACTTCCGTCTTTAAGTCGTAAGCAACTCGGTTTTCCATCGGTAATCATAAAAATTTGTTTGTTAGTATTTCGCTTTCGGCGTAATAAGTCCAACGCTAATTGTAAGCCTGCCACTGTGTTTGTGTGATAGGGGCCAACGTTTAAATAGGGTAAATCTTTAATTTTAATTGGCCACGCATCGTTACCAAACACTAAAATATCTAAGGTGTCTTTTGGATATCTGGTAGTAATTAATTCGGCCAACGCCATCGCTACTTTTTTGGCTGGCGTGATTCGGTCTTCACCATAGAGAATCATACTGTGGCTAATATCTATCATTAACACCGTACTCATTTGCGATTTATGCATAGTATCTTCGACTACCAAATCGTCTTCGGTTAAACTAAAATCGCCAATACCGTTATTAATCTGTGCATTTTTTAAGCTCTCGGTCATTGATACTTTGTCTAACCCATCACCAAACTGATAATTTCTAAAATCGCCCGTATGTTCATCACCCTGACCCATTTGTTTACTCTTATGATTTCCAGAACCACTACGTTTTATTGCTCCAAAAATCTGATCTAATGCTGCCTGCCGTATCGCTCTCTCGGTTTTTGCCGTAATTGCCATACCGCCTTTACCATCCGGTTTAATTTCCTCACGGATATAGCCTTTCGTCTTTAAATCTTCAATAAAATCGTCTATGGTATACTCAGAAGTTGTTAGTTTATATTCTTTGTCTAATTCTCGTAACCATTCTATCGCCTCATCGAAATCTCCGGAAGTATGTGTTATAAGTTCTTTAAAAATTTCGAAAAGTTTATCGAATGGTGACTGTGTAGGAGCTTCGTACGTTTTAAAAACAAAGCCTTTTTTAAAATTATGATGTGTTTTCATACCTTATAAAAATAAGACTTTTAAAGCAAAAAATAAGTAAAGTTTCGTTAAAACTGTACTTTTAACACTACGCTAACAACATTGTTTTATTTTAAAAATGACCGTGTTATACATCGGTTTGCATCCACAATATGGATTTATAGATTTAGAACTTGCATAACGATTAATATCTACTTACATTTAAAAGGTATTTTAATAAACTAAAAAGAACATACAATGAAAAAAATAACTCAATTAGCATTAGCATTAACTTTCATTTTTGCTGCAAGTTGTAAAGAGAAAAAAGAAACACCAGCTGCACCAGAAATGGAGAAAGAAACAGAAATGGTAACAAAAACTGAAACGGCTATAAAAGTAAAAGTAATTTTAGAGTCTAAAAGTGACAGTAAGGTAACTGGTAATGCAGTCTTTACCCAAGTAGATGGTAAAGTAAAAATGGTTGCCATTTTAGAAGGGTTAGATAAAGGAACACACGCTATACACTTACACGATAAAGCAGATTGCTCTGCGGCAGATGGTTCATCGGCTGGCGGACACTGGAACCCAACAGGACAACCTCACGGGAAATGGGGTGATAGCGCAGGATATCATAAAGGAGACATTGGAAACTTTGAAGCCGACGATAAAGGATACGCTACAGTAAATATGACTACCGACGAATGGTGTATTGGTTGTGGTGATGATACGAAAGATATTTTAGGTAAATCGATTATAATACATCAAGGTGCCGACGATTTCACTTCCCAGCCTAGCGGAAACGCTGGATTTAGAGTTAGCTGTGGAGGAATCATAAAATAAACACATTCTAATTTCAATAAAAAGCAGCTTACTAAAGCTGCTTTTTTTTATCTTTAAACCAAATATATGATATGCAGTTAGAATTATTAATTTCGAAATTCCAGCAAAAAGACGAAAAAGCTTTTGAAGCGCTTTACAATATGTATAGCGAAAGTATGCATGGCGTAATTTATAATATTGTGAGAGATCGTAATATTGCTGAAGAAGTGATGCAAGATGTTTTTATAAAAGCTTGGCATAAATCGGAATCTTACGACGCCACTAAAGGTCGCTTTTTTACTTGGATTCTTAATATTTCTAGAAATGCAGCTATAGATAAAACCAGATCTAAACATTTTAAAAACAATTCGAAAAACCTTGATGCTGAATATTTCGTAGATATTCTACCATCTCAAGATGACCTAAACGATAGCACTGACGCTATTGGTGTTGCTAAATTTGTAAGCTTACTCAAACAAAAGTGTATTGAAGTGTTAGAGTTATTATACTTTAAAGGCTATACGCAAAAAGAAGCTGCAGAAACTTTAGAAATACCCATCGGGACGGTTAAAACAAGAAACAGAAATTGTATTAATGAATTAAGACAAATCGTTTTAAACTAAATGGATATTAAAACCTACATAGAATCTGGAATTTTAGAACTGTATGTTGCAGGCGCACTCTCTGATTTAGAAAATAGAGAAGTGTACAATGCTATGCTTAAGCATCCTGAAATACTACACGAAGTTTTAAATATAGAAGCTGCCGTTGTTAAATTGACAGCCCAAGTTTCTCCTTCAACTTCTAAACAAATTTATGCAAGCATTAAAAAAGCACTCGGTCTTACTGATGAAGACACTAAAGTTATGTCTTTAAACACCCCTTCTAAAAACACCAATTGGTTAAGTTATACGGGTTGGGCAGCGGCAGTATTTTTAGCCGTTGGTTTATTATGGACTCTAAACAAAAATGCGTCTCTAAATACCAAAGTATCGACTATAACGACAGATAAAGAATTTTTAGAAATTCAAATTGAAGATGTCCATTCCGATTTGGCAGACACTAAAAAATTACTAAATGTTGTTAGAGATGAAAATTTAATAAATATAACCTTAGATGGTCAAGCGGTCTACCCTGAAGCATACGCGAAAGTGTATTGGGATAAATCTGAAGCAACAGTATATTTAGATTTAGAAGGCTTACCAAAACCTCCAAAAGGTAAAGTTTACCAAATCTGGTCGCTAACTTTAAATCCGTTGTCGCCTACGAGTTTAGGAACAATAGACGATTTTAATGACAATACTAATAAAATTTTCGAATTACAAAATAACAATGCCTCTCAAGCGTTCGGTATTACCTTAGAACCGGCTGGCGGAAGTAAAACCCCTACAATGGAACAACTCTACACCTTAGGTGTGGTAAGTGATACCTAGTAGTACGTTCTTAACTACTAAAAAAAGCTTAAACTGAAATTCAGTTTAAGCTTTTTTTTATGGATTTAAATGAATCGTAAAGTTACTAATGGTGTTTTAGTCCTATAAGTTCTGAGATTTTAAAAAGTTAAAAACATAATAAAAACTCTAAAAGCAGCACTTAATAAAAGGAAATCTGTAGCGCAATTTAAAATGAAAGCTTAAAAATTAGAGTTTAAGCTTTAAAATAGCGGTTTAATTAAATGATCTCAGCGACTCAATAGGTATTGGCTTAACTCCACTCTGTGCATTCCGAATGCTCAATCATACTATGATTTAAGGTGAAGTGATGCTTTTTAAGTCGATTTCTTTAGGCTAATTAAGGTGTTGTTTCACATTTTTTCTGTGATGAGTGCTAACAGTTTAAAATAAACCAAAAAACAAAACCCTTTTTAAACTGCGTTTAAAAAGGGCTTTGTAATCAACCAACAAAAAACAAACAAAAAATCTTACTCAACAAAACAATCAAAGTAAAAAAATGTTGGTTGATACTTAATTAAATTACACTTAAAAATTATACGTTATTGATCCTTTAGCACTGAACGGCGTTCCTGGCGTAAAATGAATTTCTTCTACAGCATTCACCTCGTTTTGCAAACGTGTTTCAGTTAAGAATTGTGTTTCGTTCCACTCGGTATCGAAAATATTTTCAATGACAACACCAAGGGTTATATTTTTATTAATTTTATAATTCAGATTAAAATCGGTTACAAAATAACCTTCAGCTACGACCGAGTTATTCTCGTTGGCTGGTCTGTCTCCCAAATATCTGTAATGTATACCCCCTGCAAATCCATTATACTCATTTAATGATAAACCACCTACAAACGTTAATTTAGGCGCTAAGGGAATGTAGTTTTCTCCCTCAGGATCTTCAACACTTCTAGCTTTTGTTAACGTCGCATCGGTATTAAAATATAAATGATCGGTTAATTGGTAACGCAAACCAAAATCTACACCGTAACGTTCTGTTTCTCCACTAGGCTCTACAACTCCAGCATCTCCAACATATACAAATTCTTGCTCTAAAAATAAATACCAAGCTGCCGCGTTTAAGGCTAATTTAGGAATAGGTTTCCAGATCGACCCCACATCTACACCATACGCTTTTGGTAAAACATCTTTACCTTCTTGAGCCACCACAACACGTGTATCGTTAGAGTGAAAACCAATACCAGATTTAAAAAACCATTGTAAGTTATCGTTTTGTTCGAATACGACATTCAGTTTTGGAAATAATCCTGCTTTATTTTCTGCTTGTGTACTGTAGTCTTCAACTAAAGCATCGTTATACATAAATTTAAAATACTCTAAACGCAGACCTGGCGTAATTTTGAATTTTCCTAAATCAAATTCAGCCTTATAAAACGCAAACATATTGGTTTGGTTTATATCCCCTAATTGTATATTCTCTAACGTCGTTGTTCTGTTTAGCGTGTGTGATAATTCGATTTCACTAACTCTATCGTGTCTTAAACCTACGCCGGCTGTGGTTGTTAAATCGGCAAAACTTAAAAGACTTGACTTTTCGATTTGAGCATTGAAACCAAAAATGTTTCTGTCTTCTTTTTGTTTAATTTGATCGCCATTGATAGGATCTTCTAAAAAGAAAGTGAAATTAGAATACAGTTCGAAATCGTAATGAGAATAGAAAGCGTTTGAAGTTAATATGGTATTATCATCAATCACCGATCTAAATTCAACATTAGCATTAGTACGACTTGTGTTCCCTCCTTCAGTATCGTCTATGGCTCCAAAACGACCAATTAACCCACTGTCCACTGCCCGTTGCGGAATTTGCCCTGAAGCATCCCAACGACTATCTAAATGTGTTATAGTAAACGCTAATTTATCGGTGTTGTTAACGTATGTTGTGTATTTACCAATAAGATTTACTCTATTAAAATTCTGAGAGGTCTTAAAAGCACCGTCAGTTTCAATATATTCGATACCTACGTAAGCATTATCCCGATTAGATTTTTCTAATACGTTGAATAACCCTAAAGTTCTAATCGTATTAAATTGACCATAAGATAATTTAATCGTATTATTTTTTAAACTGCTCTTCGTTTTAAAATCGACATAGCCAGCAGTTGTGAAATCTCTAGCCTCAGCGTAATAAGGGCCTTTTCCAAAATGAATATTACTAATAGTTTCAGGTATTACAAAGTGTAAATCGCTATACCCTTGACCGTGAGCGTGCGACACGTTATTTACGGGTATTCCGTCTACATTTATAGAAATATCTGTTCCGTGATCGATATCGAAACCTCTTAAAAATAGTTGTTCGGCTTTACCTCCACCAGCGTGTTGCCCAATCATTAATCCTGGTACTTTTCTTAAAATCTCTTGTGAAGAGTTAATAGGATTTGTTTCTAAATCCATTTTCACTAAAGTGTTTAACGGGTTTATTTGCTCTGTTAACACTAACTCTTCTAAATTAAAAATTTTGTTATCTAAAACCACAGATAGTGAACCCGAAACTAAACTTTCGGTTAGTAATATTGTCGACTTTTCAAATCCGAATAATCCGATTTCTAAAACATCCCCTACCGCGCTTTCTTCTATAATAAAATACCCATTTTCTGAAGTATGTGCGTGAGATTTGCTTGTTGTATTGTACACATAAGCACCATTGAGAGGTTGCTTATAACTGTCAAAAACAAAACCTTTAAGCTGTTGTGCTTGTGAGCACGTAAAACTAAAAAGAAAAAAAGTAACAAAAATTAATTTAAATTGATTCATATATAATTATAATTGGTTTATTTTAATTTCCATTAAAGGCCCAAGTTCGTAAGCGCTATCTTTTAATTCCTTTTTAAGAGATTTTACTTTATCTAACCTTTGGTTAGCCTTGTATATTTCTGCAATATGATACAGTGCATTAGGCTCGAAGGTTTTGTTTACAACATAAGCTTCTACAATGTCTAATGCTTTATCAAAATTTCCTTTTCTAAACTCAGACCACGCTAGTAAATCGTAAGATAAAGGTGTTGGTCTATTTGCAATTTCCCGTTTTGAAACTGCTAATGCAGCATCTAAATTCGTATTATTATCTGCCCATAATTGTACGTTATATGCATTATACATATCGCCATAATTTTCATTTTTCACCACCTGATTGTACGCTTCTAAATAATTATCTTTAGCGACATCATTTTTCATATACTCAGAGATTTCTGCTTTTAACAAGTAAAAATCTGGTGTATTGTAATTTTTAGTTACCGTATTTAATATACGCATAGCTTCCTCTGGATTGCGCTCGTAAGAGTAAACAATCCAAGCAATTCCTTTTTTAGAATACGCGTCATTTGGATCTAATTGAAGTGCTTTTAAGTAATAATTATAAGATTTTTGAATCTCTCCATTATGTCCATAAAAATCGGCAAGATTTGTATAAGACCATTGCATTAAGCCTTCATTTTTTGAAGTTTCAGCCTTAACAACAGCCTGCTCCATATACTTAATTGCGGCGTCTAAATTACCTTTGTGATCATTCCATTTAGCAGTTCGAATTAGAAAATCAAAGCTATTAAGATTTATTAACTTTTCTAAGTAAAACTTAGCTTTTTCATCGTCTCCAAGCTCTAAATATACATCGAATAGCATTTTCTGAGTATCAGTTAATTTTTCGCCATTTTCTTCAGCTTTTAATAATAATTCTAACGCGTTTCTAAATTTATGTTGCGAAATATAATTACGAGCTAAGCCTCTTAAATAGCTAGCATTATCGTAATTGGTTTTTTTGTTTAAAATAAGGTAGTTTTTTTCAGCTTCAATAAGCTTAGAGATGTCTCCAGTGGTTTCAAACTTGCTTCCGTTTAACCCAGCCATTTTTCCTAAATAAGGAAATTGATTCGGCGTTTTCTCTAATTTTTGAGACCAAAAAGCGTACTCCTTTTTTATAAGGTCTACTGTTTTGTTTTCAGTATTTAAAAAAGAATTGTAATCCTGAGCAGCTGTAATATCTTTTGAGTTAGAAATCTTGCTGCAACTCGCTATTGTAAGTAATAGGACCAAAGAATAAAGTATCGATTTCATAATATTGTTTGTTTGTTTGTTTGTTTTTTAATTTTATTCATATAAAAAACTAAAGCGCTAGTAAGGATAGCGCTTTAGTTTAAAGTGCTTCTACCAAGCAGAAGCTAAATATGGAAATGAGGCTAAAAAAGGTTTGTCATTTTCATTAACATTATCGTTGGATAAACCTGGGTTTTCAGAAAAATCTTCTCCTCCAAAAATTAATAATAACTCTACAGTTATTACATCGTCTGCAAGGTTACGTCCTGTTAAGACATTTGTTCCGTCATAAAACGTTGTTGTTCCATCAAGCGATACATTTAAAACATCGGTAGCTAATAGACCTGTAAATGCAGCAGCATCTTGCCCCAATGCATTCATATCTCCTGGGTTAGCAAATGCAGGACTTAAACCCATTAAATTGGCTTGAAACATGGCCTGATACGCGGCGTTTTGATCTGTAGGAACCGTTGTATTAAAAGCGTCTTTAGAGCCTGAAGACACAAACACTGTATTTACAGCTGGGCGTCCCATTTGGTCTTCTTGACTATAGGTTCCAGTAAAATCTAGAGTTGTTGGTGCCGGTGTTGGTGTTGGCGTAAAGCTATCATCGTCGTTAGAGCAGTTAAAAGAAACTGCCGAGACTAATAATGCTGTCATTAGTATTTTTATAGTTTTCATAAGTTTTAAGTTTTAAATTGTTATTATTTTCTTTTAGATTCTATCCACGTATTAATGGTCCCTGAACCACCAATCATAGATTTTGGCACCTCAACGACAATAGACATTACGTTAGTTCCTGCAAAGGTGTCGTCTCCTGGCGTATTAAAACTCGTTGCATCTCCAGCAATAATTGCGGAATATTGAGCAAAGTCAAAAAAGAAGGGATCGTCTCTTGGCCCTGCAAACGCTTTAATACCGTTTGGATTGTTCGTTACTTTTGCTGTTTCACCGTAAGCTGTAATATCTACCACGGTCTGTGTCGCATCCTTCATAATGGTACTATTTAAACCTACAGCTGCTGGAGTGGTTGGTCCGAAAAAGTACATTTTTCCATTTCTAGGAATCGCTTGAATAACTAAATCCTCAACGTTATCGTTATTAGTATCAATGTTAATCTCCACTAATACATTTTCATCGAAAGTTGCCGAAGTCGAAGCCATCGGACTTAATAAACCTTGAACATTGGCTACAAAAGCAATATTATCTGTGTTTTGCCCCTGAAACGCATAAAAGTCGGTGATGTCACTACTTGTGCCTGTAACATCTGGTGCATCAATGTGATCGGCTGCTACCATAAAGAAGCCAGCAATAGCTAATGCTGAAGCTCCTAGTAAAATTTTCATTTTTTTCATAATATGAGATTTTTTGTTAATTAATAATTTGTTCTCGAGAATACCTACGCAAAAAAAGTAGATAGGGTTTTATAAATTGTTTCATTTATAAAAATAAATGGGATTTTAAACTTTTAGAAGTACCTTTATACTCAAATAAAAAGTTATGAATCCTTCAACTTCAGGTTGGATAAAGAAATTCGAATCGATCGTTAGACAAAGTGGTTTGTTTTGCAGCGACTTTAACGCGCTGTACTCTAAACTAAGGCAAAGCGGCTTTTTATACGGTCTAAATATTTTTGCACCACCGCAATTTGAATTCGAGCATACCTATTCTAAAGATGAAATTGGAAAAGTAAATCTACTCACCGGCTTGTACCATACTTATGTATTTACCACGGGAGACACGAATTTTAATACGTTTTTAACAAATGTGGTGCAGTTTTATAAAGATTTAGAAGTTTCAGATTTATCGCTGTGGGACAAATTATTTATTCGGAGTTCAGACGCTTCCGTTTTAGAACGCCTAATTAACGATCGTGTGCAATTAGATAATAACTTATTGACCCGAAATTTTAATAAAACGGTTACCAATTCGCTAGTTTTTATTGATATCCTGACCTTTAGACAACATTTAAAAACAGGAATAAACGTAAACACTTACGCCGCTCGTTTAGAGACCATCCTTGTCAATATTACTTACGACGCCTTAAATTATAAAGTAGATAACAATAAAAAAGATCTCGATTTTCTAAAAAGTTTGCGTGAATCGATTTCTTATGTAAAGGACGATAGTAAAAATTTTAACTTAAATTATAGAAGAGCATTAGAAACAGATTTTAATTATTACGAGAAAAAATATTTCTTAGACATTGCTTGTTTGGCCATTTGGGAAGACGTTTTTGAAGATGATAAAGCGTACAATTTTGTAAAATCTGTAGGTGTAGATATGAATCTTTCGGTAGAAGAGATAAACGACGCGCTAAACCATATTGTAGCGTTTAATAAACGCCATAAAGAAGAGTTTTCTGTATTTAAAACCTCTACACCAATTGCTAATTTTTACGATAATTCGTCGAAGTTGGTTATGAAACTTATAAAAAGGAATAGTAAGCGTATTTTTAAAGAGCTCGTTCAAAGTAAAGATTTAATGGTATTGCTTACACAGGCTACAACTCGAGATTTAACAAAAGAGGAGCAGAAAAAAGTACAATCTCAATTGATAGATATTTTTAAAACCATACCAAGTCTGGCTATTTTTATTTTACCTGGTGGCGCTATTCTATTACCTATTGTAGTGAAATTAATTCCAAATATGTTACCGTCTACTTTTAACGATAACAAAGTCGAAAAAGTAAAAGAGGAAAAAAAACCTAAAGAATTAAAAAATTAATAGGATTTACTCTAACCAATTCTTAAACTCCTTTACACGCTCTCTGGCTACTATAATTTCATAATCTTTATAGGTATTCAATTTTATTTCTATTCGCGAATTAGTATAGCTTACCATATCTTTTATGGCATTAATATTAACGTAAAACTTACGATTAATTCTAAAAAACATATGGGGCTCTAACTCTGTTTCCAATTCGTCTAAAGTGGCGTCTATTAAGTAATTGCGACCTTGACTAGTGTACAAATATGTGCCTTTATTTTCACTGTACACACATTCTATTTCGTCGCTTTGTATTAGTTTTAAATGCTGTCCTACTTTTACCGAAAACCGCTTTTTATACTCGCGCTCTATCGGGTTTACCAAAAGTTGCTTAATATCATTAAAATCTAATGTTACGTGTTGCTGCGACTCTAGTCTAGATTTATATTTTCTTACGGCAGCTTCCAGTTCCTCTTCATCTATAGGTTTCAATAAATAATCTATACTGTTCAATTTAAATGCTTTTAGAGCATACTCGTCGTAAGCTGTTGTAAAAATTATTGCCGATGTAATAGAAACCGCTTCAAAAATTTCGAAGGATAAGCCGTCGCTTAACTGTATATCTAAAAATATAAGATCGGGATGTGCGTTATGCTCACACCACTCAATAGACTCTTCTACCGAATGTAATAACGTATCGGCTTCAATATTAATTTTTTTTAGCATCCGTTGTAAACGTCTTGCCGACGGTTTTTCATCTTCAATAATAAGTACTTTCATTTTAATTATATTTTAAAATTAATCCCAACGATTACTTTTAGTTTTCTCCATATACTCGCGTATTTTGCGTTCTTCCCAGTCTTTCCCCATAACAAAGGTGGGTACAAAAACACTTAATCCATGTGCTAGTAATCCTAATCCCCAGAAAAATAAAGTGGTGAAATTATGCCACTGGAAATAGCTTTCTCCGACGTCTAAATTCTGAATATTGATCACCACAATCATTAAATTAATTACGGTATAAACTAACGCGTGTGTGTAAAACCCTTTTATTTGTTTAACGCGTTTTGCTGCTCTTTGGTAGCGCTCCTGTTCTAAGTTTCGATTTTCCATTTTAATTCCAGTGTTTAGTGTGTTGTTCTTTGTCCAAAATTTCTTTTATTTTTTTCTCTTCCCAATTTTTCCCAAAACCAAACACCCCAAATCCGTGAAAAATAAGTCCCATTCCCCAACCCAACATTGGGTAGAAAAACCATTTGTGCTGCTCCCAAGAGGTTTTGTAATTAATAAAAATGATTACCGGAATAATAATACAATAAGCTATAAGATTGCCGTAAAACCCTTTTATTTCGTCAACATGCTTTTTTGCTTGGTAATAAGCGTCTTGCTCGTTTATTTTATAGTTTGTTTTCATAATAGAGAGTTGTTTTGTAAGCATTGGTAAGGCCACTTTAAACGTGTTTTCACTTTCCGTAATGCTTATTTTTTTGTTTGTTAATAAAGCGTAACGTTGTTTTATATTACTTAAACCAACACGGCTACTGTTACTTTTTACCACTCGTTTTATTTGCAAATTGTTTTGGACCACCAACAAACCGTTGTCTTCGTAAATAGTAATATGCAACGGTTTGTTACTAGTTACAATGTTGTGTTTCACCGCATTTTCTAATAATAATTGTAACGATAAAGGCACCACCTTACTTTCTGGATTCTTAGCGTGCTCTGGCATAGAAAACACTAAACTGTCTTCAAATCGCATTTTTAACAGCGACATATACGTTTTTGCAAACTTGAGCTCTTGGTCTACCAACACTAAATCTTTGTTTTTCTGCTCGAGCACATACCTGTATATTTTAGATAAACTAGTCGTAAATTTCTGTGCGTTTTCAGGGTTTTCATCGATTAAACTTGCTAAAACATTTAAGCTATTAAACAGAAAATGCGGATCTAATTGATTTTTTAAAGCATTAAACTTAGCACTCGCCGTACCTGCAATTACTTTTTGTTCTTTAATTTTTTGCTTTTGCTTACGGTTGTAGAAATACACGAAATGAAAGACAATAACAATACTCATTGTAATCCATAATCCAAATTGGTAATCCATAATCGATTCGTGACTAATAAAATAAGAAAAACTATTGCCTACATAAATAACCGACGTGAAGAAACGCAATAAAAACAAACCTATTAAGGTTAATAGCGTAGAACCTAACGTGCCAATTATAATGCGCTTTACACCGTTTTTCTTCTGCCACTCTAACCGCTCTAAATAGGCGAAATAAAACATATTCGAGAAGGCTAAAATAAAAGCGTACAGTTGATAAAACCCAAAACTGATTAAAAACGCGTCTGAACTTTTATAATTAAAATCGCCAAAAAACAAGTTACCGAGTATAAATACTAAACAGCCAATAGCGAATGTGATTATTATATT
The DNA here is from genome assembly GCF_008086175.1 of Bizionia saleffrena. Lineage (GTDB taxonomy): Bacteria > Bacteroidota > Bacteroidia > Flavobacteriales > Flavobacteriaceae > Bizionia > Bizionia saleffrena. Next base: position 241,619 of record NZ_VSKM01000003.1, read on the forward strand.
TTTAAAGTGGCTATTCATTGGTTTTCTTTTTAATTTGTTTAGCATCATTCAATTCTAAAGTTAGCAAAAGCTAATTTGGTAGATTAGTTAACTTATTTGTTAATCATTTTCGTGTTACTTTCCAAAACAGAAAGTCGTATTTTTAACCGAATACAAAAGTGCTATTTTAGGCGCTTCTTTTTTATTAATTTCTACTTTTTTTACTTCTATTGGTTTATTTTTGTCTGTAGACACTTGGGTCACGGCAAAAATTGAGATGAGTACTCCGATTTTAAACATAGTATGTGGTGTTAAAGGTTGAAGCAAATATCACTCAGCTTACGCGATTTTTAAAAAAGGGTTTACCGAACTGTAATTTTTCACTTCTCAACTGCATTTTTACATTCTATTTTAAAAAAATGAGTAACTTATACCGTGTAAACGCTATTTTCATGATCACCGTTAAAACCGTAGAACATATTGTAATAGGAATAATAGGTTGTTTAATCGTACTCAATATTGTTTTAAATTTTAATCGCACAAAAAACGATACTGTAAATGTTATTCTTAAAAACTGGGCATACAATAAGTATTTTTTTACCACTTTTTTTTGGGGTGTTTTGGGAGGGCATTTCTTTCTAGGTTCACGCTTGCCACTATTTGGAGATAACTGGTGGCTCCCCGTTGTACTACTCGTTGTAATCGTTATTATTATGATTATAATAGGAAAACGATTAAATCCTAAGTACATTTTAAAACGTCGTTATCAACTCATTTTACTCCTTACGGGTATCCTTTACGGTCATTTTATTTGGTCGCAACGCCACTTACCAAACGTAGATTTACCTTGGTTTTAATACCTGAATTTATGATACAGCACCTAAAACAATTTTTAAACAACACACATCTTATTAAGCGAATACAGTACGTATTAATAGCAATGTTTGTTCTTTTAATTGCTTTAGATGTTTATTTGGCTGTCGATTCTATAGACAATAACACCATAAGCAGTATTATTAAAAACAATACCGATAACGGTTTTTTTGTCCTTACTTATTTTTGGGGCGCCATAGCTGCAAATCTTTTTTTTACCACTCGCCGATTAAAATTAGTGAGCCCCACCGTTGGTACCATTATTTTGGTGGCATTTGCACTTATTATTATCGTATTTAATATTGGCGAATTAGTTACAGATTTTATGGAAGACCACTATTACGGCATTTACCGCTATGCCATTTCTATGGCGTTGGGTAGTGTTGTGGGCTTACTGTTTTGGAGACAAGAAGGAAAAGCAGTTTAATTTTTTCTCTTTTTAAGCCGAATTAGCGCCCGGTTGATTGTGGCTGTAACTTACTATACAATAGAACGTCGTTAGTTGAATCATTTTATAAATATAACCCACTATTGAAGCCCTTTAAGAGCTCTTAAAACAATTGAGTACTTTTAAAGATAGTTTCTTATTCTTAGTACCTCGTAATTTTGTATTTTACAAAAAAAATAAAATGAAGAATTTTCTACTGTTATTAAGTGTTTGCTTTGTACTTGTTGCTTGTAATGGCAAAGCAGAAGTCAGTTCTATTAATCCTATTAACTGGAATAAAAGAACCATTTTACTTCCAAAAAGCAATGCTCTGGTTACCGGTAAAACGTATTTATCTGTCTATTCTGAAATTTATGGTTTAACCGAGCACCGCACACAGGGTTTAACTGCAACCGTAAGCATAAGAAACATAAATCCTAACGACACAATCTATATCAATAAAGCTGAATACTTTAACACACACGGGGAACTGATTAGAACCTATTTTAGCAAAACAGTGTTTATAAAACCTTTAGAAACTATAGAGATTATTATAGACGAACGCGATAAAGAAGGGGGTTCGGGCGCTAATTTTGTTTTCGATTGGAGTATTTCTGAAGGAATACACGATCCGTTTTTTGAAGCCGTTATGATTTCAACCTCTAGTCAACAAGGAATTTCATTTACCACACAAGGCCTTAAAATTTAAAAACTTCAGTTTACTTTTGGTGCTTCATTTGTACTTCGGTCTCTAAAAAATTATAATTTCTAAAAATTCTTTCGCTTCAACGTAAACCATAAACGTTCTTTTCTATTAAAATAATTAACATTATTTTTTGTTTTCGAAATGTTAATTATTTACCATTCTATACTATTAATGCTTTAACTTTGAAATGTGAAAATAACATTCAAAATATTAAGCCTCTTATTTTTATTGGCATTCTGTTTACCAACAGTTAATGCGAGCGCAACTATAGTGTCTTTACACAACGAAGAGGTTTCAAAAACTTTAAAATCGGCATCTGACAAAGGTGCTATCACTACCGCTTCTTTTTCTGTACATACCAAAGAATTTGATCGCATTATTGTAGAACAACTTACCACCAATACACCTGTAATATTTATAAAACATCTTGACACTGGAAAGGCGATTGCCGCTAGTAGCAAGCATTTATTTGTAATAGCGTATTCTAAATACATTCAGTTTTTAAAAAATTTAAACCTTAATTTTTTAACTATTGATATTATTTACCCGTTTCATTCCTTCTGGTAAACCCCTTTTAATTATTTCGGCGCCCTGTAGTGGCAAAACTTTTAAACGGACTTTGTAATACTCACAAAGTGCGCATAACGCTATCAAAATAATTAAAAAATTTATTATGGAATTAGGAATGACTATTATATCTGCTACACTATTATTATTAATTATAGTACCCTTAACTTTAATGCAATTAAAAAAGAGAAACAAAGAGCAATTGCTTTTAAAGTCTTTAAAAACTTTATCTAATCAGCAAAATTGCAAACTTACAAAATACGACGTAACTAGTGATTTTGCCATTGGTTTAGACCAAGCAACTAAAACCTTATTTTATTATAAAAACACGGTTTTAGAAAACATATCGAAACACGTTAATTTAAGTCAGTTTTTAGATTGCGAAGTTTTAGAGGTAAGACAAAATAACACTAGAAACAAACAAGGCGACATAGAAAACTTAAACTTAGTACTGCATCCAATAGATAAAAATGGAACGGTAGAGACGTTAAAAATCTATAACTCTAAAGAAAACTATCAATTAAACGGAGAAGTTGATTTAACTAAAAAATGGAAAGATTTAATTTCTTTATCCATAAAATAATTATTTCCCCCACCTTTTAAGCCCTAATATTTTGTATTAGGGCTTAATTTATTCTATTAACCAAGGACATACATACATACATACATACATACATACATACATACATACATACATACATACATACATACATACATACATACATACATACATACATACATACATACATACATACATACATACTACTATCTCTTTTTTAATTGCTGTTATAGATCCGTTGAGCTCGGTAACTGTATGTTTGGAAGCTAACACGCAATTCGATTAAAAACACAAAACTAAAACAGCTATTAGGGTCTCTATTGTAGCTTTCTTTATCTTGCTCTTTTTTATCATTATCGGACAACTAATTTTGTAGGGGATGGAAGTGTCGCTAGATGCTTTTCAAATTTCTGGTGGTGTCATTTTATTTCTATTTGCCTTAACAATGATATTTGAGGATGGAAAACTAGGCGCTAAAAACAAATATTAAACGATTATAAACAGATTACTATTTTCTCCGTTGCCATACCATCAATAGCGTCGCCAACAGCAATAATAGTCATATTGCTTTTAACCGACAATCATTTATACTCTGTGCAGCAACAAGCTACAACTGCTGTATTAGTACCCGTTGTAATTGTTATAACACTATTTTTATTATTAGCCGCGAATAGCGTTCCACAAAAAATTGGTGAATACGGAATTACCGTTATTAGTAAAGTTATGGGTTTAATTCTTTCGGCTTACGCTATACAAAGCATTCTTGTGGGAATAAAAGATTTCGTTGTGGTTTTGCATTAAGACGTATCTTTAAAGTAATTATATATAGTATAATTTATGAAGCCTATAAAAACAGCCTCTTTTCTATTTGTTTTTGCGAGTCTTGTAATTTTTGAAACACTAATAGCAAACAGTGATGGTCTTAGTACTTTGCATTTTATATCGAAACCACTTATTGTAAGTGTACTTATTCTGTACTTCTTAAATACAACAAAACAGCAAAAGGTTGCGTGGAGACGATTAACGCTATTAGCCTTAGCTTTTTCTTTATTAGGCGATGTTTTATTACTCTTTGTATTTAAGTCGGAGTTTTTCTTTATGGGCGGTTTGCTCGCTTTTTTAATAACACACACTTTGTACTGTATCGTATTTTTAAAACATCGTAATAAGGCATTAAAGCCTTATCGTTTTATAGCTCTATTTGTTGTGTATGCTATTGGATTGTTTGTTCTCTTAAAACCAGGATTGGGAGAGCTACTAATTCCTGTACTTGTTTATATGTCGGTGATTCTATTAATGGGCATTACCGCGTATTTAAGAAAAGGAAATGCGCCCAACACTAGCTTTAAACTCGTGTTTTTAGGCGCACTATTTTTTATAATTTCAGATAGTATTTTGGCAATTAACAAATTTTATTTGCCCGTCCCTTATTCCAATTTTAGTATCATGTTTACTTACGCTTTAGCTCAATTACTAATTGTTTTGGGCTTAAAAAAGCGATTTTAAGCATTTTATTTTTTAGTATATGGACGAATAATAAGTCGCGAAGCTTTATCGAAATTAATATAATTATAGGTCCAATTAAAAAACACTATCACTTTATTTCTAAAACCTACTAAAGACATTAAGTGCACAAACATCCATACAAACCAGGCGAAAAATCCGGCAAACTTATAATGTTTCAAATCTACAACCGCTTTATTTCTACCCACTGTTGCCATCGAACCTCTGTCTTTATAAACAAATTTCTTTAAGGGTTTACCGTCAATTAATTTTATAATATTTTCACCCAGCAATTTCCCTTGCTGCATAGCAGGTTGTGCTAATTGCGGGTGTCCTTTAGGAAAAGCTTCTGTTACCATAGACGCAATATCACCTAAAGCAAAAATAGAATCGTAACCAATAACTTGATTGTATTCGTCTACTTTATAACGGTTAGCGCGCTCTATTAAAGCATCGACTCTAAGACCTTTTACGGGTTTACCGGTAACTCCCGCTGCCCAAATTAAGGTTTCCGATTCTAAAAACAGATCTGAATTGGTTGTTACGGTTTTACCGTCATAATTACTAACAATTGTATTACAATGCACATTTACCCCTAATTTTTTTAAGAAGTATTCAGCTTTTTCAGACGCGTGCTCACTCATAGGTGGCAATACGCGGTCTGCGCCTTCCAGCAGGTGAATTTCCATTGCACTAGCATCTAGATCCTTATAATCGCGAGGTAAAATATGATTTTTTAATTCTGCAATAGCTCCTGCTAGTTCCACACCCGTTGGTCCACCACCAACAATTACAAAATTTAAAAGTGCCAAACGCTCTTGTTTAGATGTGGTAATGGCCGCTTTTTCAAAATTCTGAAGAATTAAACTCCTTATGTTTAAAGCTTGTGGCACCTGCTTCATTGGCATACTGTGTTTTTCAACCTCTTTATTCCCAAAATAGTTAGTGCGTGTTCCTGTCGCCAAAATTAAATAATCGTATTTTAAATTACCTATGCTCGTTTCAATCTCTTTTTTTTCAGGATGAATTTGTGCTACATCGGCTAACCTAAAAAAAGCTTTGTCATTTTTTTTTATGATTTTCCGAAGCGGATAGGCAATAGCGTCAGGCTCCAAACTTGCCGAAGACACTTGATATAGCAGTGGCTGAAATGTATGGTAGTTATTCTTGTCGAACATAACAACTTGAACATTTTTATTTGCCAGTGATTTTGCGATACTAATACCGGCAAAACCTCCACCAACAATAACAATTCTAGGTAAGCTTGTTTCTGGAATATTCATAATATATATTGACTTCTATTTTTGCGCAAAGATACAGAAGCGCAATTGTTTATACTTTTTATTTAATATTAATTTATGTTTTGTAACAATTCATACCTTTACACTACTTATACAATACCTAACGAAACACATTGAATAAAGAACTTGAACATAGTTTTATAGAATTGCTGGAGGAGCATCAGAATATTGTGCATAAAGTTTGCCGCTTGTACACGAATAATTACGATGCCCATAACGATTTATTCCAGGAAATCACCATACAACTTTGGAAAGCATACCCCAAATTTCGTGGGGATTCCAAATTTAGTACTTGGATGTATCGCGTGGGTTTAAATACAGCAATTACGTTATACCGGAAATCTAAACGCCGCGTAAAAACGCAAGAATTTGATGCCGTACAATTTAAAATTAAAGCAGAGGATTACGACAATACCGAAGAACAACAATTAAAATTACTCTACGAAGCCGTATACCAGCTTGATGACATTAATAAGGCGCTAGTGTTTTTATATTTAGAAGATAAGAATTATAAAGAAATAAGTGACACTTTAGGAATTAGCGAGGTGAATGCCAGAGTGAAAATGAACCGAGTAAAAACCAAATTAAAAACTATTTTAAATCCGTAACGTATGGATGAGCTAGAATTATTAAAAAAACACTGGAAAACAACTACCGATAGCGATCAGAAATTATCGGCGAAGCAGTTATATCCGATGTTATTAAAAAAGTCGTCTTCTATAGTGAAAACACTTTTTTATATCAGTATTGCAGAGCTTGTGTTTTGGATCTTAATTAATTTCCTACCAATGCTTTCTTCAAGCTACTTAAAAGAATTAGATCAAATTTATGGCAATAACTTGGCTATAGTTTTGCTTTCTGTAGTCACTTTTAGTGTAGTTATTGTTTTTGTTTACTTACTATATAAAGCTTATAAAAATATATCTATTACAGACAATACGAAACAATTAATGGCGAGCATTTTAAAGACTCGAAAAATTGTTAAGTACTATGTAATTTACAACCTCTCCATGATATTTTTAAGCGTACCAATAAGTTTGTATTTTACGTCTCAAAACGATTCTGAACTCCATGATAAAATTATTCATTTTACCACGTCTCAAACTATTGTATTTTACCTCATCACGTTTGTATTAACGGGAATATGCGTTCTCATTTTCTGGTTATTCTATAAACTCATTTATGGTATCTTACTTAAAAGATTAAATAAAAATTACTTAGAACTTAAGAAATTAGAGATGTAACTATATAATTTATTTTTCACCACCTTTAAACGACTTAAAATAAAAAACTCCTGATGTCATCATATTGAAATCAGGATTTTTTTATATCTAAATGATAGTCAGTTATTTAAAAATTACACACTTAAGTATCCAACCATTCACGTTGTTTATTAAGCTCTTCTTGGGCTAATAACTCCTTTTGGGGAATAACCTTTAAAAATGAAGGATGCTGCTCTATGGCATATTCTATTTTTTCAACGATGGAATCAATACTTTCATTTTCATAATCAATATCCAAAGGTTTTTTAATTTCGAAAGTTTGATAAACGTTTTTCTTCTTAATACGCAGTCCTTTTTTATCAAACGAGCGTCTAAAACCATCAATTACAATTGGCACAACAATGGGTTTGTAGCGTTTTATAATGTGTGCCGTTCCTTTTCTTATCGGTTTAAAAGGAGTGGTGGTTCCTTGCGGAAATGTTATTACCCAGCCATCGTCAAGCGCTTTTCTTATCGCCGAAATATCACTCATTTTAACCTGTCTGTTAATATTTTTACCTTCACTTCTCCACGTACGCTCAATACTAATCGATCCTACGTACGCCATAATTTTAGGCAATAATCCAGAACTCATCGTTTCTTTGGCAGCGACGTAATACATATTCAATTTAGGCTCCCATAGGTAGCCTACATTTTTTATAGAATCGTCTCTACCACTTAAACTCGCATTAAACACGTGAAACATAGAAACCACATCTGCAAAATACGTTTGGTGATTTGATATAAATAACACGTTAGTTTCTGGTAAGTTTTTTATAATTTCAGAGCCTTCAATCTGTAATTCGTTATACCCTCTAAAGCGCCTATGAGAAAGCACTCCAAGAATTCTAATCAACCATTTTTTAACGAATAAGTTGTGGCCAAAAGGATTTTTATCTAATAAACCCATAGTTATTTTTAGTTGTTATATAAGAGACAAAGATAAAAAATCACGGCTATTTAATAGCAGTCTTTAACAAGTCTTTTACCTCACTTAGCATCATTGCTGTAGCGCCCCAAACAAAAAAGTTGTTTAATTTATAAGCCGGAACAGCCACTATGGCATCGTAAGCAGTTGACACGTTTTTAGTTACTACATTATCTTCATTAAAAAAATCTATTAATTTAACCTTCAAAATAGCCTCTACTTCACGATCTTCTTTTATAAAATTGGGCGTTGTTTTTAATAGCCCTATAAACGGTTGTACAAAAAAGTTACTAGGAGGTATATATAATGACGTCATTTCTTTTACGATTTCAATATGGTGTTGCGCTACTCCAATTTCTTCTTCTGTTTCTCGTAAAGCGGCTTGCGCATCGGTTTCATTGGCTTCTAGTTTACCACCAGGGAAACCTATTTGCGCCGAATGCACCCCTTTATACGTTTTCCGTAAGATTAAAACAAATTCTGTTTCATTATTAGCATTAGGATAAAAAAGTGCCATTACTGCCGACTTTCTAGCATTTTTAATAAGCTCTTTTTGCGTTTTCACTAAATGCCCGCGATACGGCGGAGACATTTTAAACTGCGATGGTTCGGCTGGAACTGGTAAATTTTCTATTTTTGCACTTAGTTTTAAAAACTCATTAAAATCCATAACACACAAGCCTTTTTTGGCAATTAATTACAAAAAAACCTCAACCTATGAGATATTTATTGCTTCTCGTTTCTTTTTTAGTCTTCTTTAATTGTGAAGATAAAAAAACTAAACGAAAAAAAATTAGCAACTCCATAACAAAAAACGATAGTGTTATAACTAAAACGCCTAAAGTAAAACAAGACAGCGTGTTAACTTTAGAAGAAACATTCTTGCCATTAAATGACGATAATGCAATGGCCTTTTTTGCGGAATACGAAATAGAAAACCCAGAAAATAAAGTAAGAATAGTTACCGATTTTGGAACAATTGATATTCAGTTATTCGAAAACACGCAATACCATCGGGCTAATTTTATCTTTCTAACAAAAAACAAAGTGTTCGACGGTACTCAATTTCATCGTGTTGTAAAAGATTTTGTCATTCAAGGCGGAAGCTCAGATAGTAGAGAGGTACTAAAAAAAAGAGGCCGTATTGGTCGCTATTTGTTACCCCCAGACACGCGATACGGCCACAAACACTATCGTGGCGTGATTTCGATTCCTAGTAGCGAAATTGAAAATGCTTACAAATTAGCTTCACCTTACGAGTTTTTTATTACACAAAGCAACCAACATCATTTGGACGGAAAATACACCGTATTTGGAAAAGTAACCGACGGAATGGATGTTGTAGATAAAATTGCAGCTGTAGAAACCGATGGTGGAGATTGGCCAATACGCAATGTTTACATTAAAAAAGTAGTGATTTTAAAATAGGTTTCAAAGTGCAGAATTCTTATATTATCCCCAAAATAAAACTTATAAAACACACTATGAAACCATACGTAAAAGCCGTAGTTCTTAGTCTTTTAGTCTCGGCAACGAGTTGTAAGAAAGACTCCGAAAATATTGAAAAACTAGTTATAAAAAGTGACGCAATGAGTAACAACATATTATTACAAGAATGGACCGGCCCCTACGATGGTGTCCCTGCATTCGATAAAATGAAAGTAAGCGATGTTAAAGAAGCTATGGAAACTGGAATGGCTTTGGGTTTAAAAGACATTGAGACGATTGCAAATAATCCTGAAGCACCTACCTTCGAAAACACGATTGCAGCTTTAGAACGCGCAGGCAAAGAATTAGATCGCGTCTTTTCTTATTACGGTATTTTTAGTAGTAATATGAGTTCTCCAGAATTTAGAGAGGTTCAAGGTGAGCTAGCTCCTAAATTATCTGAGTACACCTCTAAAATCAATCAAAACAACGCTTTATTTCAACGTATAAAAACAGTTTATAAAGCGGCTGAAAAAACACCTTTAGAATCTGAAAAACAACGTGTATTAGATTTAATATACAAACGTTTTGAAATGGATGGTGCAGAATTAAACGACGCTAAAAAGAAACGTTATGCTGATATTAATAAAGAATTATCGACACTCTACACCGATTTTTCAAACAACGTATTGAACGATGAAGAAAATTATATTACCTATTTAGAAAAAGATCAGTTAGGTGGTTTGTCTGAGGGCTTTGTTAAATCTGCCGCGAAAATAGCTAAAGATAATGGTAAGGCTGAAAAATATGCCATTACCAATACGCGATCCTCTGTCGATCCTTTTCTTACCTACTCTACCGAAAGAAACTTAAGAGAAAAAGTGTGGGATAATTATTATTCTCGTGGAGATAATGGTGATGCTTTCGATAATAATACGATGATTGCTCAGATTTTAAGACTGCGAAGAGAGCGTGTTGAATTATTAGGTTACGACAATTACGCACAATGGCGCTTACAAGACCGTATGGCTAAAAACCCTGAAAATGCTATGGAATTAATGATGGCCGTTTGGCCTTCTGCTATTGCGCGTGTTGCCGAGGAGGTTATCGATATGCAAGCGATTGCTAAGAAAAATAATGATGCTGTTATTATAGAACCTTGGGATTATCGTTATTATGCTGAAAAAGTGCGTCAAGAAAAATATAATTTAGATAGTGAGGAAGTAAAACAATACTTACAACTAAATAAACTTACTGACGCTTTATTTTATGTTGCTGGTCGTTTATTTAATTACGATTTTAAGCCGGTTGAAGAAGGCACCGTTCCTGTATTTCACGAAGACGTAAATGTCTGGGAAGTTACCGATAAAACGACAGGAAAACACGTCGGCCTTTGGTATTTAGACTCGTTTGCAAGACAAGGAAAGCGCTCTGGTGCTTGGGCGACCACTTATAGAAGTCATACTACTTTCGACGGACAAGAAACGGTGCTCGCGTCTAACAACTCTAACTTTGTAAAGCCTGCTCCGGGAGAAGCTGTTCTTGTTTCTTGGGACGATGCCGAAACGTTTTTCCACGAATTTGGTCATGCGCTACACTTTTTCTCTTCTAATGTAGCCTATCCAACATTAAATGGTGGCGTTAGAGATTATACAGAATTTCAATCGCAATTATTAGAACGTTGGTTATCTACAGACGAAGTAATAAACACCTTCTTAGTTCACAATGAAACAGGAGAATCTATTCCTGAAGCGTTAGTTGAAAAAATAAAGAAAGCCTCTACCTTTAATCAAGGTTTTGATACTACTGAGTATTTAGCATCCGCTTTAATGGATATGAAATTACACTTAGCAGATCCTGAAACTATTGATATTGATAATTTTGAACGCCAAACCTTAGCCGAATTAAATATGCCAAAGCAATTACCAATGCGTCACAGAACACCGCATTTTGGACACGTATTCTCTGGTGAAGGCTATGCCACTGCTTATTACGGTTATATGTGGGCTGATGTGCTAACAAGCGATGCTGCAGAAGCGTTTAAAAATGCGCCGGGTGGTTTTTACGACAAAGCACTTTCTGATAAATTAGTGAAGTATTTATTTGCGCCTAGAAATGCAATGGATCCTGCTGAAGCGTATAGAAAATTTAGAGGAAGAGATGCTAAAATTGAAGCACTAATGAGAGATCGCGGTTTCCCTGTTTCAAAGGAAGAGTAATAACAATCTCTTTTATTATAAACTAAAAAGACTTGCATTATCGATGATAGTGCAAGTCTTTTTTATATCAAAAATTAATACTGCAACAATTTAAAATTAAGTAACATAGTTTACTATTCTATGTAATATACCTATAGGCCTTCCGCAGAAAAGAACTCGCTTCACTATTTCTCACCGTATATATTAGGTAAACTAATTTTAAATTTCACCGCTAAAAGCCGTACAAAAATAACAACACAACCGGCAATAACAAAGACAAAATCGCCATTAATAGGCAACTCAGATAATAAAAAGTAAGCTATACCTCCTAAAATACAAGCCGTAGCATAAATTTCTTTTCTAAAAATAATAGGGATTTCATTACACAAAATATCACGAATAACACCTCCAAAACACGCCGACATAGTACCTAAAGCAATACAGATAACAGGGTGTAAACCGGCGTTAATTCCTTTTTCTACCCCTACAACGGTGTACAATCCAATACCAATAGTATCGAAGAGAAATAATGAGGTACGTAGATAATCAATTTTATTTTTAATGATAATCGTTATACTTGCCGTAAAAGCTACAACATAAATAAACGTCATATCTTTCATCCAGAATACAGGCGTTTCATTTAAAAGAATATCTCTTAAAGTACCACCACCAACGGCAGTAACGAAAGCAATAATGAAAATCCCGAACGGATCCATTTTTTTGTTTAATGCAACTAAAACTCCAGAGATTGAAAAAGCTATAGTACCTAAAATATCGATGATGTAGAACATTACATGTTTTGAGTGTAGTAATTATAATCTTTAATTACTGTATTTATAAAATTTATTGGTGTTTCGCTAGGTACAATTTGCATCACTGTAACAATCCGGTCGTACAATTTATTAATAACGTTGTGCTGCCTTTGCCTAATCGCTTGCTCGTACAAATTTTTAATGGTTTGCATTTCTGAATCTGAAAACAACGTCACTTGCGCATATTTAGGTCTATAATCGGGTGCAATATCTTTTAAAACAGTATCGTTAATGCTTACTTTTCGTTTTTCAGAAACAACCGTCGTTCCCGCAGCAATATCACCCAATCGTTGTCCGTTACCTTTTACTAAAATCGTAACTACCGCCAAAGCGCCACTAGTTAAAACGATATCTACAAATCTTAAAATCCATCGTACAAAATAATTCCCGAAACCCGCTTTCGACCCGTCTAATTTAACCACTCGCGTTTTTACTACAAATTTACCTATGGTAAGTCCATCCCAAAACGTTTCAAGCAGGACATAATATAAAAACGCAGGTAAAGTGACTAATAAATAAATAGCCCAAGCATCTCTAAAATCGAAATCTAGTGCCCTTAAAAGTAGTATTGCAGAAAAACCGTAAAAAAATATGACGCAGCTATCTATGATATAACCGAGCATACGATCGAGCAGGGGGGCTGCATTTTGATGAATGGCTACATTTTGAGCGGTTTCTATTTGAAATTCCTTCATATTTTCTTTTCTTTGTTAGCTAATACTTCAATTAATGCGCGAAGCAGCTTTCGTAAAGCAAAATAAGGATAAATGGTTAACATTTGAAAGTGTTCTTTCAAATAATATCACTATTCAACCAGACCATCTTTCTAATTTGTATATCGAAGTTACCGACCATCTTAGTTATGCTAAAACATTTTACCCCAATAGCAATACTGTTTTATACCTAAATGATTTGGCTTCGAAAGCGCATCAAAAAATTTATAAAACCAAAAAAGAACCAAAAAACAGACTGATTACTTTTTTCACTAGAGAATGTCCTCAACTCTTTAAGCAACACCATCGCGAACTGCTTATTGCTTTTTTAGTGTTTTCTTTATTTGTAATTGTTGGTGCCTTTTCGGCGGCTAACGAAGGTGATTTTGTACGTGCTTTTCTGGGTGATGGTTATGTAAATATGACGTTAGACAACATAGAAAAAGGCGACCCTATGGGCGTTTACAAAGAACAAGGAGAATTTAATATGTTTTTAGGTATTACGCTTAACAATATAAAAGTAGCCCTTTTTGCCTTTGCTTACGGTATTCTTTTAGGTATTGGATCGCTGTATATTATGATGCAAAACGGTATTATGCTGGGTAGTTTCCAATACTTTTTTTTCGAGCAAGGGTTGCTTTGGGAGTCGGCACGCACAATATGGATTCATGGTACGATAGAGATATCGGTTGTTATTGTGGCCGGATGCTCTGGGCTGGTCGTTGGAAACGGAATGCTTTTTCCCGGAACGTACACCCGCTTAGAATCGTTTAAACGCGGTATTAAAAACGGACTAAAAATATTAATGAGTACGATACCCTTTTTTATTATTGCAGGCTTTTTAGAAGGTTTTGTTACCCGACATACCGAAATGCCCGATTGGCTCGCGCTATTAATAATTAGCGCATCGTTAGGTCTTATTATTTTTTACTACGTTATTTACCCTATTCAATTATATAAAAAAGAAACACTACAATTAAACCAAACTAACCACACCCCTATTTAATTATGAAACCATACATTGAATTTAAAGCTCAACGCGATTTAGGACAAATAATAACTGATACTTTTAATTTTATTAGAAACGAGTTTAAGCCTTTCTTTGGATTAATTCTTCAAGTAGTTTTACCTTACTTATTGGTAATGTTTGCGGCTTTAGCCTTTTACTTTTACACCGTAGGTGATTTGTCAAATTTAATAACTAACGATACGCTTTTTTCAGGTGAAACACCAACCTTAATCGCTATGTTTTCCACCGTTCTTATTTTAATAATTACAGGTGTTATTGCTTATGTTTTAGCACATTCTACTGCGTTATACTACATTAAATCGTATGTAGAAAATGGCGGTGTAGTAAATACTAGTCAGGTAAAAGACGACGTAAAAAACAGTTTCTGGAATTTCGTAGGATTAGGGGTTTTAGTCGGGATAGTTCTCGGCTTTGGGTTTGCTCTCTGTGTTATTCCAGGCGTTTATATGCTGGTCCCTTTAAGTTTATCATTTTCATTAATGGTATTTAAAAGCCAAAGTGTAACTGATGCGTTTAGTAACAGTTTTAGTTTTATTAAAAACGAATGGTGGATCTCCTTTTTAACTATTGTTGTTGTGGCGATTATCGTTGGTGTTATCGGTTCAATTTTTAGCGTACCGGCAGCAATTTACAGTTTATTAAAAATGGGAATATTCTCTGGTGAGAGCGACCCTGCAGCGCAAATAACAATGTTCCAAGATCCGGTATACATTATATTAAACGTATTATCGTATGCGCTTAAATACTTTCTGAATTTTATCTCAATTATTGCAGGAGTTTTTATTTACTTTAATATTAATGAAAAGAAAAACTTTTCAGGAACGTTCGATCGTATAGATTCCTTAGGAAAAACTGAATAACCAATGCCCCATTTAAAGTTTCTTTTTCTATTCCTGCTTTTTAGTTTGGTCGTTTTGGCAAGACAAGATAATCCTGTCTACGACAAAGAGACGCCCTATTTTCAAAAACAGCAGATTACAGAAACCGATCTTGAAGACTATAAAGGGAATAAAAGTTTCAATTATACAGAACTTGAAGCTGCCGATAATTGGTTTGTTAAATTAAAACGATGGTTAAGAAACGCTCTTTTTCAAATTATGGATGCCCTTTTTGGTAACACGGCGGCTTCTGGGATTTTTAAATTTATATTTAATGTTGTTCCGTATGTTATTCTTGGTATTCTTATATTTCTTCTCATAAAGTTTTTCTTAAAGGTAAATGCGACATCAATTATTCAAGGAAAACAAAAAGCGCCAGAATTTGCGTTTGCAGATGAAGAGCACATCATAAAAAACGAAGATATCAACGCGCTAATAAACGACGCTATCAATCAAAAAAACTATCGCTTAGCGATTCGATACAATTACCTCTTAGCACTAAAAGAACTCTCTGAACATAAGATTATTATTTGGGAGCAAGATAAAACCAATGCCGATTATATCGATGAAATTGAAGATGAAACGATCCAACTAAACTTTAAGCATATTACTAAAATTTACGATTATGTGTGGTATGGCTCGTTTACTATTGATGCTTTAAAATTTGAAAGTCTAAAATTACCTTTTAGCCAATTAAGTAAACTAACAATTCATCACATTGGATAAAAAAGGCAAAATATATGTTGGGTTAACAGCGCTAGTTATTATTTTACTAGTGGGTGCAGAGTATTCAAAACCGGAAGAAATAAATTGGTTCCCTTCGTATACAAAGCATCATAAAATACCGTTTGGCACCTATGTCTTTCACGATCAATTGGAGCGCATAATTGGTAACGAAAACCTTAAAGAAGTCGATCGCCCTCCTTACGAATATCTTAAAAACAACACAATTAAAGGCACCTACTTCTTTTCTAACAGTGCCATTAATTTTGATGAAGCCGAATTACATAGTCTTTTAGAATGGACGGCGAAAGGAAACACCTTGGTAGTGGCGTCTTCTCAATTTGGAGAAAACATTTTAGACACCTTAGGTTTAGACCAAAACGTAATTAGTAATTTTAAAAATATAGAGAATACATTTCAGTTGCACCTCAACAATAAAAAATTGTATAAAAACACAGATGCCTTTATATTTGATAAAGCAAATTTTATACATTATTTCAGTAAAATTGACTGCCTACAAACCCAAGTTATTGCCTCTGTAAATAATGCAAATGATAACCCTACTATTAATAACCCAAAGTATCCAAATACCATTAAACAGTCCTTTGGAGAGGGTACAATTATATTAAGTTTGTTTCCGCAGGCCTTTACAAATTATTTCATTTTAAAGTCTCCTAATCAATATTTTACCGCGGGTATTATGTCTTATTTGGATACAACAGAACCTTTGTATTACGACAATTATTATAAATCTGGTAAAAAAGTAAATACCTCGCCCATGCATGTATTCTTAAATAACGACCACTTAAAATGGGCGTATTACCTTATGCTTATTGGTGTTCTATTTTATGTTATTTTCGAAGGAAAACGTAAACAACGTGCTATTCCTGTGGTAGAACCGTTACGTAATCAGACTGTAGATTTTACGCGAACCATTGCAAATATGTATTACGAAAATGGTAAAAACCATGATATTGCAACGCACAAAATCCAGCACTTATTAGAGTACATTCGTACCCATTTACATTTAGACACCAACACAATAAACGAGACTTTTATTACTAACTTGGCAGCAAGAAGTAACAATACAATACAAGATACGCAAGCGCTTTTTAATACTATTGAAACAATTGCCAACCAAGAAAAAACAAGCGTTGAACTGTTACAAAAATTAAACACTTCAATAGAACTATTTAAATCCAACAACGAATGGAAAATCAAGACTTAGAGTTTAATGATAGACTTCAATTAGACACACTAAAAAGTGCTGTAGACGATATAAAAGACGAGTTAAGAAAGGTAATTGTAGGTCAAGATACCTTTGTAGAATTATTAATTGTAGCCCTACTTGCCGATGGCCACGTGCTAATTGAAGGCGTACCCGGAATTGCTAAAACGGTAACCGCTAAGCTATTTGCTAAAGTTTTAAAAACAGATTTTAGTAGGATACAATTTACGCCAGATTTAATGCCGAGTGATGTTTTAGGAACTTCGATTTTAAATATGAAATCATCAGAATTCGAATTCAAAAAGGGCCCTATTTTCTCGAATATTGTTTTAATAGATGAAATAAATCGTGCACCAGCAAAAACGCAAGCAGCCTTATTTGAAACGATGGAAGAACGCCAAGCAACTGTCGACGGCACCACTTATCTTTTTGAAGAACCCTTTATGGTATTAGCCACTCAGAATCCAATCGAGCAAGAAGGAACATACGCTTTACCTGAAGCTCAGTTAGACCGTTTTTTGTTTAAAATAAAAGTGGACTATCCGTCGTTAGAAGATGAAATTATAATTATACAAACGCATCACGATCGCAAAGGTACAAAACCACAAACGCTTATAAATGCTATTTTAGATACAACACATTTAAAAGAATACAAACAGAAAACTCAAGCTGTTTTAGTTGAAGAAAAAATTATAAAATACATTGCTCAATTAGTGTATAAAACGAGAAATCATCCGCATTTATATTTGGGTGGTTCACCACGAGCATCGCTGGCGATTTTAAATACAGCAAAAGCATTTGCGGCCATTAACGGAAGAGATTTTGTAATTCCTGAAGATGTAAAAAAAGCACTAAAACCAGTACTTAATCACCGAATTATTTTAACTCCAGAGCGCGAAATGGAAGGAATGATTACAGAAAATGTAATTGATATGATAGAGCAATCTGTTGAAGTCCCAAGATAATAAAGCGCTGTAAAGCTGAAGCCACAAAACGAATGAAATTTATAAAATCATTATACTTGCACAAAGCCTTTTTTGTCTATATGGCAAGTGCTTCGGCAGGCTTTTTATTATCATTTTGGATTCCTTTTCTATACCCTATTGCTTGGATTTTGGTATTAACTATCTCTATTTTATTTACTGTTGATTTGTTTATTCTTTACCGCTATACCAACGCCATAAAAGCAGCGCGATTGTTACCCGATAAGTTTTCTAATAGCGACATCAATTTAGTCCCTATTACAATAACAAGCAGTTACCCGTTTACTACAGAATTGGATGTTATCGACGAATTGCCTGTACAGTTTCAAAAAAGAGACTTCTCATATAAAGCATCGGTTTATTCCAATCAGACTTTAGACTTTAATTACGATGTGCGCCCGGTAGAACGTGGCGAATACTATTTTGGCCATTTAAACGTGTATGTATCTTCACGTTTAAAAATAGTAAAGCGCAAATATCAGTTTCAAAATGAACAGATGGTTGCGGTATACCCCTCATTTGTACAAATGCAGAAATACGATTTTTTAGCAATTAGCAATCAGCTTACCGAATTTGGACTAAAAAAAATACGCCGTATTGGTAATACTTCAGAATTTGAGCAAATTAAAGATTACGTTAAGGGCGATGATTTTAGAACGGTAAATTGGAAAGCGACAGCAAAACGCGGACAATTAATGGTGAATCAATACCAAGACGAAAAATCGCAACCTATTTACTCTATTATCGATACCGGTCGGGTTATGAAAATGCCATTTAACGGACTAAAGCTTTTAGATTACGCTATTAATTCAACTCTTGCATTTAGTAATGTGGCCTTAAAAAAGCACGATAAAGTAGGGATGCTTACTTTTTCGAAAACCATAGAATCGTTTTTGCCAGCCTCTCAAAAACCAACGTATTTAAATGTTATTTTACAGCGCTTATACAATATAAATACACAGTATTATGATAGCGATTACGGATTATTATATGCGCAATTAAAACGTAAAGTGACGCATAGAAGTTTAGTTATTTTATATACAAATTTCGAACATATTAGTGCCTTAAAACGTCAGCTTCCTTATTTACAAGCCATCTCTAAAAAGCATCTCTTAGTTGTTGTTTTGTTTGAAAACACAGAACTCGACACTATTATTTCTGAACACGCAGAAGATCTTCAGGCAATTTACCATAAAACGATAGCCGAAAAATTTTCTTACGAAAAAAAATTAATGGTTAAAGAGCTAAAAAAATACGGCATACAAAGCGTTTTAACTGCACCCGAAAAATTAACTATAAATACTATTAATAAGTATTTAGAAATTAAAGCAAGAGGCTTATTATAAGCGATAATTGAACGTTTACCCTCATTATTAGCAGTTAAACCACAAATCACTCTTTTATTTTTAGATATTCTTTTTTTTAGCATATCTTGTTAAGGCTATTAATTTAACCCACAACAAAATGAAGCCTTTTGGTTATCTACTTATCGCCATATTATGCACTTTCGGTGCTCATAATGTCAATGCTCAAACACAAAACAATCCTTGGACAGCTAGTTTTGGGACCAATATTATAAACAATCCTGTTCGCGATATAACTGGCGAAGAAGGCCGGTTTAAAACGTGGAACTGGAACGCAGGCGGATTTCGTTTATCGGTAGGACGCCTCATAACAAATAGATTTTATTTTGAAGGTGTCGCGTCTATAAATTCAATATCAGAAAATTATAAAAACTTAGAAGAAGAGTACCCTTATGCTTCTATAGATGGTATGTTTAAATACCACCTAACCCGCGGTCTATATACTTTAGATCCTTATGTTACTATTGGAGGTGGATACACGTGGTTAGACACTAATAACCTCAGTTTAAACACCGTAGGCTCCCCAACTGTAAATGGAGGTGTCGGCCTAAATATTTGGTTAACGTCAAGTTTCGGGTTTACACTACAAACGCAATATAAACACGCCTTTGAAGAATATGGTTTAAAACATTTCCAGCATTCGGCGGGCATAAGTTATCGATTTGGTTTAAAAGACACTGACAACGATGGCATAAACGACGATAAAGATAAGTGTCCAAAATTATTTGGAAGGATTGAAACTGCGGGGTGTCCAGATCAAGATGGTGATGGGGTAATAGACTCTGAAGACTTATGTCCTAACGATTTTGGACCTCCTCATTTAAGTGGTTGTCCAGATAGAGATGGCGACGGTACGCCAGATAAATACGATTTATGCCCCGACGAACAAGGTGCTATTGATGACGATGGTTGTCCTCGACGTGACAGCGATAATGATGGCATAGACGATAGATTTGATAAATGTCCAGAAGTCCCTGGCCTTAGAGAGAATGGTGGGTGCCCAGATCTAGAACAGGAAGCTCGAGAACAAGCCGCGACAAAATTACAGCAACAACAATCTAGAGATAATGATATTAAGCAAGCCGTAACTTCAGAATTAAATAAATTAGCAAAACTAATTTCTTTCGATAATGCAAAGGTTACGTTAACCACGAATGCTACTGTAGCCTTAGATGAAGTAGTAAAAATAATGGCGATTCAGAAATTTATGCGATTTCACATTGCAGGACATACAGACAATACCGGTAATAAAGAAACAAACCTTTCAGTGTCAAATCAACGTGCACAGTCAGTAAGAGATTACTTATTATTTAAAGGTATTGAGGATAGTAGAATTACTTCTCAAGGTTATGGTCAAGAGAACCCTGTGGCCGACAACACTACAGCCGAGGGGCGTTTACAAAACAGACGTGTAGAGATATTTGTTATTAATTAGCGGTACTGTTCAGTAATAAAAAGCCACAGTTCAGTATTATTAATTGTGTGAACAGCTTGTTATTTCTAATCTTTGATTGAACTATTAATTAAAATCAAAAATCATGAAATCAATTCTACTCTTTATTATCTGTCTAAGTCTTTCAATAAGTTGTTGGGCGCAAAGTGACAATACTATTACGATTACCATTAACAACATTAAAAACGATACTGGTAAAATACTTTTAGGCTTACATACAGAAAACACCTTTATGAAAACTGAAGCGCTTCAAAAGAGCGCTATTGAAATTATAGAGGGGAAAATTAAGGTTACTTTTAATAATGTAACCGCGGGAGAATATGCCATTCTAGTTTTACACGATGAAAATAATAACGGAAAAATGGATTTCACCCCTAACGGAATGCCTAAGGAAGACTATGGCCTTTCGAACAATGCAATGAATTTTGGGCCGCCACAATTTAGCGACGCAAAATTTGAAGTAACGACTGAAGATATTACTCTCAATATCTTGTTGTAAACAATAAAAGAGCGATTCTTTTATAATCGCTCTTTCATTGTGTATTTAATTAGACTTAACTACTATGGTTTAACCAAGCATTCATCATCCAAAGTGTTTTTTCTTGTTCTGTAATAAAGTCACTCATCATAGAGTTTGTTCCCTCATCGTTCGCATCGTCAGATTTCTCTAAAATTGAACGTTCTATTTTCAATAATTCAGTCAAAGAATTTACAATTAATTCGACCGCTTTATCATCTTTAGATATATTTTTTCCTACTGGAACCTTTGCCGCTTTTGTATAATCATCAAATGTATGTAAGGGTGTTTCTCCTAAAGTTAAAATACGTTCTGCTATTTCGTCTACTTTAAGATTGGCATCAGTATATAACTCTTCAAATTTAACGTGTAAATCAAAGAAGTTTTTCCCTTTAATATTCCAGTGAATACCTCTTAAATTTTGATAATATAATTGGAAATTCGCTAATAATTTATTCAAATCTTCAGCTAAATCTTTCGTTTTCTTGCTGTCTAATCCTAAACTGTTTAATGCCATTATGTTTTATTTTTATGATTATTATTACTATTGTAAACTTAGTGATTAAATAACTGTTAATTATAATAAGATTTATCGATAGTTTTTATATTTTTATAGAATAAAACTATACTAATAATGACAATCACTCAACTCTCTTACGTCTTGGCTGTTGCAGAAGAACAAAATTTCACTAAAGCAGCAAAAAAATGTTACGTCACCCAGCCTACTTTAAGTATGCAAATTCAAAAACTAGAAGACGAGCTAGATATTTTAATTTTTGATAGAGGAAAAAAACCTATTGAATTAACTGAGGTTGGAAAAAAGATTGTACATCAAGCTAGAAATATTGTTAATGAATCTTTTAGAATACAAGATATTGTAGATCAACAGAAGGGTTTTATCGGTGGAGAATTTCGATTAGGTATCATTCCAACAGTGATGCCTACATTGCTTCCAATGTTTTTAAAAACGTTTTTAAAAAAGCATTCAAAAGTAAAATTAATAATTGAAGAACTCACAACCGAAGATATTATAACACGTATTAACGAAGGGCATTTAGATGCAGCTATTGCTGCAACTCCTTTAGAAAATGATACTATAAAAGAGCGCGTTTTATATTATGAACCTTTTATAGCCTACATACCAAATAACCATCGTTTAAGTATAAAGAAAAAGATTGACACTTTAGATTTAGATATAGACGATATGCTTTTATTAGAAGATGGACATTGTTTTAGAGATGGTGTTATTAACTTGTGTAAAGCGCTAAAAACACAGAACGACTCTAGCTTTCAACTAGAAAGCGGAAGTATAGAAACATTAATTAAACTTTCTGATGAAGGTTTAGGAATGACCCTACTACCCTATTTACACACTTTAGATTTAAGTGAAGTAGGCAAACAAAACTTACACCTATTTAACGATCCTTCACCAGCCAGAGAAGTGAGCTTAATTTATCATAAAAGTGAATTAAAAATGCAAATTATTGACGCTTTACAGGAGGTTATTTCCGGCATTATTAGGGGAGCAATAGCCTTTCAGAATGTAAAAATAATTAGTCCGTTACCTAAATAAATTAAAAAGCGACCCTAGAGTCGCTTTTTTCATATTAAAAACTAGAATATCCTAAAGCGCATACTGCAAACCTAAAGTAATAGTTTCATTAGTTTGTAATTGTATACCATTTACATTTTGAAGGACTGGAATAGCATATTCAAAACCTAAACGAAAATCTTTAAACGTTCCTGAAGGCACTAATAAATTAAAGCCTAAACCTGAATTGATAAAAGTACCCCCAGAGTTATAAGTATCGGCAGTAATAATCATCATTGGGTTTAAATCTGAATTTGAGCCTTTAATTTGCTCAACCAACATACCTTCCACTCTTGCTGAAAAACTTAACCAATTTGTCGCATTCACAGCAAACCAATTATTAAGGCTATAACTATTTCCTGGGGTGTAGTTATTGCTATTATCTGCCATTCTAATTACCGTGTTAAGCTGAGAACCAAACGATACCATATCGTTTTGAATTAAAAATGTTAGGCCTAATTCAGCATCAAACGTACCACTACCCATTTGCATAGCATAAGGCAATACCATTTCCTGACCTCCCGACGCCGGAGTAACATCTTTATTATCTATCGTTCCTGTCGGTAAAGAAACCCAACTTTACCGTGTAATTGCTTTTTATTCGCATTAAACAACTTGTACAACGCTGCTAATTTGGTATCACCAAAGTCAGCCGATTCTGTAGTAAACGTTTCTCCTGTAGCCGTTATATGATCCATTTCCATAGCCATATAATTTGCCATTACAGATAAAGTAATACGATTAGTAGGGGCATACATTGCTCCTAACATATGCATATTCATTGGCATTTTTACGGGCGCTACCATATAATTACCACCATTTGACATCAATAAACGTGAAGGCGAACTTGTATGCCGCCCGCTGTTTATATCTTCCATTGCCATTGCCATCGCCAAATCTATAAGAGAACATCATTTCTCCCTTACTGTGCGTATGGTCGGCCATAATAGAAATTGTAGCGTGTCCATCAGGTCTGCTGCCTTTCCATTTTCCGGTGCTTGTTTCTAACGTGTTTTTTTGAGCGCTTAATAAGCTAGTAGCCATAAAAAAAACGACTATAATATAATTTTCATTCTAATTTTATTTTTCTGAAGTATTAAGGTGTGCTTCAATATACGTTACGATATTGAAGTTTTTTAAGGTTGAATTTAAATCGTTTAAACGAATAGAAAAGTTGTTGTAAAACCGCATTATTATCTAATGTTATTTAATGCGAATTGACTGTAAGGCTAAACTTATAACGTATACAAATACGTTAGTTATCGTGCCTATTTTTTTAAGAGGTATACCAAATAACTACTCTTCGAGAACGAAGACCATACCTATTATGATCACCACGTGAGTACGAATGATAATTAGACACTTTTCTTTTACAATACTTTAAGATTTAAACTATTTAAGCGGAAGTGAAGCTTATACTATTGGAGGTTTAGAGTGAGTGTACACAACGTTATAGTTAGAATTTTGTGTCTGTGATAAAACTAATTCTTTTTTATAAAAAATAGTTAGGCATTTTAAATTCTATTGCAGGATACATACTGTAATACACAGGAAAGAAAGATTCTGCGAGGGTTATAATTCCATCGTCGCCTATTTCGGTGTCGCTAGCAGAAGTTAAATGTTTTGCCAAATGACATTTACAATTACACTCTAGTTCTAGTTGTGTTTTATTTGCACAATAGGTTTCTATGATATAGTCTATATTCCACTCAAAATAAACCACATAACCAATATGATATATGGGCCTCAAAGCGAAAGCTAAAAAAAGTAATATGCAAAATATTTTTTTTCAGAATCTTATTTATTTCTTTTTGGAAAGATACTCTTAAGTAGTACATTCACCACTTTCAAAGCATAAAAAAAGAGCGACTTATTTAAGTCGCTCTTTTTTTATGCTTTTAAATATATTAAACACGCATTTAAGTCTGGGTTTTGAGAGATGATAGATCTAATAAAAATCTTTAATTCTTCAACTTCGTAAGGTAATAACCTCTGAAGGGCCTTTTGTACTTCTTTGCAAAATAGGTTTGCATCAAAGCTCACTTTATTAAGTACAATTTTAGTGTACTCAAACATTGCTCTAGACATAATTTATAAATATTTTAGTTTAAAAAGTAGATTTGTAATATAGGCAAATGGTTTATTAGTCCGTTTAAATGTAGTGAAAAAAGGCATCATAAAAACAGTACCATTAAACTTTAACAGTTAAGAAAAACTTAAAATTTGCTTTTAAAATCTATTATCTCCATCTATTAAATTCCTAGACCACCTAAAATACTACCTTCACCTTTACTGCTTCCTCCTTTTGGCAAACTCGCAAGAACACGATTAGCCAAGCGGCTAAATGGCAAAGATTGTATATAAACAACTCCAGGACCTTTTAATTTCGCAAAGAATAAGCCCTCTCCTCCAAAAACAGAATTTTTAATCCCTCCAATAAACTCAATATCGTAATCTATGGTTTGTGTAAAACCAATAATACACCCGGTATCCACTCTTAAAACCTCTCCAGGCTGAAGTACTTTTCTAGACATTGTGCCTCCAGCGTGTACGAAAGCCATACCATCTCCTTCCAGTTTTTGCATAATAAAACCTTCACCGCCGAATAAGCCTCGGCCTAGTTTTTTGCTGAACTCAATACCTACACTAACCCCTTTGGCTGCGCAGAGAAAAGCATCTTTTTGACAGATGAACTTGCCCTTATACTCGGTTAAGTCTATTGGTATTATTTTTCCTGGGTAAGGAGCGGCGAAGGACACTTTCTTTTTACCAACAACTGTATTATAAAAAGCTGTCATAAATAAACTTTCGCCAGTAAGAATACGTTTTCCTGCCCCTAAAATTTTTCCTAAAAATCCAGAATCGTTTTTAGAACCGTCTCCAAAAATAGTTTCCATTGCAATACCATCATCCATCATCATAAAACTTCCCGATTCGGCAATAACACCTTCTTCCGGATCCAGTTCTATTTCAACATATTGCATTTCTTCTCCAAAAATTTTGTAATCGATTTCGTGTGATGTCATAATAATATAGTTTAATGGTTATAGGTTATCGTATTCACATTTTTGTTACAGTCTATAGAAAGTTTAATTAATTCTTCACTTTTACAGACCACTCAAAATCAAAGGTAGAGACAACGACACCGTCGCTATTGGTACCTATAGAAGTCATCCAAAAGGTGTGTCCTAAACCAGTCTTTATTGTTTCTTTAAGAGCGGTTTCAATTTTATCACCCTCATTACAAACAAAAGTAATTTTTCCAGTAGCCTTTTTTGTAAAAGTGGCCTTATTATTAGAAACTAACATAGATATTTTACGACCACTTTTATTAATTTTCATCAAAA
This sequence comes from Bizionia saleffrena, assembly GCF_008086175.1. Lineage (GTDB taxonomy): Bacteria > Bacteroidota > Bacteroidia > Flavobacteriales > Flavobacteriaceae > Bizionia > Bizionia saleffrena. The sequence goes on from NZ_VSKM01000003.1 coordinate 267,989, forward strand.
CTAAGGCTCCAGTAGTTAGCTCGGCAGCCATACCTTGCACCGCCCAAAACATTGATTTAAACGGGTTTTGGTTAATCCATCTGTGTCGCACAGAAACTTTACAATGACGCTCTGAAATCTCTTTAACCCTAACCCCTGTAAAGAATACCGCAGGAAGCTTAACGAGGTTAAACAGGTTTATTTTTAATGGTGTTAATTTCATTACTTAAAAGTTTGAGATCAAAACTATCAAAAAAAAGCGACACCATCACTATGTTAATCTTTTGTTAATTTACAGTACTTTGTATTGCATAATACCTTCTTAAAGACATATATTTGCATAAGCAACTATTATATGCTTTTCGATATGGAACAGAATAACCACAATACAATAGCCACATTTATACATTTATCTACATTTTCTAGATTTTTTATTCCTTTCGGTAACTTTATAGGTCCAATTATTCTTTGGGCAGCCAATAAAGACAAATCGGAATTTATAGATGCGCACGGTAAGCAAGCTATTAATTTTCAGATAAGCATTCTATTATACGCTATTATTATTGGTATGGTTACTATACCGTTTTTTGCTTTTAGTTTATTAGAAAATTTACACTTCTTAGATTTTAACCTATTCGACACGATTCAATTTAACATCACTAAGCCGTCGTCATTATTATACATAGGGGGCTCTATAGGTATACTCGCTTTTATTGGCTTTTTATTAGAACTCTTATTTATTATTACAGCGAGTTTAAAAGCCAGAGACGGCAACATATACCATTATCCTTTAACCATTAATTTTTTAAAATAATATTTCATCAATACAATCAAATCAAAAAATGAACAGTTTAATTTTAACAAAATGCTTTAGAGAATGAAGATAGAGAATACAAAAGCACAAATGCGTAAGGGCGTTTTAGAGTACTGCATACTATCGGTACTTAAGGACGACGACGCGTACGTGGCAGAGATTTTAAAGACTTTAAAAGACGCCAAACTACTTGTTGTAGAAGGTACCATTTATCCGCTACTTACGCGCTTAAAAAACGCAGGACTTCTTAATTACCGTTGGGAAGAATCGACCTCTGGCCCACCCAGAAAATATTACGGTTTAACAGAAACCGGAAAACTATTTCTTACTGAATTAACCACCACTTGGAACGAATTGCAAAACGCTGTAAATATAGTAACAAGCTCAAAAAACACTAAAAATGAATAAAACAGTCAATATAAATTTAGCAGGTATTTTTTATCATATAGATGAAGATGCGTATTTAAAATTGCAGCGCTATCTTGAGGCTATAAAACGGGCATTCACCGATTCGCAAGGCCGTTCTGAAATTATCGCAGACATTGAAGCGCGTATTGCCGAACTGTTTACAGAGCGCGTTAAGCACGACAAACACGTTATTGGAATTAAAGAAGTAGACGCCATTATTTCTATTATGGGTCAACCTGAAGATTATCTGGTCGATGATGAAATTTTTGAAGACGAACCTAAACAGAGTCGCCATCAAAAAACAGATTCCAAAAAACTCTTTAGAGACACAGACAACTCTTATATTAGTGGTGTTTCTGCCGGATTAGGTCATTATTTTGGCCTTAACGCCATTTGGATTCGTTTGGCTTGGATTCTTTTAGTGTTTGGTTTTGGTACAGGAATTTTCTTATACATTATATTATGGATTTTAATTCCTGAAGCTAAAACAACGTCAGATAAAATTATAATGACTGGAGAACGCGTCACCATTAGTAACATTGAAAAAAAAATTCGTGACGGGTTTGAAAATGTATCAGAAAGCGTAAAAAATGTCGATTTACAAAAACACGGCAGCCGTATCAAATCAAGTTCAAAATCATTTTTCGATACGATTGCAGAAGTCATTATGTTTTTCTTGAAGTTATTTGCCAAATTTATTGGTGTAATATTACTATTTGCAGGTGCTGCCGCCGTGATTGCTTTAATTGTAGGTTTAATTTCTGTAAGTGTTTTAGACCATTCTAAGTTTTTTAATAGCACTATTATGGATTTATCTAATGCCAGCGGTGCACCATTTTGGTTACTTGCAGTATTTCTATTTTTCGCATTCGCCATCCCCTTTTTCATGCTCTTTTATTTAGGCTTAAAAATTTTAGTGAATAATCTAAAATCTATTGGTAATGTCGCAAAGTTTACTCTTTTAGGATTATGGATTTTATCTCTTATCGGGTTATCTGTAATTGGAGCAAGACAAGGTTTATCGTATAGTGAGAAAGCGCCAGTTGTAATTATTAAAAAATTAGAAACCGTAACCGCAAAAGACACCCTCGTAATTTCTATGAAAGCGAATGACCATTTTGCCGATAATTTTTATAGAAGTACGTCGTTTAATTATGGTTATAATAAAAATGGTGATGAAGTGACGTACTCCCAAGATGTTAGACTAATTATTAAATCTACACGAGATAGCGTTGCGAAAATTAAAGTTTTAAAAACGGCACGCGGCGCAACTTACCAGGTGGCAAAAGAACGCGCAAAATCCATTAGTTATAATTACACTATAACTAATAGCGAATTAGTTTTAGACAACCATTTGCTTATTCCCAACGACCATCAAAAAAGAGATCAGAGGGTTGAGATCACCGTCTATTTACCACTAGGAAGCACCCTATTGGCAAACGAAAACACGTACCGCTACCACAAAAATGATAGTAGACATAACGATATTTTAGATAACGGTATGGAAAATTATTATTTAAAAGTTGAGAACAACACCTTACGATGTTTAAATTGCCCAGCCGACAATGACGGTACAGACGACGATTTTGAAGTAAACATAGATATTAACACTAAAGATGGGAAACTTAAAATTAACGATAAAAGTTTAGAAGCTAAAAATCAGAATGCTGCACTTGAAATAAATGACGACGGTATAAAAGCAAAAAGCGAAACCGTCAATGTTACTATCGATGAAAGTGGTATAAACATCAATTCAGAGAGTTCTAATCAATAATATTTAAGAGTGTTTAACGGTTGTATATCAATCAAAATATCATTAATATGATAGTATTAGGCAAATTAGTAGTCGTCATTATTTTAGTAATATTTACATAAATCAGCTAAAATTGACGTCAAGATAGAAACCATTTCTTACTTTACTAAAAGTTTGGGATGGTTTTTGATTATCTTTATAACTTAATTTAAACATAAAAAATGAATCCTTATATTCCTGTTACACTACTTGCTCTATTCACAGTATTTACGAGCTATTCCCAGAAAAAAGAAAAAATAAGAGGGAGCCGTAATGTCACTTCTATTATTACCGAAATTGATCCTTTTGAACGTTTGGTTATTGGCGACGATTTTAAAATAAAATTAATGCAAGGCCCTAATAATGCAGTACAAATTGACGCCGACGATAATTTACATCAAGTTATAGAATTTGAGGTTCAAGGTGGAAGTTTAAAATTCGATACGACAAAAAGAATCAGATCTCACAAACAACTGGATATTACGGTTATTTTCAAGGACTCTCTAAACTCTATCGAACTTAAAGGAGAGGCCGAATTATCGTCGATGGCTCCTTTACACTTAAACAACATTACTTTAGTCACCAAAGAATCGTCTAAAGCTTACCTTACGTTAAAAGCAGATTTATTTAGATTGGTAAACAGTAATAAAAGTGACATTGAATTAAATGTCACGGCCAATAAAGCAAGTTTAGAACTTAATGATAATAGTGACATTGAAGCACTTATAAACGCTTCGGAAATCAACGTGGATTTATACCAAAGAGCAACGGCAAGAATTGATGGAGATACTGATAAATTATTGGTAAGAGCCGACAATTCGACAACTTTTAAAGGAGAAAAACTAACGGCCAAAAACACAACCTTAATTACCGAAGGAAGAGCTAAAGTGTCTATAGAGACTAAAAGCACCTTATCTATTGAAGCGTCTGGGGATAGTGAAACATATCTTTTTGGAAGTCCGAAAATAGAAATTATAAAATTTGAAGACCGAGCGGCTCTATTAAAAAAGTAAAAGTGAGCTCAAATTCATAACGAATAAAAAAGCCGAAGTATCATTGATACTTCGGCTTTTTTTTATGTTAAAAGATACTTCTTACTAGTTGTAGTTAGACGTACTAACTTCGAAAGTAGAATCTTGAGCTGCTAACCAACGCTCTGCGTCTAAAGCTGCCATACAACCTGTACCTGCTGCAGTAACTGCTTGACGGTATACGTGATCGGCTGCATCACCACTTACAAACACGCCTTCTATATTTGTTTTTGCCGTTCCTGGTTCGTTAATGATATAACCTGTTTCATCTAACTTTAAAAAGCCTTTAAAAATATCTGTATTTGGCTTATGACCAATAGCTACAAAAAATCCCGTTACCGGAATTTCTGTTTTTTCGTATGTTTTATTATTAATCACTCTTACGCCCGTAACTACTTGCCCGTCACCTAAAACCTCTTCGGTTTCTGTATTAAATAAGATCTCTATATTTTCTGTGTTTTTAACACGCTGTGCCATAATTTTAGACGCTCTAAATTCGTCTTTTCTTACTAGCATAGTTACTTTTTTGCACAATTTAGAAAGGTAATGTGCTTCTTCACAGGCACTATCTCCTGCGCCAACAATAACTACTTCGTGATTTCTGTAGAAAAACCCATCACAAACAGCACAAGCTGAAACACCGCCACCTAACTTTAAATATTTTTGTTCAGACTCTAATCCTAAATATTTAGCTGTGGCTCCTGTAGAAATAATTACAGTATCGCAATGAATTTCTTTAGTGCCGTTTACCCAAACTTTATGTGGTTTTTCAGAAAAATCGACTTTAGTAATCCAACCATCTCTAACATCAGTCTCAAAACGCTCTGCTTGTTTCTGTAACTCAATCATCATAGCTGGCCCTGTAATACCGTCAGGATATCCTGGGAAATTTTCAACTTCGTTAGTTGTTGTTAATTGCCCTCCAGGCTGTGTTCCTTGGTATAAAACTGGAGCCATATTTGCTCTGGCTGCGTAGATGGCTGCGGTATACCCCGCAGGTCCAGATCCTATAATTAGACATTTTACTTTTTCAATTGTATCAGACATATTATCATATTTTATAAAGCACAAAAGTAGGCTTTTTTAGTAGAAAATTAGCTTCTTAGTTATCAACAGTAACTATATTTATATAAAGGTTTATTATTTATCTGTATATTTACAAATCTTTAAAAACAAGGCAAATTAACGTCTTAAATTCTAAAATTCATTTAAGAAAAGGTTAAACAAATTTAATTATCCTATGGGAACAATTTCAACCAATAAAAATATGATTACTTTATTTTACAATTCTCAAACAGCTTTAGGTAAACAAACCTTACCGTATGTAACCGCGGCAGACAAAAAAGTACACGCTATAGATATTTCTAAGACTAAAGTTACGGGCACACAATGGGCGACTATTGCAGATAATCTAAATCTATCTATTGGTGACTTAATTAATAATGATCACCCTGATTTCACAAAAAACTACGACAAAACTTCGAGTTTTGACAGTGAGGATTGGATAAAAGTATTAAATAATAATCCTGACACCTTAAAATGCCCTATAATTATAGTGGACAAAACTTATTCTTTATTGAAGTCACCATCAGATTTTTTAAAACATATTGAATCTGATAGTGCTGGTATCGATGGCCAAAATCCTGAAGCACTTTAATTTATTTTTAAAAAATAGCATAAAAAATGGGCTGACACTTTTAAATATCAGCCCATTTAAATAATTTTAAAACTTGTTATCTTCTGAAAATCTTTTTTACAAACATCATTACGCCCACTTTACCTATTAATTTAAATCCAGTGCGCATCCATTCTGCTGGTTGCAAACTTTCTACAAATTCGCCTTTTGACACTTTAATTTCCTCTAGTGCAATGTTGCGTTCAAGCGTAAGTCTCTTTAAATCAAATTCTATATCATCTAATGTTTTGTATGTTTTCATATTACTCAAAGAATTTATCTGACAAGTTGCGAACAACTAGATTACTAATATGTTTTCTATATAAGTAACAAATTAATGCTCCTATAAAAAATAGCAACCCTACTATTACAAACCCTAACGCGTAATCTTCTAACATCGCACCTATAAAAAAAGCAAGGGCTATAGCCAAGAACGTTAAGCCTACAATACATAAGCCCGCTATAATTACAGCTTTAAATACTAAACTTATAGATATTGAAAGCTGTTGGAAAATCTTTAGTTTATAATACTCGTGAGAAGACTTTAAGTACTTCTCACCAGCACCTATAGCGTTATTTGATGTTTCATTTATGGAATCAAACACAGACATAAATTACGAAGTTTTCTGTAATTTCTTATTTTGCGCTTTCAATTCCTGTAATTTCGCTTCTAAAGTAGTAATGACATCGTCTGCCTTATAGCTAGCATTTTTTACAACGTATTCTAATTGACTTTCTAAATCTACTTTTGACGTTTGTAAAGTGCTCGCTACTTGATTTTTAATATCCATAGCACTGTGTGCTAATCTTTCTTTAGCGCTTAATGCTTCATCAGCTAAACGTTCTCTAGTTTTAATTCCTTTATCCGGTGCATATAAAACACCTAAAGTTGCGCCTATAGCAGCGCCTAAAATTAGACCTAATGCAGTACTTCCGTTATTATTCATAATGTGTTGGTTTTTATTGTTAAACTTGGTTTTTGTAATAACTTATAATCGTAATTACGTTCTAATCAAAGGTACAGTTTATAAGGTAAAAGTCTCTTAAAATTAACTTAAATGAATTACTAAACATTTGTTAAATCAACTATTAAAACACATTAATTCATTAAATTTTACAAGATTTATATAGAATTAAATAATAATTTATGAAAAACAAGATACAAACTACAAACCCCTATAATAATAAAGTTTTAGAAGAATATAATTTGCATTCTGAAAAAGAAGTTGCGAATTGCTTGGAAATAGCGACTAACTGTTTTAATACCTGGAAACACACCGCTATTTCCAAACGTACCTTATTATTAAACACGTTAGGAGATATATTAAACGAAAACAAAGAAAAATATAGCCGTTTAATGACCTTAGAAATAGGGAAACCAATTACTCAAAGTAGAGCCGAAATTGAAAAATGTATTTCCCTATGCGATTTTTATGAGGCTAATGCCGAAGAGTTTTTAGCAGACGAAATGATAGAAACGGAAGCCGAAGAAAGCTTTATAAGCTACGATCCTTTAGGAACAATTTTAGCAGTGATGCCCTGGAACTATCCATTTTGGCAGGTGTTGCGTTTTGCAATCCCCACACTAACAGCAGGTAACACAGCGCTTTTAAAACACGCCTCTAATGTTACAGGCTGCGCCATAGCCATACAAGAATTATTTGAAAAAGCAGGTTACCCGAAAGGCTGTTTTCAGACGCTTTTAGTAAACCACGAGACTATTGAATCGGTTATTGCGCATGAAAGTGTAAAAGCCGTGTCTTTAACAGGAAGTGAAAAGGCAGGAAAAAGTATTGCGCAAACAGCCGGAAAATACCTAAAAAAATGTGTTTTAGAATTAGGAGGCAATAATGCGTGCATAATTCTAGACGACGCCGACTTAGACAAATATATGGATACCATTGTAAATGCGAGAATGCAAAACTCGGGGCAAAGTTGCATTGCCGCAAAGCGATTCATTGTCACCGAAGGTATACATAACGACTTCGTTAAGCGCTTTAAATCTAAAATTGAAGCATTGCACTATGACAACCCAATAAATGAAGCCACCACCATTGCTACACTAGCTCGAGAGGATTTAGCAGACGATTTACAAAGGCAAGTAGACGATGCCATTAGTAAAGGAGCTGAAGTGATAATTGGAAATACCAGAAATAAATCGTATTTTGAAGCAACCTTGTTAACCAATGCTAATCAAGAAATGGCGGTTTTTAAGGAAGAAACTTTTGGTCCAGTAGCGCCCATTTTTAAAGTTAGAAATTTGGATGAAGCTTTAGAACTTGCAGGAAATTCTAAATTTGGATTGGGAACAATGCTGTTTAGTGAAGATATTGAAACCGCGAGTAAAAAAGTTATAGATATCAACGACGGTGCGTTTTTTATAAACGAGTTAGTAAAATCGGATCCGCGATTACCATTTGGAGGTACAAAAACTTCTGGATATGGCAGGGAACTTTCGCAAGAAGGAATTCGCGAATTTATAAATACTAAAACTGTTTACATTAATAAGTAAAAAAACTAAAAACCTAAACTATGAGCCTAATCAAAAAAGGAAATAATAAAAGAAGAAATTATATTCTAAAAAAAGATAATAAGACGAAAGCGACCGTAGCTTTTATATTTATTGTGCTAATTTTATTAATCGTTGCCGTAGTAATTTCAGGATTCGTTTTTAAATGGTTTTAGAAACGTAACCCCATAAAAAAGCCGTTTATTTTGAAATAAACGGCTTTTTTTATGCGATATAATTCAGAATTATTTAATCTCTACTAATTCTAAATCGAACACTAAATCTTGACCTGCTAATGGGTGATTTCCATCTACTACGATGTGATCTTCATTAACCTCAGCAATTCTAAATTGGTGCTCTTTACCATCTTCACTTTTAGATACTAATCCTAAACCAACTTGTGGTTCCATATCTTGTGGTAATTGTGCTTTTTCAACTTTGTGAAATAATTCTTCTTGAACATCTCCGTAAGCTTCATTTACTGGAATTTCTACTGTTTTTTTATCGTTCACTTTCATATCGATAACAGCATTTTCAAAACCAGGAATTAACATACCTTCCCCTAAAGTAAACTCTAAAGGTTCGCGTTCTAAAGAACTGTCGAAAACTTGACCGTCATTTAATTTCCCTGTGTAATGTATTTTTACCGTATCTTTTTCTTTTACTTGACTCATAAAATGTTTTTAAAATTTAATAAATAGAGTACAAATCTATTATTTATATATTGAACATCAGTATAATATGCGACTTTTCGTTGTAAATTAAGAAAAACTTAACTTTATTTAAAATATTAAGTTAAAATATGGAATGGAATTCGCTAATAATCAGTTAAAACCTCCTTTATCGATACAGATTGGGTTCTAGTTTCACCCCTATTTATGCTCTCTACTTTAATCAGAAACCATTTATCATCCCTTTAAACTAAGTTATACTTTAAAATGGGACGCACTAAAACGTGTACTACATTTTTATTTAACTATTAAAAATAGTGCCTTTAATATGCTTGTAAAAATAAGCCACGGTGCTCTTTTATGATAAAGATTGATTACGCATTCCTTAATTTCTACTTCTATAATTAACCTGAGATGTAACTGACGCATACGATACACAATGGGAAACGGCTTTTGTCAGTATAACTGACTAAAATAATTCAGTTTCAATTATACGATAACCCTATTAGCCCGCTCATACCATTTACTGCAATAGCGTTACACAACGTATCCCTACGACTCACAAAAAAGGAATAAGCCTAGAATAGGTGGATTTTGGTTTACATAGAATTAAATACTCCCTTTTTCACTGGATATTATTAAAGAGTTCAGAAATTAAATCATTTTTATTAATAAAAATTCGCTACTTGAATGAGACGTTCAATCTTAAGTAATTCAATTTTGCGACCATCTGTAGAAATAAGTTTATCGTGTTTAAAATCATGAAGTACCCGCGCCAAAGTTTCAACTACTGTACCTGCCATATTTGCCAAATCAGAGCGAGAAAGCATAATATAAGTATTTGGCTTATTATCAACTTTATACTTATTATGTAAAATTAATAAATTCAGCGCTACCCGCTCCCTTACCGTACGTTGAGACAATACTGCCATAAGATTTGCCAAAACACTAAATTCGTGGCTTAAACTTTTTAAAAGCAACCGCGAAAAGGATGAAGAAGCTTTAAGTATCTCATTAAAATCCTTTATGGTTATAAATGAGATTACAGAGTTTTCTATCGCGACTGTTGTGTCTCCATAGCTGCTTTCACTTAAAACCGATGAATAACCAAAAAACTCTCCTGCATTATAGATATATATTATTTGTTCTCTCCCATCATTATCCATTTTATACTTTTTCACTTTGCCACTTTGCATATAAAATATACCAGAAGGCAAGGTGCTTTCCGTAAATATAGGTTGGTTTTTACGATACTTTTTATCAACCATAATATTTTCAAGAAATTCCCTATCACACGACGGCAATTCGTTTAATATATTTTGGCTATTGAATGTGAATTTCTTTATCATAATTGCGATTACAAAGCTACACTTTATTTAATTTTTAATCTAAAATTTGATTTAAATCAAGTTTTATCAATATTCCAATCAATTGCTATTGTCTTTTGGCATTGTAGATTTGCAGCAACAATTCAACTATCATTTCTATGAAAAAAATTGAACAATTAAATGCACTAGGAATTTATCCTACTAAGGAGTATTTCTGGAATTTACCAGTTTCTAAACTAGTAGCACAGACACTCCAAAAGAAGCAAGGTGTATTAACAAGCACAGGTGCTTTAGCTTGCAACACTGGCGAATTTACAGGACGATCGCCAAAGGATAAATATATTGTAAAAGATAACATTACTGAAAACTCCGTTTGGTGGGGGGATGTAAATCATCCGTTTTCATCTGAGGATTTTGATAGGTTATATAAGCGCGTTACCACATTTCTATCTCAAAGAGAAATTTATATTAAAGACGTACAGGCCGGTAGTAAAAAAGAGTATCAATTAAATGTTCGTGTTATTACAGAAACGCCTTGGCAAAGTTTGTTTGCAAATAACCTTTTTTTAAGACCTTCAGAAAAAGAACTAGAAACTTTTGAACACGAATGGCTTATACTGGCCGCTCCTGAGTTTAAGGCAGACCCAGAAATAGATAACACCAGACAACAGAATTTTACAATTATTAATTTCAAGAAAAAGGTAATCCTTATTGGAGGTAGCGCCTACACGGGCGAAATTAAAAAAGGAATTTTTACCATTCTAAATTACATTTTACCCCACGACAAAAATGTATTATCAATGCATTGTTCCGCTAACATTGGTGAAGACGGAAATACAGCTGTCTTTTTTGGATTATCTGGAACAGGAAAAACGACGTTGTCTGCCGATCCGTCAAGAGCACTTATAGGTGATGACGAACATGGTTGGGATTCGGAAAACGTGTTTAATTTTGAAGGAGGCTGTTATGCAAAATGTGTTAATTTAAGCTACGAAAAAGAACCCCAAATATTTTCAGCAGTACGTTTTGGCACACTATTGGAAAATGTGCGTTTCTTTGAAGGTTCTGATATCGTTGATTATGACAATGTAGACCTCACAGAAAACACTAGAGCTGCTTATCCTACTCATTTCATAGATAACGCCATAACCCCATCAATAGGTGGTGCGCCAAAAAATATATTCTTTTTAACCTGCGATGCCTTTGGGGTATTGCCTCCTATTTCAAAATTAACTGTTGGACAAGCTATGTATCATTTCATTTCTGGGTATACGGCAAAAGTGGCGGGAACTGAAGCAGGAATTACAGAGCCTCAAACCACTTTTTCTGCCTGCTTTGGGGAACCTTTTTTACCGCTACACCCTACAAAATATGCCGAATTATTAGGACAAAAATTAAAAGGAGACACTATAAATGTTTGGCTTATAAATACAGGATGGTCTGGTGGTGCCTATGGTGTTGGAGAACGTATTAAATTACGCTATACTAGAGCGATGATTACTGCTGCTCTCGATGGGAAATTAGACAAAGTAGACTATTTAAAACACGCTGTTTTTGGCTTGCAAATGCCTTCAGAATGTGAAGGTGTTCCTTCCCATATATTAAATCCAAAAAACACATGGGACAACGCACAAAAGTATGATAAAACTGCTGACAAACTTGCGGCACAATTTAATGAAAACTTTAAAATCTATCACTCTTTTGCAAATGATGAAATCCGCTCTGGCGGCCCTAAAACCAATCCAAAACTTGAAAAAGCATAGTGCTTAATAGCAATTAATATCAGTGCTATAATGAGCTCCCCTATTTGTGGTTTTAATCACAAAAAAAACCACAGGTAGGTAAGCACAATAATGGTGCTCGATTTTTTAGACTACTTTTTTAGACGTACCAATAGTCGTTGTGGTTGTGGTTGTGGTTGTGGTTGTACATATTTTAACTATAGAGATTTTATATACAAAAAACAGTCCTATTTTAATTTTCCGTAAAGCGAATTAAGAGACCTTATTTAGGTCACCATTAAAATCACCGGTAAAAAAGGGAATTGCAAACAATATCGTGACGACCGTTAAGACTGTAAATACGCCGATGTTCAAGAATGAGAGATAAAATTAAAACCTAGTCTGGAATTAGTTAAATAAGCACCTTACAGTGAAAGCTGGATAATTAAATTAAAAATAGAAACCACTACAGATTTATTAGATTTTTAATAAACGGTTACTTATGCACTATTAATTGGTTCTTAAACAACTATTCAAATAAAAACAAACCATATTATGCAGATTCCAAAAAACATCTATTACACAAAACAGCATTTATGGTTGCAACAAATAGGTCTGTATGATTTTTATGTTGGAATAACCGATTTTGGACAAAAAGAAATTGGTGAAATTGATTTGATTGAACTAAGCACTAATAAAGGAAGCCAACTAAAAAAAGGATCCGTTTGGGGCATCGTTTATGGAACCAATGACACTTTAAATTTAATTGCGCCATTTGATTGCAAAATTACAGAGAAAAACAGAGACATTCATAAGCATACATCCTATGTAAATACAGGACCCTACAAATATTGGTTTGCAATTTTAACGACTAAAACAGATACTGTTTCCTTATTGACGTTTCAGGATTATACTCAATTAACTCAATGATTTTTAAAAATCTAAAATTACATATTGACGTCGATGACCCTCTTTTTAACACACTGTATCCTTTGCGAGTTAAAAAGCTCTCCGACCGCCATTGGACCTCTGTTGAAGTCGCCAAATTGGCTGCCGAATATTTAGTCGATAAACCAAACTGCAAAGTTCTAGATATTGGTTCTGGGGCAGGAAAGTTTTGTTTAATAGGAGCTGCTTCAACAAAAGGTCTTTTTTATGGCGTTGAGCAACGAGAGGGGCTTGTAAAGTTATCCCGAAGAATAGCAGAAAAAAATAAGATTAATACTACAGCATTCATTCACTCTAATATTACTCAGATTTCCTTTTCTGATTACGATGCCTTCTATTTTTATAATCCATTTTATGAAAACATAGATAATTCTCATTTAATAGATAGTAAAATCGCTACGAGCAAAAAATTATATATCAAATATTCAGACTATGTACAAAATCAATTAAAAAAAACACCAATAGGCACTCGCTTAGTTACGTATTGGAGTACTTGGGAAGAAATTCCACTGGGTTTTGATTTAGAATTTACAGGCTATAATGGAAAACTAAATTTTTGGGAAAAGAAATTTTAATGGCTATGAATAAAAATTTAGAAGTTATTAAAACACAAAAAGAATCACTCGTATTACGAGGTGTTGAAAAACTCAAAATTATTGGTTTTACCAATGTTACTATACCTACTATTTTGACCGATGAAATTTATCTTTTATATTTTTTAAGTTTTCTAAATAAGATATCTAATTCTAAAAACGAAGATGAAATTATTGCAATAAAAGAACTAAAAACACTGATTACCAAACGACTTGAAATTTAAAAAAGTTAACACCATTATAATTAATTTTTAAAGATAATCTATGAATATACTCGATAAACTACAAACACGCCTAGGCCCATTAGGTGAGCACGCACACTATGCTCATGGATATTACGCTTACCCAAGACTTGAAGGAGAAATTAGCAATAAAATGACTTTTAATGGAAAAGAAAAATTAGTCTGGAGTATAAATAACTACCTCGGATTGGCAAACCATCCTGAAGTTAGAGAAGCTGATAATGAAGGAACAAGACGTTATGGCTTGGCCTATCCTATGGGCGCCCGAATGATGAGCGGTAATACCAAACTTCACGAAAAATTTGAATCCGAAATTGCCGATTATGTTGGTAAAGAAGATGCGTTTCTATTAAACTATGGTTATCAAGGTATGGTCTCCATAATTGATTGCTTGGTGGACAGAAATGATATTATTGTATACGATGCGGAGTCGCACGCGTGTATTCTCGATGGGGCACGATTACATATGGGACAGCGTTTCGTTTTTAAACATAACGATATCGAAGATTGCGAAAAACAATTACAACGTGCCCAAAAAATAACCAAAAAAACAAAAGGTGCAATCTTATTAATTACCGAAGGAGTGTTTGGAATGCGAGGCGACCAAGGCAAGCTTAAAGAAATTGTTGCTTTAAAAGAAAATTATAGTTTTTCGTTATTGGTAGATGATGCGCACGGTATAGGCTGTATGGGCAAAACAGGTGCCGGTACAGGAGAAGAGCAAGGAATTCAAGATGGCATTGATTTTTACTTTGGCACCTTTGCAAAAGCATTTGCTGGGATAGGCGCATTCATTGCAAGTACCAAAGAAGCTATTATGTTTTTCAAATACAATATGCGGTCTCAAATATTCGCTAAATCACTACCTATGCCAATGGTTTTTGGAGCTTTAAAGCGACTTGAGTTAATGCAAACACAACCAGAATTAAGAGAGAAATTATGGCAAATCACAGACGCCTTACAAAATGGATTAATTAATGCAGGGTTCGATATAGGCGATACAAACTCACCTGTTACTCCGGTCTATTTAAATGGAACCATCGACGAAGCAACAGCATTGGTCCGTGATTTGCGAGAAAATCATCATATTTTTTGTTCTATGGTTGTGTATCCTGTGGTACCCAAAGGAATGATTATTTTAAGATTAATTCCAACGGCAGATCACACCTTGGAAGATGTGGATAGAACAATTACCGTTTTTAGTGAAATACAACTAAAACTTATAGATGGCCATTATAAAGAAGAAGTTGAGACAACAGTTTAAATAAATTATTAAAATAGAAGGAAGATGAGAAGAGTAGTAATAACAGGGTTAGGTGCTATAACTCCTATAGGAAATAACACAAAAGACTATTGGAATAATTTGCTTGACGGCGTATCGGGAGCTGATAAAATTTCGCGCTTTGATACTACACAATTTAAAACAAACTTTGCCTGCGAGATAAAAAATTATGATGCCTTAAATTATTTTG
Organism: Bizionia saleffrena; assembly: GCF_008086175.1. GTDB lineage: Bacteria > Bacteroidota > Bacteroidia > Flavobacteriales > Flavobacteriaceae > Bizionia > Bizionia saleffrena. Next base: position 283,172 of record NZ_VSKM01000003.1, read on the forward strand.
ACAGAAAGGAAAGTCGGAAACTGGACAGATTTACTCAATATGGTCTTATCGCTGGCGATGAAGCGATTAAAGACGCCAATTTAAATTTTGACACCTTAGATACAGACAGAATCGGGGTTATATTTTCAAGCGGTATAGGCGGTTTTGAAACTATGGAAAAGGACATCATCGAATTTAGTAAGAATCAAAATAACCCAAGGTTCAATCCCTTTTTTATTACCAAGATAATTGCTAATAATGTGGCCGGTTATTTATCTATTAAACACGGCTTACGAGGGGTAAACACCTGCCCTGTTACTGCCTGCTCCTCTTCTACAACAGGTTTAATTCAAGCGTTTAATTATATTAAATGGGGAAAAGCAGATATCATTATTTCTGGTGGTTCTGAAGCGCCAATTAATCAGTCATCAGTGGGTGGATTCAACGCTATGAAAGCCCTATCGACTAACAATGAGAATTATAAAACGGCATCCAAACCCTTTGATAATTCCCGAGACGGTTTTGTGCTTGGTGAAGGTGCTGGTGCCTTAGTAGTGGAGAGCTTGGAAAGCGCACTAAAACGGAATGCTAAAATATATGCCGAAATTAGTGGTGGTGGTGAAACGGCCGATGCCTACCATATTACTAATACTCACCCTGAAGGAAAAGGGGCTTATCTCGCCATGAAAGAAGCCTTAAGGGAAGGTATCATTATGCCAAACCAAGTTAATTATATTAATGCACATGCGACCTCTACGGGCCCTGGAGATGTGTCAGAATCCAAAGCCATTAAAAGACTATTTAATGACAATTTAAAAAACATTAGTATTAGTGGTACAAAATCTATGACCGGACATCTTTTGGGTGGTACTGGAGCGATTGAAGCGATAGCGACCTGTCTATCGGTACACACAAATTGGATTCCACCAACAATTAACACGACAGTAATTGATAAAGCAATTTCTTCAGATTTGGATATAACACTCGGTAAAAAAACATCTAAAACTGTTGATTACGCACTAAGTAATACTTTTGGGTTTGGAGGCCATTGTGCCGCTGTATTATTCAAAAAATATAAGGGATAATTAAATGGAGGAAGGCTTTAGATTTCATAGCCCTCCTCCTTTTTTAATTTCTTTCTTTTAGACCAAGAATACAACTACGGATACAATTAATTCTCGCCATATTTACACCTCTTTTTTGTGTTGTAATGTGTCGCTTTTTAATGGTATGTTAATACGCTACCGGTTCCAATTTTTTATGCTGCTGCAATTAGAGCGCACGATTTTAGTTGCGAATGCTTTAATCTCTCTTAGATTTTTTTTCTTTTTTTTCTGCCTTTTTTTCTTTTGGAGTTTTAGCAGATTCTTTTTTTACGTTTTTCCTTGAGTCTTTACTTTTTGCCATAATAGTATCTATTTAAATATTAATTTACTTTTTTTTATCTAAAACACCTTCTTTTTTAGATCACGTTATTGTTTCATAAAACTTAGACTCGTGAAATTTCCATTTTCGTTGTATTATGTTAAATACTTAATTACAGACTTAACAAGAGCCTATAAAGCGGTCTAGTACAACAAATTTTGTTTATATATTAACAATAAAAGGTGGTTTATCTACATATTAAGGATTGATTCAGCGCACGTGTATAGGCAGAATTTTTCAAGGCTAAAGTTAAAGCTTTTAGTGATAACCTGTCAAGAACCTTATTATAATATTTTGCTCCACATCCATCTTTTTTCAACAGATAAATTTAGTTAAAAATTAGCATTATCAAAATTTTCTTAAGCCTTTAAAGACTTTTAAGTAAGTTGTATAGCTAAAGCCAATTTTTTAACTAGTATTCGATAATTTAGGGTTTTAACATATGCGATACTATAAGAGAATTGATGCTGTAAGTTTTTTGTTAAGAATTTGGCCTTGACCACAGAAAATTAATAGTCCGAGCTACTATATGTGACATTAGTCACATTTTAACACTAACATCTATCGTATATTAGCGATAAGAAACAAGGAATTAAAAAATGTCAGAATTTGAAAATAATTATTTAGACAATCACTATATACACAGAAGTAATTGGTTAAGAGCGGCGGTACTTGGAGCAAATGACGGCATTCTATCAACAGCTAGTTTGGCTATTGGTGTTGCCGCCGCAAGCGATTTTAGAGCGCCTGTAATATTGGCTACGGTAGCAGGATTGGTTGCGGGAGCTTTATCAATGGCAGCAGGAGAATATGTTTCTGTGAGTTCTCAAACAGATATAGAACAAGCAGACATCGAGAGAGAAAAGAAGGAACTAGAAGAAATGCCCGAAATTGAATTACTACGGTTGGCGGAAATCTATGAAAAGAGAGGCCTAAAAAAAGAAACAGCATTAACAGTTGCTAAAGAATTAACAGAAAAAGATGCTTTAGCGGCGCACATTAGAGATGAGTTAGGAATTAACGAAATGAGTCAAGCCAAGCCAATTCAAGCCGCGTTTGCTTCTGGGGCAGCCTTTACCGTTGGAGGGCTGCTACCACTATTGGTAACCCTGTTTTTACCATTGGATACTATGGAATATTACCTCTACAGTTCTGCCCTTTTATTCTTAATTATTTTAGGGAGCTTAGCTGCTAAAACAGGAGGCTCTAATATTTTAAAAGCAGTTATTAGAATCACTTTCTGGGGAACTGTGGCAATGGGATTAACAGCATTGGCCGGCTATGCATTTGGCGTTAGTTTAAACTAGAAGACCACCATTTAGAGTGTTAAAGAAGGTGCTTTATTAGCGAACTCAATAGGCTCGTATAAAACAAACACGCTAAAAGTGACTAGTATGGAAAAAAAGTATTGTAAATATATCGAATGATTCATTACACAATAGCGGTTTCATTTCTGCTGTAATTTAATTGCATTTATTGTACTCTAAGACGTTGTTGTATGGACCGCAGAATTAACAAATCCAAAAGAAGTCATTTCTAGAATAGTGAGTGGATGGAAATAAGTATAGACATTTAAACTTATAGAATACTGAACTAATATAATAGTTTTAACTTATCTTATTAAACTTAGAATCATCCCAATTGTTTTACTTGTTAACGGCATAAAACGCCTTTTTATTGGCTATATGGTAGACGTTTTTACTTTGACAAAATTTATAGTTAATCATTATTTTAAAGAATTACACTTTCTTAGAACGAAAGACTGATTTCTCAGGGTATAATTGAAAAATGAAACATAAAGAATGAATCACTTTATGGCGAAAACACACTGAGGCAAGGTTGTACTAATTTTAAGCCAATCTTAAGAAAACACAAATCTTAACTTAATTAAAAATTGTAATATTTGCACAATGAGGATCTTAATAGTAGAAGATGAACCCGGTATATTTAACTTCCTTAAACAAGGTCTGGAGGAAGAGTCTTATGCGGTGGATATTGCCGAAGATGGTAAAAAAGGACTTCAATTAGCACTTTCTGGCGATTACGATTTATTGCTTTTGGATTGGATGTTACCCGGTATGAGCGGTATCGAAATATGTCGTCAGTTTAGAAAAGAGTTTAAAGACACCCCTATCATTTTTTTAACCGCAAAAGACACCGTTGATGAAACCGTATTCGGACTTCAATCTGGCGCAAACGATTATATTAAAAAACCTTTTAATTTTGAAGAACTGTTAGAACGCATTAAAGTGCAATTACGACCAAAATCTGGAGAACATTCCGTTTTTAAGCTTGGAGACATAATACTAAATACCGCAACACATCAAGTTTTTAAATCGGAAGAAGAAATTAGCCTCACGCAAAAAGAATTTGCACTGTTAGAATACCTAATACGTAACAAGGGTATCGTTTGCCGAAGAACCCGAATCATAGAAAGCGTTTGGGACATTCACTTTGAATATAACACAGGGGTTATTGATGTATATATTAATGCGCTTCGTAAAAAATTAAAATTAGGAGAAAATGAAAACTATATACAAACCGTTCGCGGAATAGGCTATATCGCCAAAGAAATATGAGTTTAACTTTTAGAAATAGAATTGCATTACATTATATGTTAGCCACTGCCATAATTATGGCTCTGGCATTTATAGTTGTTTATTTTGTCGTTCAGGGAACAGTATATCAAAACTTAGATACCGACCTATCTTATGAAGCTAAAAAACACACCGGAGAAATTAAAATTGTTGGAGATAGCGTACAAATAAAAAATAAAAAAGAGTGGGAAGAAAGAGAACATCGCGAAGTGCAGGTTAACCCTGTTTTTATTCAAATACTCAATAAAGATGGATTGTTTATGGACAAATCTCCAAATCTTAAAAAAGATGTTCTCATATTTAACCCACAACAAAGTTATGGTGGCCATTTCAATGAAACACTAAATAGTAGAGCTATTAGGCAAGTACAGCTACCCATTAAAGAAAGCGGAAAAGTTAAGGGATTTATAATGGCTGCAATGTCATTAGAATCCTCAAAAATGGTATTGCTTAACTTAAGAAACGTTTTGGTTATTTCGTACTTATTTCTTTTAATGGGATTCTATTTTATTTCTAGATACCTAGCAGGTCGGGGTATTATACCAGTAAAAATTATAACCGAAACAACAAAAAGAATTACAAAAAATAATTTGAATGAAAGGGTGGTTTTACCCCAAAACAAAGACGAACTCTACGAATTATCTTCGGGTATTAACCAATTGTTACAACGTATTGAAAACGCCATTGAGCGAGAACGACAATTTACCTCTGATGCGTCTCATGAATTACGCACACCTTTGGCTACCTTAAAAGGCACTTTAGAGGTGTTAATTAGAAAACCAAGAGCCCTCTCAGAATATGAGGATAAAATTAAATTTAGCCTTACCGAAATAGATAGAATTACTGCGACTATAGAACAACTTTTAGTGCTGGCTAGGTTAGATACCAATGCAAAAACAACAGACCAATCACTAGTACCTTTATCTACCATAATAGACGATATTCTTTCAAGGCATAAAAAACGTATAGCAGAAAAAAAACTTGCAATACACTTTAATAATGGCGTTACTTTAGAAGCTGTTGTGCCCCAATATTATTCTAATTTAATTTTGGAGAACATCATTGGCAATGCTATAAAATATTCAAATAACGCGACTATAATAAAGATAGACATCCAACTGCTAAACTCAAAAGTTGTTTGTAAAATTCAAGATGAAGGCATAGGTATCAAAAAAGAGGATTTAAATAATTTGTTTCATCGTTTTTTTAGATCTGATGCACTAACCCATAAAAGTATTTCTGGTAACGGCTTAGGACTTTCTATAGCCAAAAAGGCTGCCGATGCTATACAGGCAGAAATTTATGTAGAAAGTGAACGCAACGTTGGAACCACTTTTTCAATTGCGTTTTAAGCGAATCTTAAGAATTTCTTTAGACAACTCTTAAAGGTTAAAATTACTTTTACAGAGTTAATAGCTATAAATTAAACTACTATGAAAAACATAATCATTATCTACACTTTGATGCTGTCGTCCATTGTCTGTGCCCAGAATTGGGAAACTAATTGGGAAAGTGCTTCGGCTAAAGCAGAAAAAAACAATCAAAACATAATTTTGGTGTTTTCGGGTTCCGATTGGTGTGCTCCTTGTATTAAATTAGATAAAGAGATATGGAGCACTAGTAAATTCCAAGAACTTTCAAAAGATTATTTTGTAATGCTTAAAGCGGACTTTCCTCGTAAAAGTAAAAATGCATTAGCCAAAGATCAACAAATTCAAAACAATAATTTAGCTGAAAAATATAACCAAAAGGGATACTTTCCATACGTGGTTGTTCTCAACTCGAAAGGTACAATTCTAGGAGATTTAGGTTACGAAAAAACAACTCCAGAATTGTATTTTAAAAAACTGCAAACTTTTGAAAAATAGTCTCTTTATAATCGTCCTTGTAATAACGTCCCTAGCTATTGGTCAAGAAGTCGTTGTTAAACCGGTTACGCTTATGGGAAGTCGTTTTGACCTCACTGTTGTAGCTAAAGATTCAATACAATGTTATGAATATATCGATATAGCAGTAAACGAAATTTCTAGAATTGAAAAACTAATTTCTTCTTGGGATAAAAACTCCCAAACATCCAAAATTAATAGAAATGCAGGAATAAAACCTGTGGTTGTTGACGGTGAATTATTTGAACTTATAAAAAGAGCATTAAAAATCTCATTACTAACTAATGGCGCCTTTGACATTAGTTATGCTTCTATGGATAAAATTTGGTTTTTTGATGGTCGCATGAAAGAATTGCCTTCTGAAGAGGACATAAAAAAGTCTGTAGAAAAAGTAGGCTATCAAAATATAATCCTAGATGACGTTACACATTCAGTATTTTTAAAACTCGAAGGTATGAAAATTGGTTTCGGAGCTATTGGTAAAGGCTATGCAGCAGATAAAGCTAAAATATTATTACAAAGTATAGGAGTGAAATCGGGTATTATTAATGCTTCCGGCGACTTAAATACGTGGGGAAAACAACCTAATGGAAAAGATTGGATGGTCGCCATTATAAACCCCTTAAATAAAGAAAAAGTTTTTTCTTGGCTGCCTGTTTTAAATAGCGCGGTAGTAACTTCTGGTAACTACGAAAAATATGTAAGACTAAATAATACATTATACACACATATTATTGATCCTCGAACCGGATTTCCAGCGACAGGAATTTTAAGTGTAACACTTTTCGCTAAAACCGCAGAACTTGCGGATGCTTTAGCAACTTCCATTTTTGTAATGGGTGTCGATACCGGATTGGATTTTATTAACCAATTAAATGGTGTAGAATGTATCATCGTTGATAATAACAGCCAAATTATCACCTCGAAAAACATAGAATTAAACCCCGTTAAAAATGATTAAAAAAACAATAATGTTAATCGGTATTGTAACCACTTTAACGTCTTGTGTTGTAGTTAAAGAATACGAAAAAATAAATATCAATGATCCAGATATGATTTTATCACAAAGAAAAATAGACAGGTTTGAAACCAACTTTCACGTTTATAGAGAAGGTGCGTCTGGCGCCAATGGCGGAAAATCTGGTGGTGGATGTGGGTGTAATTAAATAATAAAAATGAAATTGAAAAAAATAATCCTCATTACTGTTCTCTTAATCTTCGGAAAAATAACGGCGCAACAAGATTCGACAAAAGTCTATAAAAAACGGGTCTTAGAAACCACCGAAATAGATTTTTTAACCAGTTATTATGTTCAAGATGGTAATAATGCTTCTGTAACGGGCGGTATCGGTAAGGAACATTTAACCGACTTCACCCCCACTATTGTTGTGAGTATTCCTTTGAATGCCGACGATGTTTTAACCATAGATGCCGGAATTTCTACGTATACTTCTGCATCCTCCAGTAATGGAAATCCGTTTGATGTTACTGGTGCTTCAGCTAATGATGATGATGATGATGATGATGATGATGATAAAATGGCAATCGTACCCAAAGATGTCATTGGAAGCCCTTGGGTTGCATCTTCAGGTGCTTCAAGCCAAGATACTTGGGGAAGTGTAAGTATAGATTATTCGCATAGCTCTGATAACAGAAACACCATTTGGAACGTGGATGCATCTTTTGCCACCGAATACGATTATTCATCCATAGGCTTTGGTGGTGGTGTAACCCAACTGTTTAATGAAAAAAACACATCGGTGGGCGTAAGTGCAAAAGTGTATTTAGATGCTTGGCGACCTATTTATCCTACCGAATTAAAAGCCTTTACTGATACCAACGGTAATTTGAACGATGGCTTTTTTAAGGGCGTTACTATTTTAGACCAAAATGGAATTGCTAGTAGCAACTGGCACCCCATAGACGGCTTTGGTTTGATTAAAGATAAATCTCGAAACTCCTATTCTGCATCCTTCAGTTTTTCACAAATAGTAAGCAAAAATGCGCAACTATCCCTATTTATAGACATGGTTAAACAACAAGGTTGGTTAGCCAATCCTTTACAGCGCGTCTATTTTGGCGATGTACCTAATTACTATATTGGTAACTCTGCAAGCATACCCAATTACTCCTCACCAAATAATAAGGACGTGTTTCAATTAGCAGATGATATTGAAAGACTTCCCGATAGCAGATTTAAAATTCCTATGGGAGTACGTTTTAACTATTTTATCAATGAAAACATTGCCTTACGAACTTATTACCGCTATTATTTTGATGATTGGGGCATAACTGCTCATACTGCAAATTTGGAAGTACCCATTAAATTATATGATAAATTTACACTTTACCCTTCTTTACGGTATTACAATCAGACACAAGCAGATTATTTTGCACCCTTTGAGCAGAATGTATCGACGAGTACGTATTATACTTCAGATTATGATTTATCGAAATTCAGCGCTATTCAATATGGCTTTGGAATAAGCTATACCGATATTTTTACAAAATTGCATATTTCAAGATTTGGATTAAAAAATATAGACTTAAAATATGCCAATTATAAACGAAATACGGGTTTAAAAGCCAATATTATCTCTTTTGGAATGAAATTTATATTAAAATAACTCAGGGCTCATTTTAAGGACCAACAGACTTGTTTAAAGATATTATGTTTTTTAACTTAAAGTGGCTTTACGCTATTAATACCTATCTTAAAACTATCTTTAGTAATTGCTCAAAAGGTTTAGAATACCGAATTGCAAAATAAGATTTTACATTTTTTTTAAATGGACACCTTACTTTTTCGACATAATTTTATAGAAATTTAAATTTTATTTCGGCTACTCAAAGAACAATCTATTTTAAGCGAATCTTAAGAAACCGTTTAGAAGCCTCTTAGATACTTTAAATATTTTTGTTATATTCTATTCCATAAACCAACAGAAAAATGTTAGAACGTATTATCCAGTATAGTATCCATCACAAACTTATTGTACTTTTATTTACCGCAGGTATCATTGGATTTGGCTTATATTCTCTCTTAAATATCCCTATTGGTGCAGTTCCAGATGTCACAAATAACCAGGTACAGGTCATTACTACTTCTAGAAATTTAGCCACTGAAGATGTTGAGAAATTTTTAACATATCCAGTAGAATTAGAGATGGCGAATTTACCGGGCGTTAAAGAAATTCGTTCGATATCAAAGTTCGGACTCTCCGTAGTTACCGTAGTTTTCGATGATGATATGGGTACCTACCTACCGCGCCAACTTATCGCCGAGAAAATTAAAAGTGCAGAGGAAAAAATCCCAGCAGGTTTTGGTAAGCCCTTTATGGGCCCTGTCTCCACCGGTTTGGGTGAAATTTATCAATATATAATCGATGTTGATGCAGAACACAAAACACAATATTCGCTATCTGATGTGCGTACCATTCAAGATTGGGTGGTAAAACGCCAACTTTCTGGTATTCCGGGAGTGGTAGAAGTTAATACTTGGGGAGGCCACTTAAAAACCTATGAAGTTGCAATTAATCCAGAACAACTTCGCGCTATGGACGTTTCCATATTTGAAGTATTTAGCGCTTTGGAAAAAAATAATAGCGTTGCTGGAGGTGGCTATATAGAAAAAGCAAATGAAAGCTATTTTATAAGGGGTGAAGGTCTTATCAGTTCTATTCAAGACATTGAAGATATTGTAGTAACCACTAAAGGAAACGTTCCAGTCTATGTTAGAGATATTGCTTCAGTAGGCTTTGGACACGCCAACCGGTTTGGTGCGATAACAGGAAATGGCGAAGGAGAAAAAGTATTGGGGCAGGTTATGATGCTTAAAGATGCCAACTCTAATGCGGTTATTGAAGCTGTAAAGCAACGCGTCGCCGAAATACAATCCTCATTGCCTCCCGGAGTTTCTATCAATCCTTTTTTAGAGCGAAGTGAGCTTATCGCCAAAACCACTTTTACCATAGTCGAAAACCTAATTTTAGGCTGTTTAATTGTCATCTTTGTAGTAGTACTACTTTTGGGTAATCTACGGTCTGGATTGGTAGTGGCCTCCGTTATTCCCTTATGTTTGCTATTTGCTCTTTCCCTAATGTACATCTTTGGTGTAGACGCTAATTTGATGAGTCTTGGAGCTATCGATTTTGGTATAATTATCGACGGAGCGGTGATTATTGTGGAATTTATAGCCTTCAAAATCACAAGTCAACGAAGTGCTTTATTGGCACTTCCAAAAAATGAAAGACAAGATTTAATTGATAAAATCACCTATCAAGGGGCGACTAAAATGATGAACTCTGCCGTATTCGGACAATTAATCATTATTATCGTTTTTATCCCTATTCTTTCTTTGGTAAACGTAGAAGGTAAAATGTTCCGCCCAATGGCTTTAGTTTTCTGTTTTGCCCTTATTGGTGCTATGGTACTCTGTTTTACTTACATACCCGTAATGGCCTCTCTATTTATTAAACCAACCAATACCGAGAAAAGAACCATTTCTGCCAGATTAATGGGTTTTCTAGAACGAAAATACGAGCCTACCATTTCATGGGCATTACGTAAAAAGAGATTGGTTTTGGGTATGGCAATAGCCCTTTTGGTGTTTACCGGATTTCTATTTACGCGAATGGGAGGCGAATTCGTACCAACTTTAGACGAGGGAGACTTTGTTATTCAACCCGTTTTAAAGACCGGAACATCGTTGAGCAAAACTATTGAAGCCACAACTCGTATGGAGAAAATATTGAAAAAATTTCCAGAGGTTGAACAAGTGGTTAGTAGGATTGGTGCTGCTGAAGTACCTACCGATCCAATGTCTATGGAAGAAAGTGATGTTATCATCAAATTGAAGCCAAAAAGCGAATGGGAATCTGCCGAAACGAAAGACGAATTAGCCGATAAATTTAAAGAAGCCTTATCGGAAATTGCAGGCGTAGATTTCGAATTTACGCAGCCTATCGAAATGCGCTTCAACGAGTTAATTACGGGTGTACGTGCCGATTTAGCTATTAAAGTTTTTGGCGAAAATTTAGACATACTCTACACTAAAGCCTTAGAAATAGAAACAGCAATCCAAAACGTAGAAGGTGCTGCCGATATTTCAGTTGAAAAAACAGCTGGGTTGCCCCAAATGTCTGTAAAATATGACCGAAGAAAAATTGCCAAATACGGGTTAAACATTTCAGACTTAAACAAGGTCGTCACTATGGGTTTTGCAGGAATGACGGCCGGAACAGTTTTCGAAGGAGAAAAACAATTTGATTTAGTTATTCGTTACGATGCAGCCCATAGAAGGGATATTGAAAATTTAGAAACAGCATCGGTGTCTCTTCCTAATGGATCTAAGTTGCCACTAAGCGAATTCGCTAAAATAAGTTATACGAAAGGCCCCGCAAAAATTTCGCGCGACGATACAAAACGACGAATAGTGGTTGGTGTAAACGTTCGTAACCGAGATTTGGAATCGGTAGTAAAAGATGTGCAAACCATTATTGAAAGGGATGTTAAGCTACCAAGTGGATATTCTATAAGCTATGGCGGCCAATTTGAAAATCTGCGTACAGCAACGGCAAGATTAAAAATAGCAGTTCCTATTGCATTAATTCTTATTTTTATACTACTTTACTTTGCTTTCGATTCCATAAAGGAAGCCTTAATGATTTATAGTGCCATTCCTCTATCTGCAATCGGTGGTGTGCTTTTACTCTATATGCGCGATTTACCTTTTAGTATTTCGGCGGGTGTTGGCTTTATTGCTCTTTTTGGAATTGCCGTATTAAACGGTATTGTTCTTATTGAAGAATTTAAAGAACTCAAATCCAAAGGTATAAGCAACATTAATGAGCGAATTATAATGGGTACAAAAAACAGATTACGACCTGTGCTGTTAACCGCATCGGCGGCCGCTTTAGGATTTTTACCAATGGCTATTTCAAATTCTGCTGGCGCAGAAGTACAAAGACCTTTAGCCACCGTTGTTGTGGGCGGATTAATTAGCGCTACGGTACTTACTCTATTAGTATTGCCTATTTTATATGCTATGTTCGATAGAAAAGGAGACCATCCTAAAGTGAAGACCAAAGTAAACCTAATGGCATTAAGTATTATTACGATACTGTTATTACCAATTTTAGGAAGTGCCCAAGAAAACCCAATAAATGCGGAACAAGCCGTGCAGATTGCTATTGAGAACAATAATGCCTTTAAGGCTTCGGCTAAAAGAATAGAGCAATCAGAACATTTAGTAGGAAGTGCTTTAAACATAGATAAAACCCAAGTATATTATAGTACTGACGACAATAATATTGCGGAAAACGGGCTTCCATTAAACGTTATCGGGATTAGCCAGTCCTTACAATTTCCAACAATTTATAGTGCGCAACGTAAAGTAGAAAGACAAAGAGTTGATTTATCCATGCAACAGCACCATTTAAATAAAAGGGCCTTGACCAAAGAAGTATATAAAGCCTATTACAATGTGGTTTACTATAACAGCGTTGTCGAGCAATACACTTTTTTAGACAGTCTTTACGGCCAGTTTTCTAGAGCCGCCAATAAACGATATGATGTGGGCGAAACTAATTTATTAGAAAAACTTACGGCAGAGGCAAAACAAAAAGAAATATCCGTTTCCTTAGCACAAAAAAAAGAAGGTGTAACTAAAGCATTTACGCTGCTCCATCAATGGCTGCAAACAGATTCATTGGTTACCGTAGAACAGAAAAAATTACCTAAACTAGAATTACAACAAACAAATTTAAAAAACCATCCTGGAATACTTTATTACGATTCCGCTGAAAAACTAAGTAAGTATTCTCTCTCTTTGGAAAGGCAACGATTGCTTCCCGATTTACATATCTCAGTCTTTCAGGGTACCAATAATGGTGAGAATGCAAAGCGATATAATGGGTTTCAAGCGGGTGTGTCGATTCCGCTATGGTTCGGGGCGAATAAGGCGAAAATAAACGCAGCGAAAATAGAGACTATGATAATGGCGGATGAATCTGAAAATTACAAAATACAGCTAGAATCGAAATATCAGGGCCTGTTATCCGATTTAAATAAATTTCAAGAAGCGGTAGATTATTACGACATAACAGGAGGCAAACTTGCTATAGAATTAACTAAAAGTGCATCGAAATCTTTTCAAAACGGCGAGATAGATTTTTTGCAGTATGTACAGCTTTTAGAAAGCGCTAAAAACATTCAAATTACTTATTTACAGAATCTTAATGACTATAACGCGACCGTTCTAGAATTAAACTATTTAACCAATTAACAATGAAAAACATAATCCACATTTTCACCTATCTTATAAGTTCAATAGGTCTCCTTTTGCTGCTAACACTAACGCTGACTTCCTGCAATTCAGAAGAAAAACAAGAAAAAGGCACGGCCGATATAGCGATAGAGAATAAAAATAAAGAAGTCATTACCATTACCGAAACTCAATTTAAATCTGGCGAAATGGAACTGGGTAAAATAGCGATGCAAACCTTTAATACCGTCGTTAGGGCCAACGGTGTGTTTGCCGTGCCTCCACAGAATCAAGCAGACGTTAGCGCACATTTTGCAGGCTACGTTAATGATATTAAACTACTTCCCGGACAAATCGTTAAAAAAGGCCAAGTACTGTTTACCATTGAAAATCCAGAATATGTCCAGGCACAGCAAGACTTCTTGGAAGCTAAAGGACGTTTAAGCTATTTGAAATCTGATTATGAGCGCCAAAAAGAGTTATTGGCCGATAATGTGACTTCAAAAAAGAATTTTTTAAAAGCGGAATCAGAATACACGGTCACTTTGGCACAATACCAATCTCTTAAAAAGATGTTGAGCCTTATGAATATTAATGCTAACACCCTTACAGGCGATAATATTAGGTCGTTAATTACCGTAAGATCGCCATTATCGGGCTATGCAACAACTGTAAACGCAAGTAAAGGAATGTATCTAAACCCATCGGATATTGCGGTAACGGTTACCAATACAGACGACCTTCACATAAATTTGAAGATTTTTGAAAAAGACCTGCCTTTGGTTAAAAAAGGTCAGCAAATTAATGTGAGATTGCAAAACGATCTAGTCAGTACATATAAGGGTATTGTGCATCTAGTTAACAAGTCTATAAATGCTAAAAATAGAACGGTAGACGTGCATGGCGATTTAGTCAATAAAGAAGAAGTAAAGCTATTTGCCCCTGGAATGTATATTGAAGCCGAAATTCTGACCACATCAGCAGAATATGCTGCTTTACCTTCTGAAGCAGTAGCCAATATTGATAACGACTTTTTTGTTCTTGTAAAAAAAGGAAACACAAATTATAAAAGAGTGTTGGTCAAAATAGGGGCAACAAATAACGGGTTCACCCAAATACTTAATGCTTCCGATTTTAAACCAAATACGGAGTTTTTAACAAACGGAGCATTTAACTTAATAACAGAATAAATAAACTTATATTTTGCTTAAACACTACATTTAAGAATGATCCATCTTTTAACGCAAAAATTAAAGCCTTCAGAACACAATTTAGAGGTGTCAAAAATATAGAATTTTTCCTTTTTAGATTGACTACTATTTTTGTTTAAACACAACATTTAGGAATGACCCCAGAATTCCGGATCAAACGTAAAACTTGGGGAGAAACTTTATCTTTGACAAAAACAGATTAGATCTTGGATATAAAATTAGCACAGTATTTGTTACCGTAAGGCGTTATGGATTATTTTGAAATTGTAGACCATAAATCATCAGAAGGTAAGGTTCATTTTTACCTAGAAGAAAAGAACGTGCTGCCCAAGGAGTACCAATCAGAATTAGCGCAATCCAAAGGCTT
>NZ_VSKM01000040.1 GCF_008086175.1 Bizionia saleffrena
TTATTAATCTTAGATATTTTAAACTTTGGGCTTAGACTATTTTCTGCTTGTGAACTCCGTGTAAAATCATCCTCTTTTTGGCAACTAGATAACACAAATGTAACCCCGAAGAGCAACATTACTAGTTTTAAATACTGTTTACATTTTCTTTTTTTCAATCGTTTGGTTGGTTTTAAAAATTATTAATTTTTATTATTAAAAGCAAGTGTATAATAATAACAATCTCACAATACCTTTTAGTACCATTCATCGAAAACTACAACTTATTTGCACTTTTCGTTACGGTAAAAACCGTAATTGGAATCAAATTATAAATTTTCGTTATCGATGTTGTCAATATATTTTTTTAAAAAAATTTGATTAAATATTTAAAACCTAAACTTAATCCTAAAACTATAATTAAAATTAACAATCTTTCAAGTAGTAACTTAATTCTATTTTTTCTCAAATCTATAATTGATAACCAAATAAGTAATATAAACATTAACGGAACTAAAAAGGCAACTAAAAACCACCCTAGTAAACTTGGTGAATAAACACCAATTAATACTTTTGAAGGTAATGAATAGATAGTGCCGCTAGCAAGAAGTATTATTATAAACACTTTATTTAAATTTATTTTTTTAAGCATAATTTCATTGTTGATTTTATTCACACCCTAAATCACTAATTGGCCTTTCACCATTTAAAACTTCTTGCACCTTATTCCAATCTGGTCTATTTTTTGTAGGTGTTGAAATAGTTGCGGAGCCTCCATTAATTGGGTTATTTATAAAATTATTTAATCTTTCTTGAAAACTTGACCATAAATCGTCTGCGCCTTGAAAGGCATTATCAAAACCATCTAATCCATACGAAACATTTTCGACAATGTTAGAGTCAAACCTATCAACACCTCTTACAAAAAAATTATAAGACCCCTCTAAATTCTGTTCATAACCAAACTGTCTTGTACCACTAACAGGATGATTACCGGCATAAGGCGAATTTATAGTCATAAAGTACCAATAATTGTTTGAGTATTCCGTACAGACAACAACGCCATCATCAAACGGGATATCTATATATATAATGCTACCCAATGGGTTATTAGAATTCCAAAGATCTGTTTCTGTTTGGCACATTGAGGATATTTCACAATATGGATCAAATGTAGATCCTTCAACAAAGTTATTGAAATTAATACGTATGTGATCTAATAATTCATCTGCAGTAAATTGAGTATTTGAATTAGGATTATTAGGTAAATTTGTCACATTAACTGAAAAATAATCAAGATTGACCATTGTACCGCTCGCATCACTTAATGCTTGAATTTCAAAATCGTTTGTTAATGAACTTGGAAGATCATTTATTTTATTTTGTACACTCTGCGGAGCGGTATGTTGACTTAACGTTTGCCAGCTCTGTATCTGATTACAGTCTATTTCAAGTAATAAATAAGGATTGTCAAATATTAAGCAATTTAGTTGCTCAGGAACTGTTGCGTTTAATGAACAATCCTCTTCTTCCTCTATCTCTAATTCCTCTGGACAATCATCACCTCTACAAGGTGTTGTTGGTGTTGTAACACCACCATTGCTTGATGAACCACCACTACCCCCGTTATTGGTTTGGCTTCCGCTTGTATCCCCGGTGTTTGGGGACGTATTTCCTGTGCTACCACCAGTTGAGCCTCCACCTCCAGGAAAACCACAACCATAGTACATTCTATCACTGTTATAAGCTGTACAGTCAGCATAATTGTCGGATCCGTTGTGTCCTGC
Source organism: Bizionia saleffrena (assembly GCF_008086175.1). Classification (GTDB taxonomy): domain Bacteria; phylum Bacteroidota; class Bacteroidia; order Flavobacteriales; family Flavobacteriaceae; genus Bizionia; species Bizionia saleffrena. Next base: position 1,767 of record NZ_VSKM01000040.1, read on the forward strand.
AGGAC
>NZ_VSKM01000041.1 GCF_008086175.1 Bizionia saleffrena
TAGCCTATGCTTAAAATAGTAGGTAGCTTCAATTGGTGTAAAGAGCAATTGTTGAGATGAACGTTGAACCGCCGTATACGAGACCCGTACGTACGGTGGTGTGAGAGGCGCACTGGCAATCATTCGATTGTCAGCCGTCTACTCGATTGCCCACAGTTATTTTTCCATTATGCTTTTTTTCAGTCGATTAAAGTTTGACCATTCCTTTGATGGGTAATCTTTAATAGTTAAAGTACTATCATTACTCGTTACTTTATTTAAAATTCCGCTATGAGTTATTATTATTGGATTCGATAATTTCATTTCAGTTAACTCTTTTATACAAAGTTCAAGTAGTTTTCTGTCTTCTTTTGTAGATAGTATAATTTTCTGTTCGTCAAAGTCCTTTCTTTTATAGTGAGTAATTGGGTCAATTGAGCAGTCCATTAATCTTTTAGAATATACTATGTAATATTCGGACTTGCAATCTTTTTTGAAAAAACGTATTATTTCTGTATTTCCGCCCCATTCTCCGCATTTATCATCGGTATGAGTGAGTTCAATTTCCGTACACGAACTTATTCCGTATAGAGTATTATTTTCAGATTGACCGAAACTAATCATATTCCAAATCAGAAAAATAAATGGCAAAATGTTTTTCTCCATAAGAGTGATTTTAATTGTGGGCAACGTTTATGTATAAGGATAGTTGCGGGTTTGTATGCGAGGATTTTCCGAAGGAAAATCAGACGTTACAAACACGCAACGACCTTTGATTAAGCACTAAACCGCAATTATTTTTATACGGTGTTGTGCGCCGTTTTTTCTTTGTTATTTTTCAATTCTTTTGATAAGAAATATCCACCTATTATTCCGTGAATTATTCCAAATATTCCGTAAATCCAAAGTTGATAAATTGAATATCCACCAAGCGATTCCAAAATTCGTATTCGGTCAAATTCAAATGAGTTTATTATTCCGATTACTAATGCTTTAAAGTACAGTGTTAAAATCCACGAGGCAAAAAGAGCTAAAAATGAAATTCCGAAATATTTTTGTTTTTCTTTTCCGATATATTTGGTTAAATATTTATGAGCCAATATTCCGATTATTGGTATCGATATTATGGTCGTAATCCATTCAATCCAATCTCTTTCGATTGTGTACCAACTCGGGATTTCCCCAATAATAGCATAAAACACGAAAAGAAAAATCAGTCCGAAAAAGTAATATTTGGCTATTAAAAATTTGATGTTTTTCAATTCAGCGTTTAGTTTTTCTTAAATGGCACACAACGTGTTTGTGTATGATTTCGTTGCGTGTTTAAGCAACTAAATTAACAAAAGAAAACTTACCAGAGGAAATTCCGCAGGAATTTCCAAGCAAGCTAGCACTAGCAATGAATTATACACGGCTTAAGTTAGCATTTCAATAAAAACACTAAATTAAGACATATAAATAAGAAGGAACAAAAGGGAGGAATAAGGTTATTATACACGCGGAGACTATGATCTCGTCAACATTGAAAACCCCCTCTCTTTTTCTACACAGATTTCGTACAGTTCTATGAGGCTTTTAGACCTCGATTTCAAGTCGTTGAAACTCGCGTAGTCGTC
>NZ_VSKM01000042.1 GCF_008086175.1 Bizionia saleffrena
GTGTCTTCAATATTAATTGTCTGTTCTTGAGTTGTTGTGTTTCCACAAGCATCAATTGCTGTCCAAGTTCTAGTAATAATATAATTACTATCACAAGTTCCAGTTGTAGTTACATCTGTAAAAGAAACAGTAGGCGTAGCACAATCATCTGTAGCCGTAGCAACACCAGTGTTTGCTGTAGAAGTATCGTCGGTACATTCTAAAGTTACATCTACAGGAAGTGACAATATAGGATCTACAGTATCCATAATAGAATAGGTAGCAGTGAAGAAGTCTGAGTTTCCACACGCATCCGCTGCTGTAAATGTCACTATAATAGCATTGTTATCACAATCTACATCTGACATCTGACCGTAATCGTTAGTCCATATAACTGTAGAGCAATTATCTGTAGCAGATGCACCAGCATTGCTTGATAACCAATCTTCTAAAGTTCCATCTGGAGTTACACCACATTGAATAGCTATATTTTCAACAGCGGTTGTATCGATAACAGGCGCCGTAGTATCTTCAATATTAATTGTCTGTTCTTGAGTTGTTGTGTTTCCACAAGCATCTGTTAGTGTCCAAGTTCTTATGAAAGACGATTCGTTAGCACAAGATTCGGCAGTTGAAGCACCATCAGTGTATGTTGCTTCTAAAGCAGCGTTTCCACAGTTATCAGCTTCATCGGTAACATCACCAGTTACTGTTAAGTCGGTAATATCTTGATCACATTCTAAAGTGACTGCAGCAGGAACCGTAAAGGTTGGCGCCGTAGTATCTTCGATGTTAATTATTTGCTCTTGAGTTGTTGTGTTTCCACAAGCATCTGTTAGTGTCCAAGTTCTAATAAAAGAAGACGCGTTAGCACAAGATCCAGCAGTTGAAGCGCTATCAGTGTATGTTGCTTCTAGAGCAGCGTTTCCACAATTATCAGCTTCATCGGTAACATCACCAGTTACTGTTAAGTCGGTAATATCTTGATCACACTCTAAAGTCACTTCAGTAGGAACCGTAAAGGTTGGCGCCGTCGTGTCTTCGATGTTGATTATCTGCTCTTGAGTTGTTGTGTTTCCACAAGCATCCGTTAACGTCCAAGTTCTAATAAAAGAAGACGCGTTGGCACAAGAACCAGCAGTTGAAGCGCCATCCGTGTATGTTGCTTCTAAAGCAGCGTTTCCACAATTATCAGCTTCATCAGAAACATCACCAGTTACTGTTAAGTCGGTAATATCTTGATCACATTCTAAAGTCACTTCAGTAGGAACCGTAAAGGTTGGCGCCATTGTATCTTCGATGTTGATTGTTTGCTCTTGAGTTGTAGTATTTCCACAAGCATCCGTTAGCGTCCAAGTTCTAATAAAAAAAGACGCGTTGGCACAAGAGCCAGCAGTTGAATTTCCGTCAGTATACGTCGCTTTTAAAACAGCGTTTCCACAATTATCAGCTTCATCAGAAACATCACCAGTTACTGATAAGTCGGTAATATCTTGATCACATTCTAAAGTCACTTCAGTTGGAACCGTAAAGGTTGGAGCCGTTGTGTCTT
>NZ_VSKM01000043.1 GCF_008086175.1 Bizionia saleffrena
TCGCTTTCTTCAGATGTAACTTTGCAGTTACCACCCTTGCGACTTACTAATGCTTCTAGGCGTTACCCCAGCGCATAAGGGACTTGCACCCTATAGATTAATTACTTACTTTGCTGTAAGTTAAAGATGCCCATACTGGGCACACACAACGTATATAGCTCATAGCTAGGTAGTTGTTTAATCGAAGTTAAGGTATATTTGCGAGTCCGCCAAATTTTTAAATTTGGCTTATTGAGAAAAAAAGATAATAAGAAAAATTTAAAAATTCGGCTCGTGCTTAATCCGAAAGTAATTGTTTAATTTGCACGCTACGAGCCATATACAGGGACGTTAGCGGTTATTTAAGACAGACGACATCGTTTAAATTAAAGTTTGTAAAATTCACATAAAGGTTTACTTTTTCTTTTTTTACACTATTTATATAAAAACAATTTATAAAGTATGACAACAATAAAAGAAAATGAATCTATAGCCAATGACATCAACCAATGTTTGACAGGACGCTCGTTGACTTATTTACCGTCCTTCGATTTTAATGATTTTCGGACAACTGATAACATCATTACAAACCATTTAGCGACAAGCAAACTTTCAGATTTAATTCTAAAAAACTACTTTCCTCAAAATCCAATTACAGAATACCATCACTTCACCGACATAGACGCTTTTAAGAATATTATTAAAACGAAAAAGCTTTGGTTATTTAGTGTAAAAAAAAGGTTTACTGAAAATGAATTTAAACCATTTTATACTGAACATAAAATGGACGGTTACGAGTTAAGAAAAAATAGCGCAGGAGTTACTCTTGAAACTGAATTAGTCGAAAATGCTTTTTACACATCATTCACGAATGACAAACTATCAAAGGACGCTGAAGCATATATGTGGGAGTATTTTGCAAAAGAAACTGGAGTTAGACTTGTTTTTGAAGTTTCAAATCTCAATACTGACTTTCGACAAATATATTATCCCGAGAAACCAACACAATTAGATTTGCCTCTATTATCAGACCTAATGGAGTTGGCTAAAAAAAGAAATAAGGATTTAATAATAAATCGTATTGCGACAATTGGTTTTTTCTATTTACCTCATAATTACAACATCGAACAGGAATACCGACTTCTTGTGAAAAGGGACACAGGTAAATACTTCAAATTAAATTTTGGCTCAAAAGGTGGTTTTGATTATTTGGAGTTTCCATTCAATAGTAAAAATCCACTTGCGGAATTTAAGTTGAAAAAGATAATATTTGACACCAAAACAGATATTACTGAAGCCGAAAAGATAATTAAATCAAGCCCAGAATTTAAAAGCATACTAACGGAAAAAAACAACCGCTAACAAAGTACTGTGGTAAAAAACAAGTAAAAACCCATTAACTTTTCACTAAAGTACTTCTATAAGAATCATCATATATTAATCCAGATTTTGCTATTGCAAAAGCTTGTTTTAGTAGCTTATTACAG
>NZ_VSKM01000044.1 GCF_008086175.1 Bizionia saleffrena
AGGAACCGTAAAGGTTGGCGCCGTAGTATCCTCGATGTTTATGGTTTGTGTTTGCGTATTATCGTTTCCACAAGCATCGGTTACTGTCCAAGTTCTTATGAAAGACGATTCGTTAGCACAAGACCCAACAGTCGATGTTCCATCAGTATACGTCGCTTCTAATGTGTTAGTATCACAATTATCAGCTTCGTCAGTTACATCACCAGTCAACGTTAAGTCGTTTACATCTTCATCACATTCTAAAGTCACTTCAGCAGGAACCGTAAAGGTTGGTGCCGTGGTATCCTCGATGTTTATGGTTTGTGTTTGCGTATTATCGTTTCCACAAGCATCGGTTACTGTCCAAGTTCTTACAAATGAAGACGCGTTAGCACAAGATCCGGCAGTCGATGTTCCATCAGTATACGTCGCTTCTAATGTGTTAGTATCACAATTATCAGCTTCGTCAGTTACATCACCAGTCAACGTTAAGTTGTTTACATCTTGATCACATTCTAAAGTGACTGCAGCAGGAACCGTAAAGGTTGGTGCCGTGGTATCCTCGATGTTTATGGTTTGTGTTTGCGTATTATCATTTCCACAAGCATCCGTTACTGTCCAAGTTCTTATGAAAGACGATTCGTTAGCACAAGATCCGGCAGTCGATGTTCCATCAGAATACGTCGCTTCTAATGTGTTAGTATCACAATTATCAGCTTCGTCAGTTACATCACCAGTCAACGTTAAGTTGTTTACATCTTGATCACATTCTAAAGTCACTGCAGCAGGAACCGTAAAGGTTGGTGCCGTGGTATCCTCGATGTTTATGGTTTGTGTTTGCGTATTATCGTTTCCACAAGCATCCGTTACTGTCCAAGTTCTAATAAAAGAAGACGCGTTAGCACAAGATCCGGCAGTCGATGTTCCATCAGTATACGTCGCTTCTAATGTGTTAGTATCACAATTATCAGCTTCGTCAGTTACATCACCAGTTACTGTTAAGTTGTTTACATCTTGATCACATTCTAAAGTCACTGCAGCAGGAACCGTAAAGGTTGGCGCCGTAGTATCCTCGATGTTTATGGTTTGTGTTTGCGTATTATCGTTTCCACAAGCATCGGTTACCGTCCAAGTTCTTATGAAAGACGATTCGTTAGCACAAGATCCGGCAGTCGATGTTCCATCAGAATACGTCGCTTCTAATGTGTTAGTATCACAATTATCAGCTTCGTCAGTTACATCACCAGTCAACGTTAAGTTGTTTACATCTTGATCACATTCTAAAGTCACTGCAGCAGGAACCGTAAAGGTTGGCGCCGTAGTGTCTTCAATATTAATTGTCTGTTCTTGAGTTGTTGTGTTTCCACAAGCATCAATTGCTGTCCAAGTTCTAGTAATAATATAATTACTATCACAAGTTCCAGTTGTAGTTACATCTGTAAAAGAAA
>NZ_VSKM01000045.1 GCF_008086175.1 Bizionia saleffrena
TTTCCCAACATTCTGTGTTTGGTGCTGCTGCTTGTTCTCCTGTTACAACCCAACTACAAGTAGAGTCATTAAACGTTGCCGTTTCATAACATTCTGTCGTTGGCTCGGTTGCTTGTTCTCCTGTTACCTCCCAACTACACGTATCATTATTAAACGTTGCCGTTTCATAACATTCTGTGGTTGGAGCTGCTGCTTGTTCTCCTGTTAAATCCCAACTACACGTATCATTATTAAACGTCGCCGTTTCCCAACATTCTGTCGCTGGTGCTGCTGCTTGTTCTCCTGTTACAACCCAACTACACGTATCATTATTAAACGTTGCCGTTTCATAACATTCTGTGATTGGTGCTGCTTCTTGTGTTCCTGTTACCTCCCAAATACACGTATCATTATTAAACGTTGCCGTTTCATAACATTCTGTGATTGGTTCTGCTGCTTGTGTTCCTGTTACAACCCAACTACACGTATCATTATTAAACGTTGCGGTTTCATAACATTCTGTGATTGGTTCTGCTGATTGTTCTCCTGTTACCTCCCAAGTACAACTTTCTGTATTAAACGTCGCTGTTTCCCAACATTCTGTCGCTGGTGCTGCTGATTGTTCTCCTGTTACCTCCCAAATACACGTATCATTATTAAACGTCGCCGTTTCATAACATTCTGTCGCTGGCTCGGTTGCTTGATCTCCTGTTACCTCCCAAGTACAACTTTCTGTATTAAACGTCGCTGTTTCCCAACATTCTGTCGCTGGTGCTGCTGATTGTTCTCCTGTTACATCCCATTCGCAAGTACCGTTATTAAACGTTGCGGTTTCATAACATTCTGTGTTTGGTGCTGCTGCTTGTGTTCCTGTTACATCCCAACTACACGTATCATTATTAAACGTTGCCGTTTCATAACATTCTGTCGTTGGTGCTGCTGCTTGTGTTCCTGTTACCTCCCAAGCACAACTTTCCGTGTTAAACGTTGCCGTTTCATAACATTCTGTCGCTGGTGCTGCTGCTTGTGTTCCTGTTACAACCCAACTACAAGTAGAGTCATTAAACGTTGCCGTTTCATAACATTCTGTGGTTGGTGCTGCTTCTTGTGTTCCTGTTACATCCCAACTACACGTATCATTATTAAACGTTGCGGTTTCCCAACATTCTGTGGTTGGTTCTGCTGCTTGTTCTCCTGTTACATCCCAACTACAAGTATCATTATTAAACGTTGACGTTTCATAACATTCTGTGATTGGTGCTGCTTCTTGTGTTCCTGTTACCTCCCAAATACACGTATCATTATTAAACGTTGCCGTTTCATAACATTCTGTGATTGGTTCTGCTGCTTGTGTTCCTATTACAACCCATTCGCAAGTACCGTTATTAAACGTCGCTGTT
>NZ_VSKM01000046.1 GCF_008086175.1 Bizionia saleffrena
CAAACAAAAAGTGCAGTATAAGTTAAGCAGCATATTTATAATTAATTTTTAAGTTATTAAATTCTTTAATTGTCAGATAATTGAGTGTTGAGTGCCTTCTCTTTTTATTATACCAAAGTTCAATATATTTAAAAGATATCTCTTTCCATTTCCTTTCTAGTTATTAGCGTGTTTCCATAGATGAGTTCGGATTTCAAGGACTTAAAGAAGCTTTCAGCTACTGCATTATCCCAACAATTACCTTTTCTACTCATGCTTCGTGTAACGTTATAGGAAGCAAGCGTATTGGCAAATTTAGTATTAGCATATTGTACGCCACGACCCGAGTGAAAGATCAGTTTTTTGCTAATTCTACGATTTTTGAGAGCCATACGCCATGCAGGCAAAGTTGTTTGATTTGTAGCCATACCAGTACTTAAACTCCAACCTATTAGTTTTCTGTCATATAAATCTATAATGGTTGTTAGATACAGAAAACCCTCTTTTACAGCAATATAAGTGATATCTGAAACCCAAACTTTAGAAGGTTCGTTTTGTTTAAATTGACGATTTAATACGTTGTCCATAAGCAAGTAATTATGTTTAGAGTCTGTAGTAACTCTAAATTTCTTACTTAATTTACTGCGTAATCCCATTTCTTTCATGTATTTAGCAACTGTAATTCGCGATACTTTAAAACCTCTTTTTCGAAGCTCCATGGCAATTATGGGACTCCCATAACGCTGTTTAAACTCAAAGTAGACCTGGGGTATTAGCATTTTAATCTGTTCTTTCCATAAAAGCTTACTATTAGCAGAAGACCGTTTCCACTTATAATAACTACTAAAATTTATCTCTAGAACTTTACACATTTTATCAATCGGAAAAATAGTTTCATTGTTTTTTATGAAAGCATATTTCATCGATCGGTCTTTGAGAAAATGCCGATTGCTTTTTTTAAGATACTATGTTCTAACTCTATGTCCTTCAATTTCCTTTCTAGGTCTCCAATGTGTGCTTGTTCTGGTGTAAGTTTTAAATTACCATTGCCGGGGAAACTTCCCGATTCAAAAGCTTCAAACTCTTTACGCCACTTGTATAAAAGAGTAACCTTGATACCTAGTTCTCTTGCTAGTTCTGACAGGTTCTTTCTGTCCTTACTTAATTCTACAGCTTGTCGTTTAAAAGCTGGATCATATTTCTTTCGCTCTTGTGTCATAAGTTAAATGTAAGACTTTATGCTTAACTTGTACTGTCC
>NZ_VSKM01000047.1 GCF_008086175.1 Bizionia saleffrena
ATGATACAACTTGTAGTTGGGATGTAACAGGAACACAAGCAGCAGCACCAGCGACAGAATGTTGGGAAACGGCGACGTTTAATAATGATACGTGTCTTTGGGATGTAACAGGAACACAAGCAGCAGCTCCAACCACAGAATGTTATGAAACGGCAACGTTTAATAATGATACGTGTATATGGGATGTAACAGGAACACAAGCAGCAGCACCAGCGACAGAATGTTGGGAAACGGCGACGTTTAATAATGATACGTGTCTTTGGGATGTAACAGGAACACAAGCGGCAGCTCCAACCACAGAATGTTATGAAACTGCAACGTTTAATAATGATACGTGTATATGGGATGTAACAGGAACACAAGCAGCAGCACCAGCGACAGAATGTTGGGAAACAGCGACGTTTAATACAGAAAGTTGTACTTGGGATGTAACAGGAGATCAAGCAACCGAGCCAACGACAGAATGTTATGAAACGGCAACGTTTAATAATGATACGTGTATTTGGGATGTAACAGGAGAACAATCAGCAGCACCAACGACAGAATGTTATGAAACGGCAACGTTTAATAATGATACTTGTAGTTGGGATGTAACAGGAGATCAATCAGCAGCACCAACGACAGAATGTTATGAAACGGCGACGTTTAATAATGATACGTGTAGTTGGGATGTAACAGGAGAACAATCAGCAGCGCCAGCGACAGAATGTTATGAAACCGCAACGTTTAATGATGATACGTGTATTTGGGAGGTAACAGGAACACAAGAAGCAGCACCAACGACAGAATGTTATGAAACGGCAACGTTTAATAACGATACTTGCGAATGGGAGGTAACAGGAACACAACAATCAGAACCAATCACAGAATGTTATGAAACGGCAACGTTTAATAACGGTACTTGCGAATGGGTTGTAACAGGAACACAAGCAGCAGAACCAATCACAGAATGTTGGGAAACAGCGACGTTTAATAATGATACGTGTATTTGGGAGGTAACAGGAGAACAATCAGCAGCACCAGCGACAGAATGTTGGGAAACAGCGACTTTTAATACAGAAAGTTGTACTTGGGAGGTAACAGGAGATCAAGCAACCGAGCCAACGACAGAATGTTATGAAACGGCAACGTTTAATAATGATACGTGTATTTGGGATGTAACAGGAGAACAATCAGCAGCACCAGCGACAGAATGTTGGGAAACAGCGACGTTTAATACAGAAAGTTGTACTT
>NZ_VSKM01000048.1 GCF_008086175.1 Bizionia saleffrena
TTAAAAGATTCCGCGGAAGCATTGGTGCTCCTGTTGTTAAAATAATTCAAAATTGGTTTGTAATGGATTTGTATAGACCTTGCAATGGTATTGAAGGACTTAAAATTTGAGTTTTCTACTTCGTTATACCACTGAGCCAATTGTAGTCTTGCTACATCTTTATTCGTATTGTTTTCATATATATAACTTAGTGCTTGCGCTAACTTATAGGCTTTTTCAATAGTTGGATGAAGCTTAAACAATATTTCTGCTCTTTCTATTTGTCCTGCAGTCCATTTGGTCTTTGGTTTAAATAGCAGATATCGACTCCTGGCCAGCAACTGTCTATGGGTATCTCCGTTAGCGAGAAGTTCTGGTCTATGCGTTTTTTCTGTTTTTCTAGCTTCTTCAATAGCTTTATTTTCTATTTCTATAACTTCCCATCTTAATCGGATACGTTCTTCTTGGACTGCTTCTGAGGCTAGTTTTTGAACATGAAATCTATCGGTCACGATTTCTGTCCTGGGAAAACATTTTTTAGCGATCAAATTCATATTTCCAGCCATATCGACAGTAACTTCTTTGACTATATTTCGTCTTCCCACAGGGATTTTATTAAGTACATTGATGACGTCATTCGCTTTGGTTCCCTTTATAATGGCCACTATGCTACCTTTCTTTCCGTTAGCATCTTTATTGGTTAGAATCGTGTAGAGTTCACCGTTGGACAAAGAGGTTTCATCCAAACTTAAATAGTAGCCTAAATTTTTTCCAAAGAGCAACCAGTCCTGTGCATGTTCCTTTTGGGGCCAATCTTTGAAGTCGCTAATATGGTTTTTGTAGTGATGCTGTAAGGTTTTTCCATTAATCTTATAATAGTCGCCAAACCGTTTTGCGCTTACGGCATTAGTATCAAGCGATACCTTTTAAAAAAGAGGCAAACTCGCTGGTTATCCGAGTGCCTTTAGCTATTAAATCCCAATCTCTTTTTATGATTTTCCCTGTACCCATAAGAGTCCATCGTCTACGCTTTATATGGAGCAGTACCGATTTGCCTCTTAAAGGGAAATCTTCAACGGTTATCTCAGGCAAGAAGCCTTTGGATTGCGCTAATTCTGATTGGTACTCCTTGGGCAGCACGTTCTTTTCTTCTAGGTAAAAATGAACCTTACCTTCTGATGATTTATGGTCTACAATTTCAAAATAATCCATAACGCCTT
>NZ_VSKM01000049.1 GCF_008086175.1 Bizionia saleffrena
AACAAAGTACTGTGGTAAAAAACAAGTAAAAACCCATTAACTTTTCACTAAAGTACTTCTATAAGAATCATCATATATTAATCCAGATTTTGCTATTGCAAAAGCTTGTTTTAGTAGCTTATTACAGACCGCTATCAACGCTAGTTTTTTGCTCTTTCCTTTAGCTACTATTCGCTCATATATTTCCCTGCAAGCCTTATTGTACTTACAAGCATTAAAACTGCACATAAATAATAAATTACGCAGTTTTTGATTTCCCATTTTGCTAATTTTACTTCGGCCGCTCACACTGCTTCCGCTCTTCCTAATTATTGGGGTTAACCCTGCATAACTACACAACTCACTGCCGCTTGTAAAACGCTCAAAACCATCAGTGAGAACAACCAACATTAATGATGTTTTGTTTCCTATACCTGGAATACTTTTTAAACGAGTTAAAACGTCTTGGTGCACCTCTTTGACTAAAACGATTAATTTTTCTTCCAAGGTTTTCATTTCTTTTTGCACCTGTTTTAAACTACGTTTTAAAGAACTTACAACAGTTTTACTTGGGTTGCCTAAAACAGCTTCACCGTGTAATTTATTTTTAAGCATAGTGCTCTGTTTTGTATATACTGAAAGGAGTCTGGTCATTTGAAGACATTCTGTTTGATGCTTCGAATTACCTTTCCATAGTTTTAATTCAACTTGTTTAGCATACTCACAAATAAGCTTAGAATCACTTTTATCGGTCTTATTCTTCGTTAGTTTCATCTGTATAAAACGTTTTACAGACAAGGGATTTTCGACAGACACTTTTATAACAGATTCGAGTAAAAAATACGCCAATTGATAATGATAATAACCCGTTGCTTCCATCACACAATGACTATCAATCCCCAAGAGTTTTAAAAACTTTTTAAAACCAGCAGGATTGTTTTTAAACTGATAGTAATTACCTGAAGAATCCGTAACATCGAAAACCAAATGACTAATGTCAATTCCAAAATATTTAATATCTTTATTCATAATAAACTGTATTTTTAAAGGACGACTACGCGAGTTTCAACGACTTGAAATCGAGGTCTAAAAGCCTCATAGAACTGTACGAAATCTGTGTAGAAAAAGAGAGGGGGTTTTCAATGTTGACGAGATCATAGTCTCCGCGTGTATAAT
>NZ_VSKM01000004.1 GCF_008086175.1 Bizionia saleffrena
AAGCCTTTGGATTGCGCTAATTCTGATTGGTACTCCTTGGGCAGCACGTTCTTTTCTTCTAGGTAAAAATGAACCTTACCTTCTGATGATTTATGGTCTACAATTTCAAAATAATCCATAACGCCTTCCGGTAACAAATACTGTGCTAATTTTATATCCAAGATCTAATCTGTTTTTGTCAAAGATAAAGTTTCTCCCCAAGTTTACGTTTGATCCAAGTAAGGCCCAATGTTTTCAGGATAAATAAGCCACTGTTTAGCGTGTTTTTTTTGCTTCCAATCTTTAAAATCACTTAAGTAATCTCTGTATTGTCTACTAAGTTTTTTACTTTTAACGTTATAAAAACCGCCTATGGTATGGCAGTCCGAGGCCTTAGTATTGACTAATTTCTTTTAAAAAATGAGCAAGCTCGTTGGTCATACGTGTTCCCTGTGCTACTAAATTCCAATCGCGTTGAACAAGTTCCTTACTGTTATTATCTAGCCACCTACGCCGTTTTACATGGAGGTATACAGTATTACCTCGTAGAGGGAAGTCTTGAATAGTAACTTCTTTGTGAAAACCGTGGGCAATAAGGATTTTGGATTTCTCTTCTTTAGGAACCACATTGCGCTCTTCAAAATAAAGATGCATTACATCACCATTTTTAGTATTTTTTATTAGATCGAAATGATTAATTAAAAATTCAGGAAGAATAAGTTTGAGTAATTCAAGATAATTGTCGACGTTTTTTTTTACAAAAAACGGAGTTTTATTTCAATTCACACACAACTTTTGAGAATGATCCTTTTTTACTCTTGAAATGCCGTTACATCATCGCTTAAATCATAAATAATAACGTTTTCTAGTTTATTCTGAAGGATGCTACTTCCGGCTGCGCTACGGTAGCCCCCAGCGCAATGCACCACTATTGGTTTATCTGTAGGTATAGTGTTGGCTGTATTTCTTAGTGCATTTAAAGGGTGAGAAATGGCGTCATTAAAAATCTGACCTTCTTCAACTTCGCTTGTATTGCGTATATCTACAATAGTATATTTCTGAGGATTATTTTTAAAATCTGTTAGGTCTAGTTTTTTGGTTTCCTCAAGATATTCACTAGATAGAGTAATGATTTGTTTCAGCTGACTTTCGTAGCCTATTTTTGCCACACGTTGTAGTATGTTATCCTTATTTTCTTTAGTGTCAATAACAATAGTAAATGCTTCTTCTGGTTCTATAATGGTGCCTAACCAGGTTTCAAATTTGGCATTTTCAGAAACCGCTTGAATATTATAACTCCCCTTTAAATGTCCTTTTTTATAAATACTTTCATCACGAATATCTACAATTGTGCCTTCAGCACTTGTATTACCTTTAAACGGAATATCCTTAATACTTGACTCTAAATTAGGAGCTCCAACTTTATTCAAGTCCACATCGAATCCAAAGTAAGAGGGGATAAATGGTTGACCAGCGAGTAAGGTATTTATAAATTCCTTTTTCGACTGTTTTTTAAATGCCCAATTTCCTATACGTTCATTACCTAGCGTGCTGCTACTAGCATCGCTAATATTTTTACCACACAGCGAACCTGCTCCGTGTGCTGGATAGATAATGGCATCGTCTGGTAAATTATTAAATTTAGTGGTGATGGTATCGTACATCATTTCAGCCAATTCTTCACGTTTGGCTTTCATATTACCTGCCTTTTCACGCAAATCGGGTCTACCGACATCTCCTATAAATAAAGTGTCTCCAGTAAAAAGAACGGTTTCTTTACGGTGCGAAGCCACAATAGTGATGCTGTCTGGTGAATGGCCTGGTGTATTAATAGCCTTAAGTATAACGTTTCCTAAAGTTATACTATCGCCATCATCAAAGTATTGGTGCGGATAACCGGCACCTAACTTTTCACTATTGTAAATGATCGCGCCTGTTTCTTTGTGAATTTCTAAGTGCGAACTCACAAAATCTGCGTGCGGGTGGGTTTCTATAACCGCCTCTATTATGGCGCTGTTAGCTTTTGCAAAAGCATAATACTGTTGCGGATTTCGTTCGGGATCTATTATTGCCATTTTTCCATTACTAACGATGGCGTAAGAATAATGGGCTAGCGGTTTGTATTCAAATTGTTTGATTTTCATAATTGATACTTTAGTGTAATATTAATTAAAATTATGATATAATATAAGTAAATATAGCAACTTAGGTTACATAGCGTGATTAAATTGATTGTTCCAGAGGTCTTTTTTGATCTTTTTTTAGGTGATGTTACTCTAACTTAAATCGCGCTGTTTCGAGGGGTATCGCAGTACTTAAGACTGTCTGTCTTTAAGGTATAGTTTCTGAACAAGTACAATGACAATAACCGTTAGTGGTGTTGCCAAAATTAATCCCCATCCGCCAGTGAGTACGCCCATTAATAATTGCGCAATTATTATTAGGGCGGGAGGCATATTAAGCAATTTTTTCTGAACGAGTGTGGTAATAAAATTGCTCTCAATAAATTGAATTAAAATATAAAGACCAACCACCAAAGCCGCCATTGTAGGACTTTGCAAGAGCGCCACTAACACCGCTGGTATTAATGCTAGTATGGGGCCAAAATTGGGAATAAAACTTATTAACCCAGCCAATAGCGCCAAAACAAGCCAAAGAGGCATTCCTAGAATAGCTAAACCTATGGCGGTTAGAATAAAGACAACAAACATAGAAAACAACTTTCCTTTAAGCCATTTGCGTAATTGCTCTCCTAACTTATCTAATACGTCCTTTGCTTTTTGTTGTCCTCTTACTGGTATTAGTTGTACTATACCGTTCGTGTACGTTTTCGGCGAAATGGTAAAGAAAATACCAATAAATAATACCACATAAATATCACCAAATACTCCGAATGAAGATTGAAAAAATTGTCCCGCAAACACTTGCGCTTTATCCATAGAACTTTTTGAAGACACTCTATCAACAATAATCTCACCAATAGTACTGTTATTTAATCTCGCCTGTGCATTTTCAATAGTTTCGGGTAATGTTTGCACTAACTGAGCCATTTGGTCTTGTACTTTAGCACCAATTAACCAAAATAATCCTGCACCAATTAACAAAGTACTTAAAACAGAAATCGTTACAGAAACCCATTCTTTCCAATTTGTTTTACGTTGTATTAAAGCACTAAAACCTCTAAAAAATATAGCTATAAGTGACCCTGCTAAAACCAATAAAAAAATGCGGAAAGTAGCTTCGAAAATTAACAAAAGAATGAGCGTGAGAATTAAAGTTTTGGTAACAATAAACACTTTCTTTTGAAAGGAGGGATGATCTTCTGATTTTATTTGAGGGTCATTATTTTGTTTCATAGTCACGTGGTTTTAGTAAGACATAAATTTACATTTTTAAAATCTTTTACCAAAGTATTAAAAGCGCGTATAGATTATTTAATTTTAGCCAAGTGTCTCAATGATAGTTTTTGAAAATAGGCATGTCAATTTAAGATGTTGTGACTTTCTTTAGAATGAAGTTTGTAATTATGCTATTAATCCATCGTAAGTAAAATTTTCCCAATGTGTGTGCTACTTTCCATAAGTTTATGTGCCTCGGCAGCACCTTTTAGTGGAAACGTTTTATAAATTACAGGCTGTATTTTTTTTGAATGGAATAATGGCCAAATATTTTTTTCTACCTCCTTAGCAATTTGTGTTTTTACGGCAGCCGATTGGGGTTTTAGAAAGCTACCGGTTAAAATTAGATTTTTGCTCATAATGGTTCGCAGATTAATAGAGACCTCACTACTTTTCATACCATTAATATTAACTAGACGTCCTTTATTATTGAGAATATCGAGATTCTTCTGTGTATAATCGCCACCAACCATATCTAAAATAACATCTATTTTTTTATCTTTAAAAACGTCTTCAAAGGCTTCTTTCT
Source organism: Bizionia saleffrena (assembly GCF_008086175.1). Lineage (GTDB taxonomy): Bacteria > Bacteroidota > Bacteroidia > Flavobacteriales > Flavobacteriaceae > Bizionia > Bizionia saleffrena. Next base: position 3,907 of record NZ_VSKM01000004.1, read on the forward strand.
TGTAATTTATCGCCTTGCCGAGATCCATTTTATTAAGAAACTCAATCTTCTTATCGTTTCCTGCAGTGGTGTATATTTCAGAGCCCAACGCTTTAGCCATTTGTAAACCCATAGTACCAATACCGCTAGTGCCGCCGTGAATTAGCAACTTTTCATTAGGTTGAAGTTTTGCTAATTGAAATACATTAAACCACACAGTAAATACCGTTTCAGGAATGGCAGCAGCATTTGTGAGACTTAAGCCCTCAGGCGTGGTAAGGCAATGAGAGCTTTCTACATTTACATATTCTGCATAACCACCGCTGGCAATAAGTGCGCAGACATTATCGCCAATTTTTTTATCGGTGACGTTATCACCAATTTCTGTAATTTCTCCAGAAACTTCCAAACCCGGTATTAAAGACTCAGTAGTAGTTTTACGAGTTATAACATCGCTACGATTTACGCCCGCAGCTTTCACTTTTATTAAGACTTGATTTTTTCCTGGTTTCGGCTTTGACGTTTCTTTTAGTTGTAATACTTCCGGCCCTCCAGATTTTGTGATATAAATTGCTTTCATTTTTGTCTGTTTTCGGTTAGCACTAATAAACAACATATTTTGTAGCTCTATTATAAAAAAAACATAAGGTTTATGCGCGCCAAAAGGCAGTTTGCTAAATAGGAATACGTTTTATTTATCTAATTTTGATATTTTTTATTGAAATTCTAAATTAGAATATTAACCACATCAAAGTTTTTGAAATTTTGTATTAATTTAAGTATCGTTACTCTTTAACAATTTTAGAATGTAATAACTGAAGCCTCCAAGTTAGTTTAGCCCCTAATAAGTTTGGAGTGCTATTTTAAATTTCAATTAATACCTTTGAGATATGAAATATAAGAAATGGAGTTTAGAAGAAAAGCTCTATAACCTCAATTTCTTCATTTTTTTGGGATCTTTTCAATTATCCAATTCTATAGTTTTTTTTAAATTTGCTAATTGAAGATGTAATGCTATTCTATTGAAAAAGAACACTTAAACTTTCTAATAGACCATATTTTTAAAAAATATTAGAATACAATTGTCCGTTTTTATAATTTTCTACCTTTTACCTTTTCAGTAACATTTGTTACTGTGTTTATAAATAACATTCAGTATCTTTATATAAGATAAAATTAAAATAATTATTATGGAAAATTCAGAATTAAATACTGTTTATTCAATGCCAAGAATAGGCGACGAGGCACCAGACTTTAAAGCCAAAACAACCAAAGGCGATATACAGATGGCGAATTTTGCCAAGGATAAATGGATTTTGATGTTCTCGCATCCCGCAGATTTCACACCCGTTTGTACAACTGAAATGAGTGGTTTTGCTGAACGTAAAGATGAATTTACCGCATTAAATACAGAGCTTTTGGGTTTAAGTATTGATAGTATTCACTCACATCTAGGATGGGTTAATAATGTTCGTGAAAAAACAGGAGTGTATTTTGATTTCCCTATCATAGCCGATATAGATATGAAAGTATCAAAACTATACGGAATGTTACAACCTAATGAAAGTGAGACCGCTGCCGTGCGTGCCGTATTCTTTATCGACCCATCAAAAAAAATCCGTTTAATAATGTACTACCCACTCAATGTAGGTAGAAATATGGATGAAATTTTAAGAGCTTTAGAAGCCTTACAAATTTCAGACGAACACGGGGTAGCAATGCCTTTGGATTGGAAAAAAGGCGACTTAGTAATTGTGCCACCACCAAAAACATTAGACGAGATGAATGCTCGTATCGCTGATAAAAGTTTAGAAAAAGTGGATTTCTATCTTGCAAAAAAATCATTGTAATCAATGACGTTGGTTTTTAGTTAAGGCTAATTAGTAGTAAGGCGGCGAGTAATCGTCGCTTTTTTTAGTTCTGATAGCATAGTTTACGCTAATTCAGCAAATTGCTTATTGATTTTACAAGAAGAAATAAATTCAATCAATGAAAATATAATTTTAACCAACATACTTTTCAGTTCACTATTTGGTGCCATTGCACAAAATAGGACGCTATAAAATCTTAACAATTTCGGCATTAAAAAACAATAGAGCATAATGATGGTTAATTGGTTATAGTAAGATCGTCAAAAGAATTCAACCAATAAGCTGTTAAAACTGTTTTAAATATTGATTTTTTCCAACAATAAAATTTCAAAATAGGTTTTGAAAAGCCTAACAAAGGTCAATCCGTATATCTTTATCATCGTTCTTGCAAATGCAGCCAGAAAGCAGCAGCCAATTTAGAAACAACGTATAATACTATTAAAAGAGGTCTACAATAGAGTTAGCATTCTCTAGGATCGGGGAGAATTCCTAGCTTCTTACTCCAAACAATATTCATACTGTAAAAATCGAATCTATCGGTAATTTTTCCGTAGCACGCGTAAATACCTAGTCCGTTAATAGGGTAGTGGTCTACCACATTTGTAAAGTGAACGGCATCAAAATAATCGCCGTTTTGGTCTATAAAAGTACTTAGTCGCATTAATTTGCCTTGCGCCGTTTTATTGTATCGGGTGGTAACTAAACTTCCGTAAATTAAAATCTCTTTGTTTATAAAATCCTTCATATTCTTAGCTAAAACACCACCGCTTAATTCCTGACTGGCAAGTTTAAAATAATCGCACAACGGAAAGCTTAACAGCTCCATTTCATCGTAAGCATCTTCCACCCAGTTAGAATTTAGTTTAGGGATTGTAAACGCTTTATGCTGAATTTTAAAGAGTTTAGATTGGCTAGATTTCACACCGTCGGCATTTAGTTTAAAGGTGGCGTGCCATAATAATTCGGTTTTAGTGTGCGTGGTAAACCGGAACGCATCAATTCTTATAAGTATGGTTAATTGCTCAATACTAATAGTTACGCGGTCTATAAAATCGTCTAACGATTTGTACTCGCCATTAAGTTGGCGATCGGTTAACAACCGCTGCACGGTGTACGATTCTACATTTTTTAAATATCCAAAGCCCAGATAAATAGAGGTACCAACTAAGCGATTAGGGTGATCGCTGGTATTAATACACGGCAAACAAATGGTTGCACCTTGCTGCTTGGCTTCGTGAAGATAATGCTCTACGCTATAAAATCCGCCACCATTATTTAAAACGGCGGTCATAAATTCTATCGGAAAATAACATTTTAAATATAAACTCTGGTAACTTTCTACGGCATAAGACGCCGAGTGTCCTTTGGCAAAAGCATAGCCGGCAAAACTTTTAATTTGGTTCCAAACCTCGAAAGTAAGCGCGTCTTTATAGCCTTTGGCCCTACAATTAGCGAGAAATTTATCTTCTACGGCAGTAAATTCTGCTCGCGATCTAAACTTACCACTCATTCCACGTCGTAACACATCGGCTTCCCCAAGTGAGAGTCCCGCAAACCGATTGGCAACTTTTAAAACATCTTCTTGATACACCATAACGCCATAGGTCTCTGGCATAATTTCAAGTAAAATGGGGTGCGCGTTTTTCCGCTGTTCTGGGTAACGGTGGCGTTTTATAAATTCCTCTTTCATTCCAGACCCCGAAACGCCTGGTCTTATTATAGAACTAGCGGCCACCAAACCCAAATAATCTTGCGTTTGCAATTTCTGCATTAAACCGCGCATTGCTGGCGACTCCACATAATATGCACCAATAGCACCGCCAGATTTTAAGAGTTTATTTATGTTTTTGTCCTTTTTAAACGCTTCCACATTTGTGATGTCTATGGGGGGAAGATCGGGCCTGTTTTCTTTTATAATCTCTAAAGCTTCTTTAATTTTTGCTAAGCCGCGTTGTCCTAAAATATCAAATTTAAAAACGCCAACGTCTTCAGCGATAATCATATCAAACTGAACGGTTGGGAATCCTTTTGGCGGTAAATCGGTTGCCGAATAACAATGAACGGGAGCATCTAAAATTAAAATCCCTGCCGAATGCACACTCAAATGATTTGGGAAGCCTTCAATTAATTTGCCATAACGCAACACGAGTTTCGATACGTCGTCGAGCTTAGCTTCGGGAATGCCCCCTTTGCTTAATTTATCGATGTCTTCTTTTGGCAGCCCAAACACTTTACCCAATTCTCTAACCACGGCGCGGTATTTAAAGGTGTTGTAAGTCGCTAATAGTGCGGTATGCTCGAAACGTTTAAAAATATAGGCGGTAACATCCTCGCGATCTTTCCACGAGAAATCGATATCGAAATCTGGTGGCGACGCGCGAAACGGATTTATAAACCGCTCGAAATACAGATCTAATTCAATAGGGTCGACATCGGTAATACCAATAATATAGGCCACAATACTATTGGCGCCACTACCACGCCCCACGTGAAAATAACCCTGACTTTTAGCATAGGAAACAATGTCGTGATTGATAAGAAAAAAGGATACGAAATCCAAAGATTTAATGGTATCTAACTCTGTTTTTAAACGGGCAAACACTTTGTCGTCGGGATTTTGATAGCGTTTTTTTAAGCCTTGCTGGCATAAGCTTTCTAAAAGGGTGTAATCTTCTTCAGCCGAATGAGTATATAATTTTAAATTCTGTGACACGCGGTCGGTACCAAAATTAAAATGCACAGTGCAGGTTTCTAGCAGTCGATTGGTGTTTTCTATAATATGTGGGAAATCTTCAAAAGCGGTTTTTAACGCTTCCGCGGAAAGCATTTTGTCTGTAATTTTACATTCTTCGGACGTGCTTAATTTGCTTAAAAGCGTGTTATTATCGATGGCGCGTAATAAACGATGGGCATTAAAATCTTTTTGAGATCGCACGGTTACCGGCTGAAGCACGACGAGCTTATCGGTATAGGTCTTCAGTTTAGAAAAACGTAATTTTCGTAATTCCTCAACAGAAACGCCAATAAATTCAGAATCTAAGAATGTTGTTTTATTCAGTTGGAGCACTTTTTCAAATGGATAAATAACAAAACTGTCTTTAAAAAGAGGAGCAGTTTCGGGAAGCTTTAGTTTCTGCTCAGAATGCTGTGATAAAAAACTATTCAGTTCTTTAAAACCCTCATTATTTTTCGCGATCCCTACAAAGTGCTGCTGTGCACCATGTCTAAAATCGATGCCTATAACGGGCTTAATATTAAAATCTTTAGCTTTTCGTATAAAATTTAAACACGCAGAGGTATTATTAATATCGGTTAATGCCAAGGTATGGATCCCATTTTCTTGGGCTAACTTTAGCAAGTCAACCTCAGAGAACGTTCCAAAACGCAAAGAATAATAAGAGTGGCAATTACAATACATTATAGATTAGTGTTTTCTATGTGCTAATAAAATGGGTGGTTCTCCGCTAAACGGATTTTGAAATCTGCCAATCGTTTTTGCGCCCATCGAGGAGGCTCTCATTACGCTCAACTCGCCATAACGCCCGCGAATATTATCCATAGCATTATACAAGTTTAACATTTCTTCGGTGTCGTCGAACAAATTAATTTGATAATTACCAGTCACGATATCGCTAATTTTCACACCCACTAAACGGATTAATAGTCGGCGTTGGTACAGTTTATCAAACAGCTCTAATACTTTCGGGATAATAGTATGGTCGGCACTAGAATACGGGATTTTTATCTGTTTGCTATACGTATTAAAATCTGAATACCTGATTTTTACGCTTATCGTACCGGCTAGTTTTTCGCCTCTCCGTAGTTGGTAGGCCAAACTTTCTGCCATTGCAAAAATGGTGGTGCGCAGTTGCAACACATCAATAGTATCTTTGGTAAAGGTGCGCTCTGTAGAAATGGATTTTCGTTCGTGAAAAGGAATTATTGGCGGATTATCGATACCGTTAGCACGTTTCCAAATGGTGCGGCCGTTGGCACCCAAAGCGCTAATCATCATTTCAACCGGCATTTGTTGTACAACCGCCACTTTATCAACACCCAAATTACGCAATGTTTGATACGTTTTTTCGCCAACCGATGGTATTTTCCGAATCGATAAAGGCGCTAAAAACGATTTTTCGAAACCAGAATCAATTTTTAACTGATTGTTGGGTTTTGCCTCGCCAGTAGCTACTTTAGAGACTATTTTATTTACTGATAATCCAAAAGATATGGGCAAACCGCTATCTTTCATTATTTGTTGTCGTAATTCCGAAGCATATTTATAGCAACCATAAAACTTATCCATTCCGGTTAAATCGGCATAAAACTCATCGACACTTGCTTTTTCAAAAAGCGGCACTTTTTCTTTTATAATTTCTGTTACCAGATGCGAATATTTAGTATAAATACTAGAATCTCCTTTTATAACCACTGCTTCGGGGCAGAGGCGCCTGGCCACTTTCATCGACATCCCAGAATGCACCCCAAAAACGCGCGTTTCGTAACTGCAGGCCGCTACAACACCACGATCGCCAACGCCACCAACGAGTAATGGTAGCTGTTGCAAACGGCTATCGATAAGGCGTTCGCAAGAGACAAAAAAGGTGTCTAAATCCAGATGTAAAATATTCTTCTGCATAATGCAAAAATAGTTTGTATATCGAACATTGATTGTTTAATTTTGTAACATTATGAATAATTTATCAAAAAACATAAAATACCTCAGAAACTTAAAAAAGTTATCTCAGGAGGCTTTAGCTGAAGAGTTGGGCGTACACAGATCGCGAATTACATCGCACGAAGCCAATAGAACAGAACCCAATGTGGAGATGATTTTAGGCTTGTCCGATTTCTTTAAAGTGCCCGTAGATATTTTGCTACGTCACGATTTAAGTAAGTCGAACGGCACCGCGTTTATCGAGCTAGGAAATCAGCGGGTGTTATTCCCGATTATGGTAGATAGCGATAATGAGAATTTAATTGAAATTGTACCTATAAAAGCATCGGCTGGGTATTTAGCCGGTTACGACGATCCGGAATATATCGAGCAGCTTCAAAAAATAAAATTGCCTTTTTTACCTACCGGCAAGCACCGCGCATTTCCTATAAAAGGGGATTCGATGTTGCCAATGAAAGATGGTTCGTTTGTAATAGGGCGTTTTATTGAGGATCGGAGTGATATAAAAACAGGACGAACCTATGTGCTGGTTACGCTTAACGAAGGGATGGTTTATAAACGTGTTATGAATAATATTGAGTATAACGGATCGCTACTTTTAATGTCGGATAATAAAACGTACAACGACTATAGTATTCCTATTGACGAAGTTTTAGAGTTATGGGAATTTACGTGTAGTATTAATACCCAGGAATATTCGGTTGAAGAATTAAAAATAAGCAGTATTCTCGGTTTATTTAACGAGTTAGGCATAGAATTGAAAGCTTTAGAAAATCATTTAAAATAATGATGTACACTATTATAGATGTTGAAACCACGGGTAGGAGTAATCAGATTACCGAAATTTCTATTTTTAAATACGATGGGCGCCAAATTGTAGACGAGTTTACCACTTTGGTGAATCCGCAGACAGAAATTCCCGATTATATTACTGCTTTAACGGGAATTGATAATGGGATGGTTGCCAATGCGCCTACGTTTAGCGAAGTCGCACAAGCTATTTTAGACATAACGCAAGACACCATTTTTGTGGCGCATAACGTTAATTTCGATTATAATGTGATTAGAAATGAGTTTAAGGCGATTGATACCGACTTCCGAAGAAAAAAACTGTGTACCGTTAGGCTTTCCCGAAAGCTGTTGCCAGGCTACCGGTCTTACAGTTTAGGTAAGCTGTGTAAAGAGTTGAATATTAATATTACCGACAGGCACCGTGCAAAAGGCGATGCTGAAGCTACTGTGGTGTTATTCGAAATCCTTTTACAACAAGACGATGCCGATACTGTTTTTAGCGATTTTATGAAGAAATCTTCAAAGGAAGCCACATTGCCATCACATTTACCAACGGCTGTCTTTAATGCCATCCCAAACGCTGCTGGCGTTTATTATTTTAAAGACAAAAAGGGAAAGATTATTTATATAGGGAAAGCCAAGGATTTAAAAAAACGGGTGCTGAGTCATTTTTATAGTAAAACTAAGAAAGCCTTAGAGATGTGTCGCGAGACTAAAGACATTGATTTCGAATTATCGGGCAGCGAACTCATTGCCCTTTTAATGGAAGATGCCGCCATAAAACACCATTACCCAAAATTTAACCAAGTTGCAAAACGCCAAACAAAGCAGTATGGTATTTTTAGTTTCGAAGACCGCAACGGCATTCTTCATCTGGCTTATAATACCATTAAAGGGGCGCCAAATGCAATACAAGTGTTTCAGAGTATTAGAGAATGTCGCGCGTTTTTAGAATCTATCTGCCTGCACTATAATCTGTGTCCTAAATATTGTCACTTGCAAGAAGGTGTTACGCAGTGTTCGCATTACAGTATAAAAACGTGTAAAGGTGTTTGCAAAGGCGAGGAAACCGCCACCGATTATAACGCTAGGGTAGCAGTGGCAATAGACGCTATTAAAACGACTGCCGAATCTAAAGTGATAAAAGAACAAGGGCGCACGCTAAATGAAGAGGCTTTTGTGCTTATTAAAAACGGAACGTATCTAGGATATGGTTTTATAGATAAAGACGAAACCATACACTCTGAAGACGCCTTAGAGTCGTTTTTAATCCAACAAAAGGATAATTTGGATATTCAGAAAATATTACGCGGGTTTTTGTAGTTGTTTATTGATTGGTGTTTTGGGTGGGATTGTTATAGTTTTTAGCTATTGAATACTTTAATCTCTTTAATAGCGACTCCTTGAATAATTTTGGATACGCCTGGAATTGAAGGTAGTTTAGCCCATTAAAAGTTCGGAGTGCTATTTTAAATTTCAAATAATACTTTTGAGATATGAAATACAAGAAATGGAGTTTAGAAGATAAGCTGTAAATATTTAGTCTCTTTGGAAGAAATAGGAATTTAAGTTTTTACAAATTTAAAATTACGTTTACCATTACCGCTAAATATTTGTAAGATATAAACGCCTGATTGAAAACATTCGATATTTATTTTTGAGAAATTTGTGGAAGTTTTATAAACTACTTTACCCGATATATCAGTTACTACCATTTTTGAAATTTCAATTTTATTAGAGATATAAATGTAATTATTGGCAGGATTCGGATAGATTGTAAATGGCTCTATTGCTACTTCTTCTATCCCTAAAGACATACAACTAATTGACGTAAAAACAGTTTTATTGATAGTCGTTCCGTCACCTAAATGGCCACTAATATTACTTCCAGAAGACCATAGATTGCCATCCATATTTATGGCGAAAGTAGATGAGTCTCCACATGCTATGGTTTGCCAATTAGTAAAAGTGTTTATTTGAGTTGGAGGATATATGTGACTATATGCGCCGCTTCCTAATTGTCCGTAAGAACCACTTCCCCAAGACCATATTGTATTATTCTTTTTTAATGCTACTGCAAAAAAATCACCAGATTTAATTGTTTTCCATTCTGTATCGCTCCCTATTTGCGTAGGGATATATAAGTAATCCTCTCCATTGTTTACTAAAAATGAAGGAGTGTTTAAGCCCCAAGACCATAAAGTTCCGTTTGCTTTTATGGCTAAAGAATGTTCATTATTAACATCAATACTTTGCCAATCATTATCAATTCCAATTTGCATAGGTAAATTTAAACTTGTTGTAGTTCCATTACCAAGTTGGCCGAAATAATTAGCGCCCCAAGTCCACAAGGTGCCGTTTAATTTTAATGCTGTGCTATGAGCGTAACCCGCGCCAATAGATTGCCAATTAGTGTCTGTACCAACTTGAATAGGAATATTACTGTTAGTTGTGTTACCGTTTCCAAGTTGTCCATAATTATTTCTACCCCATGCCCATAATTTACCAGAAGTATTTATAGCAAAGCTATGAAAATCTCCACCAATAATTATAGACCAATTTGTTGAGTCTCCAATTTGTATAGGTACTGTACCATTACTATATGTTCCGTTACCTAGTTGACCATAATAATTACCTCCCCAGCTCCATAAAGTTCCGTTCCTTTTTATGGCTAAACTATGATAGTCGCCCGCAGTCACTTTTAACCAATCGGTATCGGTTCCAACCTGTATAGGACTTGATTCATTATTGGTAGTTCCATTACCTAATTGACCAATAGCGTTTCCTCCCCAGCTCCACAATGTTCCATCAGATTTAATGGCAACCGTATGATACTGTCCTGCTGAAATTAATTGCCAACATTGTGCGTTAAGGAACTGATTCGAAATAAGAAATAGTAAAATTATTAGAGAGATTTTCTTCATTGGAGGCTTTTTTGATTTAAATTTTCAGTTTTAAAATCCTTGTTTTGTTTTTTCTTTTTCCTATTAAAATTACAGTTTGATTGTTAACGTTTCCATTTCCATTAGTCACTTTGTAGTAAACCTTTGATTCTTTATTATCAATTAATTTCTTATAGTCAAAATCTCCATCCTTGTTAATTTTAACCATAAATAAATTGGATTTTTTAGCGTTAGTCTGTCTAAATGCAATTCTATTGGCACTTAATTTTTTGATTTTATCTGAGCAATTAATGAAGAAATAAAAATCTTCACCAACAGGTATAGAGGTGTAAAAGCTATTACTTAAACCTGTTTGTCTTTTATTTATGTTTCTAGCCCATTTTAAATTTCCGTCTTTATCCATTCTAAGACTTATTATATCGTCGAAGTTATAGGAGAGGAAAGACTTAATGTATAAGGTTTTAGTATTAATAGCTTTGCGCTGGTCTAATTCTAAAATCCGCTCTGTAATATTTATCCAGTTTGATGGGTTTTGCTCTAAATCATAGATAGCACCATTGCCAAAATTACCAGTCGTTTCAAAAAGGGCTATCTGAATATCGGTAAGCGCGTTCTCTTTAGCCAATTCAATAATTAACCGTTCTAAAGCATAGCCGCCTCTGGGCCCCATACCAATAATTCCGACGTTCCTCATAGTGTTATATCATTCGTTTTTTTAATGTAACCAACAGTTTTGTGTCTGGGGTGTTTCCAATTGGTTAAGAACGAAAGTTAGCAAATAAATATGAAATATAAAATCGGCAAGTGTGTTTGGTAATAGGGTAGACACCATTTTTTAGTTGTTTATAGTGGTACTAGAGTCTAGATTTTTATTAGATTAAAAGCGATACCCAATTCTTAAATGTAAATTCACTGCCACATCAGGCTCACTTACTAAAACAACATTATCCTTGTTAAAGTAATGTAAGTAACCAACACCAATTCCAGTTTCATAATTAAAATGATCACCAATATTTCGTCTTATTCCCCAGGTTGGCACAATCGAAATATCACTAATAAAGTTAATATTCTGCTCGTTAGAAATTACAAACCAATCCGGGTGATATGTCGTCTTTATCGCAATAAAATTCCCGCTATTACCATCTGTTCTTCTCGATTTATTTTCTCTTTTGTTTAAATTATAATACCAACGCGGTTCTAGTGTAATGGTTGGACTTAGTAGAAACCCCTCTATAACATCACTACCATAAATACCAGTATCAAGTCCAATCTCACTTCTTAAAGCGATTTGGTTAGATAATTTCGCCTCATTATGCACCCAAATGCCTAATAAACCTGTTTGTATTCCATAAACAGATTTCTCCACGCTCGCATTTTGAGAGTGACCAATAAAAGTGATTGCGCAAAGCGCTAGTGTTAATACTATTTTTTTCATAAAGTTTGATATAAAATTTATAAACTAATGTTTAGATAAGTGTTTTTTTGAGTCAGGGTTTTGTACTACTGATATTGAAGCCACAGTATTGATATTAGGGTTTAAGCTTAAAATATAAGAATTTTACTGTTAAAAATAATAGGACGTAAAAAGAAAAAAAAGTAGGTTTTGGTTTTTTTAATACATTTCTATTAATTCCAGTGTTTCTTTTTTAATTTCTTCAAACTCTTTCTTAAAATCAGAAAGAAAAGCTCTTTTTTTAAGCGTGTTTATTTTAATTAATTTAGCTTTAGAATTAAAGTGTTCTATATTATAATCAATAGCTGTTTTTTTATTTTCTTTTGATTCAGCAAGAGAAAAAATAAGCTGTGTGTCTTTAGGGTAATGTTCATAAATAAATTTAAGAATTAATTTTTTGTTGTCTTCGTCAACATCTTCCTTAAATATTGCGTCCATTACGAATGGTAATCTGTGAACATATGCAGTTCGTTTAATAATGGTATTAAATGAAAAATAATAAGCTAACAAAGTCTTTAATAATTCAACACCTTGTTGTGGAAATAATTTATTACTATAAAGACTGTAATCATCTTTAAATATTTTCACTTTAAGTTCTTTTAAATTCGAACGGAAAAGGTTAGAAAAACTAAGCTCAATTTTATTACGTTCGCTCTTTATCTCTTCATTAGTTTTAAATTTTGCTAATTCTTCATTTATCCCTATTAATTCTATTTCGATTTCACCGATTTGACTTATTATTTTATTTGATAGACGTACATTAACTTTATTATCTAGCCATGTACTTACGCTTAAGTTGTCAATTTGATAATCTTTTAAAATCGAATATTTTTCATTAATGAGAGTTCTTAAATCATTAATGTCTTTTTTCAATGAATTTAAGAGCCCAATCTTTTTACTTATTTCTTTTTTATTAGCTTTAAGCTGTTCTTTAGTATCATCAACATCTTGATAATACTCATATACTTTTTCAATAGAGTTTGGCAGAGATTGTTTGCATGTAGGACAATTGTCTTTAAGTGGCTTTTCTTCGGTGATATTTCTATTTACCGCTAGAAGTACTTTACGGTGTTCTTCTAAAAGTTTAATTTTATTACATAATACTAAATATTCTTTTTCGTTTTGAATTAAAGTGTTTTTTTCATTTTTATACTGCTCTATATATTCAGCAGACTTATTTAAAAAAGCTTCATCTTTAAGTTTAGATAGGTATAATTCGTCTTTTCCTTTTTCCGTTTTAGATAGAAATTTTATATCATTTTCAAGTTTTTGTTTTTCAGCTTCAAGTCTTTGTTTTTCCTCTCTATCATACTTGTTATTAATACCTAAATAATAATCATAGTAATCAAATTTGAAATTTCGAAAATAATCCAATCCTCTGAAGGATTTAAGTGTTAATACCCAGCCATAATCCTGAGCAACATAATATGGTAAAAACATTGATTCTATAGAACCAAGTTTATAATCTCCTTTACTTTCAAGGAATAAGTTAAAACCGAATAATTCCGCAAGATATTTTTTTAATTGCTTATGTTCTTCTGACTTATTTCCATTTATACCTAAAAATTTTTTAATAGGAATTCCTTTTCGGATTATGAAAATAAAATCAGTATCACGTATAATTGTAATATTTTCTATTGATGTTTTTTTTATTTGAAAATCAAGTCTAAAAACAACATTTTCAGAAAGAACTTCACTTAGTTTATGGTTTTCATCATTGATGCCAAATGTATAGTTGATTGCTTGTATTAAAGTACTTTTACCTGATGTGTTTTTTCCATAGATAATATTAATATTATCATTAAACTCAGTGTGGAAATATTTATTATGCTCTTCTGAATAGGCAAAAAAACGATTATATTTTATGTGTGTTTTCATTTATTTTTTTAATGTTTATAATTGACTTCATAAAAAGCAGCAAAGACAATAGCTTTAAATTCTATTTCTCCCAAATGTGTAGAATCTATTTTTGAAAACATAGATACTAATTCAGCTACGTTTTCTTCATCTGAATATGTAATACAACTAGAGACATTTAATTTAACAAATTCTAAAATTTTTCTATGCTGAGCCTCACTATAGGATTTAAAAAAGTCAAATGCACTATCAAAAGCAAACTCAAATGTTTCACGTTCTGCAGGTTTTATTTTAAGAACTTTTGAAACTTCCCTTTTTTGCGAACGCCAATAGTCAAAACATTTAGATTTACTTGTCAACAAATCAAATGTTTCCTCAATTTTCACAGAGGAAATTCGTTTTTTTTCATCAAGTAAATCTGCTTTGTCCTTTTGATTATAAATATATTCAACATCATTAAAAAGCTTTATTATAGTGTTTAATGCAGCTCTTGGATTATAAATCTGTGAATTAAAAACTTTATCTATTTGACCTACGAGTTCATTTTCTTGTTTCTCAACAGTATTATTTATATCTAGCCAAATAAATTTCAAGTGTTCTAGTTGTGTTGTTAAATCAATGTCATCAACACCTTCAGTGATTTTCTGTTTTATAGAGTCGTCAAGTTCTTTGAATTTAACCAAAATATTATTGGCTTTAATAGATTCTGAAGCCTTTATTTTTTGCTTTTCATAAACTTTCAAATTAATTGTTTGATTTGTTGAAAAAAACAAAACATGTTTATAATCTTTAGATTTTACTATTTTATCGTCAAGAAGTGATTTACCTGTTTTAAGAAGCTTTTTTATAATAGTTATTAGATTAATGTCTAATTCCCATGAGCTTGGCGCCTTTTTTTTTGATTGATATGCTTCAATAACTTCGGCTTCATCATTATCATTAAGAAAACAAAAGAGAAAATCATCATGATGTTCTAAACATATGAAATATTTCTTTTCTTTGAATTTGATATGGTACTCTTCAAGTAAAAGGTACAATGCGGAATTTCTTTGTAAAGCAAATCCTGTCTGAGCGTCGACACCGGCATTAATAGATTTATCTATCATTATTCATTGTTTGTCTTATTTACAGGGTTCTTTTTTAATTTGCCTCACAACATAAAACAATATTACTCACCCACAATCCTAATTCAGGTCATAAAGTAATATTAAGCTATTGGTTTAGCACCTTTTTAGTGTGGTGCGCTTATTAATTAGTTAGCGAGGCTAATATAAAGAAACAAAGTATATAAAAATTAAAATAACAGCAGCATTTTCTGGGCAATACTGTTAAAACTGTAACAAAGGTTACAGTCGGGGTTATTCCTTTTTGTTATGTTTGCTACTTATGAGTATTAAAGGTTACATAGCATTATTTATGGTCACCGTGTTTATGGCGAAATTTACCGCTGTAAACGCTAATGGCCTTAACTATCTATTTAATGATAGTGGTATTGCTTTTGTAAATTTCCATTGTAAAAAAGAGAATGGGTTATATAAAAAAACCGAGCAACAGCCGGTGGTTAAAACCCAAGTCTCTATTCTGGAGGTGATTGCTTTAAATAGCGATTGCACTATGCAATTTCAATTGGAACTATGCACTTGGGAGGTAAAACACTTGGCTTCTATTATGGTGCATAACGATTACCTTACTTCAAAACTCCGCTTTGTGTATTTAGATAGCGATTCTCCGCCTCCGCGGGTTGCCTAAACGTTTTACATTTAAGCCGTGCCTTTAATTATAGGGAGTCCCTTTTTTTTCTACACTATTACGCAGTCTAGCGCGCGCTTAAACCACACACATTTAATTTTTAATCATTTATTATTTACTAATGACGGCAACACTATCCATTAGTCGTCGCTCTATTCAGTTATTACGTGTTTTTGTTAGTGGTATTTTTTTGGTTGCAGGAACGAATCATTTATTACACATCGACAAAACAGTACAGCGTGTAGAAAGCGCTAGTTTTAAAGGTCTCGCTTATTTTTTTGGCGACCCCAAATGGCTAGTTATTCTATCGGGTATTGTAATGCTAACGGCTGGTTTTATATTCTTAATGGGGTATAAAACAAAATGGGCGGCACTTATTTTGATGGCGGTTTTAATCCCCATTACACTAACGGTTCAAGTGGGACAGATAACCACGCTGGGCCCTTTATTTAAAAACATAGCAATTTTTGGCGGACTTCTTTTTTTTATACTGAACGACACCATCACACTCTTAAAATAAACTAGATATGAAAACATACGTATTAAACACAGTATTACTATTTACAGTCCTTTTTGGAAGTGCCACTGTAAACGCTCAAAACGCACCACTTACAAACACCCATAATTATGTGGTGCTTACCAAGAAAATACCACAACTAACACCTATTATTTTAACTGCCGAAGCACTAAAAGTAGAAGACGGACGTGATTTTGGTAGTTTTAAGGTTATTATCTGCGGTAAAGATATTGGTGAGATTACTACTAATAAAGATATGGGAGACTATATTAAAAGGGCAGAAGCTGCCGGTGTAGAACTGATAGCTTGCGGATTCTCGTTACAGAAATTTAAAATCGATACTGCAAAAGTGCCGAAAGCGATGAAAATAGTAGAAAATGGTATCCTTTATAACTTTCAGCTTCAGAAGCACGGTTATAAAAGTATTAGCTTATAGTGACCGTGCTTTATTCAGGGTATTAAAATTAATTCAGAACAACTAAAAAAACAATTCAAATGAAAACTAATAATAAGAATACAACTAAGAAAACGTGGATTCAATATGGTGTTTTTGCCCTTATTGCCATTACGCTTTACGCTACTGGCCTGCACACCGAAGTGATTGGTTTTGCACAACGTGGTTTATTGGCAACGGGACTAATGAATCCAGATGTTAAAGAGTTGGTTATGGCTCAAGAATCTGCAAACACAACCGATGCACCAAACCTTACAAAAGCTGATATGAATTTCAATTTATTGGATAGCGACCGCAACGTGACCTCTTTAAAGGAATTAAAAGGAAAGGTAATTTTTATAAATTTATGGGCCACGTGGTGTCCGCCATGTATTGCCGAGATGCCAAGTATCAATACACTCTACGATACTGTGGGAGACGATGTTGCTTTTGTAATGTTGTCCTTAGATAGAAGGTTTGAAACGGCAAAAGCTTTTAACGAACGCAAAGGGTACGGTTTCCCTATATATGCGCCGGCAGATGCTATTCCGGAAATGTATAACACCAACTCTATACCGTCTACTTATGTTATAGATGCTAAAGGTAATTTAGCATTAACACACCGCGGTATGGCCGACTATAGCGATCCTGAATTTATAGAATTCTTGTATTCACTAAAGTAAAAAGAGTATATTAAACTGTTTCAAGCGCCCTTCACTTTTACTAGGGGCGCTTTTTTTTGTGTATCTTGCGTCCGAAAAAAACAGTATATAATGTCTAAAAAAGGACACCCTAAGAATACAAAAAATAAGTCTAAGCACACCAAGCTAATGACCCAGAAAAAGAACAAGCTAAAATCTTCAAAAGAGCTGCGTAAGGAGCGATTAAAAGAGATTATATCTAAATCTAAGGAGGAGTAATTCTATACTAATACACTTTACTAAACGGAGTCCCTTTCCTATTTATTCGAGGTTTTGGCATAAGCCTTGAGTTTTCTATTGCTATAATAATAGGTCTTTTTTTTTATCTCATCAGGAAAATAACGGTGTATAAAGCCTTTTAAAATAGTGAGATTTAAAAAGACTGTGTGTTTTATCTACACTTAAAAAACACTCGAATACTATGGTTTTAGCCACCCATAAAAAAGGAATTGAAACTATTAAATTTAACAATACTTTACTATTTTTTACTTTATTTTATTCCGTAGAAATATTAGCTTTACGTTACACATTATTTAAATAAAACCATCACATATGAAAACTAAAATCTTTACAGTATTGCTCATTGCCACAGTGATTATGGGTTGTAAATCTGATAAAAAAAACGCTACTGAAATGTCATCAACAGACACTTCAATGGTTGATATTACCGATACACAATGGACCTTAATGACCTTGGAAGGTACTGACTTAGAAAACGCTGAACAGAACGGGCAAGTGATACATTTTACACTAGTTTCGGAAGGGAATCGCGTTAGCGGATTTGCAGGATGTAATACGTTTACAGGAAACTATACTATAGAGGAGGGTAATCGTATTTCTTTTAATGCCTTGGCAACAACGCGTATGGCGTGCCCCGATGCTAAAATTGACGAAAAAAATGTTTTAAGTGTCTTTGAAATGACGGATAATTATACGGTATCAGGAGATAAACTAATGCTGAATAAAGCGAAAAGAGCACCTTTAGCAGTGTTTTCTAAATCGGATTTAAACAGTCAACCAATTACTCAAAAACACTGGAAACTAAAGACTTTACAAGGAAAAGAGGTTACTAGGGTTGAGAACCAAGACAAAGACATCTATTTTATGTTGCAGTCGACTGAAAATAGAGTAGAAGGTTTTGCAGGTTGCAATTCTATAACAGGAAGTTACACTTTAGAGCAAGGCAACAGAATTACGTTTACAAACGTGGCTACCACGATGATGGCGTGTCCCGATGTAAAAGTCAATGAGGCTGAATTTTTAAAGATTTTTGAAATTGCAGACAATTACACCATTAATGGAGACGAATTAAGTCTTAACGTTGGAAGACGTGCTCCTTTAGCAGTATTTGAAGCCGTAAAATAATAATAAATTCGCACATCTTTTAAATGATAAAAAGGGCAATACTTTTAACAGGAGCTTCTGGTACAGTTGGTTACCAAACACTTTTGCAGCTTTTAGAGAGAGAGACGTATACTATAACTGTTTTCGATAAAAAAAATGAAATGTCCGTTAAACGATTATCGCCTTTTTCGGATAGGATAGAAATAGTTTACGGTGATATTACAAATACCGTCGATGTTGAAAAAATAGCAGCAAATAAAGATGCCGTAATTCATTTAGCAGCGATTATACCGCCTATCGCCGATGAGCATCCAGAGTTAGCAAAAAAAGTAAATACAGAAGGCACGCGTATTTTAATTGAACAACTTGAACTCCAGTCTCCAAATACCTTTTTTATTTACAGTTCATCAATTTCTGTGTATGGCGACCGACTAAAAACACCATACATAAACGTAGGAGACCGATTACTCCCTAGTAAGGGCGACGCATACGCTGTAACAAAGATTTTGGCGGAAAAAATTATTCAAAATAGTAATTTAGATTGGACGATATTTAGATTGGCCGCCATTATGGGGGGACATAAAATGTCTAAATTAATGTTTCACCAACCTTTAGATACATCTTTAGAAATAGCAACTCCACAAGATACGGCACGGGCTTTTGTGAAAGCAATTAATAAACAAGCGGCAGTCTCTAAACGCATTTTTAATTTGGGTGGCGGGGAGAGTTGTCGTATTTCTTATGAAGGTTTTTTAAAGCGCTCATTTAAAATGTTTGGATTGGGAGCCTTAAATTTTCCCGATAAAGCATTCGCAGAAAAGAATTTCCATTGTGGTTTCTATGAGGATGGAGACACTTTAGAAGCTATTCTTAATTTTAGACAACATACACTAAACGATTATTTCGCATTAGAAAACGCTAAAATTTCTCCTTTAAAAAAAGCAGCGGCTTCTGTTTTTAAAAGGCCCGTAAAGTGGTATTTATTAAAACAATCAGAACCTTACGAATCTATAAAAAATGACGATAAGGATCTTAAAGAATTATTCTTTAATTAAAGTCGTCTAAACGCTTTTTATTATTACTCTCACTTTTTTAATAACTGTACGCCTATAAACTCTTAATGAAATGCTAATACCACGCCTATATTTTTATTAGAGATTAAAATGTAGTACTTTAAGGTATTAAGTAATTAAGCAAGTTAACGTCAGTTTTATGACTGTTTTTTGTGAAAACTCAGACTTAAATTTAACCAATAATTAAAATTAATTCAACTATGGCAAGTAAAAGGATTTCAGATCAAATGGAGAAGCTATTAAATAAACAAATGACGCGAGAAGCTTATCAGGCGCAAGTGTATTTGGCTTATGGATCGTGGGCAGAAGTTAATAGTTTTGCTGGAATAGGGGCGTTTTTATACAAGCATATGCACGAAGAACGCGAGCACATGTTTAAACTTTTAAAATATATTAACGATCGAGGTGGAACAGCCAAGATAGAAGCTATTAAAGAAGCACCAGCAAACCCAAAAGATATTGGTGATTGTTTAAAGAAATTATTACAACATGAAATAGATAATTCTAAGGCTATTAATGACATAGTAAATTTGGCCCACGAAGAAAAAGATTGGGCGACCTTTAATTTCGGACAGTGGTTCGTAGAGGAGCAAATTGAAGAAGAAACGTTGTTTAATAGTATTATAGATAAGTATAATTTGGCATCTACTGAGATTGAAGGTAACACAAGTTTATATGAAATGGATAGGGATTTAACCACTGCTTCGCAAGAAGGAGATCTACCTCGTGAAGAAACGATTTAAGGGTTTTACTGAAATTTATAAAAATTTGAAAGGTGTTTGTCTTAATGGATAGACACCTTTTTTTTGTTAAAATATGTTTTAGTTCTTTTTAATAGATTACAGTTTTTAATTTTAAAATGCCTTATATTTACTAAGAGCTCAAAACCAGAACTAATGAAATTATTTATATGTTTTTTTTACTTCTGTGATATAGCACACTCCTGGAAGCTCAAGAATGGACTAATCCTGTAAGTAAAGACTACGGAAAATAAAATGTTACCAAGTAGCTGAATTGCAGTCTGATAAAAATATAGAGTATAAATTAATTTTTGTTATTAATTCTAACTTCGAAGGAAAAGGCGTGAACGCGGCTCTTTGAAAAATCGACTCCCTTTGTATCAACCAATGAGACCTATAAATTGCGATTTGAGAATTCCAATAAAAATGTGGACTTATTAAAATCTTTAAAAGAATGGTGCAGAACTTTTTGTATTTGTGGATAGTTGTTAGCGCAAAACGGTAACACTCTCGAAACAGCAATGAATAGCTATTTTGAAATGTCATTACGTGCCACAACGACCTTAGTACATTGTTAAGAACAAAGGCTATAACTTGATTCCTTAAAAATAATATATGTTGAAGATGGTATTAATTTTTGAATGCTATCAGTAGCGGCAATGGTATTATATAAACAACGGATTGAATCCAATAGCGACTAAAAATGTAGTGACTACTTCATTATTAACTAACTAAATATTAAACTAAATCGAAAATTACAATGAAAAAAGCCAATCAATTTTTATTACTCTCAATTATAACTCTCTTTACCAGTTGCGCCTCAGTTAAGGTGGGAGATGTATGGAAATCGGATGATTTTAGCACAGTTATTAATAAACAAATTATAGTCGTATCTAAATCTCAAGAGGGAACAATAAGCGAATCTTACGAGAGAGAAATCGCAAATCATTTACGAGATAAAGGGATCAATGCTGTTGAACTTTACATTAAATACCCGGCTATAGGCGATCATAAATTAAAAAAACGAGAGGATATTAAGGCTGTTGAAAATAGATTTAAAGCAGATGGTATAAGCGGAATTATCGTGGTCGCGTTGAAAGATGTAAAAACGAAGACTAAAGTTATAACGGAGGGTGGTTATACTCCTTATACCGATGAAAGTAACAAGTCTTTTCTCTCTTTTAGAGCTTACAATGCTGATTTTTATAAAGGGGTACCAACACTAGGTGCTTTAGAAACTCCGGAAACGACCATTGTGCAGAGGTCTAAAACTTATTTCTTGGAAGCTGTTGTTTACGATTTGTCTTTAGCAGAAAACAAGCAATTAGTTGGTGTTATTCAGGCCGATGTTACCGACCCCGAAAACGTGGAAGAAGTTTTAAAAGGATTCTCTAAAATAATAGCGAAGCAGTTTAAAACTAAACAGTAGAAATTTAGTATAAAAAAAAGCCATCAACAGAAACTGTCGATGGCTTTTTTAGTGCTTTTAATAGCGCTTATTGCTTGATCACTTTTTTAGTAATCATTCCCTTGTCTGTTGTAATGTTTAAAATGTAAACACCAGCAGAAAGCGTTTGTGGTTGTATTGTATTATTCTGAGACAAGTCACCTTCTAAAACTAAAGCACCCGTTATAGAGTACATAGAAAATGATTTCAGTTGTGCCGTTGAAGACACGGTAATACGATCTGTAAAAACTGTAGGGTAAACCACAGTTTCAGACACTGTAACTGTATTTTGATCCACCGATAAAAGACTTTCTAAAATAGGGTACCCATCGTTAATAGTAGCATCCCTCGTCCAAGGGTTATTTGAAGAACCGGCATTTAAAAGATCTACGATTGCAGAGTTTTTCATATTTGGAGTTGTTCTACCGCTAATATCTGGAGAAGCAGTATTTCCTAAATATCCACCAACACCATTAGTCATTTGCGATGAATCTAAATCGAAATACGTATTTCCAATTGTAATACTTCCTGTACCATACGCACCAATTGTAGCTCCTGCATATTCTGGAGAAGTAACCGTTCCTGTAGAATACGAATTGTTTAATATTAAAGTGTCGTCCGAACCACCATAAATACCACCTGCACGACCGGAATTGGCAGAAACAATAGACCTAGAATAACTATTATTAATACTATTTTGTGTGTTAGGTGTAAACGCAAACGTACAATAACCTACCAGTCCACCAATTAAAAAACCACCAGACACCGTTCCTTCGCTGTAGCATTCAGAAATAGTCGTATTATTCCAAGCAGTTCCTGCTAAGCCACCCACTTGATTTACGCCAATAACATCTCCCGTTATCGAACATTTTGTCATATGCGAATCAGATAAAACACCACCCACTAAACCACCAATATTGTAACTGGACGCTGTTATAGAAATATTTCTAGCGTGGCAGTTATCCATATTAGAACTTAGTGATAAATTTCCCACTAAAGTACCTGCGGTATCTTCAGCAAGAATATTAGAATTCTCAATAATAATGTTTAAAAAAGAAGCTCCAGTTGTTTGTCCGAATAACCCAACGAAGTCATCATTAGGTAAATTAATCCAAAGGTTACTGATAGTAAAATTGCCTCCATCTACAGTTCCAGAAAAAGGAAAGTCTACTCCAGTGCCTATTGGTGTCCATAAATGCGCATCCAGATCGATATCTGCCGTTATGTTTAAAGTCTTTCCATCGAAAGTAGTACCTTGTTCTACTAACATTGAAAGTCCAGCAAGTGCCTGTTCAGTACTAATTGTAAATTGATTTTGCGTGGCATCGTACCAAGTGACATCTGTGTTATCCGACCAAGAAGTGGTAGGATATACTTGGGCCTCGGCCCCAAAAGATAATGTTAAAATTAACATTAAAGACATGTAAAGTTTACTCATAGTTGTATATTTTTTATAATTAAGTGTAAATATATCGCTTTGATGTTGATATATGTAATTAAATTTAAACTATGTTGTCAAATTTTTTGAAATGAAATTTATGTTTAAATTTTTTAGATATTATTCGCTTTTATATCTAAGCAGTGATTTTTTTGCACAAAATAATTATTTTTTTGTTGTTATCATTGGTGGTGAAAAACAAGTAATCTTCGCCGCCATCGCTTAATTTTAATTTATTACGAATAGTACTCACCGAATCTGGAAAATTACGTGTTGTAACATTCGCTTTCTTTTCTTTGAAAACTCTTTTAAATTGTTTTAAGTTGTAGTCTAAAACGGTTTCAATCTTAAACGAACGACCAGGAAAATCTATTAAATGCGCGCTAGTATATAAATGGGAATGTTTATGAAGTTTCTTTAACTGCAATTGGTTAGCCACACTATTAAATGCTCCAGATTTTAAAATAGCAGCATTAGGCTCGTATAAGTAGGTGAGTGGCGCGCTATATTCTACAGTAATAAGCGCTTCGTCTTGTAAAATAAAATTAAAAGTGTGAGGTTTAGCTTTCATTATATTAATTGTTTCTATCTCAATTGTTCCTTCATAGTCTTTTTCAAGCACCCATAACAGCTCCTTAACTTCATTATTTAAAGCCACGCAATAGATCGTTTTAACGTGTCTTAATTCGTTGATTCCGATAGATAAATCTAATAAAGGAGAGGTTTTTATAAGTATATTTTCAGTGCGATTAAAAAGCAGCGCTAAATGCTCTGGAATATTTGGCAAGCAATCACTTAGCATAAATACTTTTCCTTTACTGTCGTTTCGGCGGGAAGGATCGACATAAATTGCAGTATACTTTGTCGTGTTATTTTTTAAATAAGCAATACCATCGGTTTGTTCGCAGTTTATATTATCGGCTTTTAAAACATTGTAATTATGTTTTACGATGTGAGATAAACTTGTATTAATTTCGCAATGCGTAACATGTTTAAATCGTTTTGAAAAATAATAGCAGTCCACACCAAAACCCCCGGTTACATCGATTAATGAATGGCCAGACAATAAATGAGATTTAAATAAAGCCGTAGCTTCAGAAGAGGTTTGTTCTATATTTAATTTATTCGGATAGTATATATTTTCAGCCAAAAACCAGGTTGGTAATTTTTTTTCTGCTTTCTTCTTAGCTTCAATCTGGGCGATGAGCTCTTTAATTTCAAAGGAGGTGTTTTTAACTTCTTTTAAAAGTAAGGACGTAATATTAGAATTTAAGTTATTATTTATAAACTCTTGGTTTTTAGTATTTAAAATAGATATATTCAAAGCAATATTATAATCCTTTTGTTAGTCTTTTAACAATCCTATATTCAGATAAAAACTCTTTGGCAACAACTTTTAATGCCGTGTAAGCAGGAATAGCAATAATTAATCCTACCACTCCAGAAAGTAATCCCGCTATAATAATTACAATGAAAATTTCTAAAGGATGAGACTTAACACTTTTTGAAAAGATAAAAGGCTGGCTGAAAAAATTATCGACTAATTGCGCGATTATAAAGCCAATCATCACATAAATAGTTTTCGGTAAAATAACAGTACTAAAATCTTCTCCAACGTTGCTAGACATCGTTAAAAGAACAATTAAAAACGCACTGATAATGGGCCCTACATATGGGATGACGTTTAATAAGGCACATAAAGATGCTATTACAATGGCGTTATCTATACCAAATATTAATAGAACTATGGTATAAATAGTAAATAGTATAATGAGTTGCAAAAGTAAACCACCAAAATAACGAGATAATAAATCGCGAATTTCCGCAAACGATTTTTTTAATCGTTTTTCTTGAGATTTAGGAAATAGAGTGACTAAATTATCAGAGAACATCATACTGTCTTTCAAAAAGAAAAACGAGATAAATAACACTGAAAAAAGACCTAAACTAAAGCTTCCAAATCCAGTAATAATGGAGTTTAGGAAGTCGGGGATAACACTAAAATTAAGTCGCGATATTAACTTCGAATCTTTTAAAGACGCTTCTACATCCTCAGTATTTAATCCGAAGTGATTAATACCTTCTAAGTACAAACTTTCTACAGTAATTTGTAGCTCATTAATATCTAAAAGAGAAAGATTATGACCCTGTTCAATAATTAAAGGTATAAATAAACTGACTAAGCCCACTATCGTCGCGAAGAAAAACAGCATGGTAATAATAACGGCTACCAGATTATGAAACTTAAAACGATTCCTTAAAACCTTAACAATAGGTCGTCCTAATAATGAAATAACTCCGGCAATAACAACATATACTATTACGGCTTGAATTTTATAAATAAACCAAAGTCCTATAATTACTCCTGCAATTACAGCTAGTGACCTTAAAATACCGTTAGAGATCGTTTTAGAATTCATAGCGTAAATATACAGATTGCGTTAGACATTTTTTAATTATAATGTAAATGGCACTTATAATAATTGTTTCGTAATTTCGTATAGTGCAATATTAGTGGCTTGCACGACATTCATACTACTATTTTGGCCAAACATAGTAATATGAACTGCCGCCGTACTTTCTTTTAAACTCGTCTCTGAAACTCCAAAATTCTCGTCACCTATAATTAAGGCAATGGGCTGATTTGTTGGAAATTTATAGTGATGAATGGGTGTGCTTTCATTGGTGATTTCCAATGAAATGATACAATACTGTTGTGCTTTTAGCTGCTTAACAACTTCTGAAGCGTTATCGCACAATTGGTAACGCACTACTTTTTCTGTCGATCGCGATGTTTTCATCATTTTACGACCTAAAGGAATATTTGAGCCACAAAAGATAAGCTCCGTAACACCAAAAGCATCTGCAATTCTAAATAAACTGCCAATATTTGGAGCATTTGTTACATTTTCGCACACAACAGTAATAGGAAATGTTTTAGGTTTAAATGGGGTGGTATCGTGGTTAAGTTGCACACTAGACATAATTAAAATGAAATAAGTTTAATTTTCGAATACGTATTTTAAAATGTTAGCGCCCATTTTAAGCGCTTTTTCTCTCACCGATTCGGGATCGTTATGTACTTCTGCATTTTCCCAACCGTTACCTAAATCAGATTCGTACGTAAATAATACTACTAGTCGTGAGTTATAAAAAAGTCCAAAAGCTTGTGGGCGTTTTCCGTCGTGTTCGTGGATTTTAGGTAATCCCTCGGGGAAATTATATGGGGTATTAAAAATAGGGTGATGCGCCGGAAGCTCAATTAATTCGTGATTAGGAAACACCTTTTTCAATTCTTTAGTAATGTAGGGTTCCATTCCATAATTGTCATCAATATGTAAAAAACCACCAGAAATTAAATAGTTTTTAAGGTTTATGGCGTCTTCATCACTAAAAAAGACATTTCCGTGCCCCGTCATGTGTAAAAAAGGATATTGAAAAATGTCTGTGCTACCCGTTTCTACCACTTCTGGTTTGTTCGTAATTTTTGTACCGATATTTGCATTGCAAAATGAAATTAAATTGGGTAACGACGTTGGGTTACTGTACCAGTCACCACCACCTTTATATTTGAGCACTGCAATTTCCTGCGCAAAACTTGTTGTAGACCACAACAAAGCAAAACTAATTACTGCTATAACGTATAAAGATTTCAAAGCGTGATGTTTCATAATTCGTTACTATATGCCACTGAATGGCAGGCTACTATTGCAGCAGTTTCGGTGCGTAATCTAGTATTCCCCAAAGCTACAGATTGAAAGCCATTATCTACTGCCAATTTAATTTCCTCTGGACTAAAATCACCTTCAGGGCCAATTAAAATAGTAATATCGGTATTCGGCTTGAGTTCGTTTTTTAAAGATTTTTTGTCCGTTTCTTCACAATGGGCAATAAACAAAGTGTCGCTATGTTGTTTGCCAACAAACGATTTAAAGGATTCCGCGGGGTGTAAAGTCGGTAAATAACACTGTAAAGACTGTTTCATAGCCGATTGTACTATTTTTTCAAAACGTTCTGCTTTTATTACTTTCCGCTCGCTATGGGCGCAAATAACAGGGGTAATGCTTTGTATACCAATTTCGGTCGCTTTTTCTAAAAACCACTCGTACCGATCGTTCATTTTCGTGGGTGCCACCGCTAAGTGTAAATTATAATTTGGTTTTGCCTTTAGCGCTTTAGCAATAATGACAGCTTCACAATTTTTAAGGTTGGGTATCGTAATTTCTGCCGTAAAAAGCCATCCTTTGCCATTAGTAATATGCATAGTATCTCCAGTTTTCTTACGTAAAACTTTTACAATATGCTTACTCTCTTCTTTATTAAAAAGAAAATGTTTTGTAGTTTCGGTGAGTTCTGGGTTGTAGAATAATTGCATTATAAATTCTCTTCAATTTTTAAAACGTAAACTTCTTTAATGGTTTTAATTCGGTGTGTTTTTAAAATAATATAATAACCGCGGTCTTTCTCCACAGAAACGGTATAAATATCGCCTACACTATGTTGCAAGTTAGCGGCTTCGTTTTCAATTTCTATAGGCATTTCATTATCCTTAAACCAACCAGAATCACCACCACGTAGCGCATTATCATCCATAGAATAGCGATTTGCTAAATCCTCAAAGGGGACATCGTTTTCGTACTTATATAAAATGGTTTTACGCATATTATAAATAGCACTAATATCTACTTTGCTTTCATCGAAATAAATATAACTAATTCTGTAGTGTGGTTCGTTAGATTTTTCAATGATTTTATAAACGGTTTTCTTAAACTGAGACGGTACCGTTTTAGTAGTCCCTATAGGCATTGCCAATAAGGTTTGCGCTAAAGTAGATTTGTGTTTCTCTTCGTTAAAAGCCATTAACTTATTTCTCTTTGAAGTGCTTTTTTCGATATAGAGTTCGGCATCTTCAATATTTACTATGTTTTTGATGTCTTTATCCGCTTCTTGAGCAAAAATCGACAAAGAGCTAAAAAGATACAATAGGAGTAAAGCGTTCTTCATTATAAGTGTAAGATGATTAGATTGGAACAAAAAAACGAAAAAAAGTACTGTTAAAAAATTATTTAAGACAGTTATTAACGCTCGAGCTCATTTCGTTGTTATAAAGTTTCGGATTATTTTGGAACTATATTGAGTTTAGTAAGTAAAACGCAGCAGTCTATTAAATTTTTAATCGGGCTGAGGCCATAACATTATCTTCAGCGAAATCCTTTTCCAAATATTTTAAATAGCCAACAATCGCAATCATAGCAGCGTTATCTGTGGTGTATTCAATTTTAGGAACATACGTTGTCCATCCAAATTTTTGTTCGCCATTTTTAAGTGCTTCACGAATACCAGAATTTGCAGATACTCCACCACCAATAGCAATATGAGTAATACCGGTTTGTGTAGTGGCTAGTTTTAATTTATCTATTAAAATACCAATTATAGTATATTGTATCGCGGCACAAATATCGTTTAAACGTTCGGTAATAAAATTCGGGTTCTTTTTTACTTCCCGCTGAATAAAATATAATACCGCCGTTTTAAACCCTGAAAAGCTAAAATTTAAACCTGCGACTTTAGGTTTTGTAAACGGAAACGCTTTTGGGTCGCCTAATTTTGCACGGCGATCTATTTCTGGGCCGGCAGGGTAGCCTAAACCTAAAATTTTTCCGCTTTTATCGTAAGCTTCACCAACGGCGTCGTCTATAGATTCGCCAATTACTTCCATATCAAAATAATGAGAGACTTTCACAATTTGCGTATGTCCGCCAGAAATAGTCATCGCCAAAAAGGGAAAGGGAGGTTTTTTAAAACCATCTTCTTCAATAAAATGCGCTAAAATATGGCCTTGCATATGGTTTACATCCAATAAAGGAATATTTAAACCAAACGCCATAGATTTAGCAAACGAGGTACCTACTAAAAGCGATCCCATTAAGCCAGGGCCACGTGTAAAAGCAATCGCATTTAAATCAGATTTTTTAATATTAGCTTGGCTTAAAGCCTGGTCCACAACAGGTACAATATTTTGTTGGTGCGCTCTAGACGCGAGTTCCGGGACAACACCACCAAATTCTTCGTGTATTTTTTGGCTCGCCACCACATTACTTAAAACACGACCGTTGCATATTACCGAAGCCGCCGTATCGTCGCAAGAAGATTCTATTCCAAGGATAAAAATATTTTGTGAAGACATTATAAAAGATTAGGCATAATTATTGTTAATTTTGAAAACTAAATCATCCAAACAAGATGCTTTAGCGTAATACAAAGGTAATTTATTCTATAGAATTTTATAATTTAAAATTAGTATCAAAAAATTTCTAAAAATAGTAGGAAAACTAATAGCAACTCTAGTGCTATTATTCATCATTTTGGTGCTGTTTCTGTCTATTCCTGCTATTCAAACCCAATTAGGAAGTTATGCTACCAAACGCCTTAACGACGATTTTAAAACCAACATAAACATTGGTAAAATTGGACTTCAGTTTAATGGCGATGTAGAACTTAAAGAAATTTTAATTCGCGATTATAAAAAAGATACTTTAATTAGTACTTCAGAAATTAATACTTCCATTTTAAGTTTTAGAAATCTTATTAATGGTCGACTTAATTTTGGAGATATTGGTTTAGAAAATTTAATTTTTAATATTAAAACCTATAAAGGAGAAGAGAAAACAAATTTAGATGTTTTTGTTGCACGTTTTGACGATGACAACCCGAGAACCAAAAGCAGTTTTTTAATGTCTTCCAGCGATGTGTCTATCTATAACGGTACATTTCGGTTTTTAGATGAGAATAAAGACACCGAAAAAATATTAGAATTTAATAACCTAGATATTAATGCAACTAATTTTTTAATAAACGGAAGTGATGTTAGTGCGCGAATAAACACTTTAGGTTTTGTAGATAGTCGTGGTTTGGTGATGAAAAATATGTCGACCAATTTTAAATACACGTTAACCGAAATGGTTTTTGATGATTTAGAAATTGAAACCCAACATTCTATTTTAAATGGCGATTTACGCTTCGATTATGATCGCTCGGATTTTTCCTCGTTTGCCGATAAAGTAAAGATTACCGCAAATTTTAAAGATTCGGATATTGCTTTAAATGAGTTAAACACGTTTTACAATGAATTTGGAGATAACCAACACGCGGTATTTAGCACCAAATTTTCTGGAACTTTAAACGATTTAACGGCTACCGATTTGCGTTTAAAAACAAGTAGAAGCAGTAAAATTTATGGCGATTTAAACTTTAAGAACTTGTTTAATAGCGATGAAAACAATTTTTCTATGACGGGCGATTTTACCAATCTTACATCTACCTATAGAGATTTAAAAGCTTTGTTGCCTAATGTTTTAGGCGCTTCTCTTCCCACTATTTTCGATAAGTTAGGTGTATTTGTTATTACTGGTAAAACGAATATTACACCTACTATTATTAACGCCCAATTAAATATTACGACCGATTTAGGTTTTATAAAATCGAATTTAAAAATTGCTAATGTAAATAATATTGATGCTGCAAAATATAAAGGAAACATTATTTTTGATGAATTTAAAATAGGTGCGTTTTTAGATGATAAAAATTTAGGTAATATCTCCTCTAATTTGGATGTTGACGGTGTTGGGTTTAAAAAAGATAACCTTAAGTCGCGTTTAAAGGGAGATATCTATGCTTTAGACTACAATAAATACACCTATCAAAACATTGCGGTCGATGGTAAATATGAAAAGAATGTATTTAATGGTAAATTAATTTCGAAAGATAAAAACCTAAAGTTAGAGTTTAACGGATTGGCAAATTTGTCTAAAAAAATTAAAACATTCGACTTTGTGGCAATGGTAGATTATGCCAATTTAAGTGCCCTAAATCTGTATACTAAAGACGAAAAATCTATATTTTCTGGTACTGTAGATATAAAAATGAAAGGCACCACCTTAGACGATGCCGTGGGAGATATTTTATTTAACAAAACCACCTATAAAAATGAAGTTGAAGATTATTACTTTGAAGATTTTGCCATCAGTTCTCGTTTTGTAGACGAAAAACGTTACATCCGTGTAAATTCTCCAGATATTATTGAAGGATCATTGAGCGGTGTTTTTAAATTAAGTGATATCGATAACTTATTCGAAAATTCTATTAAAAGTATTTATACAAGTACACCTCCAAATATTATTAAAACAAAACAATACATAGATTTTAATTTTAAAATCTATAATAAAATTGTAGAAGTGTTTTATCCAGAGTTAAACTTGGGGACAAATACCTTTATAAAAGGTCGGGTAGAAAATGATGAGAAAGAGTTTAAATTTACTTTTAAATCGCCTAAAATATCAATATTAGATTATTTTGCCAGCGATATTGAAGTGCAAGTCGATAATAAAAACCCCCTATTTAATACCTATATAGAAATAGATAGTTTAAACACCAAATTCTATAATGTTTCAAAGTTTAATTTAATTAACGTGACGCTCAACGACACGCTTTTTATGAGAACCGAGTTTAAGGGAGGGACGAGAAATGATGACAAATTCGATTTAAGTTTTTACCATACTATTAATGAGAAGGATAACTCGGTAGTTGGTTTTAAAAAGAGTGCTGTTGTATTTAAAAACAATAGTTGGAACATAAATGAAAAAGGTAATAGCCTTAATAAAATAGAATTTAATAACGGGTTTAAAAACATTAAAATCGAAGAATTGGTGATGAACCATTTCAATGAAGAAATTAAACTTTCGGGTGTTTTAAGAGATTCGACCTATAAGGATTTAAAATTGAATTTTAAAGACGTCGATTTACAAAAAATCACCCCACGAATAGATAGTTTATCACTGGCAGGTACCGTAAATGGGAAGTTAGATTTGCTTCAAAAGGATGGTGTCTATTTGCCGAATTCTACAATTACTATAGGCGATTTAGAAATAAACAGACAGTATTTAGGCTCTTTTGATGCTAAAATCACCGGAAATAACTCATTAACCAATTATAAAGTAAACGCGAAAATTAAAGACGATGTTTCTAACTCTTTTGAAGCCATTGGAGATATCGATTTTTCGGGCGAGAATTCGCAAATCAATTTAGAGTTGCTTTTTAATAAATTCAGTTTAAATCTTTTATCCCCACTTTTAGAGCCTGTATTGTATAATGTAAGAGGAGATATGTCTGGTAAAGCTACCGTGACTGGAAATTTAAAACAGCCTAGTTTTAATGGTGATGTCACCGTTAGTAATGGTGGTTTAGGGATTTCAGAATTGAATGTAGATTTCGATTTTAAAAACACAGCGTCTGTTACCTTAAAAGATCAAAGTTTTGTATTTAATACGGTAAAAATTTCTGATACAGAATACCAAACAAAAGGGATTATAGATGGTACGTTGAGCCATACAAATTTTTCGAAATGGAAATTAGACTTAACCTTAAGTACCGACCGACTTTTAATTCTTAATACCAAATACACCGAAGAATCGTTGTATTACGGTACTGGTTTTATTGGTGGTTATGCTGAAATTAAAGGCCCTACCGAAGCACTTCGTATTAGCGCGGTCGCAGAAACTAAAAAAGGAACAGAGTTTTATATCCCGCTTAACGATTTAGAGTCTTTTGGAGATAACTCGTTTATTCATTTTTTAACGCCCGAAGAAAAGATTGAAAAACAAAAAGGGAATGTCGTTAAAGCTAAAAAAGTAACGGGTTTAGAGTTAGATTTTGAGCTCGATGTTACTAATGATGCCTTAATAGAAATTGTAATGGACAGACAAACGGGGAGTTCTATTAGAGGTCGAGGCGTAGGGAGTTTACTGTTTAATATTAATACCAACGGAAAATTTAATATGTATGGCGATTTCGTGGTTTGGGAAGGATCTTACAACTTCTTATTTGGCGGATTTGTACAAAAAGAGTTCACTGTAAAACCCTACGAAAGTTCGTTACAATGGAATGGCGACCCGCTAAACGCGCAGATAAATATTAAAGCGATTTATAAAACAAGAACGAATCCTTCGGCGTTATTAGATAATCCTATTTCTCAAACTATTCCAGTCGATTTAGAGATTAATTTAACCGGAGAATTAGAAAAGCCAGAACCCAATTTTGAGTTTGAGTTTCCTAACGTGAGCTCAACTTTAAAGTCAGAATTAAGTTACCGATTAGAGTCTAAAGAAGATAAAGACAATCAGGCGTTATATTTGTTGGCAACGGGTAGTTTTAACAGACAATTTAAAGATTTTAATGTCACCGGAACCTTAACCGAGCGTTTAAACGGATTGGTTAATGGCTTTTTCTCAGATAGTGATAGTAAAATAAACATTGGTTTAAATTACGAAGCAGGCCAAACCAGCCCCGATTATCAGTCGGATGATCGTCTGGGGGTAACGCTACAAACTAAAATCACCGATCGCGTACTTATTAACGGTAAAGTGGGGGTGCCAGTTGGTGGCGCTTCAGAATCGGTTATTGCTGGAGATGTGCAAATCGATTTCCTTTTAAATGCCGATGGAACGCTTACTGCTACCGTATTTAATAGAGAAAATAGTATTCGTAACTTTGGTGAAGAAATAGGCTATACGCAAGGTTTAGGAGTCTCTTACTCTGTGGATTTTGATACTTTTGGCGAGCTTATTCGAAAAGTCTTCGCTAAAAAAGAAGAAGAGGCTATAATTGAAGAGGATGAAGAAAACTTGGAAGCTAAAACGGCGCCACTTCCCGAAGGAATGGGAATGAAAAAGAAAGAATAACTGCCTTTAGTTTCTATAGAATACAAACAGGGTCTTACTACTATTCATACTTTTATACTTTCTTTTTTAAAGTGTTCGATTTTTATAAAAACCTTTCATAAATTTCACTTAAACACTACGCTATATAGATTTTCTTTATTAGATTTACTATTCACAATACGACATAGATGACTAATAAAATAAAGAAAATCGCGGTGCTTACTTCTGGTGGAGATGCTCCTGGAATGAATGCGGCTATTCGTTCTGTAGTAAGAACCTGTGCTTTTTATAATGTGGAATGCGCTGGCATTTACCGTGGTTTTCAAGGATTAATTGAGGGCGATTTTAAGGCGTTTAATGCTCGAAGTGTAAAAGATATCATCAACAAGGGCGGTACAATTTTAAAAACAGCGCGCTCTAAAGAATTTAGGACTCCTGAAGGACGACAAAAAGCCTATAACGCACTTAAGGAAGCTCATATTGATGCATTGGTGATTATTGGTGGAGACGGTAGCTTTACGGGAGCACTTCAATTTAATAAAGAGTTTAACTTCCCAGTAATGGGTATTCCTGGAACTATAGATAATGATATTTTTGGTACTACGCATACATTGGGTTACGATACAGCACTAAATACAGTGGTGGAAGCGATCGATAAAATTCGTGATACGGCAAGTTCTCATAATCGCTTGTTTTTTGTTGAAGTAATGGGGAGAGATGTGGGGCATCTCGCTTTAAACGCGGGGGTTGGAGCAGGAGCAGAAGAGATTTTAATTCCTGAAGAAAATATAGGTTTAGACCGCTTATTAGACTCCTTAATACGCAGTAAGAAATCTGGGAAATCGTCTAGTATTGTAGTCGTTGCTGAAGGTGATAAAATAGGAAAAACCGTTTTCGAACTTAAAGACTACGTTGAAGAACATATGGAAGAGTACGAAGTGCGAGTGTCTGTTTTAGGACATATGCAGCGTGGTGGTTCGCCATCTTGTTTCGATCGCGTTTTGGCGAGTAGAATGGGAGTGAAGGCGGTAGAAACCCTTTTAGAAGGGCAAACGAATTTTATGGTGGGCTTACTAAATGATAAAATTCAATTAACGCCTTTGGAGAATGCGGTAAAAGGAAAGTCTGAAATAAATAAAGAATTAATGCGTGTGTCAGATATTATGACCACTTAAAAGAAATTATATATGTCGAAATTAAAATTAGGAATTAACGGTTTTGGAAGAATAGGTCGTGTGGTATTTAGAGCGACTATGAAACGAGAAGATGTGGAAGTCGTTGCTATCAACGATTTATTAGATGTTAATCATTTAGCGTATTTATTAAAGTACGACTCGGTTCACGGTCGTTTTGACGGGACTATCGAAGTGAAAGACGGTCATTTAATTGTAGACGGAAAAACAATAAGAACAACCGCTGAAAGAGATCCTAAAAACTTAAAATGGAATGAGGTAAATGTCGATGTTGTTGCTGAATGTACCGGTCTATTTAAATCACACGAAAAGGCAAATTATCATATTATAGCAGGGGCAAAAAAAGTAGTGGTTTCTGCACCTAGTAGCGATGTGCCAATGTTTGTAATGGGCGTTAATGATCAAGATATAAAAGCAACAGATACTATTATTTCTAATGCGTCGTGTACTACAAATTGCCTAGCGCCACTAGCAAAAGTGATGGAAGATAATTTCGGGATTGAAGAAGGTTTAATGACGACTATACACTCCGCAACCTCTACACAATTCACCGTCGATTCACCATCAAAGAAAAATTACAGATTGGGTCGCTCCGCTTTAAATAATATTATCCCTACATCAACGGGGGCAGCGGTGGCTGTTGGTAAAGTAATCCCGACGTTAGATGGAAAATTAACAGGAATGGCGTTTCGCGTACCAACAGTAGATGTTTCTGTTGTAGATTTAACTTTGCGAACAAAAAAAGCAACGTCGCTTAAAGAAATTAAAGCGGTCTTTAAAAAAGCGGCCGAGGGGTCCTTAAAAGGAATTGTGGGCTATACTGAAGATGCCGTAGTGTCACAAGATTTTGTGGGAGAAGCTAGAACCTCTGTTTTTGATGCCGATTCTGCTATCGAATTAAATCCCAATTTCTTTAAATTAGTGGCGTGGTACGATAATGAGTTTGGATATTCTAACAAATTAGTAGATTTAGCTGTAAAGGTTCACAGTTTATAAAAGATTTCAGTTATTTTTGAATACCATTTTAAAATGATCTAGGCATACCATCTAGATCATTTTTATTTTTAATATTTTATAACGCTTATGATTTTAATTGCCGATAGCGGATCGACTAAATGTGACTGGATTGCCGTAGATAAAACAGGAGTTTTACCAGTGCAAAAAATAAGAACCAAAGGGCTAAATCCAGCGATTTTAAATGCGGAAAATCTTCAAGGAATACTTAATAACTCCGAAGCTTTAAAGGCTTTACAGCGCACTGTTACAGAAATCTATTTTTACGGTGCAGGTTGCGGTACAGCCATTCCTAAAGCGCTATTAAAAGCTGTTTTAGAAGCGGTATATATAAAAGCGACTGTTAGTGTTAATGAAGACACAATGGCTGCTGTTTACGCTACAATTACAACTAAAAATGAAGCGGGTATCGTTTGTATTTTAGGAACGGGATCCAATTGTAGTTTTTTTGATGGCAATAGTGTGCACCAAAAAATAGCGTCGTTGGGTTATACCCTAATGGACGATGCGTCTGGTAATTATTATGGTAAGCAATTATTGCGCGATTACTATTTTAATAGTATGCCCGAAGAATTAAAAGAGGTGTTTAAAAACACCTACGATATCACACCAGATACAATTAAATTTAATCTTTATAAACAACCAAATCCAAATGCTTATTTGGCAGATTTTGCGGAGTTTATGGTTAATAATAAAAGCACTGACTACTGCAATAACCTTATTATAAAAGGAATGCGTTTGTTCGCTGAAACTATGGTTTTACAATACAAGGAAGAACTAAAAATATATCCTGTACATTTTGCGGGCTCGTTAGCTTATTATTGCCAAGATGAAATACAAATAGTCGCCAAAGAATTTGGTTTTAAAACAGGCCGCTTTGTAAAGCGACCTATCGAAGGGTTGGTGGCGTATCATACTAAGAAATAATTACATATTATTTCACGGCAATCATACTAATTTCAACATTTACATATTTTGGTAAATTTGCAACTTCTACAGTTTCACGCGCAGGAGCCGTTTCTTCATTAAAATAAGCACCGTAAACGTCGTTTATTTTAGAGAAATTGCCCATATCGCTAACAAAGATCGAAGCTTTAATAACGTTTTCGAAAGTCATATCGGCAGCAGCTAAGACAGCTTTCATATTTTGCATTACTTGTTCTGTTTCCGCTACAATATCACTAATAATAAGCGCGCCGGTTTTAGGATCGAGTGCTATTTGTCCGGAAGTATATAAAGTGTTTCCGGTTAAAATAGCTTGATTATACGGTCCAATTGGAGCAGGCGCATCCGTTGTATTAATTATTTTTTTCATTGTAATAAAGAGTTTCAGATTAAATTA
The DNA here is from genome assembly GCF_008086175.1 of Bizionia saleffrena. Classification (GTDB taxonomy): domain Bacteria; phylum Bacteroidota; class Bacteroidia; order Flavobacteriales; family Flavobacteriaceae; genus Bizionia; species Bizionia saleffrena. The sequence continues at coordinate 41,146 of NZ_VSKM01000004.1, forward strand.
ATAATTATAAAAAGAGCAGGTCAGTAAAAGGATAAATACGACTACAAACGGTCGTCTGGTTGTCTTCTTTTTTCATATTTAATATCCTGCAAAATATTAGATTTTATACCTATAAAGAAGTTCCAAGAGGTTCTTGCACTAAAGGGTATCCAACTAAAATTCATTTTCCAACTCAATAAATCTCTTTGAAAACGTAACTGTGTGTAAGAGAACCCCTGGTTTTTAAAATCGTATCCAGAAGAGGCTCCAATCGTCCAACGTGGTGCTATTTCTAGATCCCCAGAAAACATTAATGAATGAGACGAGATTTCGTTTTGTCTTGCATTATTACTGTAGTTAACGGCGTAGGCTAAGCGTACATTCCACGGAATTGAAAAATTATATAATTTACCCGGTGTTTCTTCTTCCTCTTCGTCATCGTCCTCATCGTAGGCATTAAATTGGTCGTCTGCAAAATCTTGGGAACGTCCAAATAAATCATCGTCACGACCACCACTTTGTAGGGTTTCATTACGGCTACTATCGCTGGTGTCATCTCCTTTACCATCGCTACTAAAACTATATCCCATAGTTAAGTTAGCGCTAGTCATTCTAAATAGACTCCCACCGTTATTAACGTTAAATTTATCTATTTTTTTGTTGTTATTATCTAAAGCATAAGGATCTAAAATGGCACCAAAATTAATATTCATTTTATTATTGAATATTTGAGTTCCTCCGGTTACTCTTACAGGATCCCACCTTAAAGAATCACCGGCTAAATTGTAAGATGTAGAAAAATTTAAATTATTTAATATAATTATCTTTTTAGCCTCTACTTGTGTGGTATCTCTATCGCGCACTTTTGCTTCAAGATTATTGGATAAATCGAAACCGACGCTACTTCTATACGTTTTATTAGGAGCGCCATATAAGGTGTTTTGAAAACGAGAATATTCTACTTCATCTAGCGTGGTACCGTCCGCATCAATTACTTCATAGGTGTCATAATACTTATCGAAAGATGGGTTGATGTTATAACTAACAGAGGGTCTCATAACATGGCGAATAGCTTGTATTGATTTTCCTTCGTTATTCTTATCAAAATTAAATAAACCGTAAATAGTGGTACCAACACTTGTATTAAAATTATAAGTACGGTAGGCATCAAAACCATTATTTTCGGTAATAACCACCTCTTCTTCTAAGGGGTCGTAGCTACGCTCGAAGCTTTTAAAGGTCCAGTTTTCTTCAAAGTTGCTTCCTGCGGTAACGCTAAAATGTTTAAAAACCTTAAAGTTGGTACTTAACGGAATCGAGTGTTTCAATCCTATTTTAGCCTCATCAAACATCTCCTTTTTAAAGAATAAAGTGTCTGTTGTTCTAATTCTGTTTTCCCCTCTTAGATTATATTGAAAGTTAATGTTTTTTATAATTCCTTTTTTAGTGCCATCGGAAGGCGCAAAGGGATAAATTCTTCCTACACTTCCTTGAAAGGTTGGAAGTGTCATATTGATTTCTTGAGTTTGCGTATTTTGAGAATGTGTTGCAGTGACACTTGTATTTACTTGCGGCTCACCTTTAAACGTTTTAGAGTAAGAAACGGAAGATGACAACGTGTTGTTTAAATAACTAGCTGCATTTACTTGGTTAACCGATTCTTGATAATATTGACTACTCCCTAAGTTTACAGAGGCCGAAAAACGAGAACTTGGGTTCGCCTTGGCATCTTGTACATGCGACCACCGTAAGTTATAAATTGTATTCTTAGAATAGTCAGGAAACCCACGTTCACTATTGATAATATTTTCGTATCGAAACCCAAAATTACCACTAAAATTATAACGTTTATTGTATTTAGATTCCAAACGCAAACCATAACTACCATTGGTATAATAATCTCCTAAAGTAGCGAGGTCAAAATAATCGCTAATAGCAAAATAGTAGCCCCCATTTTGTAAAAAATACCCTCGCTCATTTTGTTCTCCAAAACTTGGAAAAATAACTCCTGAGGTTTGTTTTTTGGTTAACGGAAAATAGGCAAAAGGCATACCTATAGGCGTTGGAACATCGTAAATAAAAAGGTTTGTTAAACCAGTGACAACCTTTTTATCGGGCACTATTTTTGCTTTACGCAATAAAAAATAGTATTCGGGATCGTCTAAGTTCTTGGAGGTTGTAAACTTCCCATTACGAATAAAAAAGACCGAATCATTTTCTTTTTTTGTTAATTCGGCAATAATTGTTCCGCCGTTTTGTTCGGTTCTCGAATTCCAAATCAATGCTTTTTCTGAGTCCAGATTAAACCGAATAGAGTCGGGTTCGACAATACTTTCCCCTTGTTTAAAAATGGGTCGCTGCGTATATTCTCCTAACGAATCCTTTATGCGTCCGGCATAAACTTCATTTTTACTATAATCTATAACAATTGTTCCGGCATTAATCTGCATATCTTGATAGATAATCTCTGCTTCATTATAGAGGTATAGCTTTTCATCTTTTTGGTTAAAAGAAGTATAGTCTTTCGCTTTATAGCTTACAATGCCTTCGAGAAGGCCTTTTTTCTGTTTTGTGGAATCGGTTATAGTAGAGTCTAAAACTTTTTCGTCTATAATAAGCACTTCCTCAGAATCAGGAATCGAATCGTTATCGGCTTGCTGTGCTGCAGTTTCAGGTTTAGGGGTAATAGGTATTCCCGAACCGGGTCTATCTTGTGCAAAGCTTAACGTGTTAATAAACACTGTAAAACTTAAGGCAAAAAGTATATGAAATCTATTTGTATGCAATGCTTTTAAATGTATTTTTGCTAAAGTATGGCTCGGTTTTTGAATTCCCAAAACTACATATATTTTTTATGAATTGTTTATTATTCAATAAAATTTAAGAAACTATACTAAAAGCTTTAAAAATAGGTTACAATTTATATGCAAACGAACAGTAAAACATTTTTCGTATCTCTTATAACAATATTAACACTTTTTGTGTTCTCTACTGCTAATGCACAGCATAATAATGACACATTTGTTGTCGTGTTAGATGCTGGCCACGGGGGAAAAGATCCTGGTAAACCTTCTAAACACGGTTTTAAGGAAAAAGACATCGCGTTAAAAATTGTTTTAGCGGTAGGTAAAGAACTAGAAAAGAATAAAGATATTAAGGTCGTTTATACCAGAAAAACAGACATTTTTGTCGATTTATTTAAACGGGGTAAAATAGCCAATAAAGCGCACGCCGATTTATTTGTATCGGTACACTGTAATGCGCATACTTCTCAAGCTTACGGTTCTGAGACGTACGTTTTAGGTACACATAGAAATGACACTAATTTTAATGTAGCGAAAGCCGAGAACGAAGTAATTTTTTTAGAGGATGATTATGAAGAGAACTATGAAGGTTTCGATCCTAATTCACCAGAATCTTTTATAGGCTTAACCCTTATGCAAGAGGAATATTTAGACCAAAGTATTCAGTTAGCAAAACGTATTCAGGATAATTTCACCTATTCGTTAAAAAGAAAAAATAGAGGCGTAAAACAGGCTGGATTTATTGTATTACACCAAACGATCATGCCTAGTGTATTGGTTGAAACTGGTTTTATTACGAATACAAGCGAAGGGCGCTACTTAAACTCGTTAAAAGGTCAAATAGAGTTAGCTACCGCAATGAGTAATGCTATTGCAGATTATAAAAATGCCATCGAAAAGAATTTTGTAGATACCTATTTTATAAAAGAAGTGGACGAGGTGTCGTTAGCCATTCCAGAAAAAATAATTAACAATACTGTTTTTAAAGTGCAAATAGCCGCGAGTTCTAAAATTTTAGAACTTAAACCGTATAATTTTAAAGGACTTCAAGATGTTGCAAGAGAAAAGGAGAATAACCTTTATAAATATTTCTACGGCTATACATCCGACTATAATAAAATAAGGCTCTTGGAAACTGAAGCAAAGAAAAAAGGCTACAAATCTGGTTTTGTCGTGGCTTACAGAGATGGAAAACGTATTAGTTTAGAAAAAGCCTTAAAACAAGACAATAATTAAGAGTATTCTTTCTAAATTTATTTTATTTTTGTTTCTTACAAATTAAACTAAATTTACTTTGAAAATATCAAGAGAAGTTAAAACAGCCCTTTTAGTTATTTTAGGAATTTTATTTTTCATTTTTGGATTTAATTATCTTAAAGGAGAAAATATTTTTAAAACTAAAAATTCTTACTACACCAATTTCGAATACAATGCCTTAACCTTATCTTCCCCTATAACTATTAGAGGGAATAAAATAGGTAAAATCGACGCCATTAAATATGATTTTGAAACAGGAAAAACACGTGTTGAAATTTCTATAGACAACGATCTAAGGTTTTCAAAAGATAGTAAAATTCGTTTATATGAAACGGGTTTAATGGGTGGAAACGCATTGGCCCTTGTAGAAGGTAAAGGAAGTGAAATTGCAGAGTCTGGCGATTTTATTGCTTCTGAAGTTGAGGAAGGACTAATTACAAGTTTAACAAAAAACTTTTCAGATATTAGTACCGGCTTGGATGGCGCTCTAAAATCTGCCGATTCTTTATTAGTTAGCTTAAATACTATTGTAAACGACGATACAGATAAAGGTCTTAAAAATGCCTTAGGAGAATTTAATAGCACATTAAAATCTTTTCAAACGCTATCAGCATCTTTTAATAGATTAATAACGACCAACGAAAAGAATTTAGACGGAGCAATTACAAATTTTAATAAAATTAGTGAGGATTTATCGGTGCTTTCTGGAGGTTTAAAAGAAGTTGATATCGCTCAAACAGTAGGTAATTTAGATCAAACTTTAAATAAGGTGAATGGCTTACTAGTCGGTTTAGAAAACGGAAACGGCTCAATGGGAAAACTTCTTAAAGATGAAGATTTATATAACAATCTTGAGATCGCTTCAGAGCAATTAAGAGAGTTATTGCAAGATTTTAAACTCAATCCTAAACGTTATATTCATGTGTCTGTCTTTGGTAAAAAAGCCAAAGAGTACACAGAGCCAGAAGATCCTAGAGAATAACTAAAAGACCAATTACAACTAACTAATCATAACTATGGATTATATACCAAATATTTTATTTGCATTCGTACTAATAGCAGGTCTCGGTTATTTTGCGTTTAATGTAAGAAAACTGATTCGTAACATTAATTTAGGAAAAGCTAAAGAGGTTAACGATAATAAACCTGCACGTTGGAAAAACGTAATAATGATTGCTCTTGGGCAGAGTAAAATGGTAAAACGACCAGTATCTGGTTTCTTCCACGTTATTGTTTACGTCGGCTTTGTAATTATTAATATTGAGGTTTTAGAAATTATTATCGACGGACTATTTGGCACGCATCGTATATTCTCTAGTTTAGGAAGCGTTTATGGTGTTCTTATAGGAAGTTTTGAAGTATTAGCAGCGCTAGTTTTTATAGCTGTTGTAGTGTTTTGGATACGCCGAAATGTGATTAAGATTAAACGTTTTATGAGCGCCGAAATGAAAGGTTGGCCAAAAAGCGATGGAAATATTATTCTGTATTTCGAAATGGTTTTAATGGCATTGTTTTTAATTATGAATGCTACCGACCTCACCTTTCAACAAACGGAATCTGGTAATGTAATTAGTCAATACATTGCACCATTTTTCAGTAATTTTTCAGAGAGTGCGTTACATATCGTGGAGCGTTCTGCGTGGTGGCTGCATATTGTTGGTATATTAATATTCTTAAACTACCTCTATTTCTCTAAGCATTTACATATTTTATTAGCATTCCCAAACACCTATTACGGTAATATTAATCCAAAAGGACAGTTCGAAAATGATGCTGCCGTAACTAAAGAGGTGATGTTAATGATGGATCCAGATGCCGATCCGTTTGCAGCTCCAGCCGAAGACGCGCAAGATGAAACGCCTGCAAAATTTGGAGCGAGCGATGTGCAGGATTTAAGTTGGGTGAATTTACTAAACGCATACACGTGTACCGAATGCGGTCGTTGTACAAGCGAATGTCCTGCAAATATTACGGGTAAAAAGTTATCACCGCGTAAAATTATGATGGATACCAGAGATCGTCTGGAAGAAGTAGGGAAAAATATCGATGCTAATAAAGGTGTTTTCGTAGATGATGGAAAGCAATTATTAAACGACTATATTACGCCCGAAGAATTATGGGCGTGTACTAGTTGTAACGCTTGTACAGAGGCTTGCCCTGTAAGTATCGATCCCTTAAATATTATTATGGAAATGCGTCGTTATTTAGTAATGGAAGAATCGGCGGCACCTATGGAGCTTAATAATATGATGACCAATGTTGAAAATAACGGTGCACCTTGGCCTTACAATCAAATGGATCGATTAAACTGGAAAGACGAATAGTATTTCAATCTGAGTGAAGGATTAAAATCCGTTTTAAAAATGAGTAGATAATAATATGCAGAATGAATAACTCTTAATTTCAAAATAGAAAATGAATATATTTAAGAAGAACATAGCACCTCTAATTATACTATTCATATTCTTTGGATTAGGCAAAAGTCAAGCACAATCGTACACTGAAGATTCATTACAAATAAAAGCGTATACCGAAATAAAGTTTATAGAAAGTGTTGCAGAGCATATCACTTTAAAAAAAGTGTTTTGCGATTACTGTTCAGAATTTCAGACACAGAAAATAGGGGAAGAGGCATTACGACGTGCAGACCTCGAAAAATACGATTCCCAAAACAGATTAAAAAATGGCTATAAAAAATTAGCTGTTTATATAAGGATTTCGAAAGACGATTTCGCTTCAATTGTACCAGAGACAGAAACCGATAAATGATGAAAAGAGAAGATGCAGATCAGTTTTTACACGAGAAAGTCGCAGCTGGAGAAAAAATAAGCCCTGTATTACCTGAAGGTGTAAAAAACTATTTAATAGATATAGACGGTACCATTACAGACGATATCCCAAATGAAGAACCAGAGCGAATGGAAACGTGCTTACCCTACCTGGATGCCTTGAAAACATGCAACAAATGGTACGAACAAGGCCATATGATTTGTTTTTTTACCTCTAGACTTGAAGATCACAGAGCGGTAACAACCCAATGGTTAAATACACACGGTTTTAAATTTCATAGTTTATTAATGGGGAAACCCCGTGGTGGCAATTACCATTGGATAGATAATCATTTGGTGAAAGCGACACAATATAAAGGACAGTTTACAGATTTAATAGAGAAAAAAGTAAGAATTCAAGTCTTTAACGATAAGAAGTAAACAATTAATTATATCCGTTTTTACGGCTTAACATTTATAAAACTTAAACCTCATAGATATGAGCGAACAACTTAAAGTGCCAACAATGGCAGAATACATGGCAGAAGGTAAGCACCCAGAGGTTTTATTTTGGGTAGGATGCGCTGGAAGCTTTGACGATAGAGCAAAAAAAATAACAAAAGCGTTTGTTAGAATATTAAATAAGGCCAATGTAGAATTCGCAGTTTTAGGAACCGAAGAAAGTTGCACAGGAGATCCTGCAAAGCGTTCGGGGAACGAATTTTTATTTCAAATGCAGGCTGTTACTAATATAGAAGTAATGAATGCTTACGAAATTAAAAAAATAGTAACCGCTTGTCCGCATTGCTTTAATACTATTAAAAACGAATATCCGGGATTAGGTGGTAACTACGAAGTGGTGCACCATACCCAGTTTTTAAAAGGACTTTTGGACGACGGACGTTTAACCATTGAAGGTGGACAATTTAAAGGAAAGCGCATTACTTTTCACGATCCGTGTTACTTAGGTCGTGCCAATAATGTTTATGAAGCACCTAGAGAGTTAATTAGAAAGTTAGACGCCGAACTTGTAGAAATGAAAAGCTGCAAATCTCGTGGGTTATGTTGCGGAGCCGGTGGTGCGCAAATGTTTAAAGACGCTGAAAAAGGCGATAAAGAAATAAATATCGAACGTACCGAACAAGCTCTGGAAACGAAACCGGAAATTATTGCAGCTGGTTGTCCGTTTTGTAATACTATGATGACGGATGGCGTAAAAGGTAAAGATAAAGAAGGTGATGTTGAAGTAATGGATATTGCCGAACTTATCGCTAATGCTCAAGATTTATAAGATGGAACCAATCGATAAGAAGAAGTATTTGTATCCCGGAGCATTTGCTGGTTTAGTTTTTGCAGGTGTTATGGCGGCTTTCGATTATAACGATGATATTTTATTTTCAATTAGTAAATTTTTAATGAACTTCATCCTTTTTGGCGGTTTTATGGCAGCTATAAATTACTTTTCATTACGAAAAGCGCGTAAAAACAAAAAGTAATCTTTCACTTAAAAAAAAACGTAAACACAACAATGTTAGTAGATTTTAATACATTACCAGAGACCTCAAAAATTTGGATATACCAAGCAAATCGTTCTTTTTCTGATGTAGAACTAGAAGAAATAAAAGAGAAATTAAAAATTTTTATTTCTAATTGGGCTGCGCACGGTACCGATTTACAAGCGGGTTTCGAGATAAAGTATAAACGCTTTATCATTTTAGCGGTAGACCAAGGAGTGCAAGCAGCAACAGGTTGTAGTGTGGATAGTTCGGTGCATTTTATTCAGCAACTAGAAAAAGAATACAATGTTGATTTAATGGATAAAATGAACGTATCCTATAAACAAGGTGAATACGTTGCTTATAAAACATTAACCGATTTTAGAAAAATGGCGAAAGATAAAGCCGTCTCTAAAAAAACGATTGTTTTTAATAACTTGGTAACCAATATTGCCGAATTTAACGAGAACTGGGAAGTTCCGGCGAGCGAAAGCTGGCATAATCGCTTTTTAAAATAATATAATTACTGCTAATTTTTATTGGCAGTAATTTTTTTCTCTACTTACTAATAAAACTGTCTTAAAGTCTTTATTTAATAATAAGAAATACACTAATTTGTCGTTGTCTAAAATGTTGCGCTTCTGTAACAGCTTTATAGATTATTATTTTATGCGAAACGTATTATATTCCCTCATATTCTTTATTTTTTCTATCTCTTTATCTGCTCAACAGTCAGGTAATCCGCTTTTGGCAAAAGATGTAAATGGTCAAAAACAATGGGTCGATAGTGTGTACAATGCCTTGACTTTAAAAGAAAAGATTGGGCAATTATATATGGTTCAAGTGTTTTCTGATCAGTCAGAAGCTAATAAAAATAAAATAATCGGACTTATAAAAGACCAAAAAATAGGAGGCATTATATACTCTAAGGGAGGCCCTGTACGTCAAGCTAAATTAAACAACGTACTACAAGCAGCTTCACAAACCCCTTTACTTATTGGTATGGATGCCGAATGGGGATTAAGTATGCGATTGGATTCTACATTTTCATTTCCTTGGAATATGACTTTAGGAGCCATTAAGGATCCCAAACTTATAGAACAAACCGGTCGCCAATTAGGAGAACACAGTAAACGTTTAGGTGTTCATTTTAATTTCGCTCCTGTGGTAGATATTAATACCAATCCTAAAAATCCTATTATTGGAAATCGTTCGTTTGGAGAAGATAGAGATAACGTTACCGAAAAAGCGATGGCCTTAATGAAAGGAATGCAAAGTGTAGGTGTATTGTCTAGTGCAAAACATTTTCCTGGTCACGGCGATACGGCAAGCGACTCTCATAAAACATTACCTACAATTACCTTCAATAAAAAACGAATAGATTCTATTGAATTATATCCCTATAGAAAATTAATAAAAGAAGGGCTATCGAGTGTTATGGTTGCGCATTTAAGCGTGCCTAGTTTAGAGGCTCGTGACGGATATCCTTCATCATTGTCAAAAACTATTGTCACAGATATTTTAAAAGAAAGATTAGGGTTTAAAGGGTTGATTTTTACCGATGCGCTGACTATGAAAGGTGTTGCCGATTTTGTAAAACCTACGTTTGACGGCGTAAATTCTGGATCAGTGAATGTTGGTGGTGAAATTGATTTAGCAGCTTTTTTAGCAGGAAATGATGTAATGCTAATGTCTGAAGATGTTGAAAAAGGCATTAATAAAATTGCTGAAGCTTACGAACGCGGTGCGATAACAGATGAACGATTACAACTTTCTGTAAAAAAAATATTGCTTGCAAAATATAAAGTAGGATTAAATAAGTACGAACCTATTGGTACAGCTAATTTAGTAGAAGACTTAAATCGTATTAAAGATTACGCCCTTTACGAAACGTTGATGGAGCAAGCTATAACAGTGGCTCACGACGATAAAAAACTATTACCTCTAAGACATCTAGAAACTAAAAATATAGCGTATGTTTCTTTAGGCGATGATGATGGCACTCCATTTTACGAGGAATTAAAAAAATATGGGAAAGTACATAAAATAGAAGATAACAATTTAGATGTTTTAATTGAAAAACTTCAAAATTATAACACGGTGATTGTAGGATTTCATAAATCTAATGACAATCCTTGGAAAGGCTACGAGTTCACCAATAAAGAACTAACGTGGCTCTATGAAATAGCACGAACAAACACTGTAATTTTAAACATTTTTACGCGTCCTTATGCCTTATTAGATTTGGAATCTATAACGAATATAGAGAGCGTTGTGGTGAGTTACCAAAACAGTAAAGTGGCGCAAGAGAAATCAGCACAACTTATTTTTGGTGCCTTTCCGGCAAAAGGGACTTTACCTGTATCAGCAGGGCCGTATTTTACAGTAGGCGATGGGATTCAGAAAAATAGTTTGAATCGTTTAGCCTATACTATTCCGGAACGGGTGGGTATGAATTCAGAAAAACTTAATAAAATAGATGCTATCGCACAATATGCCATAGATCAAAAAATGACGCCTGGAATTCAACTTCTAGTGGCTAGAAAAGGAAAAGTAATTTATAATAAAAATTTTGGAAAACACACTTACGATGGTACCAAAGTTGTAGAATCAGACGATATTTATGATATCGCTTCACTTACTAAAATTGTAGCTACTTTACCTTTGTTAATGGAGTTGGAAGACCAAGGAATTGTGTCTTTAGATAGCAAGTTATCTGATATTCTACCTTATTATAAGCATTCGAATAAGAAGAATATGACTATTAAAAAAATGCTCTCCCATTATGCCCAACTAAAACCTTGGATACCTTTTTATTATGCGACTTTAGATTCGGTCACTAATAAACCATCAAGCAAATACTACAGAACATCCAGAAAGCCAGGATTTACTACGGAAATTGCACCAAATTTATTTATGCGTGACAGTTACCAAGATTCTATTCCTAAAATTATTAAAGACACCGAGTTATTAAGTCACTTACGCTACCGTTACAGCGATTTAGCGTATTATATTATTAAGCAATACATAGAAAAACATTACGACCGACCGTTAAATGAGGTTGCTCAAGATCACTTTTATAAGTCGTTAGGCGCAAATCATACTTTATATAATCCTTATAAAACCATTTCGAACACCAAAATAGCGCCAACGGAAGTAGACGATTATTACAGATTTCAAAAGGTACAAGGTTATGTTCACGATATGGGAGCGGCAATGCAAGGCGGTGTTGGCGGACACGCGGGTGTGTTTAGTAACGCCAATGATATTGCTAAAATTATGCAAATGTATTTACAAAAAGGATACTACGGCGGTGTGCGTTATTTAAAACCAGAAACTATCGATAAGTTTAATACCTGTTATTTCTGTGAGAAAAATGTAAGGAGAGGCGTTGGTTTCGACAAACCCCAATTAGGAGAAGAAGGGCCAACGTGTGGCTGTGTATCTATGACAAGCTTTGGGCATTCAGGATTTACAGGAACTTACGCTTGGGCAGATCCAGATGAAGAAATAGTTTATGTGTTTTTAGCCAATAGAACGTACCCAAGTTCGAAAGCAAAAAATATGTTGTTAAGAGAAGATATTAGAACAGACATTCAAAAAGCTATTTACGAGGCGATTAACTAGATACTAGACATAAAAAACATTAAAAAAGGTGAAAATAGGAATAGTATGTTATCCAACGTTTGGAGGTAGTGGCGTAGTTGCTACAGAGTTAGGTTTAGAGCTTTCTAAGCGGGGCCATAATATTCATTTTATAACGTACAATCAGCCAGTTCGTTTAGAGCTCTTAGGTAATAATGTACATTATCATGAAGTGAATGTGCCAGAATATCCATTGTTTCATTACCAGCCCTACGAGTTAGCTTTATCAAGCAAATTGGTAGATATGGTGAAACTACATAAAATTGAAATACTTCATGTACATTATGCTATTCCTCACGCTTATGCAGCATATATGGCGCAAAAAATGTTGCAAGAAGACGGTATTTATATACCTTTTGTTACCACCCTTCACGGTACCGATATCACCTTGGTTGGGAGTCATCCGTTTTATAAACCAGCGGTCACCTTTAGTATCAATAAATCGAATGCTGTAACGGCAGTTTCAGAAAGCTTAAGAGAAGATACTTTGCGGTTATTTGATATTAAGAATGATATTAAAGTGATAACAAATTTTATAGATTTAAATAAATTCGATCATACTTTTACCGACTGTCAGCGTGGTATGATGGCCACCGAAGATGAAAAAATCATCACCCATATTAGTAATTTCAGACCGGTTAAACGCATATTAGATATTATAAAAACCTTTTATAATATTCAAAAAACCATTCCAGCTAAATTAATGATGGTTGGAGAAGGGCCGGAGCGCGAACCTGCCGAACGTTTATGCAGAAAATTAGGTATTACAGATAAGGTCGTGTTTTTCGGGAATAGTAATGAAATCGATCGTATTTTATGTTTTTCAGATTTGTTCTTATTATTAAGTGAGACCGAAAGTTTCGGGTTATCGGCTTTAGAAGCTATGGCTTCGGGCGTTCCCGTAATATCAAGTAACACGGGAGGTATTCCGGAAGTTAATGAACAAGGTTTTTCAGGGTTCTTAAGTGAGGTGGGGAATGTGGAAGAAATGAGTAAAAATGCCATTAAAATTCTTCAAGATGAAACTACGCTAAAACAATTCAAAAATAATGCTAAAGAACAAGCACGGAAATTTGATATTGCTAATATCGTTCCTCAATATGAAGCGATTTACGAAGAAACACTTAGGAATTGTAAAGAGTAAAGCTATCAATTATTACGTTTAAGACACAAAAAAAGCACTTCAATTGAAGTGCTTTTTAATTATCTGTATTTTCTGTTTTTAGAATTGGTATCTCACACCCAGCGCAATATCAAAATCGAGGTCGTTATTATCAAAACGGTCATCTCCAAACCCAAGTTCTGGTCTAAAGTCTAATGACACTAATAATGGGAAATCGAAATTATACTCGATACCTATATCACCTGCTAAGAAAACAAAAGTGTCACTATCGTCATCGTACTTATCGTATTTTTTGTAATCATCGTCAATACTATAAGCACCAAAACCAGCGCCAGGACCTGCGTACCAGTTAAAACCACCGTCAATATTCCAAACCCATTGGTAAATACCAGCCAGTTTAAAACCGTCGTAGTAGTTTCCGTCTCGCCAACCTAAATCAAGTTCTAATCTATTATTGTCTGATAACGCACGCTGATAAGAAACTTCAGCCCCAAACCCATCACTATCACCTAAACGTAAACCTATTGCATTTTTTGAAATGGTCTGTGCAGAAGCAGCAAAACCAAACCCTAAAACAGCAACAGTTAATAAAATTAATTTTTTCATATTATAAGTTGATTTTAAAATTAGTCTATCAAATTTAACCTTTAAAGTAATTGGTTGTTATGAAATTACTACTAATTTTTTGTTAACAATAGTTAGGTAATTACTGAAGAAAAACTACGATATTCGTAGTGGTAAATTAATTATGGAAGGAACGATACACAAAGCTCTCGATACATTACAACAGCAATTAAAAGGCGATTTACATTACGATAAGTTAATGCGCGTTTTGTACGCTACAGATGCTTCTGTTTATAGAATGTTACCCTTAGCTGTTGCTTTTCCTAAAACGGAAGATGATATTAGGTCACTCATTTATTTTGCTAAAACTCATAACACCTCGTTAATACCAAGAACAGCTGGTACGTCGCTCGCAGGGCAGTGCGTGGGTAAAGGCATCGTGGTTGATGTCTCTAAATATTTTACAAAAATCATCAGTTTTAATGAGACTGAAAAAACAATTACCGTGCAGCCCGGCGTAGTTCGCGATACGCTGAATAATTACTTAAAACCTTTCAATTTGTTTTTTGGCCCGAATACATCGACGTCTAATAGGTGTATGATTGGCGGAATGGTAGGAAACAATTCCTCTGGCACTACGTCTATTCAATACGGAGTGACCCGAGATAAAGTGATAGCGTTAAAAACACTATTAAGTGATGGAAGTGCTGTTGAGTTTTTTAATATGACTGCGGAAGAATTTGAAACTAAATGTAAGTTACAAACGTTAGAAGGCGCTATTTATCTATCAATTTATAATGAATTACACTCTGAAACGGTACAAAATGACATACTATCTCAGTTTCCAAAACCTGAAATACACCGAAGAAATACCGGTTATGCTCTTGATGAGTTAATTAAAACGGAAGTGTTTTCAGAATCTGATATCCCTTTTAATATCTGCAAATTATTAACTGGAAGTGAGGGCACGTTGGCCTTTACAACAGAAATTACGTTACAATTAAATGATTTACCCCCACAAGAATCTATTGTCATCGCGGCACATTTTGACAGTATTGAAAAGTGTTTAAACGCTGTGGTTCCTGTTATGAAACACCAATTGTATACCTGTGAAATGATGGATAAAACCATTTTAGAGTGTACTAAACAAAATAAAACGCAAACAGAAAATAGAACTTTTATACAAGGAGACCCAATCGCTATTTTACTCTGTGAAATAAAAGCCGAAACGCCTGAAGCCGCACAAATAAAAGCGGACGCACTCATTAAAACCATAGAAGAATCACAATTAAGTTACGCCAATAGTGTTTTATACGGTGATTCTATAAACAAAGCCGCTAATTTAAGAAGCGCTGGTTTAGGTTTGCTAGGAAATATTATAGGTGATAAAAAAGCTGTTGCTTGTATTGAAGACACTGCGGTGGCTATAACCGATTTAGCAGATTATATAGCAGATTTTACAGCGTTAATGAAGCACTTTAACCAAAACGCTGTGTATTATGCACATGCCGGTGCCGGCGAATTACATTTACGTCCAATTTTAGATTTAAAGCAATCGGATGATGTTGTTCTATTTCGAGAAATTACAACGCGTGTTGCTAATTTAGTAAAGAAATATCAAGGGTCTTTTAGTGGTGAGCACGGCGATGGCATTGTAAGAGCTGAGTTTATCCCTATTATGATTGGAGCGGCGAATTACGCCATATTAAAAGGTCTTAAAACCGCTTTCGATCCTCATAATATTTTCAATCCCGGGAAAATAGTAGATGCCTTTACAATGGATGATAATTTACGTTATGAAACCAATAGGGAAGAACCTGAGATTGAGACTTTTTTAGATTTTTCTGCATCGCAAGGCATTTTACGTGAAGCTGAAAAATGTAATGGTTCTGGCGATTGTAGAAAAACGTCTGAGTTTGGTGGTACAATGTGCCCTAGTTTTCGTGCGACTTCAAATGAAAAAGACACCACAAGAGCACGAGCAAATGCATTACGTGAGTTTTTAACCACATCTACAAAACCAAATAAATTTAATCACAAGGAACTAAAAGAAGTTTTCGATTTATGTATAAGCTGCAAAGCCTGTGCTAGCGAATGCCCAAGTAGTGTGGATGTTGCTAGTTTAAAAGCTGAATTTTTATACCAATATAATAAAGACAATCCCGTAGATTTAAGGACAAAATTATTTGCTTATAACACAAAATATAATGCAATAGGGCAACAGTTTTATCGCGTCACAAATTTTATGTTCTCAAATTATATAACGTCTTCAATTATTAAAAGCGCTTTAGGTATTGCTCAAAAAAGGTCTCTGCCATTACTATCAAAAAAGAGTTTATATAAAGAGTATCAATCTCTTGTAAATAAGAGTGTTGCTATTAAATGTATTAAAACCGTTTATCTATTTAATGATGAATTCACTAATTACTTAGACACCGAAATTGGTCGCGACACAGTAACACTTTTAAGAGCGTTGCATTACGACGTAAAGCTTATTAAAAATGAAGAGTCTGGTCGGACTTTTTTATCGAAAGGGTTTCTTGAAGAAGCCAAAGTAATTGCTAATAAAAACATTGCTTTATATAAGGATATTATTACTGCAGAAACGCCGCTTATTGGTATCGAGCCATCGGCGATTTTAACCTTTAAAGATGAATATTTAAAGCTTGCTGACGATCGTGTTTTAGCAAAAAAAATCGCCGATAAAACCTTTTTAATTGAAGAGTTTTTAAGTCAGGAAATCACTTTAGGTAATATTTCAGCAGATCAATTCACCTCACAACCTAAAACTATTAAGTTTCACGGCCATTGTCACCAAAAGGCTATGAGCAATCAAATTCACAGTTTTAATGTTTTAAATTTTCCTGAGAATTATAAAGTCACTTTAATTCCTAGTGGTTGCTGTGGTATGGCAGGTAGTTTTGGTTATGAAAAGGAACATTACGATGTGAGTATGGCAATAGGAGAGCTAACGCTATTTCCAGCCGTTCGAAAAGCACCAAAAACTACTGAAATAGCAGCAAATGGTACCAGTTGTAGACATCAAATAAAAGATGGAACACAGCGCATAGCTAAACATCCCATTACTATTTTAAAAGAAGCGCTTCTTTAATAAATGCGCTAAATAATAGAAACTTCTTAATTATTGTAAACCGAATCCTATTAATTCTTGTATGTTGTTAGAAGATCCAGTAGCAGGAATGCCTAAATCTATTCCTGAATTAGCCAAAGCAGCAATAGCCGTGGCATTAATTTCGTAGTTAAAGTAAGATTCTGCTTTTATTAACCCAACGTTTTCAGCATAATAACTCGTTACAACGAACAGGTCTTGCGGTGCTAAAATAGCAACGTTAATTGGGATGCCTCCAAAATCGATAGACGTTGCAGCACCAAGACTTAAAACAATTTCAGTCGCTACGACATTAGTATAGGTTTCATCATTAACTGTTACCGAATTATAAAAACCTAAAGATTTTGTATTGACGTCATAATTAATGGTTACCGGAAAACCCTGAATATCTTGGGTAACTTGCTCACTTACAGAAAATAAATTAGTATTATTTGAAGCATTGATATCATATAAAATAGCAGAGTTTAAAGCGATATCAAAATCTATTAAATCAGTTATTCCAGCGGGTAACTCTAAGGTTCCGTTTAAGCTTAATGTGGTATTAGAACTTGTTAAAGTACCACTAACTAAAATGCCACTCATTGTACCGTTTGCAGGTAAGCCATCGTTTGCAGTAAGCGTAAAATTGTTATTATTTATACTCTCAACAGTAAGTTCGTCGGTTGAAATGATAGGATCTGTCGTTATAGAACTTTGTGCTTCTACAGTATAATTCCAATAACTATCTAAAAATGTCGGAAAATAATTGCCATATATGGACGAATTCTCAGTAGTATCAACAGTCGTATTATCATCGTCGGAACAGGATGTAGCCAAGAATAGTGCAATAAAAAGTATAAAATAATGTGTTTTTGTAGGCATATCAGTCTATTTTTTAGAATTTGTTAAATTTATAATAAAAAATAAGAATCTCATAAAATTAAACTACTATTTTTGTTTCTGTGATTTTACAATTACATTAGCACAAAAATAAACTATGGCTGGAAATTCCTTTGGAAAACTATTTAATATTACGACTTTTGGCGAATCTCATGGTGAAGCAATTGGCGGAGTAATAGACGGTTGTTTGCCGGGCATTATATTAGATCTTGAAGCGATTCAAAATGAAATGAATCGAAGAAAACCTGGGCAGTCTTCCATCGTAACCCAGCGAAAAGAACCCGACACGGTTCAGTTTCTATCTGGTGTTTTCGAAGGTAAAACAACGGGAACCCCTATTGGTTTTAGTATTAAAAATGCCAACCAGAAATCTAAAGATTATTCGCATTTAAAAGACGCCTATCGCCCAAGTCACGCCGATTATGTTTACGATAAAAAATATGGTCATCGCGATTATCGCGGTGGTGGTCGTAGTTCGGCACGAGAAACGGCTTGTCGCGTTGTAGCAGGTGCTATAGCAAAGCAAATGCTAGGGAGTATTCAAATTAATGCCTTTACCTCTTCAGTCGGTGATATTTTTATAGATAAGCCGTATCAAGACTTAGATTTTTCAAAAATAGAGTCTAACGATGTGCGGTGTCCAGATGTGGCCATTGCAGAGAAAATGATTACCCGCATAAAAGAGATTAGAAAAGAAGGCGATACCATTGGCGGTACAATTACTTGCGTATTAAAAAATGTCCCTGTTGGATTAGGAGAACCTGCATTCGATAAATTACATGCCGAATTAGGCAAAGCAATGCTATCTATAAATGCGGTAAAAGGCTTTGAATATGGTAGCGGCTTTTGTGGTGCAAAAATGAAAGGCAGCGAACATAACGATATTTTTAATCCCGATGGCAGCACCAAAACCAATTTATCTGGTGGTATACAAGGTGGTATAAGTAATGGAATGGATATTTACTTTCGTGTAGCGTTTAAACCTGTAGCCACCATTATGCAACCACAAGAGTCTATTAATGCTGAAGGTGAGAACGTTACCATTCAAGGTAAAGGCAGACATGATCCTTGTGTGGTTCCTAGAGCTGTTCCTATTGTAGAAGCAATGGCAGCCCTCGTTTTAGCAGACTACTTCCTACTTAACAAAATGTATAAATAGAAGATTACAACTACTACAAAGAAACACTAAAAACACATATGAAATTAGCATTACACTGGAAAATAATTATTGGAATGGTTTTAGGAGTCCTCTTTGGGTTTTTTATGAATACCATCGATGGGGGAAAAGATTTTGTTACTGATTGGATAAAACCGTTTGGTACCATATTTATTAATCTACTAAAACTTATTGCTGTTCCTTTAATTTTAGCGTCGTTAACTAAAGGGATTTCAGATTTAAAAGATATTTCTAAAATTAAAAAAATGGGACTGCGAACCATAGGTATTTATATGGGAACAACCATTATCGCAATTGTTATCGGGTTAACTATTGTTAATACTTTAAAACCTGGTGTAGGAATGCCACAGGATACGATAGAGAAAATTAAAACGAGCTATCAAGGTTCCGCAGATATTATGATTAGCAAGGCTAATTTGCAAAAAGAAGCGGGACCATTGCAACCTTTGGTAGATGTTTTTCCTAGTAATATTTTTAATGCATTTTCTAAACCAGAAATGCTACAAGTTATCTTTTTCGCAATGTTTATGGGAATATGCCTTCTGTTAATCCCTGAGAAAAAAGCAAAACCATTAATTAAATTCTTCGACTCCCTAAATGAGGTTATTATGAAGATGGTAGATTTAATAATGCTTTTTGCTCCGTATGCCGTTTTTGCTTTATTAGCCAATGTTATTATAGCGTTCGACGATATAGAAATTTTAGTAAAATTATTGTTCTATGCAGGATGTGTACTATTAGGATTGCTTTTAATGATTGGTTTTTACCTTTTATTAATATACATCTACACAAAAAAATCACCAATGTGGTTTTTAAGTCGTTTTAGTCCTGCGCAATTACTAGCCTTTTCTACAAGTAGTAGTGCCGCGACTTTACCCGTTACAATGGAGCGCGTGGAAGAGCATTTAGGCGTCGATAAAGAGGTTTCTGGATTTGTTTTACCGGTTGGAGCGACGGTTAATATGGACGGTACCAGTTTATACCAAGGTATTGCCGCTGTTTTTATAATGCAGGTTATTTGGCCCGAAGGCTTAACATTTACCAACCAGCTGGTTATTGTTGCTACAGCATTATTAGCCTCTATTGGTAGCGCTGCGATACCTAGTGCAGGAATGGTAATGCTTGTTATTGTACTAGAATCTATAGGGTTCCCTAAGGAATTATTACCTATAGGATTAGCCTTAATTTTCGCTGTCGATAGACCTTTAGATATGTGTAGAACAGTAGTGAATGTTACAGGAGATGCAACCGTATCGATGCTAGTTGCTAAGTCTTTAGGGAAATTAAAAGATCCTAAACCTAAAGAATGGGATGACCATTATCCAAAAACTAAGAAGGCCAACTAATTCCCATTTATTTAGTATTTTAGAGTAGGGCATAAGCTTGTTTTTAATATAAAATCACACAGAGTATCTATGTTTAAAGTAACACTTTCCGAACCTGTCGTTTCAGTAGATTGGCTTTACCGGCAGTTAAAGGCTGAAAACCTCATTATTTTTGATGCCAGCATTCCTAAAATTACGGAGACTAATAATACTGTCTCTAAAGACATTCAATTACCCAATGCTCAATTTCTCAATTTAAAAGAGTGTTTCAGTGATGTTTCTAGTGCGTTTCCTAACACGATTCCTTCAGCAGAACAATTTCAAACTGAAGCTAGGAAACTAGGCGTTAATGCGGACAGCGCGATTGTAGTATACGATGATAAAGGTATTTATTCTAGTGCTCGCGTCTGGTGGTTATTTAAAACTTTTGGACATAATAATATTGCTGTTTTAGACGGCGGCCTGCCAGAATGGTTAGCACAAAATTATCCTACGGAAACGTCGAATAGCAATGCAAAACCAATAGGTGATTTTGAAACACATTTTAACCCAGATAATGTCACTTATTTTAAGGATTTAGAAAAGCTATCGCATAGTGAGAAACACACGATTGTAGATGCAAGAAGTGCGGCTAGGTTTTATAGCCAGATACCAGAACCTAGAGCGGGCCTAAGAAGCGGTACTATTCCAAATTCTAAAAATATGCCGTTCGAGGTATGTTTAGAGAATGGTAAATTAAAGCCTAAAGCAGAGCTCCAAGAAGTCTTTAAAGCGTTGTCTACAAAAGAAAACACAGTCGTTTTTAGTTGTGGATCCGGCTTAACTGCTTGCATCTTAGATTTAGCAGCAAATGTTGCAAATTATAAAGACACAACAGTGTACGACGGTTCGTGGACCGAATATGGCACTTTAACACAATAAAGACTATGATAACACCTAACAATTGGTCAAAAAAAGAACTGCTAGCTTATATTCTATTATATATCGCAAATATCGATTTAGAAGAATCTAGCAACGAACGTGAATTTATTCTGAATAAAATTGACGTACAAACTTTTAAAAATATCCATAAAGAGTTTGAAGCGGATAACGATTATCAGTGCATTCAGAAAATATTAAAAAGTATCAAATCGCACGATTATTTTAGAGCGGATTATCGCGATTTGTTCGTTGATATTAAACTGATGATTTTTGCAGATGGTGACGAACATAGTATTGAAACAACGATATTTAATACGCTTAAAAAAATTATTAAAGCTGAATAGTTAATTATCTACTAAAGGCAATATCATTTCAAAGCTGTAGCTACAGCTATTTCTACAGTCTACAGTAAACGTCTTTTTTGCTGTAAAGTAAAAAGTCTCAAAACATCACATAATTTTTTCAAATAAAAATGATTTGAACCTTATAAAGAGTAGACTACAATCTTTATAAGAACTTAATTCATTCCTAATTAATAGAAATTAGGGTTAAGCTAATTAGTGGTGTTTTGAGACTTTAATACTTTAAGATAGGGTTAATATAATGGTAAATATAAGTATTACAAAGTTATACTTCGTAAACTATATCAGTTAATACGTAAGGTGTAGAAGGTTTTAAGTAAATACTTTTTAAAACCGTCTACACCTCTTGTTTCAGACTACTATTTTATGCTTTTTTTTAACGAACGAACAGTTTTTTGTAGGATGAGATAATCTGTTTATCAGAATGTAACTCATCGATTAAATCTGCATTTTTTAGGGGTTAATCAAATAGTTTTGTGTTTCAACGATTAAATTGTATCCTCTTGTAGAACGCCCATATCTTTGCAGTATTAAACAACAATAACACTTGTATTTATGAAATTATTATCGACAGTATTTTTCTTATTATTTGTTTCTTTCGCTTCAGCTCAAGATGCACCAAATGATTTGAATAGTAGTAATAGTTCTATTGAAACTGAAAAAGCTAGCGACGCTAAAAGTAATACAGTTGTAATTAGTGTTAGAGGTATTAAGACTATGGAAGAGATCGATATTGAGAACTACAACAAGTCTACATACATAAAAATGATTTCCACTCAAAAAAGAAAAAGTAAGATAAGTTAGTTTATAAAATAGTGCCAATCTAGGTAAACTATAATAAGAAAAGCCTAAATTTTAATAATTCAGGCTTTTTTTATGCGTTAGTTTTTCCAATGAATTTCGATTGCAATTCGGGAGAAGGTATCATACATTGCTCTTTTTTACCGTACCATTTGTATCTGTTTTTTGCAACAAAATCATAAACCATATTGCGAATACAAGTGGGGAAAATTAAAAAGACAGGTAACACATTTACGGGGAAACCAAGATGTTTTGCAATTCGTAAAGCGGCTGTAGATTTTGTGTACATTCCCTTTACTGGACTATATAGTAATATGGAGTCGGTTTTTAAAGGGTCTATATTAAATTTCGTAATCATCTCTCTACCAACATCGCTCTGTAGCGCTGCGAATAGAAAGGTGTTTTTTTTATCATGACGAATTACATATTGAATAGAAGTATTGCACAAATTACAAACACCATCAAATAAGATAAGTTGTTTGTGTTTAGGAATTGATATCATTTTTTAAGTGTTACAGCTTCAACTAATTCTAATAAATCCATACTAACAATCGTAGTAAATAAACCGTAATTAACAGTGGCTTTATTTTTCTCAATCCTATCGATACTACCCACCGATCGGCCGTCTTGCATTCTTACACGATAGCCTACTTTTAAAATGGGTTTTGGTTTCTCTACAACAATGGCTTTTTCTTTAGCTTTCTTTTTCTTTTCACGAATAACGTCAACTTTCTTTTCTGCTTCCTTTTTTACTTGTGTTACTTTTTCTTTAGTAATTTTTTTCTCTTTGGCTGTTACTTTCTTGCGTTTAGAATTTTCTATTTGAACTAATTTAAATAGCTCACCCATTAGTTCTTTCTTACGATTGTTTTCGAAGAAGCTTTCAGCAATATCATTTACTTTCTGACCTAAATAAATTAAACGCTGATTATCGTCGTATAATTCTTGATAGCTTTCTAACTTTTTCTGAATCTTCTCATTAATCCCTTCTAGTTTATCAGCTTCTGTTTGTTTTTTCTTTTCGTTAATTTTTAAGGATTCCGAGGTTTTCTCTAAACGCGAACGTTCCTTTTGAAGCTTTGCAATGGTGGCATCAAAACGTACTTTACTCCGTTCAATTTTCTTTTTCGCCCTATTAATTAAGCCATAAGGAATACCATTTTTTTGTGCGACTTCAAAGGTAAAAGAACTACCGGGTTGCCCTAAAGCTAAACGGTACATAGGTTCTAAAGTACGCTCGTTAAACATCATATTTGCATTAATCATTTCTGGCTTTTCACTGGCTAGAATTTTTAAATTAGCGTAATGGGTAGTAATTATACCGAAAGCATTTCTAGCATAAAACTCTTCTAAAAACGTTTCAGC
Organism: Bizionia saleffrena; assembly: GCF_008086175.1. Lineage (GTDB taxonomy): Bacteria > Bacteroidota > Bacteroidia > Flavobacteriales > Flavobacteriaceae > Bizionia > Bizionia saleffrena. The sequence goes on from NZ_VSKM01000004.1 coordinate 64,742, forward strand.
TAAAGCCCCTCCGAGTTCAGGATCGGATCCGGTTCCAAATTCATCAATTAAAAACAAAGTGTTTTTATTACATTTCTTTAAAAAGAAATTCATCTGTTTTAATCGATAGCTATAGGTACTTAATTGATTTTCTATGGATTGATTATCGCCAATATCGGTTAAAATACGATCAAAAACACTCACTTTACTACGTTCATGAACCGGAATTAAGAGTCCGCTTTGAAACATTAACTGTAATAATCCCACCGTTTTAAGCGTGATACTTTTTCCGCCTGCATTTGGGCCAGAGATTACGATAATACGACTCTCTTGGTCTAATTCTATAGTTTGCGGGTACGTTTTCTGTTTCTTCTTTAAATTGTTTAAATAGAGTAGTGGGTGATAAGCATCTCGAAGATAGACGTTTTTTTCTTCGGTAATTTCGGGTAAAATCCCATCTATAGACCTTGCATATCTCGCTTTGGCTGAAATAACATCCATCTCAGTTAGAAACAATTGATAATTTTCAATTAAGGGTAAATAATCGCGTAAAAAGTTCGTTAATTGCTTTAAAATTCTGACGATTTCTTCGCTTTCTTCATATTCTAAATTGTTTAATTCTCGCGTATGAAGTAAAGTCGTTTCAGGTTCTATATAAACAATACTACCCGTTTTGCTTCCACCCATAATAGCGCCTTTCACCTTGCGGCGGTGCATTGCTTTTACAGCTAAAACACGCTTATTATCGACTACAGATTCTCGAATATCGTCTAAATACTCAAGATTATGATAGATATTTAAAGCCGATGTAAAACTTGAATTTATTTTACCTTTAAGCTTATTTATATTTTGACGAATAGCGTTTAATAATGGCGACGCATTATCTTTAACATCATTAAATCGATCAATGACAGCGTCTATAGATTCAATAAGCGCTTTGGTGATTTCTATTTGAGAGGAAAAGGCTTTTAACCCCGGATAGTAAATTTCAAACTTCTTTAAGAATTTTACAATCTCGTTACACGTAAGCGAAATGGAAACTATTTTTTTAAGACTGTGAGGTTCTAAAAATGTGTTTTCAATTTTAAGTAATTGTAATTCCTTAGAAATGGTATCGAAACCGTGATTTGGGATGCGATTATCGTTATAAAAAGAAGAGAGGTATTCGTTGGTGACTTGTAACTCTTTAAGAAGCTGTTCTTTGTTCTTAAGCGGCGCAATATCTAAGGTCTTTAAATGACCCAGATGCGTAACACAGTGCTCGCTCACTTGTTCTAAAACCGTTGAAAACTCTAAATCTTGTAATGTTTTTTCGTGAATACTTATCATTAGTTTCTCCGCATATGCGGTACATTCGCTTTGTTAATTTCTTTTTTTAAATAATAACAAAGTTACGTATTCCTATTTAAATGATACACTTTTAGAACAGTTTGCTTTACTTAGTTTTAGTCTCCATATTCTCCGTTTTATTAGATTTCTTAAATGTTATGTTTTATAGATACACCGATATCGTCATTACTACTAAAGTGAATACAATTAAAACAATAAATAACGGCATAATAAACTTTAACCATTTATTAAAGCCCACTTTTACAACCGCTAGAGATGCTAAAATTAATCCTGTCGGATTAATTAAATAGAATAAACCCAATCCATATTGGTAAGCGTTAACAACGATTTCACGACCAACATTTACGGTATCGGCAAGAGGTGACATAATAGGCATAGTTAATACCGCCATCCCAGAGGAACTCGGGATAAAAAATGAAAGCCCCGCGTAAATAATAGTAATAACACTGGCAAACAAACCTTTAGACATTCCTTCGGTTATACCGCTGGCATAATATAACATCGTGTCACTAATTAAACCATCGGCCATAATGACTGTTACGCCACGTGCAATACCAATTATTAAGGCAACTCCCAATAAATCGGCAGCTCCTTTAACAAATGTTTCAACAAAATCAGATTCGCTAATTTGAGTTATAATACCAATTAAAATAGCACCAACTAAAAAGGTAGATGTCATTTCTAAAAACCACCAGTCTAACAACGATACACCAATAATCATTACTAAAAAGCAAAGCGCGAATACTAATAGCGCTAAACGTAAACGTAATGTAAAAGTTACTGTGTGGTCTTTTTTCTCTCCAAAAAGAGCTTCAATTTGCTCCTTTTGATCGTAAATTATAGATTTTGTAGGATCGTTTTTTACACGTTTGGCATAACGCATAATGTAAAAAATGCAAATCGACAAGCAACTTACTAACATAAACACACGACCAGGCAACCCAGTTGTCCAACTTATTCCAGCAGAATCGCTCGCAATAATTGTGCTAAAAGGGTTTATCGTCGAGCACATTGTACCAATTGAAGAACCTATAAAAATGCAAGCAATTCCTACTAAAGCGTCGTATTTAGCGGCGAGAAAAACAGGAATTAAAATAGGGAAGAAGGCAATGGTTTCTTCGGCAAGCCCAAAAGTAGTTCCTCCTGCAGCCACCAAAGTGGTTACCAAAATGATTAAAATGAATTCTCTACCTTTTAAAATACGCGCTAACCAAGAAATTCCAGCATCGAAAGCCCCGGTACTATTAATAATACCAATTAAACCTCCAATAATTAAAACAAGGAAAATAATATCGGCAGCTTCAATAATTCCTCTAATAGGCGATTTAATAAAATCGGTTATTCCTTGTGGTTTCGCTTCTAATTCTCGGTAAGTATTGGGTATATTAATGGCTTTGTAAATGTCGCCACTCGTAAATTTTTCTAATGGAATTTTTATCGATAATCCGTCTAAAGTTGCTTGGGTTGCAGGTAAGGTCTTCGTTTCATCTTTAGCGACTTCAATAAATGTACTTGAAGCGGAATCGTAAGCTAATGTATTGTATTTTCCGGCAGGAATTAACCATGTTAGTAAGGTTACCAAAGCAGCAATAATTAATAAAATAGTTTGTGCTGTAGGAAATTTTATATTTTTCATATTCAAAATACTGATAGAACGACGTCGTTAATTAATCTACAAATTTAAAATTCTAAAAAAGTAAAGCCCTATAAAAAGCAATAATTATTTTATAATTTTAAAGATAGTACTATTTTAGAGTTTTATAATTTACAACCCGAAGACCTTATGCAATTAACACTACCAGAGAGTTGGAGTTTTTTTCTAAAAGATGAACTGCAAAAGCCATATTTTCTTAATTTAATAGCGTTTATTAAGGAACAATATGCAACAACAGATTGTTTCCCTGCGGAAGAAGACGTTTTTAAAGCGTTCGAAATATGTACGTTTAGCGCGGTTAAAGTAGTTATAATTGGTCAAGATCCTTACCATAATTTTAATCAAGCGAATGGATTGTGTTTTAGCGTAAATGATGGGGTATCGCACCCACCGTCTCTAATTAATATTTTTAAAGAAATTAACACCGATTTAGGAAAGGCGTACCCCGTATCAGGAAATTTAGAACGTTGGGCGCAACAGGGCGTATTTTTGTTAAATGCAACGTTAACAGTTCGTGCTCACGAAGCAGCAAGTCACCAAAAAAAAGGATGGGAACCATTTACCGATGCTGTGATTAAAACAATAAGTACACATAATAAAAAGGTGATTTTTTTACTTTGGGGTGGATTTGCAAAGAAAAAGGCTAAATTAATTGACGCTAGCAAACATACTATTTTAACGTCTGGTCATCCGTCTCCACTTAGCGCCAACCGTGGCTATTGGTTTGGAAATTCACATTTTAGTCAAGTGAATACACTCTTAGAAGATCAAGGTAAGACAACGATTGACTGGTAATTTGCGACTAGTTCACTCCTTAATTGATGGTAAATATATAGCGCCCTTCAGTATTTGAATTCACAATTTTAGTGGTGATATTTAGTGTTCCAAATTCGTTAGTTGTGTAGATTCCAATTTTTCCGTTATAAGTGTTATAATCACCTCCAATATAATACGTTCCTGCCTCCAACACTGTTACACCGAATTTATTTTTATACGTGTTTTCTGTAAGCACAGTTTTTAATTGTAGATAGGGGTTGTTCGGGTCTTCAACAACAAAGACAGAACCTTCAATTGTTGTTATGCTATCATCATTTAAGGTTATCCTATCAAAATTCCCGTAACTATTTAGTTTATAAACCAAAAGGCTGTAAGTTATAGGTTCACCGGATTGTGTGAAATCGCTAATCGAAATGTTTTCATTAGTGGTCTTACTTTGCGTATCGCTAATTGCAGTTTCAAAATATAAAGTGTCTCCTAGATTTAAAGTACTCACGTTGCCTTCCACAGAAAGTAAAGCATCATTTTCTACGGTGTAATTATGACCGTTGTAATCGTCTTCTTCCGGGCAACAAAGGCCCGCGCAAAGTGCGATAGTCGTTAGTAGGATTGCAGATGTTATTTTCATAGCCATTTATGTGTTGTTAGCGCACTATGCAGCTCGCTTTTTTTAGTATAAATGTATTATAATTTCTCTACTAAATCTTTGTAATCTAATTTTTTAGGAATAATATCTAAAGCTAATAATTGATCTTGAACTTTATTAATTGTAGGCTCATCGATAAGCGTTTGTGACCATTCGGTAAGCGACAACCATTGCTGTACATCTTCAATCTCTTGTTTATAACGCTGAGCAATCATTTTATCAATATTCGGGATATTTTTAAAATCTACAGTTGTGTTATTAATAATATCTAAAATAGTTTTAACGACGTCGCGATTGGTTTCTAAAAATTCTTCGCGTACGGCAATTACGAAACAAGGCCAAGGAGTAGGGCAGTTACCGATGCGCTTAAATGTACCGTTATCTACTAATGGTTTCGTGGTAAATTTCTCCCACATAAAATAATCGGCGGTACCTTCTGTTAAACCTTCTACAGCACCATCCAGATTTTTTATAACTTCAAAATCTAGATCTTCTTCTAAATTCCAATCGTTGTTTTTCGCATTAACGTAAGTCATTAAATGTGAGCCAGAACCATATCTACTTATTGCTGCTTTAGTACCTCTTAAGTCTTTTATGGATTTAAAACGTGATTGATCGGCAACGTGAATTCCCCAAATTAGAGGTGTTTGAATAAACGTTTGTACAATTTTACTTCTATTTCCTGCAATAATATCGGCGATAATACCTTCGGTTAAAATAACCGCCATATCAATGTCTCCATTTCTAAGCGCATTATTCATTTCACCTGTGCCACCAAAATAGTTATGCCAGCGCAAGTTAATATCCGCGTCCTTGTACTCTCCATTTTTTAAACCTAAATACCAAGGCAAGTTAAAATGTTCCGGAACCCCTCCAATTTTTACTTTTTTCATTATAATGTGTCTATTCCTTTTCTACGGAATTCTGTATTAAATATTAGTCTACTAATTTATCTAAAGTATAGTGTATTAAACTATCAATGGTGCTTTTAGCATTTTTTGTAAACTCTCCATTGGCGCGATTGGCAATTATAGCGTTCATAGACACGGCACGATGCCCTAAAAGCTTCGATAATCCATAAATACCGGCAGTTTCCATTTCTAAATTTGTAATGGCTTGTCCTTCAAAATTAAAGTTAGCTAATTTATCGTTTAAAGTATCATCTTGCAAGGCTAATCGTAATACTCGGCCCTGCGGACCATAAAAACCAGAGTTGGTTGCGGTAAATCCTGAATGTGTTTTATCTGAATTTAACTGTTTAAATAATATATCATCGCATTTTACGACATACGGACTCGATTTTTGATCGCACCATTGGGTGTGTTCTATTAAAGCTTCAGAAATATTTTTATACTGTACCGCATCACTTTTATAGAAATGAAGTAAGCTGTCGAACCCTACAGCATACTCACTTATTAAAAACGAATCGATAGGAATGTTATTTTGAATAGAGCCCGAAGTACCTATTCTAATAATATCTAACGTCGTTAATTCTTTTTTAATTTTACGCGTTTCAAAATCTATGTTAACTAAAGCGTCTAATTCATTTAAAACAATATCAATATTATCTGTGCCAATACCTGTAGAAATTACAGTTATCGGTTTATTTTTATACACCCCCGTTTGCGTATGAAATTCACGTTTACGTGTTTTAAAACGCACACTATCGAAATACTTTGTCACGTCATCGACACGATCGGGGTCGCCAACAGTAATCACCGTTTTAGCCAAATGTTCCGGACGAATATTTAAGTGGTAAACGCTACCATCTGGATTTAAAATTAATTCTGATTCTTTAATGGGCATTTAAGGTTGTTTTTATAAGTTTATTCTGATCTTTAAAATAGGTAAATTCGCATTTTCTAACGCCGCCGTATTCCATATCTGTATCGATAGTATTAAAGACATTTTTTTGATGCTCTAAAAGCAAATAACCATCTCTGTTTAGTATTAATTCATCTTTCGTTTCTGTATAAAACGACTCTAAGCTATTAACAATACGTTCTATTTGCAAATCACTATAGCCATAAAAGCCTTGATAATGCAGTACATAACCAGAGAGGTGATGCCTTGAATTGATAGTATGGGTATTAATTAATTTAAGAATGTTATACTCCAAAGTATTTAAGCCACTTCGTGTATCTGCAAAACGCCTTAAATGTGCTTTTAGACAGTTACTTAAATATATAAAATTAGACGGTCTAACAATTAAAGGAATTAACAAATTATGATTGTTCCCACAATATATTGACCACGCCTTTTCGGCAAGTGAAATGTCGTCTACCGTTAGTCTTATTTTATTAGTATAATGTTCTTTAAGTAGCTGTGGCGTTAATTGCGACAATCCTTTCAAGCCTTTTTCGTTATCAATGCGCCCGCTACAAACCAGATATAAGGGAATAATCGCTTTTTTTTGCATTATCAGACTGATAATGGCTATTAAATTTATATGGCAAAATAAATCGTATTCAAACCAAAGAACGACACGTTTATAAGTGTTAATATGGTCTAACCGGTGTATTTCAGAAATAAATTCGTCTTCCTTATAATCGAAACCATACGTGTTTTTAAAAAACGCTTTACGTAAGTCTAAAAACTTAGCAGAGGTAACATCTTTTACCGTTGGACCTTCACATAACATTTCGTCCCACGATAACATATCACCTTCAAAATTAAGTTTTTGAAGATATTTAGTTAAGATTTCGCCATTTGTGATATGTAATGTGTTCTCTGACATTTATTAACCGCCAACGCGTTTTACATTAAATCCTTTATCTTTTAGTATAGACATTATCTTATCGCGATAATCACCCTGAATAATTATCTTATCATCTTTAAAACTCCCACCAACACTTAGCGTTTGTTTTAATTCTTTGGCTAACATTTTAAAATCCTCAGTAGCTCCGGTATACCCATCTATAATCGTGGTGGGTTTTCCTTTACGCTTTTCGTATTTACATAAAATAGGATCCTCTTGAATCCAAATATTAGAAGATTCTTCAACTGATTTATCTTCAGTTATAGAAGCCTCGTGCTCTGGAAAAAGTGATTTCAATTGGTCTTGTAAATCCATTGTATTTTCAATAGTGAATTGTAATTGCTAAAAGCGATTACATTTCGGTTTTAATTATTTTTTAATCAATCCTAATTCAATAAGGCGTTCATTCAAAAAATCGCCAGCAGTAATATTCTCAAATTGCTTCGGATGTTTGTCATCGATACAACCGTCTAAAACATCCAATTTCATTTCACTAATAGGATGCATAAAAAACGGAATCGAATAACGCGATGTTCCCCATTGATCTTGTGGCGGATTAATGACTCTATGAATGGTCGATTTTAATTTATTATTAGTGAGTCGCGATAACATATCTCCCACATTAATCATTATTTCATCGGGCCCTGCAATAGCATCTATCCATTCGCCATCGTTATTTTTTACTTGTAAACCGCGACCTTGGGCTCCCATTAAAAGGGTAATTAAATTAATATCTCCGTGTGCTGCTGCACGTTCGGCTGCCTTAGGCTCTTCAGTAATTGGTGGATAATGTATAGGTCTTAAAATAGAGTTTCCGTTGTGTATATATTGGTCAAAATAGGTTTCTTCTAGCTCTAAATATAAAGCCAAAGCCCTAAGCACATATTTTGCGGTTTTTTCTAACCTTCCGTAGGCTTCTTTTCCCACGTCATTAAAGTCTTCCAGCTCCTTTACGTAAACGTTATCGGGGTAGGCATTCGCGAGTTCTGGGTTATCCTCCACGTATTGTCCGAAATGCCAAAACTCCTTTAAATCGCCTTCTTTTTTACCTTTAGCACTTTCTTTCCCAAACGACACATAGCCACGTTGCCCACCAATACCTTCAATTTCATAATTGTGTTTTACTTCTAACGGTAATTCGAAAAAGTTTTTTATCTCTCCATAAAGTCTCTCTACAAGAGTTTCATCTAAAAAATGTCCTTTTAGAGCCACAAAACCAATGTCTTGATACGCAATACCAATTTCATTTATAAACTGCTGCTTTCTTTCAGGATCTCCCGAAATAAAATCTTCTAAATTAACGCTAGGTATACTATTCATTTATGCTCGTTTTTAATGTCAATTATTAATACAAATGTAAAGAAAACATAGCAAAGTTTATAATCCATATTTTTAACGCCCTTTTAATAGTATTACGGCAAATATGCTATATTTGAAAAACGATTAGTATGAACACAATTTCAGAAATGAAAAGCAAAATAGAATATAAAAGGGCGTCTCTAAGCAACGCTACACTTTTAGAATTATACAAAGCAATGTTAAAACCTCGCGTGATCGAGGAGAAAATGTTAATTTTATTACGGCAAGGTAAAATTAGCAAATGGTTTAGTGGTATTGGCCAAGAAGCCATTTCTATAGGAGTCACGTTGGCTATGAACGACGACGAATATATTTTACCAATGCACCGTAATTTAGGTGTGTTTACCGCGCGTAACATTCCGTTGCACCGTTTATTCTCACAATGGCAAGGTAAGGCCTCGGGGTTTACAAAAGGTCGCGACCGTAGTTTCCATTTTGGAACCCAAGAATTTAAAATCGTAGGTATGATATCTCACTTAGGGCCACAATTAGGGGTTGCCGATGGGATTGCATTAGCGAGTAAACTAAAAAATAAAAATCAAGCCACAGCTGTATTTACAGGAGAAGGCGGAACCAGCGAAGGCGATTTCCACGAGGCTTTAAACGTCGCTTCAGTATGGCAATTACCCGTTTTGTTTTGTATCGAAAATAACGGTTATGGTTTGTCTACACCAACAAGTGAGCAATATAATTGTAAGGATTTAGCTGATAGAGCTATTGGGTATGGTATAGAATCTCATATTATTGATGGAAATAATATTATTGAAGTCTATACTAAGGTTTCAGAATTAGCAAAAAGCATTAGAAGTAATCCACGACCAATTTTAATTGAATTTAAAACTTTTAGAATGCGTGGTCACGAAGAGGCGAGCGGTACAAAATATGTCCCACAAGATCTTATAGATATATGGGCAGAAAAAGATCCAATAAATAATTTTAAGCATTTTTTAATTGAAGAGCAAATTTTAACAGAAGCGGTAGACTTGCGTTTAAAAGCTGAGTTTAAAGCGGAAATTGATACCGCTTTAAAGCGTGCAGGAGCCGAAGAAGAAATTGAAGCTTCTGAAACTAATGAGTTAAATGATGTTTATAAAAAATTTGAATACCAGGAGTTTAAAGAAAATTCAATCACTGAAGAATTACGCTTAATTGATGCCATCTCTCAAGGTCTGAAGCAATCTATGGAACGCCATGAAGATTTAGTGATTATGGGTCAAGATGTTGCCGAATATGGTGGTGTTTTTAAAATTACCGATGGTTTTGTCGAACAGTTTGGAAAAGACAGAGTGCGTAACACGCCCATTTGTGAGTCGGCAATTATTGAAACGGGAATGGGCTTATCTATCGCCGGAATTAAAAGTGTAGTCGAACTGCAATTTAGTGACTTTGTAACCTCAGGATTCAATCCGGTGGTTAATTATTTGGCAAAATCGCATTACCGCTGGAACCAAAATGCGGACGTTGTTTTACGTATGCCTTGTGGCGCAGGAGTTGCGGCCGGACCGTTTCATTCGCAAACCAATGAGGCCTGGTTTACAAAAACACCGGGTTTAAAGGTTGTTTACCCAGCATTCCCCAGAGATGCTAAAGGATTACTTGCTACCGCTATTAACGACCCAAACCCCGTATTATTCTTCGAGCATAAAGCCTTGTACAGAAGTATTCGTCAGGAAGTACCCACCGATTATTTTACAATTCCATTTGGTAAAGCTGCGTTGTTAAGTGAAGGAGACGAGGTCACCGTTATTGCTTATGGCGCCGCAATACATTGGGCATTAAACACGCTAGAAAAACACCCAAATATAAAGGCCGATGTTCTCGATTTACGAACGCTTCAGCCTTTAGATACCGATTCTATTTATAGATCGGTTAAGAAAACAGGTCGCGCTATTATTTTACAAGAAGACTCGCTTTTTGGTGGTATCGCTAGTGATATTTCAGCATTACTAATGGAACATTGCTTCGAGTATTTAGACGCTCCGGTAAAACGAGTGGCTAGTTTAGACACGCCAATTCCTTTTATTAATCAATTAGAAGATCAATATTTATCACGCGATAAATTCGAAGCTGAATTACTAGCACTTTTAGATTATTAAAAAGCGAGACATAAAACAATTTTTTAAACAGCCTTTAAATATAGATTTATAGGCTGTTTTACTTTTCATAAATCCTAAAAATACGAGCCAGAAACCAATTTTATGTTTTTATTTACAGTTAGGTATGGTTTTTGGTTTATTTTAGTTTCAAAGATGTAATTAATTAATGAAATTTAGATTTGCTTTTTTATTTATAGTAGTGTGTGCGTTCCGTTTGAGTGCGCAGGTGGATCGTGAAAACACCTCTATTATTATTCCAGCTGAAGCGGTTGAAGACCCAAAGGAAGACAACGAGCTTATTATAAATCCTGAACCTGTTTTTGGGGCGACACCAGCCGCGTCTAATACTGAGGTAAAAATCCCTAAGAAAGAAGAACTACCAGTGGCAAGACGTCGTAATTTTTCGATTACAAATGAAACTAAATTTAGAAACCCTGCCGAGTTATACCAAGACCAATTAAAGAATGCGCTAAAATTGCGACCAGACGATGAGCGCCGTCAAAACGGAAGCACAGTTACGCAGTATTTAGGCGAATTTAGTACCAGTGCAGCGCGTGTTAACATTGTATATCGCGATCATCAATACCCTGATGGCGATTTAATTCGGGTATATGTAAATGGAGAAATGGTTAGAGAACGCGTGTTATTAGAAACACACTTTAAAGGATTGTTTTTAACCTTAGAACCAGGATTAAATGTTATTGATTTTGAAGCTCTAAACCAAGGCTCTAGCGGGCCAAATACAGCACAGTTTGAAGTGTTGGATGACAAAGGAATTGTGATCTCTTCAAATCAATGGAATTTAGCCACAGGAGTAAAAGCAACTATAACGCTTGTAAAAGAAGAAGATAGCGTAAAAAACGAATAAAATATTTTTTTTCGTTTTAACGCAACAAATTCGTACTTTTGTAAATAATAGATTATCAATTTTTAATTTTAAGTAACAAATATTCAAAAAAAATAATGGCAAAGTCGCAACAGACATTTAACAAATTAGAAAAAGAAAAAAAACGCCTCAAGAAGAGAGAGGAGAAAAGAAAGAAGATGGATGCTCGTAAAGCTGAATCTACTGAAAATGGAACTTCGGGAATACCTATGGCCTATGTAGATTTTAATGGTAACCTAACGGATACACCACCAAATCCAGAGGACAAAGTAAAGGTGAAAGCGAAAAACATCGTTTTAGGAGTGCCTAGAAGAGAAGAAGGAGATGAGGAAGAAGTAGATCCAATCCACAAAGGAAAAGTGTCGTTTTACGACTCTTCTAAAGGATTTGGTTTTATTATTGATGCACTAGATAGTGAAAAATACTTTTGTCACGTTAGCGGATTAATCGATGAGATTGCTGAAAACGATAAAGTACAATTTGAACTAGAGAAAGGAATGAAGGGCCTAAATGCCGTTCGTGTTAAGAAAATATAACAATAACAACCATAAATTAAAAAACCTCGATTTTATATAAATCGAGGTTTTTTGGTTTTGAATGATAGTTATTATTGAGGATTTAAATTATTATAATCTAAGCCCTTATCCGTTTCTTTTTTTGTGTTCTTTCTCTCTTTTTTATTATCTCTAGTATTTTCTTTATCAACGGCTTCAGCGTTTGTCTTGTCTTCGCTAAAATCGTCCTTTGCATCATCAGTTCTTGGTCCCATTTTTTTACTTCCATGAGAGCTCGGTAATTCAAACAATTCTAAATCGAAATATGGTACAGCTGCTAAAAAGTGATCGAATAAATCCGACATAATATATTCGTAATTTTTCCAACGTTTATCACTACTAAAGGCATAAATCTCCAGTGGAATACCTTGCGTTGTAGGTTGTAACTGTCGCGCCATTGCAATCATCTCTTTATTTAAAGCTGGATGATTTTCGAGCGATGTTTGTATGTACTTTCTAAACACACCAATATTCGTTAAGTTTCTTCCGTTTAGCAATAACTCTTTATTAATATTGTTATCGGTGTTATACGATTTTATTTTATCTTGACGTTGTGCAACATAATCAGAAATTAACTGAATTTCCTTTAAGCGTTCTATATCAGCATCTGTTAAATACTTAATACTACTTTGCTTAATTAACATATGCCTTTTAATACGTCGACCACCAGAAGTTGTCATTCCTCTCCAGTTTTTAAACGAATCAGAAATTAAAGCATAAGTGGGTATTGTAGTGATAGTTTTATCGAAATTCTGGACCTTTACCGTCGATAGATTTATCTCTATTACATCCCCATCAGCTTCAAACTTTTCGAAGGTAATCCAGTCACCAATGCGGACCATATCATTAATAGCCACTTGAATACTCGCTACGAAACCTAAGATAGTGTCTTTAAAAATTAATAAAATAACAGCCGAAATAGCTCCCAACCCCGTTAAAAACCTCCATACATCTATACCGCTTACAACGGCCAAAGCAAAAATGATTCCGCTAAACCAAGCGAAAATCATAAATACCTGAATGTAACTATCTATGGGCTTATCTCTTAATCGTGGTAAGGTTTTAAAATAGCTATTTAACGATTGCAAAATACTCCTCACAATCCATAAAACCATTATAATCCCTAATACTAACAGAGCTCTTAAAAAGAAATGATTAGCATCGTCAAAATGATAAAAAACAACCGGAACAAATTTTAAGGCAACAATAAAGGGAATAATATGTGCTAAATTTCTTGGCACGTGGTGACTCAACAAAATATCATCAAAATTGGTTTTTGTTGATGAAGAAAAGCGCGAAAACAATGAAATTAAAACGCGTCGCGTTATTCTATCGATCACATACAATAGCAAAAGTAAAATAACTATCATTGCTAATAAGTTTAAATACAACGCCAGTGTTTCTGGAATATGAAATTTTATAAAGTAATCGTAAAAAAAAGTAGCTAGTGTTTCTTTCATTGAAAATTATTCTTTAAACGTAAAAATACTGCGTTTTATAGAGATTATAGTGTTTTACACCTTAAAGATTAGTTAAAACACTGTGTAAACACCCTAACTTCAAGCTTTTATTATTTTAATAAATAGTTAGGCATTTTATCGTTGTTTTATGTTATGAAATTAGTAAGATCTAAATCTTCCACGGCACCTATAGGGAGTGTTTTTAAATGAATATTGCCAACACGTATGCGCACCAAACGCAAAGTAGAACAACCAACAGCACTCGTCATTTTTCGTACTTGTCTAAATTTACCTTCGGTTAAAGTTACTGATATCCAAGTGGTCGGACCGTGTCGCTCGTCACGAATTTTCTTTTGTCTCTCAGGAAGGTTGGGAGCGTGGTCTAGTTTAAATACGTTGCACGGTTTTGTTTGGTATTTTTTACCATTAAAACCTATTTCGACACCGTTGCATAATTGGAGTATGTCTTCCTCAGAAATTGCGCCATCTACTAACGCATAATATTCTTTTTCGATGGACGAACTATTTATAAAATTACTTAATTTACCATTGGTTGTAAGCAATAGTAGGCCTTCGCTTTTCTCGTCTAATCGCCCAATAGGCATAGTATTTTCTGGAAAATCACTGAGCTCACCTAAAAATCGTTTGCGCTTTTGTTGCGTAGAATTACTAGCAAACTGACTAAGCATTCCGTAAGGTTTATACATTTTAAAATGCTGATGTTTACGCGCCATTTAAAATACTGTAAACTAATGCTTTTGTTAATGTCTGTCCGTTTGCTTTTTCGCGAATAGCAGCGTACGAAAATCTAAAATCACATCCCGCTTTGTAGGCACTACACCCATACGCTGTTTTCCCTTTTATAATGATCCCTGTTTTACATTTCGGACAACTATTTACTTCTAACGATTCTTTTGAAGTGGTTTTTGAAACACTTTTTTTCGGTTCTAGTTTTAATTTGAATGCCTCATCAAAGCGCAACAAACCTTCAACTAAAGCCTCATTTACCTTAAAACCTTTCAAATTTACCGTCGATCCCTTGCTTAATAATCTTAAATATTGATTGGAAGAAATTTTCTTTTCACCAAAACTAAAAGGCAATACAAAATCGCAACTTTTACCATATAAATTACAGCCGTAAGCACTTTTTCCTTTTACTAATTGTCCGTTTTTACATTTCGGACATTCATAACCAACAATTCCTTTTTGCGAAGGTTTTGCCGTTGTTTTTGATTCTGACTTTGTTTTTATACCCAGTTTCGTTATCGCATTATTGGTATAAGAAATATTGGCTTTAACGGTTTCACTGCGCACATCGTACACCAGGCGGTCTACCATTTGCTTCATATTTTTAATGAACGCTCCAGCACTGTAGGCCCCTTTTTCAATATCTTTTAATTGTTTTTCCCATAAACCGGTTAATTGAGCCGATTTAAGCATATCATTTTGAATAATATCAATTAACTGGATACCCGTAAGCGTAGGTAGGACTTGTTTTTTATTGCGCTTTATGTATTTGCGTCTAAAGAGTGTTTCTATAATATTGGCACGTGTAGACGGCCGGCCAATACCGTTTTCTTTCATT
Organism: Bizionia saleffrena; assembly: GCF_008086175.1. GTDB lineage: Bacteria > Bacteroidota > Bacteroidia > Flavobacteriales > Flavobacteriaceae > Bizionia > Bizionia saleffrena. The sequence continues at coordinate 79,846 of NZ_VSKM01000004.1, forward strand.
AAATCCCTGAGCTCATCGTCATCTACTTGCTTACCTGCAGTTTCCATTGCTCTCAATAATGTGGCCTCGGTAAACTGTTTTGGTGGCTTGGTTTCCTTTTGTAAAAACGACGGTTCGTGCGGCCCTTTTTCACCTTTAGTAAAACTCGGTAACAGTCCCGCTTCTTTGGTTTTAGAATCGGCAGATTCAAAAACAACACGCCAGCCTTTACTCAATATTTCTTTTCCAGTGGTTTTAAAGTTAACCGTATCTGCTTTACCTATTACCGTTGTATTTGCTACTTTACAATCGTCATAAAACACAGCAATAAAACGGCGCGTAATGATATCGTAAACCTGTTGTTGGTTGTATTGCAAATTAATCTGAACTCCTGTAGGAATTATTGCGTGGTGATCGGTAACTTTAGAATCGTCAAAAACCCTTTTCGATTTCTTTATTTTTTTTCCTAAAAGCGGAGCAGTTAACGCACTGTATTTTGTAATGTTTCGCAATGTGCTTTCAACTTTTGGGTACACATCATTAGGTAAAAATGTAGTATCAACTCTCGGGTAGGTTACCACTTTCTGCTCGTATAATTTCTGAACGATTTTAAGGGTCTCATCGGCCGAAAAACCAAATTTCGTATTACAAAATACTTGTAAACCGGTTAAATCGAACAGCTTAGGGGCGTATTCGTTACCATTTTTTTTGCTAATAGAAACAATTTCAAAATCGTGAGCTTTTACCTTGTCGGCAAGAACTTGACCCGCTTCGACATTGGTAAAACGCCCTTCTTCGTAACTAAATAAAGTGTCGCGGTATAAGGTTTGTAATTCCCAATACGGTTGTGGTTTAAAGTCTTCAATCTCTTTAAACCGGTTTACAACCATGGCTAGAGTGGGGGTTTGCACACGACCAACAGACAATACTTGCTTATAACCACCATGTTTTACCGTGTATAAACGCGTGGCATTCATTCCTAATAACCAGTCGCCAATAGCACGCGAAAATCCTGCATAATATAAATTGTCATATTTTGAAGACGGTTGTAGATTCTTAAATCCTTCTTTAATAGCTTCAGTGGTTAAGGACGAAATCCATAGACGTTGCACTTCGCCTTTATAATTTGCTTGGTCTAAAACCCAGCGCTGTATGAGTTCTCCTTCCTGTCCCGCATCGCCGCAGTTTATTACCACATCGGCTTTATCAAACAAGCTTTTTACAATTTTAAACTGTTTTTGTATTCCAGAATCTTTGGTGACTTTCGTCTCAAATTTATCGGGCAACATTGGTAAGTTGTTTATATCCCAACTTTTCCAGTGCGGTTTATAATCGTTGGGTTCTTTTAAAGTGCATAAGTGACCAAAAGTATAGGTAACTGCATACCCATTGCCTTCGTAGTAACCATCACGCTTGGTGTTGGCTCCTAAAACAGAAGCAATTTCTCTTGCTACACTAGGTTTTTCGGCGATACAAACTTTCACTTATAGTATAATTTTTGAAGACGCAAAGTAAGTGTTTTTAAGGTTTTTTTAAAGCCGAAAGGTGAGGAGTTATTAACGAATATTTTTTCGTTCTAAAGTTTTGTAAATATATTCTATTAAAAAGCACATTACAATAACCGAAAGGGAGACAATTACACCCGTTTTATTAGCGGTAAATTGTTGTAAAATAAGCGTAACTAATGCAATGGAACAAAAAAGACATCCTAATAAAGGGATCATTTTATTCGCTTTTATTTGTTTTGAAAATCTAAAGGCTATATAATTAACGATTGCGAAAATAAGTAAAAAGCCCACGCTTCCTGCGGTCGAAATACTTTCTAAATGCATCGTATTGGTTAATATTAACGTTAAAATAGCCGTTATAAACAACCCGATAGGTTGGTTCCATAATTGTCTAGTAAATTCTGATGGAAGCTCGTCGTCTTCAGCAATTTCGAAACTAACACGACTTCCTCCATACAACGATGCATTTATTGCTGAAAATGTAGAAATAAGCGCAGCTACTGTTATAATTGTAAAACCTATTTTCCCCAATAATGGTTTGGCAGCTTCGGCTAAAACGTAGTCTTCCGCTTTCGCAATCTCACTAAAAGGTAACGATCCTACCGTTACTATGGCAATTATTATGTATAATACAATTACAAATACTACCGAGTATAGGTAGGCTTTCGAAATGTTTTTTTTAGGATCTTTAATATCTGGAGCGGCATTGGCAATAAGCTCAAAACCTTCATAAGCCACAAAAATAACCATTCCTCCCGTTAATAAATTTACGGGAGTTTCCCAATTTGAAAAAGCCAATTGCGTTACGTTAGGGTTTTCAAATAAACCATAACCTCCAATAAAAATAAAAGCAATTAAAATAATAAGTTTTATAACTACCGCATACGATTCTATTTTGCTAACCACCTTAACACTATAATAATTTATGGCGGTTGCGAGAATGATAATCGCACTCGAATAAAGATGTGTGTCTAAAGAATAACGACCGGTAATTTCTAAAAGATTTGGTGCGTAAGACCCAAAAGCAGAGGCATACAAACCCAACATAATAACATAACTCACCCAAAGCAAGTTATTTATACTACCACTAAATATAGTTTTCCCAAAACCTTCATTAACAAAGCGTACGGTGCCGCCTTTATCAGGAAATGCCTGAGACAATTTAGAATAACTATATGCTGTAAACAATGCCAACACACCAGCAATTAAAAACGCGATTGGCGTGCCTCCTTTAGCGAGCGAAACAGCAAGACCTAGAACAGCAAAAATACCACCGCCAACCATTCCTCCAATTCCAATAGCTATTGCTTCTCGTAATTGAATCTTTTCGTTATTTTTATTTTTGGTGTTTTTCATTACTATTACTCATCCTTATCAATAACACTTAATGCTAAACGGATTTTAAAATAGTCCATTTGCTCATTAAAATAGTCGAAATAATCTTTTAAAGCGTTAGGTGATTCTAATTCTATTTTTGCTTGATGAACGGCTTCAACATCACTTTTTGATACAAAATCGTAAATATTAATATCTTTTCCGTCGGAATATAACTTGGCGATATGAGAATACACTGTGGGTGCTTTTAGTTTTCGCTGAAGTGATATTTCTTCAATAGATAATCCTGTTTTATACAATTCGTAGGTCACTAAATGTGTGTCCGTTTTTTTAGGTTTCTTAATTTTAGAGCCTATAAAATCAAGTATTTCGGCTATAAACTCATCACCATAGACTTCCATTTTTCGCTGTCCGACACCAGAAATGGCTAAAAATTCACTCTCAGACATTGGGCGAACACGTTCCATTTCTTTCAACGTCGCATCGTTAAAAATAAGATAAGCTGGCAGGTTTTCTTCTAGAGAAATACGGTATCGTAACTTTCGTAAACGTTCGAATAAGCTATTGCTATTTACTTTTTTCGAGGCAACGGCTGCTGTTGGAGTTTTCGATTTCTCATTACTATAAACAGGATGCGTTAAGTGTACTTTTAATCCTTTAAAGAGTACTTTCTCTGAAAAATCGGTCAGTTGTAATGCGTTATTTCTATGAAAAGCGATTTCACAAATCCCTTGATTTATCAATTGTATTATGTATTGTTGCCAGTCTTTCCAAGAGATTTCGTGACCAATTCCAAAAGTTTTTACACCATTTAAACCTTTGTCTAAAATATTGGCATTGTTGGCACCACGAAGCACATCTATTATGGTTCCTGTTGCTTCTTTTTGATCCACGCGTGTAATGGTAGATAGAATTTTTTGAGCAATTACGCTACCATCAAAAAACGTTGGGGGGTTTTTACAGACATCGCAGTTACCACAATTATCAGCTAACAATTCACCGAAATAGCTTAATAAAATTTTTCGTCGGCAGGTAGTGGCTTCACTAAACTGCTTCATACGTTCTAATTTTGCAATTTGAACGTCTTCATTAGAAGCTCCAGTAGCAAATTTCCGTAATTGAATAACATCGGCATAACTATGAAACAAGACGGCTTTTGCTTTTAGCCCATCTCGTCCCGAACGTCCAATTTCCTGATAATAGCCTTCAATATTTTTTGGCATATTATGGTGAATTACCCAGCGCACGTTCGATTTATCAATTCCCATCCCAAAAGCAACAGTAGCGCAAACGACTTGCGTTTTATCGAAAATAAAATCTTCTTGTACTCGGGTTCTATCCTCAAAACTCAATCCGGCGTGGTAGCAATCACTATTAATACCGTTATCGTTTAATTTTTTTGCGATTTGCTCTGTGTTTTTTCTACTTAGGCAATACACAATACCCGATTGCCCGGGATGTTTTTTAATAAAAGTGACTATTTGTTTTGCACGAGCATCTGCTGGGCGGACTTCTAACTCTATATTTTTTCTATCGAAAGACGAAATAAATTGCTCTGCTTGTGGCATTTCAAGTTGCTCTACAATATCTTGTCGCGTAGCTTTATCGGCTGTTGCAGTTAACGCAATAATTGGCGTATTCGGTAATTTTTTCTTCAAAAATCCTAATTGCTGGTACGACGGTCTAAAATCGTGACCCCAACTAGAAATACAATGTGCTTCATCTATGGCGACACAACTAATGTATTTTTCATTCACTAAATTTTCAAGTCCCGAAAGACTTTCAGGAGCGACATATAATAGTTTTATTTCTTTAGTTATTACTTTTTCAATAATGCTTTGTTGCTCTTGCGACGACTGGCTACTATTATAGAAAGACGCTTTAATACCGTTGGCATTTAGGCCATCCACTTGGTCTTTCATTAACGCAATTAACGGTGAAATAACGAGCGTTAATCCTTCTAAAACAACAGCTGGTATTTGGAAACATATCGATTTACCTCCACCCGTTGGCATAATTACAAGCGTGTCCTTTTTTTGTAATACGTTTTGGATAATTTCCTGCTGCTGACCGCGGAAAGTATCGTACCCAAAATAGGTTTTTAAAGCAGAATGTAATTGGTATTGTGAAGCTGTTTCTGTCATAGTCAAGAATTAATCAAAAAGTAATACTGCAAAGTAAAGAAGAATAGTTAAGTTTTCAGGCTTTGATTTTACTTAAATATTTAGAAATACACAGGATTTATACTGATGCACTCTGTTATAAATTAAGGTAAATTCAATTCCTTTACCACGCCACTACAAAACATTTGGTCATTTCCCCATTGGGCTGTTTTAACCATAATAATGGCGCATAGTTTTCATCTTTATAAGTATTTAATTTTGGAAGTATCTGTGCGTAGGTTTGCCAGTTCACGGCGGCTGTGAGGTCTAGCAGCCAGTCGGTTTTTTTAGGACAATAAAATTTACAGTCTTCAAATAACGGCAAATCTTGGTATTTAAAATAAAAGCCATAAACGCAATCTGGGTTTAAATTAGTGAGCGTAATAGAGGCGCCAAGCGGTAAAAATAATTGTGCTTTAAAGTATATTTTTTGTTCAATAGTTTCCACTTGTAACCCTAAACTATCCAGCAATGGCTTGGTTTCAGGAGAATAGAGTAGTGGTAGCTGGTGTGTTTTTAGCTTGTGTAGTTTTTTAGTTAACGTATCGCGGCGCATAGGGCCAATGCAATGGTCTATTTCTGTGGTACCCAAAGACGGGTCGTACAAATAATATTTAAATTGAATTTCTAAATGAATCGGAGTGCCTTCCTCTAAAAACAAGCAATCGAGCTCGCCAATAGTACGTTCTTCATTTTTAATTTGACAATTTTCAGCTAAAATATTAAGATTTGAAATCTGTAACAACTCCGCAGAAACAAAACGCTCCACACGATGTCCTAAACGCACTTTCGGGTTTATTGGCGCATCGAAAACAAAGGTGTTTACGGGGCTTTTAACATAAGGCTCTAAGCCAAAAACGGCTGATTTAAATAGATGTGGTGTATTAAAAAAACCACTAAATTGTTCCTGATAATCGTTTGTTTTGTAAGTCATATGTACAATCAAAAATACAAATTTTAAAATTTTTATGGGATTTATTCGTAAAAAGGCTACAAAACGTTGTATTTTTGCCCATTGTAAAATCGGAATTTATTAGATGTCAGTAACAGCTTTAGAATTAGAAGAACGCACGGAAGGGAAGAATTTATATAGTTACCAAGAAGGGGCTATAAATAAGATTTTCAAATGTTTTGAAGACGCGCCAGAAGATTATCACCTCTTGTATCAATTACCTACTGGTGGTGGTAAAACAGTAATATTTTCTGAGATTGTAAGACAATACTTAAAAAATCATAAAAAGCAAGTTTTGGTGATGACGCACCGAATAGAATTGTGCAAACAAACCTCGAACATGCTTTCTGAGTTTGGGGTGTCTAATAAAGTAATTGATAGTAAAGCCGATTTATCTGATCAAGGTAATTACAATTGTTTTGTGGCGATGGTAGAAACCTTAAACAATAGGTTAACGGATGATAAACTAGATATTTCGGACATTGGTTTGGTTATTATTGATGAGGCGCATTATAACTCCTTTACTAAATTATTTAAGTTTTTCGAAAAATCCTTTATTTTAGGAGTAACAGCAACACCTTTAAGTAGTAATATTAATCTACCAATGAAGGATAACTACAACGAATTAATTGTAGGAGAAACGATTCATTCGTTAATAGAAAATGAATTTCTGGCACGTGCCGAAGTCTTTTCTTATAACGTAGGATTAACCTCTTTGGTTGTTGGAGCTAACGGTGATTATACGGTAAAATCTTCTGAAGATTTATACACCAATACAGACATGTTAACGAAGCTTATTCAAGCTTACGAAGAACGCTGTAAAGGACGAAAAACGTTAATATTTAACAACGGTATTAACACCTCGCTACACGTTTACGACACCTTTAGACGTGCAGGATACCCAGTAGCTCACCTTGATAATAATAACAGTAAAAAAGAACGTAAAGCCATTTTAAAATGGTTTAAAGAAACACCAGATGCGATCCTTACATCGGTGAGTATTTTAACCACAGGATTCGATGAGCCTACGGTAGATTGTATTGTACTAAATAGAGCCACAAAATCACTGACATTATACTACCAAATGATTGGGCGTGGATCGCGTATTTTAAAGAATAAATCTAAATTTACGGTTATTGATTTAGGTAACAATTTACATCGTTTTGGACCTTGGGGAAATGATTTAGATTGGCAAAAAATATTTAGATCGCCAAATTTCTACTTGGATGGTATTTTAAATGATGAAGATTTAGAAGAAAACTTTAGATATGAAATGCCTGAAGCCGTTCGTGCTGAATTTGCAAAATCTGAAGATGTTTATTTCGATGTAAAGAAAAATTATATTGCATCGATTAGAAACGGAGAATCCTCTAAAGTTATTTTAGAACGCTCTATACAACATCATGCAAAAATTTGTATTGAAAACAGTGAAGACTTGTGGGATGCTTTGGCTCTTGCAAAATTATTAGTAGACGATATCGATTTTAGAATTCACCGTTATACCAAATGTATTAGTAAAAGTACCTTTAATTTTGTGGAATGGTTAAAAGACGATTACCGCAAGAAATTAAACTCGTATTTACGTACTAATTTTGATGAAGTTTTTGAAGAAATCAACGGATTTCCGCCTGAAGATTAGTGTTAATTACGCTATTTTACCGTTTTTTATTCTAATCGTTACCAATTATTATTTCTAATTACATTATATATTATGAGTACATTTAAAGATTTAGGAGTTCATAAAAACTACGTCAAATCGTTAAAAGAATTAGGAATTAAAACACCTACCGCTATCCAAGAGCAAGCCATACCTATGTTATTGGCGTCTGCTAAAGATTTTATAGGTTTAGCCCAAACAGGAACGGGAAAAACAGCTGCCTACGGTATACCGGCATTGCATAAAGTAAACCCGAGTTTGGACGCTATTCAGGTATTAATTTTATCGCCAACACGCGAATTGGTTCAGCAAATTAAAAAACAACTCTTTAAATTCACGAAATACAATGATGCACAAGTCTTTGTTGAAGGTGTTTATGGCGGTGAAAAAATAGATATTCAGATTAAAAACCTAAAGCGTACCACACACATAGTGGTAGCAACACCTGGGCGATTAGTCGATTTGTTAGATAAAGACTGCATTGATTTAAAACAGATAAAAACCATTGTTTTAGATGAAGCAGACGAAATGCTAAGTATGGGCTTTAAGCAAGATTTAAACACCATTCTTAAGGCGACTTCTGGAACCAGAAATGTCTGGTTATTTTCGGCCACTATGCCCGAAGATTTAAAAGACATCGTAAAACGTTACGTGTCTAAAGATGCGATGCGTATTGAAATAGACAGAGATAGTCTGGTGAACGCGAATATCTCTCATTATGTTGTAGAAACCACTATTGCTAACAAACCTGAAACTTTAATTAGATTACTAGAAGATAGGGAAGAGAAACGCGGTATTGTGTTTTGTAAAACTAAAGCTGGCGCACAAGGATTAAAACAATTACTTCAAAAAGAAGGATTTAATGTAGATGCATTAGAAGGCGATATGACACAAAAAGACCGCGATAAAGTGATGCGTGCGTTTAAGAATACTAATCTTCAGATTTTAATTTCTACCGATGTTTCGGCACGTGGTATTGACGTTGATAATTTAGGTTTTGTTATTCACCATCAATTACCTGAGCATTTAGAATATTACACGCACAGAAGTGGTAGAACTGCACGAGCGGGCAAAAAAGGCGAGTCGATTGCTTTAGTACTTTCAAATGAAATGTCGCAATTAAAAGCTCTAGAAAAAAAGTTAATGATCTCATTTAAAACACTAACTTTATAAACGTTAGCTGTTATTAATTGCCACAGAGAGGTTATGAAGGTAAAAAATCTTATTTGTATTATTTTTAGTCTTCAATTGGGTTGTAAACCTATTGTAACAGCGACTGATGGTTCCACAAGAACAAACAAGAACATTTTAAAAGAAGTACCTCAAGTACCAGATAATTATATTGTAAACGCCAGTTTTAGTATTAAAAAAATCAACTCCAATTATGTGGTTGATTTAGTAGATCTTCAAAAACAAAAAGGCCGTTTAAAGACACCTCATACCGCTACAGTAACACCGTCTAAAAAGCATTTAGTGTGTTCTATTTTAGATAAAAACGATACCGTTTTACAATCGTTTACGCTGCCAGATCCTCTATTGCGAGAGGTAGAATATGTAAACGATACCAATCATTTTATAAAGCGTACGATAGCATTAGATAGCGCAACGTTTACTGCGCGTTTCCCCCTTAAAAAAGCTTCGAAATTTATAAGTATTCACTACGTATTAGAGAATTTAGATGCCCTTCATCTTAAAAAAATAAAACTATGAAAACCATTTTTATAACCTTACTGATTGTTTTTAGTTGCTTTACTGTGCAGGCCCAAGTGTTTCCTGTCGAAAATATTTTGGTTAATGGTGCGGTCGATAACCATATTAATTTAGTACTCATTGGCGACGGCTATACAGCTGCCGAAGAGGGTTTATTTATAAGCGATGCTCAAGCCTTTACCACCGGAATTTTTAATCAAACCCCCTTTAAAGAATATAAAAATTTCTTTAATGTGTATGCGATAAAAGTGGCTTCAAACGAAAGTGGCGCAGATCATCCCGGAACGGCAACAGACGTTACCGAGCCTTATCATCCTATTCAAATGGTAGACACCTACTTCGATTCGACTTTTGATAGTTATAATGTACACCGCTTGTTAACCTGTAACAACCTATTGGTAAGTCAAGTGGTATTTGCAAATATTCCGTCGTACGATCAAATTGTGGTGTTAACAAATTCGCCACATTACGGTGGGAGTGGAGGTGCTATTGCAATAGGAACAACGCATTCCAGCGGTTCTGAAATTGCTTTGCACGAAATCGGACATTCGTTTTCGGAATTAAAGGATGAATATTGGGCGGGAGATTATTACGCAGAAGAAGGGATTAACTTAACGCAAAATAACGATCCGACCACCGTAAAATGGAGTAATTGGATGGGTGTAAACGGTATTGGAACGTATCAGCATTGCTGCGGTGAAACCTCTGGTACTTGGTATAAACCACACACAACGTGTAAAATGGAAGTTTTAGGAAATGCTTTCTGTTCGGTATGTAGCGATGGTATTATCGAAAAGATTCACGACTATGTTGCGACCATAGAGTCATTTTTACCAGATAATTCAATCACTTTAGAACCCGATACCTATCCGATACCTTTCAATTTAAATGTAATTTATCCAATGCCAAATACGTTAGCGATTAGTTGGCACTTGAATGCAACCACTATTGCAGGAAATACTGATAGTTTACAGCTAGACGAAAATGATTTCGTTATGGGTTCCAATACGCTGACAGCAAATGTAATAGATGATTCTAATTTGCAAGCCATTAATGACCATACTACGATACACGTAAATACAGTAACGTGGACGATAGATAATAACACTTTAGGTATAGATCTTGTTGCTGCTTTTTCGGCGACGACAACACTAAAATTATATCCAAATCCGGCCTCTAAAGCAATTACCATTTCTTTAGAAACTCCTCAAGATGAGTCCGTTGCACTCGCTATTTATGCTTTAGAGGGTAGACTAATAAACAAAACCAATTTTACGTCTAATACAGCATTTGTGTTTCCGGTAAATACACTATCTAGCGGTACTTACGTGTTTACACTAACTACCGAGAACGGAACACGTATTGATAAACGTGTTGTTATTGATTAACGGATAATTATTATAAACGAGAAGCCTTTGAGTGTGTTTATAATATAAACACAGAGGAGATAAAAGGGAGACTCTTATAAAACAGTGGACGTTCGCTATAGATCAAAAAAAAACTACTTTTTTAAAAGTAGTTTTTTTGTTTTATTACGTTTAATTACGACTTAATGTGTTTTCATTTTTCCTTTTCGCTTTTCTAACTGGCGTTCTAATTGGCTAACGGCTTCAGTAACACTCTTATGGTAAGACTCACTATTATCTTCGGCAAATAGGCGAGGGCCAGGAGCACTTAAACGTATCCCAGCTATTTTTCCTGTATTATCAGAAAAGTTTTGAATTTTAAAAAAGACATCGGCGCGTACTATAAACTCATATTTATTAAATAGTTTGTTTAATTTCTCTGTGACAAAAGTTTCTAGTGACTCACTAGGGTTTACTTCATGGTATTCAAAATTTATGTCCATATTATTTGATGTTTAATAGTTAATGATGTTATTAACTAAAGATACTAAAACACTTCGCAATTAGAATCTAATTTAGGAAAAAATTAAGTATTACCAAGGCAAAAAAAAGAGAGCAACCCCGTAGGATCGCTCTCTTTAATAATTAGTGTTTTACGCTAATTGAATAATTGTTAAATTACATATTTTTAATTTCATCAGAGATTTGTTCCTTTGTTTTTCCTGTTTTTTCCTGAAGTTTCCCCATCATTTGGTCAAATTTTCCTTCAGAATAAGTTACATCGTCATCGGTAAGATCTCCGTATTTTTGTTTGAATTTACCCTTAACTTGTTTCCATTTTCCTTCTAATTGATCATTATTCATAATTTTAGATTTTAAGATTAATAATTTGTTCTTATCAAATTTATACTATTTAAGAATGCGCGGTGCGCTCAATCCATTTCTTGATTTGCTTAAATGAAACAATAGCGTTAAATTTTTATTAAAGGAAAGCGTGGACATACCAAAAGGATCAATTACTATAATAATGCTATTTTACATAATATTAATTATAGTACATTTTATAAATAGGTTTATCCTGTGGTTCAAGTTTTTTCAATTACACGATTGTCATAGACTGCCGCAAACGTATAAATAGCCTTAGAGATACAGTCTTTTTTCGGAATTAGAGAAACGCTTTCAATTTTACTGTCAAGCTCTAGATATTACTATTCCAGATGAGATTTCTTTTTTTTCATTTAGAATATTCATTTGGAAGTATTGATTGAGATAATTTATCTAATGCATCTTTATTTAAATAATTGTTATTAAAAAAAACACCGTCTACAGTCTTTAAAGCATTAATATTCTCTAGTGGATTATCAGTTAAATTGTTTTATACTTTGCTTGTCCGCAAGCGTAGAAAGACTGCATAACGACAACTAGTACTAAAAATATTTTTTCATTTTATAGATGTATTTAAATAAAAAAACAGAAGCTATTTAGAATACAATGTTTCATTTTATTTTTAGTTTTATGGGTTTTTCAGGAGTTTTATGATCACCTTATAAAAAATAAAAAAAATAAGTAAAGATGTGAGTGAAAATAAAGTTTTAGCACTTGTTATATGTAATCATAATTTATCCCCCATCGTAAGTATTGCAGTAATATTACTTTCAGAATTAAATATATGCACTACTATTACATCGCCAAAATAAAAGCTCTCCTTTTAGCTCTGTTTATAAGAAACTGATTAAATATAATTATCCGGTTAATCCAGAGCAATTGTTTCGTTTTCTAAAATCCACTTTCCATTAACTTGCGCACTGCGTGTTACCGTAATTTTATTAGGGCCGGCATTTTTAAAAACGTCGATAAGATTAAGGTTTTTATGGACGGTGGTGTTAATTACAACAGGCCCACTAAGTAAAGCGCCATTGGTAGCATCAAATACATAGAAACTCTTGGTTGTGGGTTTTATATCCCAGAAACCAATCTCGTCTGCACCATCACTATTAAGGTCTTTAAGGTTTTCTAACTGCGATTTGTATGCCCCTTTAATGGTTATAGCCTTAAGGTCTTTATTACTAAAGGTGATTACGCTGTTGCATTCTCCTTTACATACCACCGTATCGCCACTTTGCGCCATCGTTGTCGTTGGAGAGATCACAGTTGCATAGTCCGATAGACCATCGCCATTAAAATCGCCGAACAATTGTCTGTTATTAGTAAAGAAAGCGATATCTGCGCGAGCACTCGGAAAAATAGGAGCATCTAGATCTTTAGAGTTTTCAGCAACACCTTCTCTTAGTATTTGAAAATCACCATTTCTTATCATCATGGAAAGATAAGAGGTGTAATCGGCTTCTATTCCATTGTAACTAACGCGTTTTGTAAACGTAACTAAATAAACTCCAGCCTCTTTGGTAATAGTAAGTGGGTCATTTAGAATACGTTGTGTATAATTCGGAAATTGCTGAAATAACAGTTTCTTATCTTGTTGCACCTGAGTTCTAGTACGCTCTTCTCCGTAATACGTTACAACGGGCATATAATCGCGTTCTAAATACGGTGCCTTTAATGCTGTATGTGATGCGTTCCATTGTTTTAAAAACTCACGCACCTCTTGTTCACTTTTGGGATTGACCTCATTGCAACTAGAGAATAGTAGAACAAGCAGGCAGGACATAAGTGAAAGATACTTCATAAATCTAATAGAATTTTAGCTTAAAATTTGAATGTTAAAGATACATGAATTTTGATGAATTTAGGTTCCAAGTGTGTACATAATACCACTGATTTAAGCATTTCTTTATAACGTGATCTCGTATATATTCTTAGTTAAATAAAATTTGAAATGACCTAAACGCTTTCTCATAACTTCTATTTTTTGAAAATAGAGACACGCAACCCTCTAAATTTGGTTACCATCTTTGTCGTTCTTGTGTTAAGAATAGATGTGTTTGTTAAGAAGTGTCTTTAAGTCTCCTAAAACCATAATTGTTAACACTAACCGGCGCCACAACCCTTTTTTATATAAAATTTTAACGTATTCTAAAGATGAAAGATTTTGTACAGGAGTAGTGTTGCATTAAATTAAAGTATATTGCCGAAAATAAATTTTAGAACGGAATTACCGTTACACAAACTCTTATTAAAACTATTACTAAATGGATTTTACAAACCCGTTAGTTTATGGAGTTCCTTGTTTTTTAGGCTTTATCGCAATAGAGCTTATCTACAGCAAAACTTTGGATGACAAACAACTATATAAATGGAAGGATTTATTAACAAGCTTATCACTTGGGTTAGGATCTGCAGTAGTCGCTGCACTAATAAAAACAGTGGCCGTAATATTGGTGTTTAACTTAGCTTACGAATTCTTCAATCCAATAATAGATGGGGTTAGAACGAATATTATGGGCTGGGAGTCCTTTGGGTATGTGTGGTATATTTGGATAATTTGTATGCTTTTAGATGATTACTCCTATTATTGGTTCCACCGTCAAAATCATATGATCCGCTTTTTATGGGCAGCACATATTGTGCATCATTCGTCAGACAATTTTAATTTGGGAACGGCTGTGCGTAACGGTTGGTTTACTATTTTTTATAAACCTTTTTTTTATGTTTGGATCGTAGTAATTGGATTCCCACCAGAAATGCTTGTGGTTTGTATGGGTATTGAAGCGCTATGGCAATTTCAACTGCACACACAATATGTAAAAAAATTGGGGTTTATAGAAAAATTTCTGAATACTCATACTATGCACCAAGTCCACCACGCTCGGAATATTGAATATATGGACAAAAACCACGGGGGAATCCTCAATGTTTTTGATAGGGTTTTTGGAACTTGGAAACAACTCGATGAGTCTATCGCTATAGAATACGGGGTGTCTGTACCTCCAGATTCTTACAATCTATTTGTTGTTTTAACTCACGAATACAAAAACATTTGGGAGGATATGAAAAAATCAAACAACTGGTACCACAAATTTAAATATGTTTTTGGACCACCCGGATGGAGCCATGATGGCAGTACGCTTACTATTAAGCAAATAAGAAGCGAAATGGCAAAGACCTCTGATAGTAGCGTTGTAGATAAAAATAGCGTTGTAGAGATTGCCGAGCCCCAAATGTAAGCTATATCTAAGATCCCTTTACAAAATAGTGAAGCAACGCCTAAAATAGTATTTAAGAGATTTGCTTATAAACTATCTATGCTATCTGTACTTATTGTCCGTTTGCGCCCATTTACGACGTTTAGAAGAATAACACTAAAGTATAGACTTCTTGGGATTCCTTTTTATCATTTTTAAGAGACCGCTAGACTGCACGCCGTGGGAACTGTTGAGTGTTTTTTAAAGGTTCTATTTATATAGCATTTTACGCTTTAACGCACCCCGTATTCTTTAAGAATATTTTCTTTTAGTGCTGAATTGTATCTTAGGGTTTTAATTCTTTCTTCCAACTAATACAACCTCATAACTGTTGTGGATCATTTTCGCAAGTGTTGTGTGTGTGTTGTAGACGTCCGAGTTTTTAAACATCTGGAATAGGGAATTTGATGTCATTCTTATTAACCGATAAATCCCTCCAACTGCGCTCAGGATAAACAAAAGCCGCGGTGTGGTGGTATAAGCAATTCTTTTCTATTTATGACTTGATAAGGAACCTTTCGATTGCGCTTGCGGGGACAAATTTAATACTTTTAAAGGCTGTTTTTATAAACAATTTCACGCTTTAGGTTGCTTCTGTAATTGCTCTATATTTTATTAGTTACATCTTGCTAACATATAAAACCAAAAAAGCCCATCAATAAATTGATAGGCTTTTAAAAAACTTGAAATATATAATTAGATAACTTTTACGTTTACTGCATTTAATCCTTTGTTTCCTTCTTCTAAATCAAATTCAACTTCGTCACCTTCACGAATTTCATCAATTAATCCTGAAATGTGTACAAAATGATCTTTGTCTACTCCTTCTTCAGTGATAAATCCAAATCCTTTGGCGTCGTTGAAAAATTTTACTGTTCCTTTACTCATAATAATAATATTGTAATTAATAATTTGATAATAATAATACAAATATAGTGCCAAAATATTTATAAAGCCTCATCGTTTTCATAAAAAATAAATTTATTTTTAGTGGAAGTCAAAATATTATCTCCCAATGCTTTGCGGCTCACATTTAAGTCTTCCTAAATAGTATTTACTTTTCGACCTGTAAAACTATTATTAATACCGCTTCCATCCTGCCCTACTTTAGGCTTTGGTCGTAATCGGCGCTATAATAAGCCGTTTTTTAAAGTGACTTTTAATTCGATTTCTGTATTTATCACTTTTGAAATAGGACAAACCTCTTTCGCTTTATGCGCTATCTGCTGAAATCTCTCGGCATCAATTTCTGGCACCTCTCCTTCTAAGTTTAACATAATGTTTGTAATCGCCCCATCATCGAAAGTCACGGTAGCGCTTACGTCTAGCGTTGTTGCTGTAAAATTAGCGCTACTTAATAACACGCTTAATTGCATTGCAAAACAGCTTGCGTGTGCGGCGCCTATTAACTACTCAGGGTTAGTTCCTTCTTTTCCATCTTCAAAACGGGTGTGAAACGAATAGCGTGCCGTATCTAAAACGTTACTTTTTGTAGTAACCTGACCTTGTCCGTCTTTTCCAATGCCATTTCATACTGCACTTCCTTTTCGTGTAAATTTCATAGGGTCTGTTTTTAGTTACACTCTTTATTCTGAAGCTTTAGGATAATCTGTATATCCTTTTGCTCCTGTGGTGTAAAATGTATCTTCATTCCAAGCTGCCAGATCTAGGTGGTTTGTAAATCGTTCTACCAAATCCGGATTAGAAATATAGGGTTTACCATAAGCGACTAAATCGGCGTAGCCTTCTTCAATTACTTTATTTCCTTTGTCTTGAGTGAATGCTGTATTAATCATTAAAGTTCCGTTATATAGTGGACGGAAATGTTTAGCGATTTCTGTTACAGCATAAGGGATTTCTGAAACATCTGTAAAGGGTTCAGAAAGGTGAACGTAAGCTAAATTATAAGCGTTTAATTTTTTAATAATATATTCAAAAGTCGGAATCGTCTCCGCATCCAGCGTCATTCCGAATAAACCATTTAACGACGGATTAAAACGGGTACCAATTTTTTCCTGCGGAATTACCTCTTTAATCGCATCGAGCACTTCAAAAAAGAAACGCGTTTTGTTCTCTATACTTCCACCATATTCATCGGTTCTTTCATTAGAAGCATTATTGAAGAATTGATGAAATAAATAGCCGTTTGAAGAATGTATTTCAACACCATCAAAACCTGCTTTTACCGCATTTGCTGCCGCATTTTTAAAATCATTAACCGTCTTTTTAATGTCTTCAATGGTCATTTCTTTTGGCGTAACCGTGTCTTTAAAACCTTCTGCAGTAAATGATTGCGCATTCGGGTTTATAGCAGACGCCGACAATGGCAATTCACCATTATGAAAATCGGGATGCGACATTCTACCCACATGCCATAACTGAATAAATATTTTTCCCCCTTTATTATGCACACGCTGGGTTACTTCTTTCCAACCTTCTACTTGCTCATCAGAATAAATACCCGCAGTATGTATATAACCAACGGCTTCTTTAGACACTTGAGAGCCCTCTGTAATAATTAAACCTGCCGATGCGCGTTGCTCGTAATACAAGGCGTGTAGATTCTTAGTTGGCACGTTGCCTTCATTATCGGCTCTACTACGCGTCATAGGTGCCACAACAACTCTGTTGTTTAAGTTAATATTGTTGTTATATGGTGTTAATAAATGTTGTTTGCTCATCTGTTTTTCTTTTGATTTGTTAGTACTAAAATCTAGCCAATGTGTCCGTTCTTTTATAATTTCGAGACGTACAAAGTTACAATTACAAAATGCTAATAAAATTGACGCATATCAATTAAGACTGTTTTAACTTTTTACTTGGCGCCTAACGCGACTTAAGTTTTCTGCCGAAACACCCAGGTAATTTGCAATGTCGTAATTAGGCACTCTGTTTTCAATATTTGGATACGACGCACAGAACTCAGCATAGCGGTCTTTTGTATTCTTTTCTAGTGTCGATAAAATGCGTTTACGTTGAGAAATAAAAGCTTGAGTAGTTAAAATTCTAAAGTAGCGCTCAAAAATGGGAGCTTCCTCATAAATCTTTTGAAGATTGTTATAATTAATGGATAATAGCTGTGAATCATCAATAGCTTCAATATATAATTTTGAAGGGACATGATTATAGAAGGCATCAAAATCTCCAACCCACCAATTTTCGACGGCAAATTGAATAATATGCTTATTGCCTTTGTCTCCTATATAATAAGCCTTTAAACACCCTTTTATAACAAAATATTCGTGCTTTATATGTGTGCCAGGCTTGAGTAAAAACTGACCTTTATCGACATTAATTTCATTTAAATAAGAATTAAATAATTGTTTGTCGGTTTCTGTTGGACTAATATGATTATTTATGTGTTTAATAATAGACTGATACATTAGACAAAGATGCGAAAATCAATAGCTTTTTGCAATACTCTTTTTTAGGAATGATTTCGTTGTAATTAGATACTATCTAAGACTCTACTTCTTAACACCACATAGTATTGAGTTTTACGGTAATTACTCTTTAAATATTTTTATAGTGTGTTCATTTGCTAATTTAAAGTCTTTGTTCTTTCTTATTTCTACGCAGTGATCTCTGGCTTTACCTAGTAATTACACTTGTTTTTTTATGGCCTTCAAATGTTGAAACAATTCTCTAAATAGCCCGCGGGCTATTAATAGTTTCATAATCTCATTAGTGCCGGCATAAATTCTAGCTACCCTATTATCTGCATACATTCGGGCAATTGGGTAATCCCAGATATAACCATAACCTCCAAATAACTGTAGGCATTCGTCCACTATTTTACTGTGCATTTCGGTTGCAGAATACTTCGCCATTGAAGCGCTTTCCGCCGTAAGTTGATGCTTTGTTAATAACTGTGTACAGCGATCTACAAACGTTTGATGCACTTGTAGTTGTGTAGCACATTCGGCCAATTTAAATTGTGTGTTTTGAAATGCGGCAATAGGCTGCTTAAAAGCGGTTCTTGTAGAGGTATAGTCAATAGTATTTTCAATAGCGCCTTCTGCACCACCAATAGCATTTAGTGCTACTGTTAAACGCTCTCTAGCCAATTCTGTCATCATAATTTTGAAACCACTCCCTTCTTCTCCTAATAAATTTTCTTTTGGCACTTTGACATTATCAAAAAATAACTCGCACGTATCTTGGGCTTTCATCCCAATTTTTTTGAAAGGAATTCCTTTTTCGAAACCGTCATAGGCGCTTTCTATAATTAATAAAGACACGCCTTCTTTCTCTGTTCCAATATTAGTTTTTACAGCAACGATAGCCATATCGCACATATACCCATTGGTGATAAAAGTTTTTTGTCCGTTAACCAAATAATGGTCTCCTTTATCTACCGCATTTGTTTTAATAGCTTTAAGATCACTACCACAATTGGGCTCGGTCATTCCAATGGATGTAATGAGTTTTCCGGTCGCCATTTGAGGTAGATATTTTTGTTTTTGGGCTTCGGTACCATACTTTAAAAGATAGGGCGCCACAATATCTGAATGTAAAGAGAAACCTGGCCCACTGACTCCTTTTTTACCCAATTCTTCAATAAATAAAGCACTAAAGCTGAAATCTAAACCACTACCACCATAGTTCTCTGGCATATCAATGCAAAGCAATCCCAATTTTCCGGCGCGTTCCCAGATATCCCGACTAACCATTCCGTTTTTTTCCCATTCTTCAGTGTGCTCAATAATTTCGTTGTTAATGAAATCCTGAATCATACCTTGCATCATTTTATGCTCTTCTGAGGCGTATATTTCGCGTTCTAATAAAACAGTGTGTAACATATATGTGGAGCTTTTAAGTATTGATTATTGTAAACTGTATCACTCGTTCTCGTTTTTATACTTGAAATAAAGCCGACTATTTATTGACATTGGCAGTTCTTATGCGTTAAGTATTCTGCCCAATGTCGTTAAATTTTTAAATACGCAATCCTCAGCGATGCTTTATCTTTTTATTAATGCCGCACGACTTTAAACCGTAATAACCGTTTTCATAAATATATAAAAAAATAGACTCATAAAATTTCTTGTTTGCAAAGGTTGTTACAATATTTTACAGATATCTTTTAACCAAGCCTTTTCATCGGTATTCAATAATGGCGATAAGTGCTCAAAAACCATTTTATGATACGCATTAAACCATTCCTTTTCAGAATCTAACAATAGCGTTGTGTTTATGAGTTGTCTGTCTATAGGGAATAACGTAATTGGTGTAAAGCCTAAAAAGTCTCCAAATTCGGTTTGTTGTTTACCTACCGAAAGCACTACATTTTCAATACGAATACCATAAACATCTTTTTTATAACACCCAGGCTCTATTGTTGTTAATTGATGTGCAGCATGTACTGAACTACCACTACTCGTTGCTGGATTGGTTGTAAACCCTTGCGCCGGTTCATGCACCATCCCAAAACTTCCTATACCGTGACCAGTACCGTGCGCATAATCTAGCCCTTGTTTCCATAAATGGACTCTCGCAAAAGCATCCATTTGCATACCGACTGTGCCTTTAGGGAATTGTAATTGCTCGAGTTCTATATAGCCTTTTAACACAGCGGTATACGCCGTTTTCAATTCGTCTGTTGGTGTCCCGCCTAGCCAAACGGTGCGGGTAATATCTGTGGTACCGTCCTTGTATTGTGCACCGCTATCGACTAAAAGAATATCTTCGTTTTTTACTCGTGCAGAGCCATTTTTTGGTGCTGTATAATGAATAACCGCTCCATTGCCTTTATAGCCTACAATAGCAGCAAAAGATTCGCCCATATACAAGGCTTGTTCTTTCCGGAAACTCTCTAACTTTTTACCAATCTCGTACTCTGAAAGAGATTTTGTTTTAAGTTCTTTTTCCAACCATATAAAAAATTTGGTAAGCGCGATACCATCCTTAATCATACAGTTTTTTGCACCCTGGATTTCGGTTGCGTTTTTAATAGCTTTCCATTCTTTAGCTACTGAATTCTGAACTATAAATTGACTTTTTACAGCATTATAAACGGCATAATTTAAAGAGGATACATCCGCAATTATTTTTTTATTCGCTTCTATTTCTCCTAATTCATCAATTGCTACATCATAATTAACGATGTTAATATTCAATTTTGAAAAGGTCTCGATAGCTTGAGACGTAAATCGATTCCTATTGCAGAATAGGACTGTGTTTTCCAACCCTACCATGGCGTAAGCGGTAACTAAGGGTGTGAAATCGATATCTTGAGAACGGATATTAAACAACCAAGCTATTTCATCTAGACTTGAAAACAAATAGTAATCGGCTTTGGCATCGGTAATTTTACTTTGAACTTTTTCTATTTTTGAGGCTGTTGTTTCACCGCTATATTCCAAGGGATGTAAATTGACTGAAAAATTAGGTAGTCCAGGTCTATCAGACCAAATATCATCTACTAAATTTGGGATATTTTGCAGTTTAATATGTTTCGTTTTCGCTATGCTCTCTATATAATCAAGTTGAGCTTTCGAAAACTGCAAAAAATCTATTCCTATAACCGCCTTTTCTTTTAAACTATCACATATCCATTGTACGTGTTCGGGTGCATGAGGAACCGACTGTTTATGTAAGTTGATGTTATAAGCAGCGCATTCATCTTCAAATTGTATAAAATAACGAGAATCTGTCCATAAGGCAGTTTCATTGTGGTTAACGACTAACACCCCAGCAGATCCTGTGAATCCAGTAAAATATTCCCTTACTTTCCAGTGTTCTGCGACATATTCTGATTGGTGGGGATCTGTTGATGGAATAATTACGGCGTCTAAATTGTATTTAGATAGTGTTTGGCGAAGTTTTTCTAGCCTTTTATTAATCATTTGTAGTAAATTATTATGTTTAGATAAATCGAAGTTTAAACTATTTTCTTCAAGTTCCCTGTTACCTATTAATAATGTAACAGGGTTCGAAATTTAAAAATAACACTATATATTTGATTGTATATCATAATTTATGAGAAAGTGAAAGCAATAGATCGGTGCTATTTTAAAATAGTACACCTTATAGCTCCTGCATTCGTTACCCAAGTTAAGTTTAGGCGTGTAGCGTCGTATAAAATTCTCAGAAAAAGGGAAAAGTTTCGCTGTACCATTTCATGATAGCCAAATCACAGAACGAGAGGGATAATAGACCCTAAAACATCAGTTTTTACGGTATATAAAAGTAAAACTACTTTATAAGTCAGAATTAAAACGCTTTAAAATAATGTTTTTTTCTACTACCAATAATCCATTATCTAGTTTAGGATTTAAAATTCTGGTGATATCTCCTTTTTTTGCTAAACGTTTACGGCATAATTTTGTAAGTAAATAGTCATCATTAAATAAGAAACTTTCTAAAGCATATTCTTTATGTAATGGTACTTTGATAATAGGAAACAATTGTTTTAGAATTTTGTAACGTCGGTCGTTTCCGGGTATAAAGGTGAAAAAAGTGTAGCGTCCATCAGCATCCGTTTTTATCCAAGCGTTATGCTTTACGTAGCGCTTACCGTTCTGTTTTTTTAATTCAAAATCACCAAATTCATTAGGCTGTTCTATATATAGTAAAACATTTACTGCAGGAGTTATACCATCGCTGTTATAAATGGTTCCTGAAATTTTAAGCTTATCACGCTTTGAATCGTAACCTGGAATAGTATCGATATTATTTAAATTAAGTTCTGTATAAACGTAGATAGAGCTGCGTTTTAAATAATTTAAAGTGGTTTCGTGCGAAACTTCTTGGTAATCTTGTGAGTAGCTTAAAAAATTAGAGCTCAAAAAGGATACAAATAGTAAAAAAGTGGTTAGAATTTTCATAATAATAGCGTTTGATTACTATTAAAATAGGGGGTTTTATTTTTAATTTCACTAAAAATCGCACGAACGCTTAAAATTTACGTTGAAATGTTATTTAAAGTCAATTACCTCGATGAAATGCAGTCGATAAAGAAGAAATGTAATTATGTATTTTAGGTTAAAATAAATAAATTTTAAATTTAAACGGTCACCATATTTCGTGCTTAATAACAAGTAAATGAATGGAGTACAAATAAAAATAAAGTATTAATTTTCTTACAAATAAATTTTATAAGGATAAATGTGCACTAAAGAATGATCTCTTTAATAGAAATAATTTCTATTAAACTGAAGACCTATTTGGTATTTTAACTGTACAGCTATTTGTCGTATAAATATGCCCTTTACCTAATGTTTATACAGTTTAACTGATAAAAAGAATAGTTGCTCGATAAAATTATCTTAAAATATTTAAGAATAGAGTTGTTTTTTTCAATAATTTATATAGATTTGTTAAATAAAACTTAAAGCCCCTCAAATGAAAGCAAAAACTACTTTTTTTACCATTATTTTTTTTATGATAGTGAGTATTAGTTCAGCACAGAAAAATAAACAATCTCTTCAATTGATCAATGGTAAAGTCGGTATTGCTAAATACCACAGTCAAGATGAATTAAGTAGATTATCAAAAGGAGCTATATTAACTCTATATATACGTCGTATAGAGGTTATTGTAAAAATATTACCTAATATAGCCTTTGCAACTACCCCAAATGTTACTATGGAAACTTTAGGGATTCCTGAGACTAAAGAAAATATTAAAGCGTTGCAAGCAAACCTTGATGCTACTACAAATTATTTTGATAGTACCGTAGAATTTCAGAGATCAATATTGCCGTATTCAGATTCCAGAGATCTTATATCTGCTATATTATTTTATGAAGAAATATTAAAATCTCTTCATACTTACAACGATTTTAAATCAAATTAGTTCTATTCAGGTGTATTCAAAATCTTTAATAATTACCTAAAACCTAAATCCATTCACTATTTAATTAACAACCTTCGTTATTGTTAAATTTGTAAGAAAAGTATTATATTTTTAAATTATTTATGCGTTTTAGCGTCATTATTTGCATTTAACGTGTATTTATTCATATAAATTTTTATATTCGTCCAAGATATTATTCCCAATAATTTATAAATTGATTTAACCGCTATGAGAAAAATCACTATCAACATCCTGCTTTTAATAGTTACACTTAGTTGTACCTGTATTTATGCGCAACAAGAAAAGGGAATTACTGGTTTTGAGAACTGGTTAAATAATTGGACACAGTTTAAAGCCAATAAGGTTGTGTATGGAGAGCCTACTCAAATACTGAGTGGTAATATTATTAAAGACACAAAATTATATAAAAAAGATGTCTACCTCCTACTTGGTGACGTATTTGTTAAAGACAGTACAACGTTAGTTATTGAGCCCGGAACAGTAATAATCGGGGATTTCAAGACTAAGGGATCACTTACTATTAGTAATGGCTCTACCTTAATTGCTAATGGTAAAAATACAGATCCCATTATTTTCACATCAAGCCGTAGCGTAAAAAAACCAGGAGATTGGGGAGGTCTTTTCATTCTTGGTGATGCACCAATTAATAAAAATGGTGGTACCGCAGTTTTAAATTTTGGTTTAAATCCAACAGATTCTAGAAGTATTAGCTATGGTGGCGATAATCCAAATAGTAATTCTGGAATTTTAAGGTATGTTAGGATAGAATACGCTGGTAAAAGAACTAAAGACTATGGCTATTTTAACGCACTTACTCTCGCTGGCGTTGGTAAAGACACAACACTAGATAACTTAATGATAAGTTATTGCGAAGGAAACTCATTCAGTATTTTAGGTGGCAATGTAACTTTAGACAAACTAGTATCTTATAGATCGAGTAGTAATGATTATCAAATAAATTATGGTGCTCAATGTACAATAACGAACTCTTTGGCAGTAAAATCTCCTTATGTTTCTAAGGCAGGAGCTTCTAGATGTTTAAATATATTAAATCATGATCCAGATACAACTCCCGACTTATCGAAAACGCAAACCGTAGTCGAGGCAGAAAACCTTACTTTAATTAATATAAGTAATGACTTAGAGAATGATATCAAAATTGGTTTAGTAAACGAAGCTATCTTTATAGGAGACGCCGTTACCTTCAAAATTGATAAAAGTGTAATTTCGGGATTTAATCCTGCTGTTATATTAGGTAAGAAGATTGAAATAAATAATGAAAGCCTTGAGAAATTAGTGTTTACTAGAAATTATTTTAACAGTTGTAATGGAAATATTTTTGTCAAGGATAGAAGAAGTAATGACGATTTAGAAAACTGGTACGGAAGCAGGGCTTTCAATAATGTGTATTCAAAAGGCACAGATACGGAAACTTTTATAGATGCTAAAAACGTAGATAGCCCAGATTACAGATTACGAATTAACCGTATAATTGCTACCAATAACGAATAATAAATAATAAATGATGAGAGTGTATAAACTCTGAATATAAATTTAAAATATTAGTTATAGAATAGAAAACTACAAGCCATCCAAATGTACACCAACAAATTAAACTACAAATCATACCTCCTACTATGCTTTTTAATTTTTGTTTCACAACAAAAAGTTAATTCGCAAATAGTAATAGGAACTCCGAATTTAGGCTTTACTCAAGCATGTGCTAATGCGGATTTTAATACCTACTCTACTACTTTCGTGTTTTCTCCAGAAAATGGATTAAGTGCATCAAATCAATTTTCAATTGAATTGTCTGATGCTAATGGTGATTTTTCTAATGAAACTACCCTATATACGTCTAACGCAGGAACGATTACAACGTCTCCAGCAACCATAAACTTCTCTTTACCAACTACAACAGCCGGTGAAAATTATAAAATCCGGATAAAAAGTAGCGCACCTATGGCTACTAGTTCTAGTTCTAACTCTTTTGCCGCTTATTACAAAATTCAGGATGCACCATTCACTATTAATAATTTAGTGTCCACAGGTGTTTACTGTTTAGGTGGTAGTTACTTATTGTCGATAGACAATCCGGGGTCTGGTAATAACAATTCTCCCTTAAACTATTCTCAACTTACCTTTAAATGGTATAAAGAAACGGGACCGACAACTTCAATTTTTGTTTCTAATGGTGCATCATTATCAGTAAATCAAGAAGGCACCTATTTTGTAGAAACAAATTATGGCACGTGTACTTCCAATTCATTCTCTAATCGCGTAACTGTTAGTTCGGTGGCTTCGGGAGAGACCGACGCAGGTATTGCTTCTAGTTTAGGAAATCAGTTTTGTCCAGATCAAGGGGCTACAACTTTAAGTACCATTCAAGGTAACAGTTATCAATGGTATAAAGATGGTGAAAGTATTTCTGGGGCTACAAATCAAATGTACGATACTATAGAATCGGGTACTTATGCCGTGCAAGTAGACTTAGGAAGTTGTTTTGCATCGGGTGCTATTGCAATAATGAGTGAGCTTTTTGAAAGCACT
Source organism: Bizionia saleffrena (assembly GCF_008086175.1). Classification (GTDB taxonomy): domain Bacteria; phylum Bacteroidota; class Bacteroidia; order Flavobacteriales; family Flavobacteriaceae; genus Bizionia; species Bizionia saleffrena. Next base: position 106,007 of record NZ_VSKM01000004.1, read on the forward strand.
ATTAATGTTGATGAAACGAATAGCATTGAAGAAGATGAATCTCTATTAGTACTCATTTCTTCTACTGCTAACAATCCAGAATTTGAATGGTATTTAGATACCGTTTTAATTCCTGATGCCACCGAAGATAATTTTGAAGCTACCGCTTATGGTAATTACAAAGTGGTAGTTACCGAAACTATGGGCTGTTTAGGATCTCGCGAATTCTCATTTGAGATCACTAAACCTTACGATCCTTTTCCAGAGGTCGAAAATATTCCTAATTTAATAAGTCCAAACGGCGATAGCATTAACGATACATGGATGTTACCGGCAAAATATGTAACTGGGACAGATACCCATATAGTAATTATGTCTAACAGAGGAGAAATAGTTTTACAAACCACCAATTATCTTAATAATTGGCCAGAAAACGATTTGAATCTTACAAGTATTAATCAGGTGTTTTATTACATAATAACAACGTCCGATAATGAAATTAAAAAAGGATCAATAACATTAATTAAATAATATGAAACAACATCTTCTGGTTTTAGTTTTATGCATCTGCTCTATTCAGGTGTATTATTCTCAAGAAGATAACGGCGTAGTTGCACTTAATATTCCCTTAAGGAATTCACTAACTTTTAACCGTTTTACTATAAACCCAACATTTAGTTTTGTGCGTGAACAGGATAAATACATTAGTCTTTCTAATAAACGAGAATGGGTAGAGTTTGAAGATGCACCACTCACCTATTTAGCAAGCTATTCAGGGCGTTTTGGCGAAAATATGGGTGCCGGAATTGCCGTATTTCAACAAAACTATGGTGTTTTAACAACGTTTGGAGGGCTTCTAAATTTTGCGTACAATGCGAGACTAGATAGAGACAGTAATCTAACTTTTGGCCTTAATATTGGCGCTTATAAGAGTGGTTTAAATACAGGAAAAGTAGTCACTAATTTCGATGATCCTTCATTAGAAAACGTTCCAGAAAATTTTTTAATCACCGTTAACCCAGGTATTAATTACGGCACCGGTTTTTTCGATTTCGGCATATCCCTTAAAAATATAGTTGCCTACAATTTAGAATCCTCAATGCTAATTGAAGAAAATCCTGAACAAGGTATACAAGGACATATAATGTATACAGGATATTTAGATACGCGAGATTTTTTTGACGAAAGTAAATTTACAGGTTTGCTAAAATCTGAATTTAGAACAGAGGAAACCATTATCTCTGGTTTGCTTATGATTACTGTTCCTAAAGGAATTTGGGCGCAAGTGGGTTATAATACTATTTACGGTGCTTCCGGAGGTCTCGGTCTTAATATTTCTCCACAAATTGCTATTGAATATAATTTTGAAAAAGCACTCGGTGATTTAACAGAGTTTGGTCCTTCTCATGAGATTTCTCTTGCTTATAGGTTTAAAAGCACAGAAAATTATGAATATAGCAGTGGTGATGAAGTCGCTGGTTTAATTTCTGGAAATAATAAAAACCGTAAAAAGAAAAAGGCTACAAAACCACAAATTGATAGAAAAGCGATTGCAGAACAAAAAGCTCAAGAACAAGCTGCCGCCGATGCCAAACGATTAGCCGAACAAAAAGCTCAAGAACAGGCTGCTGCTGACGCCAAACGATTAGCAGAACAAAAAGCTCAAGAACAGGCTGCTGCTGACGCCAAACGATTAGCAGAACAAAAAGCTCAAGAACAGGCTGCCGCCGATGCCAAACGATTAGCCGAACAGAAAGATAACGATAAAGCTGCTGCTGACGCCAAACGATTAGCCGAACAAAAAGCTCAAGAACAGGCTGCCGCCGATGCCAAACGATTAGCCGAACAACAAGCTAATGATAAAGCTGCTGCTGATGCCAAACGATTAGCCGAACAACAAGCTAAAGAGCAAGCTGCTGCTGATGCCAAACGATTAGCAGAACAACAAGCTAAAGATAAAACTGCTACTGATGCTAAACGATTAGCCGAACAACAAGCTAAAGAGCAAGCTGCTGATGATGCTAAACGATTAGCCGAACAACAAGCTAATGATAAAGCTGCTGCTGATGCTAAATTATTAGCAGAACAACAAGCTAAAGATAAAACTGCTGCTGATGCCAAACGATTAGCAGAACAACAAGCTAAAGATAAAACTGCTACTGATGCTAAACGATTAGCCGAACAACAAGCTAAAGAGCAAGCTGCTGCTGCTGCCAAACGATTAGCAGAACAACAAGCTAAAGATAAAACTGCTGCTGATGCCAAACGATTAGCAGAACAACAAGCTAAAGATAAAGCTGCTGCTGACGCCAAACGATTAGCGGAACAACAAGCTAAAGAGCAAGCTGCTGATGATGCTAAACGATTAGCCGAACAACAAGCTAATGATAAAGCTGCTGCTGATGCTAAATTATTAGCAGAAGTACAAGATAAAGAAGACGCTGTTTTAAATCCTACCGACCAAGTGGGAAAAGCTATGCTTACTATTACAAAAGAAACAGAAGAATTGAAAACGACCCAAAATGAATTATTACAAAAATTTGATAACATCGTTGAAATTAAAAACCAAGATCTTCAAGATTTAAAAGAAGAATATGAACTAAGTCTAAAGGGTATTGTCGCTAAACCAAAACCTTTTAAAAGTATAGCAGAAGAAAACAATACTTTAAACGCTATTAAATCTGATTTAGAAGCGATTATTGAAACACGAAATGAAGAAATTGAAGCTCTAAAAAAATTATATGATGATAATTCAGACAATGATTTTGTAAAATTAGAAGGCGTTAATCTTTATTATAGAAAAGCTATCGAACGCTTAGAATTGGAACAAAAAGAAGCTGAGATTACTAAAAACGAATTAAATGCACGATTAAAAGACATTAATATAGCGACTGAATTCGAACGAAAAAGAAGAATTAAACGTGCTGCATACGACAATGACGAACAACGCTATTTACAAGATAGAACAACACTACAAAATCTAAAGAAAACGACTACTGTAAGTACTACTTTACTGACCTCTGATGATTTTGATTTTGGAGAAATACAAAATAAAAACATTCAAATTCTTAAGGATATTAAAAATATAGATGATGGATATTATTTAGTATTAGCGGTACATAGTGATACCAATAAAAGAGATGACTTTGTAAAAAAAGTGATTAAATCTGGAAGTTCAGATGTAGATTTCTTTTACGATTTAAATTCAAGTACATACTATATATATATAAATAAATATGACAATATCCAGGCGGTAAACAGAGCGCTAGAATCTAAAGAAAATAAGCCCTATAACATTAATATGTCTGTAGTGAAAATAGAAAATTAATAAACTAAATAATCTTCGTTTTGTTATCAATTCCCCCTAAAGTTGATAACAGAATGAGCGTAAAATTAAAATTATGGAAAGTCCTACTATTTCTAAATTAACCATTGCTGTACTACTATTCTTCATAGGTTTCGCATCCTATGCTCAAAATTATGAACCATTTGCCCCTAGATTCAACGAGGATTTAAAAGGAGACATCATACTTATTGGTAACAATATTCTTGGCCCAGATAATAATGCCTTTAATGACGATGATGAATATAACCACAATGTGGATATGCGTTATATTGACATTGACGGTGATAATACAACGTTTAGTTCTTCAAGTGCCGATTTGGATATCCCGAATCCGAATTGCTATGGTATAATATATGCTGGTTTGTATTGGGGGGCGGTTAATCCTGGTAACGAACCTATAACAGACGTAAAATTAAAAGGACCAACAGGTGCCTATAATGATATACAAGGAACCATTATTTACAACGCTAATGGTACATCTGTAGACGGGGGGAATAGCTTTTCTTATGCGTGTTATGCAGATGTTACAGATATAGTTACAACTCTAGGTACCGATTTGGGTACTTATACGGTCGCTAATGTCTCTTCCGGCGAAGGTGAAACTTCAACTTTTAATCCGTACAACGGTACAGGTCAATCTGCTGGATGGTCTCTTTTTGTAGTTTATGAAGATCCTACTCTACCGGGTAAATCCATTACAAGTTTTGATGGTTTTAGTTCCATTAATGTCTCTGGTAATGCAAGCTTAGATATTCCTATTAATGGTTTTAGAACCGTTCCTGCTCCTGCTCCAGTACGCGCAAATTTTGCTTTTGCAACTCTAGAAGGAGACAAAGCAATTACGGGTGATAGATTATTGTTAAATGGTGTAAGTTTATCTGCAACGGATCGTCCTGTAAATAATTTTTTTAATAGTTCTGTAACACAATTAAATGCGCTACCAGTTAATAACAGAGTGCCTAATAGCACCAACACCTTAGGTTTCGATACAGGCGTTATGGAAATACCAAATCCTTCCAATGGTGTAATTGCGAATGATGCAACATCAGCGACCATTAGTCTAGAAACAAGTGGAGATACTTATTTTCAGTATTTTTTCGCTTTCGCCGTAGAAATAATTGAACCCACTATAGTACTAACCAAAATTGTAGAAGATGATGCTGGTAATGATATTGGCGGACAAACCGTTGGTTTATCTACCCCTTTAAATTATGTTATAGGTTTTCAAAATATAGGGAACGATAATGCCACTAATTTTCAGATTAGGGATATTCTTCCTATAAATATCGTATTTAATTATCCTACCGATCTAGTACTTCCACCTGGCGTAACAGTAGTAAGTTACAATCCTGTTACTCGAGAGCTAATATTAAATATTGAAGATTATTTGGTTGAAGAAAACGATCCTGTTTATGAAATTAGGATAGAAGTTGAAACAGTAGAAAGTTGCCAACAATTGGCAGATGCGTGCTCAAATATTATTAACAACCAAGCGTATGCAACATACAATGGTTTTTTCAACCCTACATTTCAAATTTCTGACGATCCAAGCCTTAATAGTAACACAGGTTGTTTACTAACGCCGCAAGCAACTAACTTTTTAGCCAATCTTGATGATTGTGTTTTTACCCAAAACGAAGTGCTTTGTGGTTCTAGTTTAGAAATGACTGCTGCAAACGGTTACGACACTTATTCTTGGTCTACAAGCGCAACTGGTTCTCCAGTAATTGGAACAGACCAAACAGTTACTGTTACAGAAACAGGAACCTATTATGTGTTTAATACTGCTATAGCGCCTTGCCAATCCATTGTACAAGAATTTGTTGTGACGCTTTATGGTGGCGATGTAGAAAATCCTATCATACCGTATGCAGATGAAGTCGTTACCTGTCCCAACGACGGTAAATTATTGCCAAACATTTTTCTATGTGGTGCAAATGATACGCGAAATATCCAAACGAACATTTCGGGTGCGTCAACAATGATTTGGGAACAATTAGATGAGTCTAGCTGCACTGCCGTTTCTAATACGGATTGTGCTAATGAAGACGATGCTTGCGTTTGGAATGAAGTAGCTACAGGGCCTAACTTTTTAGCGAATGCGTCTGGGCAGTTCAGACTTACGATTAATTATTCGGGAGGGTGTTTTGTACAGTTCTATTTTAATGTCTATCAAAACTTATTAGATCCAACAGTTATTTCAAACGATATTATCTGTACAACCCCTGGAAGTATTACTGTTAACAATGTACCAACTGGTTACGAATATAGCTTAGACGATATTACCTACCAAAACAGCAATGTTTTTACAGTTAATACTGCTGGAACTTATACAGTTTACATAAAACAAATTGATGTTACAACGAACCCTTGTGTGTTTACAGTACCAGATATTCAAATTAGAGAACGTGACTTTACAGTATCTTCAACTATTACACAACCGCTTTGTTACGGTGATTTGGGGAGTATTCAATTGGCTGCTAATGATGTAGAGCCGCAATATTCATATGCCTTATATGAAAATGGAACTTTAGTAAATAGTGTTGGACCTATTTTAGAAAATACGTATTCTTTCGATAATTTAAATCCCGGAACGTATACCGCTACAGTAGAAACTGAAGATGGTTGTACCTATTCTGAAGACATCACTATCATAGAGCCTCCATTGCTAACCGTTACCGCTGCTATTACTAGTCCATTAACCTGTAATAATGGAGAGATTACAGTATATCCTGAAGGTGGAACACCACCATACTTTTATTTTGTAAATAGCGCTACCGATTTTCAAACGGTACCAGAAATACTGGTTATTTCTGCAGGTGTTTTTGACATCACAGTGGTCGATTCTAATAATTGTAGCGCAACGACTACCATTACAGTAGACGAATTACCTGAACCAGAATATACCATTAGCCAAACAGATATCTTGTGCTATAATGATAACACGGGAACAATTCAAATTAATGTAACGGAAGCCAACGGATACACATTAGAATTTAGTATAGACAATGGAGCTACTTACAACACTAATTCTTTATTTTCGAATCTTACTGCTGGTAATTATGACGTATTAATTAAATATTCACTTGGTGGTTCAGAATGTTTTACAACAGCACAAATAATTACTATAAATCAACCCGATGAAGCTTTAACAGCTACTGCAGGAATTTCTGAACTGGCAGGTTGCGGTCCGTCTGGAGAAGGTACCATTCGCATTACAAATCCTCAGGGCGGAACACCATTTCCTGCACCAAATTTCTATGAGTATAGTTTTGATAATCAAGCCACTTGGACGACGTCAAATGACGCCTATGTAACCCCAGGGACTTATACTGTTTATGTTCGTGATGCTAATGGATGTGTTTTTGCTATGCAAGATATTATCTTAGATCAAGAACCTCCTGCACCAACAATCGCTTTAGGCGACACTATTTTTAATTGTGATGGCTCAGGAAACGCGACTGTAACAGTCACTAATAATGGCGGCTCCTCTTATAGTTACGATTATTTATTAGACGGAGTGCCTAATCCAAATACAACAGATCCTCAAACATTTATAAATGTTCCTTCTGGTTCTCATACTATTAGTGTAGAGTATACCTTATTAACGGTCTCAACATTTAGTAATTTATTATACGAGACTTTTGGGTATGGTGAAGACACCACTTCTCCTGGAATTAATCCAACTTACTACTGTTTTGAAAGACAGGTTACAGCAACACAATGTGGTAATAGTCCGGCTATTAACGATGGTGAGTATTCTGTTACTTCCAATATAGAAAACCCTTTTGGTTCGTGGATAAACCCTTTAGACCACACACCTGCAACCACTCCACCAACACCAGATGGAAGGTTTATGGTTGTAAATATTGGAGCTTCGATACCGGCATCCGAAATTTTATATCAAAAACAAATTATTGATATCATTCCGAATCAACCAATACAAGTTGAGTTTGCAGCTATGAATTTATTGCAAACAGGAAATAATCAATTCGATCCTAATTTGAGAGTTGCCTTAGTGGATGGTTCTGGTACAGAAATTTCTTTCTACAATACAGGAGATATCCCTAAAACTGAAAATTGGGTTGAATATCCTACAACACCTATAACTCTAGATCCCGGAGCTAATACCAGTTTAACCTTTATATTACGCTCTAACGTACAACAAGTTAGTGGTAACGACGTCGCGATAGATGATTTAAAAGTATATCAACTTCCTGCTGCTTGTGCTACAATTGTAGATTTTCCTTTTGTAGTTCCTTCAGGAAATGCTTTTACTGCTGATGTAACAGGAACTTCAATGGTTAGTTGTGCAGGTGCTTCGGACGGAACGTTTACAATTGCAGCTCAAAATTTTGATCCGACTTTAGGTTTCCAATATTCTACAGATAATGGAACAACGTGGTTTACACAAATGACTTCTCCTTATACCATAACAGGATTGTCTGATGGTAATTACGATATTCAAATACGTTATGATGACACAGCTGACACTTGTCTTTTTACTTTTACAGAAACAATAAGCGCTCCAGATCCTTTAGCTGTTACTACTACCAATACCGAAGTAACGTGCTTAGATGGTGCGACAATTACAGCATCTACAACGGGTGGAACACCTGCCTATTCTTATCAATTAATTGATACAGTCGCTCCTTTTACAGTAACCGATTTTCAAGGAAATGATACGTTAACTAATGTTGCTCCCGGAACGTATACTGTTGAAGCGACGGATTCTCTTGGCTGTACAGCATCTACTACGGTTACCTTAGATGCGCCAGATATTCCAGAGGCGATTATAAGTGTTACATCTGATTTTTGTTATGATACTACTGACGCTACAACACTTGAAGTATCGGCATCTTCAGGTCAACCACCTTACCAGTTTAGTAGTAATGGTGGCGCGTTTCAAACGAGTAATATATTTGATAATTTAACACCTGGAACGTATACCATTATCGTTAGAGATGCTTATGGATGTGAGGTAACGTTACCAGCTCAAATTATAGAGCCACAATTAACGCTTACTACTGTTTTAACCGAAGATTTAGATTGTACTGCTACACCAGATGCAGAGATTACAGGAACTATTTCAGGTGGATATGCACCTTATACTTATGCGATTTCAATAAATAGTGGTGCGTATACAACTTTAGGTACAACAGGAACTCCTTTTACCTATACCACAGGGACATCGGGAACTTATCAGTTTCAAGTTACAGATGCTCAAGGTTGTACTGCAGAATCCGGTATAACTACGATTTCACCGTTATCAAATCCAACGGCAACAGCAACCTCAGTCGATCCATTGTGTTTTAATGGCGCTGCAGGCGAAGTACAATTATTTGGATCAGGAGGTTTAGGAGGTTACACGTTTAGTTTTGATGGCGGTGCTTTTACAACACCATCATTATACACGAATTTAAGTGCGAATACGTCGTATACTTATCAAGTACAAGATAGCAATGCGTGTTTATCACCTATTTATACAATCACACTAAATAACCCTTCAGAAATAGAAGCCATAGCTTCTGTACCAAATAATACTATGTGTAGTGCGACAACTTTGATTACAGTTGCTGCAACAGGAGGTACAGGAAGTTATACCTATAGTTTTGAAGGCGGTGCTTATTCAAATACGAATACATATACAGTAACTAATACTGCAACGACACAAACTATAACCTATTCTGTAAAAGATACTAATGGGTGTATAGATACAGAAACCATAGTTATTTCACCTTACAATCCTCCAACGGGAATGACATTTGCAGATTCAAATGCAATTACTTGTAATGATGCCACAACAGATGTAACTATAACACCAACAGGAGGTGTAGGCCCATTTGAGTTTGTAATTACTGCTCCTGCAGCAGCAACTACAAATGTATCCGGAGTAAGCACGGGTGTTTTCACTGGGTTAACACCTGGGAATTACATCTTCGAAATTACGGATACTAACGGGTGTACAACTAGTGCTTCCCATACTATTGCTCCAGCCATAAATATTGCAGTTTCAGGTACGAGTAGTGATGAAGTGTGTTTTGGCGATGCTAATGGTGAGGCGATTTTCACTATTACGGATGTAAGTAGTTCTGGAAATTTCACTTATACTATTACACCGTCTTCAGGAACAGCTGCACAGACAGGTAACATTGTAAACGTTACAAATCTAGGAGCAGGAACCTATACCATTAATGTACAAGATATTACCACAGGATGTATTGATTCGGCTTCAGTAGTTATTAATGCTGCTACAGAAATTGTCTTCTCAGCATCGGCAACCAATGTGAACTGTAATAACACAATTTCAACGATTAGCTTTCCAACACTATCTGGTGGCGCACCAGCATATACTTATGCTTATGTTGCTTCAGGAAGTCCAGCGCCAGCGCTTGGGACTTATAGTAATGGAACTACTGTAGATACAGCTGTTTTAGGATTAACTATAGATATCTATGTAAAAGATGCTAACGATTGTGTCGTTATGACACCAATAACAATTACTAGTGACCCTACACCTAACGTGACACTAAATATTGATAATCAATGTTCTGTGGGCGGCAATTATACAATAACAGCCTCAGCAAGTTTAGGAGTTGCTCCCTATACCTATAGTATTGATGGAACGAATTTCCAATCGAGTGCCACATTTACAGTTGCACCAGGAACCTATACGGTGACGGTTAGAGATGCTAACGGTTGTATTGCTAATAGTAATACGGTAACGGTTTATCCACAGTTAACATTATCACCTAATTTAGATAAGGAGATTACGTGTAGTCTTCCACAAGACGCTCAAATTACGTTAACAGCTAACGGAGGAAATACACCAGCTTATACTTTTGAATATTCTACCGATGGTGGAACAACCTACTCGCCTATGGCTAGTAATGTATTTAATACATCAACACCGGGTAGTTATACGTTTCAAGTAACTGATGCTAACGGTTGTCAAGCAGTAACAACAACTGCTATCGATTTAACAACACCTATAGATCCAGATATTACAGTTACTCAAACTGCTTTTATTAATTGTAATGGCGAAGAAACTGCGGCTATTTCAATAACTCCAGATACAACGTTAGGTCAAGCTCCCTTTGTTTTTGAAGTTATTAATACAACTACAGGAACAAATTATGGAACACAAACGTCTGGATTAGCAGCAGGAGATTATACAATTACTGTTACCGATGCTAAAGGCTGTACTGAAATAGAGACGATTACTATTTCAGAACCTATCCCAATTGTGGTGAATTACCATGCAGTGCCAATTACATGTACTACAGGAGGTGTTTCTCAGGGTTCTGTAATTGTAGATAGTGTAACAGGAGGAACAGCGCCTTACAACTATTTTGTAACAGGTACCAATGGTTATGCGGAGTCTGAACTTAACACTGCGGGTACAACTTCTGTTAATTTTGATGTCGTTGATTTTGGATTATACCAAATAAACGTTGTGGATACTAATGGCTGTTCTGTCTTAATTCAAGATGTACTAGTGGCATCACCACCAGACGATTTAGATATTACAATTGATGCAACAGCAGATTGTGCTACTGGAGGAGAAGCCACAATTAGTATTGGTACTACTCTTGGAAGCCCTGGTCCTTTTTACTTTGCAATTTATGATGGTACCATTCCAGCAACCGCCCCAACCCCACCTGCAGGTGGATGGCAAACGGAAACAACTCCAGGATCTAATTCAACTGTTTTTACAGGTTTAACTCCAGGAGTTTTATATACTTTTATTGTGTATGACACGGTAACATCGTGTTACTATTTTGAATCTGCTGTCGACCCTATTCCAACGAATGCAACTGTAACGGCTTCCGCTGTAACTTCAAATAATATTACGTGTACTGGTAGTGCCGATGGTAATGTGTCATTCACGTTAAACAATCCTGAAGGAATTGCTATCGATGTAACGTATGAAATATTTAACTCGCTATCATTAGCAACAACCTCTATTGTTGGAAACGGAACTATTCCTGCAGGAGGCACACTATCGGTAACGAATTTAGGCCCTTTAGATTTTGGAAATTATTATGTCCTTATATCTGAAACCTCTGGTCCAAATGCTGGTTGTAGTATAGTGACAGTGCCTTTTAATATTACAGAATCTGCAATAGATTTAAGTCTAACGGCTTCCGTCTCTTCAAATGAAAACTGTAATGACCTTGGTGTTATAACGGCAGTAGCGAGTGATGGTACTGCCCCTTATCAATATCAAATATTATTAGATACAGATGCTGCTCCAATAGCAACTAGTACAGGATGGGCATCGGCTAATACTTTTACAGTGGCAGCAAATGGATATACAATATATGCTATTGATGCTTACGGTTGTATTAGAGATTTTGATATCAGTTTAATAAGAGATGCTGAACCAACAATCGATCCTCTGGTAGCGCCATGTTTTGTAGGTACTCCTATAAATGGTACGATTACAGGAATAGTTTCAGTAGGAACACCACTGTATAGTACCAATGGAACTACTTATTCTTCAGATCCGAACTTTACAATTTATACGGCAGGTACTTATACCTTATATATTCAAGATGGTAATGGATGTGTGGCAACAACACCTTATATCGTCAATGATGAATTACAATTAAACGCTGCGCTGATAAAAGCTTTAGATTGCACGGTTTCACCAGATGCAGAAATCACATTAACTGCAACAGGAGGAGACACGACGTCTTATGCTTACGAAGTGTCAACAGACGGAGGTACCACTTATACCCCAATGGCTACAAATGTTTATACAGCCACCACTTCTGGAACATATACCTTTAGCGTTATAGATGCTGCAGGATGTCAAGCAATAGCAACGTATACCTTAGATCCAATTCCGACTATAGTCTTTACTACAATAGAGACCGATGTTACCTGTAATGGTGGTAGTGACGGTACTATTACTGTAAATGTAACGGCAGGTGTTGGTCCTTTTCAATACCAATTGGATGGCGGAGCTCTTCAGAATTCAAATGTTTTTACAGGGTTATCTCAAGGAACTACCTACGTTATAACTGTAATGGACACGCAATCGTGTACTTTGGCAAGTGCTCCAATAACCATTAATGAACCAACAGTTTTAACAGCTTCTCACACCGTATCTGCAAATACAACCTGTGATATAGAAACAATAATCACTGTTACTGGACAGAACGGAACGCCTACAGGAAGTGGAACAGGTTACTATTACAATTTCAACGGTTTTGGCTTTACAACCAATAACATGTATACAGTTAATAATAATGGAACTGTTCAAATTATTACTTATACAGTACGAGATGCTAATGGCTGTATAGTGTCTGGTTCTGTTACTGTTGATCCATTAGATTCGCCGACAGATTTAGATTTTAGTGCCACGGCGATTACATGTTTAATAAATGATGGTACAGTGACATTAACGGCAACCAATGGTATTGCCCCGTTAAGTTTCGAAATTCTATCGCCAGCGAGTGCGACGACTAATACAACAGGTGCTTCAAATGGAATGTTCACAGGATTAACACCTGATGACTATACTTTCCAAGTTACCGATGCTAACGGTTGTAATTATCAAGAATTATATAACCTTATAGACGTTGAAAATATAACGGTTGCAGGACAATTAATTAGTGATGTGACTTGTAATCCAGGAGCAAATGGTGAAGTGTTATTTACCATTTCAGATTTTACAGGAACTTATAGCTACTCTATAAATGGAGCTCCACCGATAACCGGACAAACAAATCCAACAGTAACAGTCTCTGGGTTAACCGGAGCGAGTACACAAACTATAGATGTTACAGATGAAACTACAGGTTGTACTGTGACAACTTCAATTGATGTATCACAGCCAGCTACTTTAGGTTTAACATTAGATACTAATATTAATGCGACTTGTACTATGGGAGCGCAAGTAAGTGTTACAGCTTCTGGAGGTATTACTCCATATTCATATTCTTTTGTAGTGAGTGGTGATCCAGCAGGAACATATTCGTCTTCAAATTCAGCAATTTTAGATCCCGCAATATCAACAACGTGGGATGTGTATGTGCAAGATGGTAATACGTGTGTTATCTCAACGCCATTAACAATTACTATTGCAACAGACCCAATTCCTTCAGGAATAACAATCTCGGGCTTAAGTCAATGTCCAAGTCCATTAAACGACTATACGTTTACAGTAGATGTTGCTAGTGGAATAGCGCCTTATGAATATAGTATAGGTAACGGATTCCAAACTAGTCCAACCTTTACTGTAAATGCACCAGGAACTTACAATGTTATTGTAAGGGATGCTAACGGGTGTACAAATACAGCTCCTTTTACTTTCGATATATTACCAGCAATTCAATTTTCAGCTGTTATTACTACAGCTCCAAGTTGTGATGACGACGACGGTGAGATAACAGTAGCCGGTTCTGGAGGCTCAGGAAATTATACATATTCTATAACTCCGAATCCTTCATCAATCACCTTGAGTGGTGACGTGTTCTTTGGTGTACCATCAGGGACGTATACGGTGACTATGACTGATGCAACAACATTATGTACACAAGAGATCGCCTTAACATTAGACCCTGCGACGCCAGTAAACTTTACACTAGACGCAGATAATGTAACGTGTAATGGAGGAAGCGATGGTATTATTGTTGTCGATTTACCAACAAGTAATGATAACCCAATTTATACTTACGAAATCACTGCGCCTATTATTGTGGCACCTCAAACGTCAAATGTCTTTACAGATCTAGTGGCTGGTACCTATACGGTTCAGGTAAATTCAGGTAAAGATTGTGTAGCTACCGAAACTATTGCAATTTCAGAGCCCGATGCCATTTTAATCTCTGCTCCTACAGTATCTCAATATCTTTGTGCTACTGGTAATACATTAAATTATGCTACAATAACGGTGACAGGTGTTACGGGAGGATCTGGAACGTACACGACTTACGAATTTATCGAGAGTGGTACGGTCGTTCAGTCTGGAAGTAATACTACTTATACAGAATCAGATGCCTCTGGCGGAACCTACACGGTTAATGTGTACGACGATCAAGGCTGTTTGGGTACTACAACTGCGGCAATTACTATTAATCCGTATATAGAATTAGATGCAGTAACAGTTACTGTTGATACTGCAATCTCTTGTACTAACCTTGAAGATATAACAGTAACCGCTTCAACAACTGGTGGAACACCGCCGAATTTAGAATATATTGTGGAGGATGTTGAAGGTTCTATTACAGGAGGTGTCTACAGTCAGACAAATACCACTGGCGTATTTACAGGTTTAAATATTGGAAACTACAGTATCACAGTTACCAATTTGGATACTGGATGTAGTATTGAAAATGTACATTATGTAAACGATCCGAATACTTTCGATCTTATTTTAGATACTGTAATCGATGTTACGTGTTATAACGATAACGATGGTAGTGTAAGTATCACTTTCATCGATCAGGTTATTACAGGAACAAATCCAGATCAGTCTGGACCATTTAACTATACTATAGAGGATAGTTCGGGAGCAACAGCTGCTACTGGTACTACTTCAAATGCGGGGCCTATAACTATAACTGGGTTAACCGGCGATACGTATACTGTAAATGCGACACTAATTTCTAATCCTTTTTGTACAGTAACTAAGAATTTCACGATTACGCGACCTAACGAAGAATTAACGCTTATGGCTTCCGAAGCTTCAAGTGTAACTTGCGATAATAACTCAGGCTCTATCGATGCTAACGCAAATGGCGGCTGGGGAAATTTGGAATATGAATTAGTTTTAGCGGGAACAGTTGTTGAAGCGTATTCTTTAAATAGTTTCTTTTCAGAGTTATCTGCGGGAACTTATACCGTAAATGTTAGAGATTCTGAAGGATGTATCGCAACAACTGATGTTATATTAGACGTACCGACACCTATCAGCGCGACATTTACACCAAATACAACAATGCTATCGTGTTTTGGAGATCAAAACGCTTCAATAACAATTACGGGTGCTGCTGGTGGTCAAGGGAGTAATTACACCTATGTTCTAAACACCCTTTTTCCAACAGTGAGTGGTTCTGGTCCTCAAACAACAAATATGTTTGGTAACTTAGGAGCAGGAATATATTCTGTTACCATAACAGACGGTTATAATTGCGCGTTTACTTCAGTAGATATTACTATCGCACAACCAACACCAATACAAGCAAGTTTAGTGAAGGAAACAACGCAAAGTTGTTTGGTAGAATCTACTTTAACGCTATCAGCATCTGGAGGAAACGGACCTTATATCTATAGTGAGACGGATACCTTTACAACGGTTATAGGATCTTTTGCAACAAATACCACTTTTTCTGTACCGGAAGGAACCTATCAGTATTATGTTCAAGATGCTAACGGGTGTATTGCGAATGTTTCAAATGAAATAACAATAGATCCACTTCCAGAATTAGTAATAAATTTACAATCTCTCAATCCTACAATTAATTGTGCAGGAGATAATAACGGAAGTATTATAGCAACAGCTCAAGGCGGACTAGGAAACTATATTTATACTTTAGAAGATACTGCCGGAAATACTATTACTGCAACTCAGGATAGTCCGGGCATATTCACAGAACTGGTCGCTGGTACTTACGTGGTAACGGTGGTTAGCGATGATTGTGTTATTACGTCAAATCAAATAACGATTACCGAGCCTTCTGCGCCATTAACCGCTGAATTTGAAATTACCGATATTACATGTAGCGGTAGTAATAATGGTATTTTAGAAATTACTGCTACTGGAGGAACAGGAATTATTAAATATGCGATCTCACCACAGTTAAATCAGTTTTTCGATACTAATGTATTCGAAAACTTAGCCCCTGGTGATTATGAAGTTGTTGTTCAAGATGCTTTAGGGTGTTACCTTACTTTCGATTTTACAATTACGGACCCTTTACCTGTCATCTTAAGTATTGTTCCGAATTCAATTTTCGCAGCAGTGTGTGATGGCGATGCAGATGGAGAATTTAGCATCGATATTGATGGCGGAAGTTTACCTTACAGTGTGAGCCTTGACGACTACAACGGGCCGTATATAACCGGTAATGCTACGCAGACCATATTCGATTTTACAGATTTAAACGGTGGTGACCACATAGTGTATATTCGCGATGCGGTAGGTTGTGAGTCTGAATGGAATATTACGTTCCCAGAATCAGTGATCATTAACCCTACTCTAGAGATCGAATATCTTTGTGAAAATAATACACTCACCAATTCAGTAACAGTTATTATAGATGAAAGCATTACAGATAGCTCTCAAATAGATTATTCTTTAGATGGTGGTGCGTACCAATCAAGTAATGTATTCACAAATGTACCTTCAGGAACAAATCATTATATAGATGTTAGACATACCAATGGATGTATTCAAAACACAGATTTCTTTGTTATTGAAAGCTACCAGCCGCTATCACTTAGTTTATCAGAAGGAAATCAGCCTGGAGAGTTTATTGCAACAACTACTGGTGGCACTGGAGATTACGAGTACACAGTAAATAACCAAAGTTATGGCGCTGTCGATGTGTTTGTAGTAACCGAAACAGGAACTTATTATGTTACGGTAACAGATAGTGCCGGCTGTCAAGCTGAAGCTGTAATAGATATAGACATTGTGGGGCCGTGTATGTCTAATTATTTCACACCTAATAGTGATGGTATCGCCGATACTTGGGCGCCAGGTTGTACAGAAGATTTTCCAAACCTAACCTTCGATATTTTCGATCGCTATGGCCGTAAGGTTGCAACATACCGCGTTGGTGAGTATTGGGATGGGCGTTATAACGGTAAAGAATTACCTACAGGTGATTATTGGTATGTGGTTAAAACCAATAGCGACCTTTTAGATAAGGATTATGTTGGACATTTTACACTTTACAGATAATAGAACCTAAAGCATTTTAAAAAATTAGTCAAATGAAAAAAATCACACTTTATATCGTTCTTTTTATCTCGTCTTATGGTTTCGGACAAGAATTAAACTTACCGGTGTTTACACAGTACTTAGCAGATAACGATTTTATTATTTCACCCACCTATGCTGGCGTTGGCGATAATTTAAGAATTAGAGCCAACGGATTGACGCAATGGGTAGGCATTAAAAACGCTCCCGATAATCAGGCGCTATATGTCGATTTTAGAATTGCAGATCAATCTGGTGTTGGTGTATCTCTTTATAATGATAAGAATGGAAACACACGACAAAAAGGGGTTAAATTTTCTTTTGCGCACCATATTATTTTAGATTATAAATCGAAACAGTATTTATCTTTCGGACTTTCTTATAATATTAATAGCTTTAGAATTGATATTGAAAACTTTGAAGGTACCGAAGAAATGCCAATCGTAGATCCTAATATTAGAGATGACAGATCCATTTCTAATAATAATTTTGATGTTGGAATTCTATATCGCTTAAAAATGTTTTTCTTAAGTTTTAATGTAAATAATATATTAGACAAAAAGATTGATGCCTTTACAGGAATAGAACCGAGTAAACTATTAAATTTTCAAACCTATGCTGGATATGTTATTAAAAGCAAAAGTATGAGAAATACAGAAATTGAACCTTCTATATTTTACCAAAGGTATAATAGTGATGGACGTTCAAGTACAGATATTAATTTAAAATATAGAAAGTATAACGGCGATGGCGATTATTACTGGGTAGGTGCTTCTTACCGTTTTTTAAACGATCAAGCTTTAAAACCTTTAAACATTGGACCAATGGTGGGGATTAAGAAAAATGAATTTTATTTCGCCTATTCTTACCAAGCCACAATGAATGATTTATCGGGATTTAATTCTGGAACGCACGCGATAACTATAGGTATAGATTTCTTACAAGGAGTAAGCGATTGTCCGTGTACGCAAGGTACAAGCTGGAGACGCTATAGAGAAGCGGGGGTAAATGATAAATAATTAACTATTAAGTGTCTTTAAAGGAAAATGAAAGGAGGATTAAATTGCTGCCAATGTAGCATTTAGACATTCGGGCAAACGGTTCTACTTTATATAAACACGCAGCTTATTGAAAGCTATATCCAGTTAAATTGGTACGAAATATAAACAACTAAGAGACATAAGCCTTTATATGTAAATACAGTTATGTCTGTATTCAGATCCATATCGATCGCAATTATTTGAAACTTGTTTTTTGGTATTACCGTCTTGGGGTACACTACCAAAAGTTATAAAGTAAACCCTAAAATAGCACTCAAGAAACCAGCTTAAAATCCGTCAATGTAATTTTCAACTATTGTCCGATTGATCGCAGTCGAAATCTGTTTAGCTGCTAAAACACTTCATTTTACAGACAACTTTAGAGTGTGAATAAGACAATTTTGGATATTTTTATCTTTGAATTTGAGTCATTGATTGAGTTTAATTATTAATCCCTTTAAGGATAAAATATTTTAACCCAATATTAAAACCTCCCCAAAATCAGTTCCTAGTATTCCGTCTTATCCATTTTTTTAACCCATTCTTGAAAAGGTTTTATCGCAATTTCTGGCGCAAGTTGTACAAAAGGAATACTTCTTTTGTTGTAAGGCAAAGGGATTTCTTTATAAATAAATTCATCATCAAAGCCAATATTTGCGGCATCAACTTGACTGCTTCCGTAGTACACTTTATCTGGTCGCGCCCAATAAATAGCTCCTAAACACATAGGGCAGGGTTCGCAAGACGTATAAATTTCGCAACCGTCTAACTGAAACGAACCTAGATTTTTACACGCCTCTCTAATAGCAGTAACTTCGGCATGTGCTGTGGGATCGTTTGTAGACGTAACTTTATTATTACCGCGACCCACTATTTTTCCGTCTTTTACAACGACACAACCAAATGGACCACCTTCGTTATTGTTCATACCTTTCAACGCTGCGTTTACAGCTTCTTGCATAAATTGTTCTTTATCCATTTTTAAAACTATTTTTTAGAAAAATACAAATCATTTCACAATTTCACATAAAAAAAGCCCATCAAAATATTGATGGGCTCTTTTAAAAAACTTGAAGTATATATTACATAACTTTTACGTTAACTGCATTTAATCCTTTGTTTCCTTCTTGTAAATCAAATTCAACATCGTCACCCTCACGGATTTCGTCGATTAATCCTGAAATGTGTACAAAATGATCTTTGTCTACTCCTTCTTCAGTGATGAATCCAAATCCTTTAGTGTCGTTGAAAAATTTTACTGTTCCTTTACTCATAATAATAATAATTGTAATTAATAATTTGATAACTTGAGTGCAAAGATAGTGCCAATTTATTTATAAACCACTACCAATCGATAGGAAAATAATCTTTTAAAAATTTCCCCGACCAATGTTTACCGGTATTTATGCCGTCTATTAGCGGATCCATTACCCTTGCCGCCCCATCAACAATATCTAAAGGGGGTTGAAAATCGTGGATTTCTACTTTTTTCTTAGATAATTCTGCTGGATCTTCGTCTGTTACCCAGCCCGTATCGACAGCATTCATATAAATACCAGACTTCGCAAAGGTTGCTGCAGAAGTATGTGTAAGCATATTTAAGGCTGCTTTTGCCATATTTGTATGCGGGTGTCTGTCTGCTTTTTTAAACCTATGAAACTTCCCTTCCATCGCAGATACATTAATTATATGTTTCTTACCTGTGTTTTCTTTCTTCATTAAATTAGACAAACGGTTGCATAACACAAACGGTGCAACGGCGTTTACTAACTGAACTTCTACCATTTCCGTAGTTTCAATTTCACCTAATTTTAATCGCCAACTGTTGGTTTTTCTTAGGTCTACTTGTTGTAAATCGGCATCCAATTGACCTTCTGGAAATACTTCGGCAGTTTGTAATGAATTATCAAAACTGTATGGAATTTGAGATAATTCGGCCGAATTTCGCAATCCAATTCCTGGTTCTGGCCCGTGCCAGGTCACCGGTAGCACATTATTTTTACTCGTTTTTGAAGTGCTAGCACTAAACGCTGTTAATTCTTTTAGACAGGTATTATGATCTTTTAACAATGGTTGCGCTAATTTTGGCAGTTGGCCGACAGGTAATTTTTCGTTTTCCATTAAATGGGAATAAAAACCTGAAGGGCGTCTTACAGTTTGTGCTGCATTATTGATTAAAATATCTAAGCGATCGTATTTTTGCTCTATATAATTACAGAAAATTTCTACACTTGGTATATGTCGCAAATCGAGTCCGTGAATATGCAAACGATCACTCCAATCGCTATAATCCTCTTCTTTAGAAAACCGAATGGCAGAATCTGCAGGAAAACGTGTCGTAGCCACAACGGTAGCTCCCGAACGTAATAACATTAATGAAATATGATAGCCTATTTTTAATCTAGATCCTGTAATTACCGCTACTTGATCTTTTAAATCGGTCGTCTGAAAACGTTTTGCGTAATTTAAATCACCACAATCCGTACACATTGTATCGTAAAAATGATGCAATTTTGAGAATACAGCCTTGCAAACGTAGCAGTTTCTCGGCGATTCTAACTCTAAAGTGTCGTCCCGATTAGAAGCTTCTGCTAGTAGTTTTGGAGCTACAAATAACGACGCTTCTCGCGCAGAACGGATACCTGTTGTTTTTCTGGCGTGCGTATCTTTAGCAATCATTTTACGCTTTATAGCCTTCTTAGCGTCTTTTCTTCTCCGCTGAAACTCATCACGATTTGGACGAGACAGCATTCCTGAGGCTTTATATAATGCCGTTCTTTTTTCTTCAGAAAGATTAAATATTTGATTGGTATCGGTTACCAAAAGTTCTAAGACCGAAATACATTGGTCTATTTCCTCCAATGAGAGTTTTCTAGTGGTGTCTGGTTGGTTGTTATCTGTAAGCATATACTTATAAACGTGATATCGAGATCCTATTTAATATAAAAATTATTTTTGGCGAAGATAGTTATACCGTTCTGAGAAAGTGAATAAATAACTAAATTAAAATATTGAGGAGTAAGAACCTATTAACCAAGATCTCACTTTTAAAAAGCTTAATTTCACCAACAAATAGGCGCATAATTTATCTTTTGATAATAAATCATTTAATTAAACTAATGATTATCTTGTGTAAAAACATATCAAAATTATAAGAATCTGATAAATGAAAAAAAAGTGTCACAAAATTTTAAAGCTTATAAAGGAAGTGAAAGCTATCGATATAGTCTTTTTTATAGCTTTTTTTGCGTCTGTACTTATCAGTTTAACGATGGATCAAACTCGGCTTGTTTATATATTGCCGCTAGTCATTGTAATCATCATTTTAAAATATTTAAGTTATAAAAATATTACAGTTAATAAGCTGTTTATTTTTGCAGCACTTCTAGTTCTCGTTTCTGATATCTTATCGTTACTAAATTTTTTCAATCACTTTACGTGGATAGCTATTTTAACAGCTTCTTATTTAATCTGTTTAATTATAATACTTATAAAATATTTAAGTAAAAGTAGGCTCAAATCGGTAATGTCACTATCTGTAGTGCTCGGTATGTTATTAGTAACTTATATTATATTTGCCGTTGTCGATTTGTTAATAAACAACATCCCCACTCACTTTGTTATTTACACCGTTTTCGTCGCATTTTGTTTATTTATATTTTCTATTACTTTTGCTATGGTTTATATCAGTGATAAGTACGTTAATGGCCCTGTTCTATTAGCTTCTGGGATTTTTAATATTTTCCAAATGACCTTATCATCTATTAACGAGTTCTTTTTCTATAACAGAACCTTTACAGCAGTAATTGTTATCTGCCATATTTTGTCACTATACCTTTTTATGAAATTTATCGCGGAAGCTAAGGTTGTTGAAATTGAAGATGTTGACGAAAAATATTTTTAATAAAAAAGAGGACAACTATATTAGTTATCCTCTTTTTTATTAAGTGAACTTGCCTTACTAAAACAGCTTGTTTTATAGGTTTAAACGCTATATTCCTTTACAATACCGTAACCATTAATTGGTTTTAATTAAGCGTGAAATATCTAACTGATTCTTATCTATTTTAATCATTATTTTTTCTTATTCTTCTTCGTTGCTTCAACTTTTAGGTGTTCTGTACTCGATTGTGCTATGTAATTCGCTACTATTTTATCGACAAGCTCGTCTTTTGTTAAATGATGAAACACCGTTTTTATTTGCGCTTTAAAATCTTCTGAAACATCGCGATTAGGTTTGGTCTTAAATATTTTTTTAGCCCATATTAAACCATTATTTTCTTCAATACTTTGTGCATCTGCTTTTTTAAAGGCCGTAAAAACAAGACCCAATTCTTTTTCAAAATCGGCAATATCCTCTACTTCTTCTTTTTGTAAAACGGTTAACGACAAGCCTTTTGCTCCTGCCCTAGCCGTTCGTCCGCTTCTATGCACATACGCGTCGTAAGTATCTGGTAAATGGTAATTAACCACGTACGATACTTCTTTTACATCTATTCCACGAGCTGCCAGATCGGTTGCAACTAAAATATCAATATGGCCTTCTCTAAATTGACCCATTATTCGGTCGCGAATACCTTGAGTTAAACTACCGTGAATAGCCCCTGAAGAGAATTTATTTATCGCTAAATTTTTGGCTAATTTGTTAACCGCTGCCTTAGTTTTACAAAATATAATACCGCGTTCCCCTTCTTTTGAATTTAAAAAATGAAGTAATACCTCTAGTTTTTCTATAGGTTCTACAACCACATATTGGTGGTCTATACCTTGATGTCCCATCGTTGCCATATCTGCTTCAATATATACTACGTGTTTCGACATGTAGTTTTGAACTAATTGCTTTATAGTTCCAGGCATTGTAGCCGTAAACAACAATGTTCTTCTAGATTTAGGAATGTCTTTTATAATAGTATCGACCTCGTCTTTTAAAGCACTTATCATTTCATCGGCTTCATCCAATACTAAATACGCTACGTCTTTGATATTTATGGCGCCACGTTTAATTAAATCAACCAAACGCCCGGGAGTTGCTACCACAATATGAGTGGGAGCTTTTAAACGTTCTATTTGAGGTTTTATAGGAATTCCACCACAGACAGAGGCGATAGAAAGTTCTGGACTGTTTTTAGCAAACGATTCTAAATTTGCAAAAATCTGTTGCCCTAATTCTCTTGTCGGTGCTAATATTAAAGCCTGAATAGCAGTATTCTCAACATCAATTAACTGCAGTAAAGGTAAACCAAAAGCCGCTGTTTTTCCTGTTCCCGTTTTTGCTAAAACAACAAGATCTTCTTTTTGATTTAGTATTATAGGAATGGTCTTTTCTTGAATATCCGTAGGAACGGAGATGTCTAAACCAACTAAACTCTCTTGAATTTGTTTATTAATTCCTAAATCTGAAAACTGCTTTAACATAAAAATATTTTTAGGCAAAGATAATCACACTTTTATAAGGAATACCACCAATTTGAGTTGTTATTTTTTTTATTAGTGTTCTAGAAAAAAACACCTATAGAAATAGTAGGTGTTTTATGGCGTTTCGATTTTATTATAGTCCTAACTTCTATTAACTATTCATTTAATTCTTTCATTATTTCTGCAAACAATTCGTAAGAGCGAATGCGGTCTTTAATATCATAAATATTAGTAACGGCAATAAGCTCGTCGGCTTCAGTTTTAGCCATAAAGGCTTTTACTTGGCTTTTAACTGTAGCTTTACTTCCAATAAAAGAATACTTCAACATTTGATGAATCTGCGGATGCTGTAAAATTTCCTCATACTCTGCGGTCATAGCTGTTGGCGGCTGCACATAATCGCGTTTACCAGTTAATATTCCCAAAATCATACGGATCAGAGAGGTCGATAAACGATGGGCCTCTTCGTCGGTATCAGCAACTATAATATTCACACCAGCCATAACATACGGTGTTTCTAAATCGGCTGACGGCTTGAACTCTTTACGATAAATAGCGATAGCATCCCACAAATGGGTGGTTGCAAAATGACTCGCAAACGAATACGGTAATCCTTTTTTAGCCGCTAAATGTGCACTATCTGTACTCGATCCTAGAATATAAACAGGTACGTTTACGCCTTCTGCTACTGTGGCACGAACTTTAGAACTCGCGTTTTTAGTAGAAAAATACTGCTGAATCTTATCTAATTCTTTCGGAAAAGAGTGTGCTGCTTCCATAAAATCGGAGCGAATGGCTTGTGCTGTTTCCCTGTCTGTACCTGACGCTCTTCCTAGACCTAAATCAATTCGGTTGGGATATAAAGCCCCTAAAGTACCAAATTGCTCCGCAACAATTAGCGGTGAATGATTGGGTAGCATAATACCACCAGAACCTATGCGAAGTGTTTTTGTGCCTTGGGCGACATAACCAATTAATACAGAGGTGGCACTACTTGCTATATTGGGCGCATTATGATGCTCTGCCAACCAGTAGCGCGTGTAACCAAAAGTTTCTGCATTTTGCGCCAATTTTAGAGCGTTGTTATAGGTTTGTTTAAGTGTATAACCTTCAGAAACTAATGCAAGGTCTAAAATGGAATAAGCGGTATGTTGCGTTTTCATAAAAATATAATGAGTTGTAAAATTTAGGGTGGAGATCGATTAAATCGAAAAATATAAAAGACTTCCAAGGTCTATTTTATCTATTAATTACTGCTCTTTTTGACTACTAGAACACCAAAACAGAAGCCCCTTCTTAATTATTACAACAAATTTAAGGCTTTCGTTTGTTAATTTTTGCCAAGAGATCCTATAAAAAAATCAAAAATAACCGTGCGTATTTAGTCTTTAAATTAAAAGATTAAATCCTTCTGTTTTTTCCAGCAGCCACACCCATTAAAAGTTTAAAAAAGGCAAGCACTATTAATAAGATTAAAGCATAATTCCACTCTTTGGTAAGATCGTAAATAACACCAACAATAAAGGGGCCGGCTGCCGCAATAAAATAACCAATCGATTGGACAAATCCAGACAATTCGGCGGCTGTTTCAGCATCTTTAGAACGTAAAACAATAAGCAATAAAGCCAACCCAAATGTTCCACCAATCGCTATTCCTATCAACCCTGTCCATAGTTCAATCATTCCAACTCCCGGAATCATTAATCCAATTAAGGCAATGACTTCAACACCAACTAAAAAAGTAATAACTAAGCGCTGATCTTTTCTAGAACCCGCCCAAATAGGAATAAAAATAGCACCAATAATACCGGTTGCCTGAGATAAAGAAAGCATCCATCCTGAATACGATGCCTCAAATCCACGATCGATAAGTATAGCAGGTAACCACGCTAAAATAACGTAAAACGTTAAAGATTGAAGTCCCATATACAGCGCCAATTTCCAAACCAATAGCGAACCACTTAGTTTCTTCATTGCTTCTTTAAAGCTTCTGCGTGGTGGTGTGCGCTTAATGCGCTTAATATTAGGAATCCAAATAATTACAGCCATTACAGCCAACACCGCCCACACGGCAAGCGATCCTCTCCAGCCTAAGTTAAGCTCTTTTGCCAATGGAATACTTAATCCGGCCGCAAAAGCAGCACCCAAAGACATAATACCCGAGTATAAACTGGTAACTAATCCAGCTTTGTGTGGAAAGTTTCTTTTAATTAAAGCCGGAATTAACACATTTCCAAAGGCTATAGCGATTCCCAATAAAATGGTGCCCAAGTACAATTCAAAAACACTTCCTAAAGAGCGAACTATAATACCAGTCGTTAATAAAATCAGTGCACCTAAAAGCGTGTTTCCAATTCCGAACCGCTTAGTAAACAACGGTGTTATAGTTGATACAACACCAAAAGCAATTAAAGGCAAGCTTGTTAACAATCCTAGTAATGTGTCAGAAAGTCCAATATCTTGACGAATCATATCAATTAAGGGCCCAATACTAGAAAGTGCAGGTCGTAAATTTACAGCTACGAATAAAATTCCTAAAAGCAATAGCGTTCGTGAGGCTTTATTCAATCCATTTTCGTCTCGTTTTTCCATAATTTATAAACATAACAGACGTTCGTGCATCCAATTATTAGTTCGTTAACTGTCATTTACAGCCATTTCTCGTTGCTTTAAACGGTTTTAAATCTCAAGAGATAATTGCCATTAAACTTAAAAAGAAATGACGATACGTTTTTGAAACAATAGGCCCTAATACAACTAAGATTTAAAAGTAATTAGGTATAAAACGAGATGTTGGCAGAAAGCAGCAAAAGTAGTCGATTGTTTTGAGAAGAACTGAATTTTATTTCTTATTGTTTTGTGAAATTAATGCTAAAAATGAGAGCGTATTCACCATAAGAAATCACAATCTAAAGTAGTGTCGACTACACCAAGCTATTGTGCTTCCTTACTAATAAAAATTAATGTTCTTTCATAATCATTGCTACTTCAGTACACAATAAAAAATGGTGTGGATAACGGCACAGGTTTCCCGACAACTTATTACTTAAAATTTTTCTAATTGTTTCATAATAGAATTAAATAACAAACGTCTTTAGCACGTATTATTTAAGGTTTACTATTCTGTTTCACCGCCCTAAGTTCTCTAAATTGTAATCTATATTAACTATTAAACGATTTATTACAACTGTGTTTTTAGCTCGCTTAGCAGGCTCCTAGATTTCCTCAAGAATAAAATTAGAATAATTTCTAAGATCCAATCATATTTAAAAATACTAAAAAGCCCTTTTGAAAATATCAAAAGGGCTTTTTTAAAGTTAAAATGCATATTGAACAAATGCTGAAAAGTTTCTACCAGGATCATTAATAGGAACTCGTGAAAAATCTTCCTGATTTGCAAATGAGAAATTTAAATGATTATTGTACGTTTCATCAAATACATTTAAAATAGCAAGTCCTATAGTAAAATCTTGTAGCGGTTTAAAACCAATACGAAAGTCTAAGGTTTCATAACCCGATGTTTCTTGTTCATTAAAACTCGTTGCTATCTCATCTTGTGCAGACGTAATTGTGTACTTAAGATTAGCCCAATAGTTATCTTTTTCAAAATCTAAATCAAACCGCGTTATAAATGGAGGCGTTAATGGTAATGATTCATTTAAGTCTTTATTTTTGGTATATACATAAGAGATGCTACTATTAAGATTAAAATAGGAAGCAAAATTTAGTCCTAAGTTAGCTTCGAAACCCATTTTATAAGCGTTATCTAAATTTATAAAACGTTTTACTTCTTGAGGTTGCGCATTTGGCATGAACTTACGTTCTAAAGCAGGATCTATAACTGGAACAATATAGTTCTCATACAACGAATAATACCCCGAGAATCCATAACTAAGTGCATCAATTCCTTCGGTAAACGTCTTTATGCCTTTAATTCCAATTTCAAACTGGTTATTAACCTCTGCATCGAGGTAAGGATTTCCCACGTACTCATAGGAATCTTGACCTACTGTAAAGTGATTTATGTAACGTTCTATCATATTCGCAGAGCGCACACCACGACCATAAGCTATTTCTAAATTTACGTAGTCTGAAATGTTGTGTTTAACAGATACTGTTGCCGAAATATTACGCTCTTCTCTCTGTTCCAAATTTGAATAAAGCTCTTGAAAATCAATCTCAGGATCTTGAATATCTGAAACCACAAGGTCATATCTAACTCCCGCAGTAAGCATTGTTTTATCTGTAATTGCATATTTGTTCTCTGCAAACACTCCAAAATCATTAACAGAAGCATCTTGCCACACCTTATCATTATACATAATAGGTTCTGGCAATTCCATTCCCATACCATTTCGTTTTATAAGTCTCGTTCTTCCTCCATCTCTAGAAATAAGCAGTGCATCTACCCCACTATAAAGCGTCCACTTCTCTGTAGGTTTCATCTGTAATTCTATTTTACCACCTTTTGTGGTGGCTTCAATTTGAGATACAGCGTCTGTCATTTTATAGGAAGGCCTGTTTGTATTAGACATAATGTGGTCTACATAAGAATAATAGGCTTTTGCATTAACCTCTTTTATAAAACCAGTTAAGTCTGAAAGCTTATAATCTAAAGATAAAATAGAGCTATTGTCTTCATCAGTATCCATAGGCAGTCCTGCGTGCAAAACATCACGTCCAAAGGATTGTCTCCAATGCGCTTGAAGTCTCTGGTTGTCTTTAATAGTGTATCCTAGTCGTAAACCGTAATCTATACTTCTAAATGCCGAAGGAATTTCTGTGCCGTCACCATCCTTATAGTTTCCAAAGTCGCGATATCCTGCATTTGCAACAATATCGTATGTATCGGTTATTTGATGAAGCTTGACTGAGGACACTAACGAATTTCCGTTAGATTCGTAACCAGAATTTACACTACCGTGTAGACCCGAATCCATGGCCTGAGGTTTCTGGGTAACCAAATTAATAACACCTCCAAAGGTTGCGCCATAGCGTACTGTATAAGGCCCTTTAATCACTTCTATTCTTTCTATCTCTTCCGGAATGACGTGCGTAGTAATAGGATCCATCCGATTAGGACAAGCGTGCACCGCTTTTGTTCCGCCATCAAATTGAATGTTTAATTGTTCATATTGAGATGCCCTAAATGAAGGATCTATCGCATAATTTCCACGCTTAATTAATGAGAAACCATTAAAATCTTTAAACAAATCTGCTACATTTTTAGGTTGTACCACCTTTTTTGTAAGATTTGTTTTTACGGTGGTAAGCACGGGGTCTGTATTACCCCTACCCGTAACTATAGCTGTATTTAATTCTATAGGTTTTGTTTCAGTTGAATCTTGCGTTTTTGTTGTTAATTCTTGTGCAAATAAAGACACAGGTAATAGTGCGCATAAAAGCGCTATTCTTTTTATTTTCATTGTATATTTTTCAAAATTATTCCACAGTGATAAAGAGAAAATAGCAAACAGCTTTTCCTCTAACTCTTAAAATTAAAGTGTAATTATACTTGTGGGGGATGAAAAATCGAATAGAAAAGTGTTGATTTATACAGTATGTTGTACTGGAAATTCTCTCGCTTTACAACGGGATATAAAGGTGCTTCGTTTAGGGTTAGTTCTGTTTGACAAAACACTAATTGATCCCACTTTAAATTAGGTAAGGTTTGTTTTTCTTGAGCCGAGTTATTTGCTGTAATTTCATTTAAATAGCACTTACCATTACATTTTAGTTCTGGCCTGTCTTTATTTTCGCAAAGTTCTTCAACGAAGCTTTCTATATCTAAAGCATACCACCCGTAAACAATAGATGTTTTAAAACTATTGTTTAAAAGCAAGAGGGATAATATCATCGTGACAAGAAGCTTCATAAGGCAAAAATAACCTCTTTTATGCAATTTGAAAGTGACTTATGTCACCTATCATTCAATCTTTTAAAGATATTTTCTTTTCCATCCCTTAAGTCATAAAAGATAGTATACCCAATGAGCTTATTATTAGTATTATATGTTAAATATAATTTATATAGTGAATTTCTCTATTGTTTGTATTGGTAACACAGAATATTAAATTATATACTTAATAAGCCAGTGGTCAACTTTTTTTGACTGTTTTTTTTACAAATTAGATAAATAGTGGAAAAGATAACAGCGTTTTAATTATTTAAGGTATATTTGTTAACCAAATGGTTAAACCGCATAGATGCAAATGGCTAAATCAAAAGACAAAAATACAGAAGAGCAAATACTTATTGCTGCAAAAAGCGTATTCCAATCTAAAGGTATGAATGGCGCGCGTATGCAAGAAATAGCAGACAATGCTGGAATAAACAAAGCGATGCTTCATTATTATTACAGAAGTAAACAATTACTTTTTGAGGCCGTTTTTAACCACGCATTTTCACTATTGGCACCGCAACTTAATGCCATTTTAAACGATGACGCTTCCATTGAAGAAAAGATTAAGAACTTCACTTTAAATTACACAACGTTTATGATGAAGCACCCTTATTTACCAAATTTTATTATTCAGGAATTAAATAGAAACGAAGATTTTATTGAAAAATTAAAGGAAAATACAGGCTTTCCTAATCTAGAAAAATTCAAAATAAATGTACAGGAAGAAATTAATCAAGGACTTATAAAGCCTATAGATGCCGACCAACTGTTTGTTAACATTATCGCGTTAAATATTTTTCCTTTTTTGGGGAAACCATTAATCAAAGCGCTTACAAATAAGGATGAAAAATCGTATAAAACATTCGTAGAAAGTCGTAAAAGTGACGTCGCTAATTTTATAATTAATTCAATAAAAAACACATAAAATGAAACGTTTCATCATCATTTTAATAGGATTATTTACTGCTTCTGTTTTCGGGCAACATACCATTACACTTCAAGAATGTTATGAATTAGCAATAAAAAATCATCCTTTAGCACAACAAACAGCACTGTTAGAGACACAAAGCAAATTAGATGCCGCTGTTATTTCTACAGCAAAATTACCTCAAATTAATCTTGATGCTCAAGCGACCTATCAATCGGATGTGATTGAAGTTCCCATTCCAAATTCGACAATAGAAGCGTTGAATAAAGACCAATATCGCGCTACTTTATCTGTAAACCAGCTCATCTATAATGGCGGAATTACCAAGGCCGCATTGCAATTAAAATCGGCGGAACTTAAAACGAAGCAAAAACAAGTTGAAGTTCATTTATATCAGTTAAAACAACAAATTAATCAACTCTATTTTTCTGTATTATTAGCCCAAGAATCTGAGTTATTACTAAACTCGAAACAATCACTAATACAGGCAAAGCTTCACGAAGTGCGTTCTGGAATACAGTATGGACTAATTTTACCCTCTTCGGATAACGTTTTACAAGCTGAATTATTAAAAATTGATCAACAATTTCAAGAATTACGAAGCAATAAATCTGTTTTAGTTGAAACGTTATCACAACTCATAAAAAAATCTTTAACCGGTTCTACTCTATTTAAAAAACCATTGCTAGAAACCCAACTAAAAACTAATCTTACGCGACCAGAGTTAGAATGGTTTCAATTTAGAAAAGAGGAAATTAAAAATTCTGAAAAATTAATAGCCTCTCAAAACGCCCCTAAATTACTTGGTTTTGCAACTGGTGGCTATGGAAATCCGGGTTTAAATATGCTAGACAATTCATTTCAAACATTTTACACCGTTGGAATTAAATTAAGTTGGAATGTCTTCGACTGGAATTCTAATAAAAAGCAGCAACAATCTTTAGCAATTAATAACGAGATTATAGAATCAGAAGCTAAAAACTTCATTTTAAATACTAGTATTGAATTAAATAAATACGATTACGAAATCGGTAAAATTGAAGGTTTTATTGTATCAGATCTAGAGATTATTACCCTTAGAAAAGAAGTGCTTAAGTCGGCAGATTCACAACTTAAAAATGGTGTGATTACCTCTTCGGCCTATGTCACAGAGTTGACCAATTTATACGAAGATGAAAACAATTTAATTCAGCATAAAACACAATTACAATTGGCAAAAGCAAATTACAACGTTATAAAAGGACACTAAAATTAAGATCACTCAGATCTCGCAGAAAAATAAAATAATTAAACAAACCTGATGGAAATAAAAATACAAACAAATGAAAACAAATAGTAAACATATAGGATTTATCATTCTCATTTCTAGCTTAATGTCCTGTGGAAACGACAATGGGAAGGCGGATGGTTACGGTAATTTTGAAGCAACAGAAATAACGATTTCTGCCGAAAACAACGGGAAACTGATGCAATTTGATATCACGGAAGGTGACCAACTTACTAAAGGCCAATTTATAGGGTACATTGATACTATTCCACTCGCTTTAAAACGCGAACAATTAGAAGTTTCTAAAGCTGTTATTAGTTCAAAATCTAAAGGCGTTTTGTCTCAAATTAATGTATTAAATGCTAAGTTAAAAACAGCAAATACTAACAAAAAACGAGCAGAAAACCTCATTGAAGATAACGCAGGAACTCAAAAACAATTAGATGATGTAACTGGAGAAATGGATGTTATTAAAAGCCAGATTAGAAGTGTAGAAATTCAAAATGCGCCTGTTGTTAACGAATTAAAATCTATAGATGTTCAGTTAAAACAAATTGACGATCAAATCCAAAAAAGTAAAATTACCAACCCAATAGCCGGAACAGTTTTAACTAAGTACGCCGAGCCGCATGAGATTACAGCTTTTGGAAAACCACTTTATAAAATAGCCAATTTAAAGACAATGCAATTGCGCGTATATATAAGCGAAACGCAATTAGCCACTATAAAAATCGGAGCAAACGTTGCTGTAAAAATAGATGCGGCAAATGCTATGAAATCCTACACAGGAACTGTGAGTTGGATTGCTTCGGAAGCAGAATTCACTCCTAAAATAATTCAAACTAAAGAAGAACGCGTGGCCTTAGTATATGCAGCTAAAATAGATGTTGCCAATGATGGTAGTATAAAAATAGGAATGCCTGCAGAACTATGGCTAGATAACGCGAGTATTAATAATAAATAAAAATCAAAAACAATGAAACATTTTATTTTTACTATGAGTCTATTGGCTATAGTTAGTTGCAAAGACAGTAAAACCGTTGATGAAAACCTAAAAACAGAGGCTATAGAGCAGACTGTTGAAGCGACAAACGACCATAACGACCACGAAATGACTAACGCATATGCCGAGGCTTGGAGCAATGACATTGAGTTAAATAACGGCAATAAATGGCAAGCTAATTTTGAAACCAATGATGGTGTAGAGCGAATGAAAGAAAGTATTAAAACACAATCTACTAATTCCTTAGAAGACTATAAAACATTAGCAAAACAACTCAGTGACGACAAAAATTACGTTGTAAAAAATTGTACAATGACCGGTGCTTCTCACGATAATCTACACATTTGGCTTTTGCCTTTAATGGCAAAGATTGACGCACTTTCTGAAGCTAAAACCACTAAAGAAGCTTCGCAATTAAAACACAGTATTGAGCAAAATGTAAATGCCTATAACACCTATTTTCAATAATTATTAAAAAAACACTATGGAACAACATAGCTATAACGTTACGATCACTTGGACAGAAGACCGAAAAGGACTGATATGCTCACCAGAGCTTCTTAATACTGAAACCAAGGATAAAAAATGTATAGAAGTGGCAACACCTCCAGAATTCCCAGGAGGTATGCCTAATATTTGGTCGCCAGAGCATTTGTTTACGGCAGCTGTGAGTAGTTGTTTAATGACAACTTTTTTAGCGATTGCTGATTTTTCGAAATTAGAATACGTTAGTTTTAAATGTAATTCGAAAGGTATTCTAGAAAAAGTAGATGGTAAGCTTGTAATAAGCGAAGTATTACTATTCCCAGAGGTTGTCATTACAGACGCGTCAAAACGCGATCGCACAGAACGTATTGTAGAAAAAGCAGAAAAAGCGTGCCTAATTTCAAATTCCATTACAGCTAAAGTGACTATGGAAACTAAAATAATCATCCAAAATTAAAAAAAAAGTGGGCATTTCCGTCAACCATATTAGTAAATCTTATAAAAATGTAAAAGCCTTGCAGGATATTTCTTTTGATGTAAAACCGAGCGAGCTTTTTGGACTTATTGGTCCAGATGGTGCTGGTAAAACAACGTTGTTTAGGGTTTTAACAACACTTTTAATAGCTAATGAAGGCACAGCGACCGTCGCAGGTTTTGATGTGGTTACAGATTACAAAAAAATTAGAAGCAATGTGGGCTATATGCCCGGTAAATTTTCACTCTATCAAGATTTAACCGTTGAAGAAAACTTGCATTTTTTTGCGACTATTTTTGGAACTACTATTGAAGAAAATTACGATTTAATAAAAGATATTTATGTCCAGATTGAACCTTTTAAAAATCGAAGAGCAGGGAAATTATCAGGAGGAATGAAACAAAAACTGGCGTTATGCTGTGCATTAATTCATAAACCTAAAGTATTGTTTTTAGATGAGCCCACTACAGGCGTAGATCCTGTGTCTAGAAAGGAATTCTGGGAAATGTTAAAACGCCTACAACAAAAAGACATCACTATTTTGGTATCTACACCTTATATGGACGAAGCTGCTTTATGTGATAGAATTGCACTGATTCAAGAGGGGCAAATTCTGGAGATTGATACCCCTGAAGCGATTGTAAAACACTATCCCAAACAGATTTATAATGTACGTGCCAATAATATGTATCAGCTTATTAAAAGTTTAAATGACTATGAATACAACCATAGCGTATACCCTTTTGGCGAGTTTATACATTACACAGATAAACGTAAAGATTTTAATCCGGACCAATTACTGGTGTTTTTAAAATCAAATCAACTATCAAATATAGAAATTACTGAAACAGTAGCCACTATTGAAGATACCTTTATGGAATTGGCAAAATAACCTGCAAGGATTCAAAAACTTGTGGATATAGAAAAAAAGAGATAAATTATTAAGATTCCCCCCTTTCGTAGGAAATGAATATGGAAAAAAACAATAAGGTCATACAAGTCGAAGGATTAACTAAACTTTTCGGAGATTTTGCTGCGGTAAATGCTATTACATTCGACGTTGAGAAAGGCGAGATTTTTGGATTCTTGGGTGCCAATGGTGCAGGGAAAACCACAGCTATGAAAATGCTAATTGGTATTTCTAACCCTACGTCTGGCAAGGCCAAAGTTGCGGGTTTTGATGTCTTTACACAAGCCGAAGATATCAAAAAGAATATTGGTTATATGAGTCAGAAATTTGCATTATATGACGATTTAACCGTTAGGGAAAATATAACATTCTTTGGAGGTATTTATGGATTATCTAGAAAACGGATTAAAGAAAAATCGACCGTTTTAATTAATGAATTAGGGCTTGAAAAAGTTGCCAACACATTGGTTGGGGCTTTACCATTAGGCTGGAAACAGAAATTATCTTTTTCTGTGTCTCTACTTCACGATCCTAAAATTGTGTTTTTAGATGAACCTACGGGAGGTGTAGATCCAATTACCAGGCGACAGTTTTGGGAAATGATTTACAAAGCAGCCAACCAGGGTATTACTGTATTTGTAACGACCCATTATATGGACGAAGCCGAATATTGCGATCGCGTTTCTATAATGGTTAATGGTAAAATAGAAGCTTTAGATACACCTAAGAAGCTTAAAGAACAATTTAATGCTAAAAATATGAACGATGTGTTTTTAAAATTAGCACGTGGATGAGAAAAACACCTCACAGATTTAGATGATGCACGTGGAAAAACACCACTATTAAGTGTGGTTCTCAAAAAATTCTGCGCTAGTCTGCGAGATCCGCGGGAAACAAAAGGGATTTAGAAGAAATAGAAGGGGTTATAAACAAAAAAAAACTGCGGGTAACACCGAAATCCGCAGACAATAAAATATGAAAAGATTTATAGGCTTTGTAAAAAAGGAGTTCTACCACATTTTTAGGGATAAACGCTCATTGTTTATACTCTTTGGAATGCCGATTGCACAAATTATGCTATTTGGGTTTGCGATTACCAACGAAATCAATAATGTAGATATTGCTATTTTAGACCATTCCAAAGATGCCACTACTACCGAAATAATTAATAAAATTTCAGCCTCAAAATATTTCAGTATCAAACAAATGGTAAATAGTGAAGCTGATATTGCTTCGGTTTTTAAAAAAGGACAAGTGAAAGCTGTTCTAACTTTTGAAAAAGAGTTTAGTAAAAACCTAATTAAAGACCACAAAGCAACGGTTCAGATTATTACCGATGCTACAGACCCAAATACAGCAAATACTATAAGTAATTATGTTAATGCTATTCTTCAAAAGTATCAAAAAGAATTAAACAAAGACCTTACTATTACTTATCAGATTGTGCCAAAAACACGTATGGTTTATAATCCAGAATTAAAAGGTGTTTATATGTTTGTTCCTGGTGTAATGACTATTATACTTATGTTAGTTTCTGCTATGATGACTTCTATTTCCATTACTAGGGAAAAGGAATTAGGGACTATGGAAATTCTTTTGGTATCGCCAATAAAACCATTGCAAGTTATTATAGGAAAAGTATTTCCCTATATATTTTTATCGGTAATAAATGCAGTTGTAATAGTTATGCTTAGCATCTTTATCTTTAATATGCCAGTGCAAGGAAGTTTCATTTTACTAGGTTTTGAAAGTGTTCTATTTATAATTAGCGCTTTAGCATTAGGTATCTTAATTTCAACCATCTCGGCAACACAACAAACAGCAATGATGATTTCTTTAATGGGCTTGATGCTTCCCGTAATTTTATTATCAGGGTTTATTTTTCCAATTTCAAGTATGCCAATGCCACTTCAAGTCATCAGTAATATTATTCCTGCTAAATGGTTTATCATTATTGTAAAAGGCATTATGCTTAAAGGTGTAGGACTACAAATTATATGGAAAGAAACTTTAATATTATTGGGAATGACGGTGTTTTTTATTGCACTAAGTGTAAAAAAATATAAAATTAGATTAGAGTAAGAAATAAACAATAGAGATTAGAAAAAAGACAGAACAGCGCTAAAGCATCTAAATGCTCTGCTCTATTTTCTTTTTTTAACCCCTTTATTCTTTTAAAAATATGAAAACAATACTATACATCATACAAAAAGAGTTTAAGCAAATCTTTAGAAATAAAGGGATGCTTCCTATCATTTTTGTTTTACCACTACTCCAACTCGTTATTTTATCTAACGCCGCTACTTTTGAAGTAAAAAACATAAAATTTGGTTATATTGATAACGACCATACAACGACATCAAGAGCATTAATAGAGAAATTTAATGCTTCGACCTATTTTGATGTATTAACAGATTTTTCGTCTGAAGGATTTGCCAAATCAGCAATGCTAAAAGGAGAAATAGATGTTGTTTTAGATATTCCAAACTATTTTGAACGCGATTTGCAAAAGGAAAAACACAATAGTTTAGGTATTACTATTAATGCTATAGATGGTGCGGCAGCTGGTGTAGAAAATATATATGTAAATGAGATAGTACAAAACTTTAATCAACATTTAAAAGTTGATTTATTACCCCTTTCAAATCAACAAATACAGCCAATTAACATTGACACTATTCCTTTATTCTGGTATAACGAAACCTTAAATTATAAAACATTTATGGTACCTGGTATTCTCGTGTTATTGGTTTCTATGATTACCTTATTTCTGTCTGGAATGAATATTGTCCGAGAAAAAGAAATAGGGACTTTAGAGCAAATCAATGTAACTCCAATTAAAAAAAGCCAATTTATAATTGGGAAACTTTTTCCGTTTTGGGTAATAGGAATGGGTCTATTAACCGTTGGATTACTATTAGCTAGATTAATATTCAATGTGCCTATGCTTGGCAGTTTGGTACTTATGTATTTATACACCTCTATTTATATATTAGTAATCTTAGGAATTGGATTATTCATTTCAAATTTTACAGATACCCAACAACAAGCGATGTTTATAGCTTGGTTTTTTGTTGTTATTTTTATTTTAATGAGTGGTTTGTTCACGCCTATAGAAAGTATGCCTGGATGGGCTCAAATGGTTACAGAATTCAATCCCATAAAGTATTATGTTGAAGTGATGCGTATGGTAATGCTTAAAGGTTCTGGATTTACAGATATTCTTCCCCAGCTAATAAAAACAGTGCTATACGCAATTGTAATGAATGGTTTAGCGGTCTGGAGTTATAAAAAAACCAACTAAAACATAGGAAATGAACGTTGATAAAAGAATAAAACTGTCTAAAGAAGAATCCTTATTTGTTAGAGGGCCATTATCTCGTTATAGGGAATTTATTTTTGCTTTTAAAGTCTTTTTTAGTTTTCTAAAAGCCTTTAGAAGAATGCACTTTATAGGGCCTTGCGTTACTGTATTTGGCTCTGCACGATTTACAAAAGATTATGACCATTATAAAAATGCCGAAAAAATTGGTGCTTCTTTAGCAAAAACAGGTTTTACGGTAATGACAGGTGGTGGCCCGGGTATTATGGAAGCTGCCAATAAAGGGGCTTTTGAAGCGGGTGGATATTCTGTTGGCTGCAATATTATTCTACCCTTCGAGCAAAAACCAAATCCTTATCTTCATAAATGGATTAACATCCCCTATTTCTTTTTACGCAAAGTCATTCTTATAAAATATTCTTATGCTTTTGTTGTAATGCCGGGAGGAATTGGCACTTTAGATGAATTGTTTGAAGCGCTAACATTAATTCAAACGAAAGTAATTCAGAATTTTCCAGTTGTTATTTTCGATTCAGAATACCACAAGGAATTGTGTCAGCATATTCAAGTAATGGCAAAAAATGAAAGCATCAGCCCAGAAGATATGGAACTACTTTTTGTAACCGATTCTGTGGAGGATTTAATTACACATATTAAAACCCATTCCATTAAAAAATTCGGATTAGTTAAAAAACAGGACAAACCAAAATGGTGGCTGGGTGAATTCACTAATAAAACGGTATCAAATGAAAGTTAAAAATAGTATAAACACTATAAGTGCTATTATTTTAGCGCTGTTTGCATTGCTTACTATATTTTTAAGTAGCGCTGTTATTTTTGATTGGTTTGGTATTAGAGCCAAAGAAGGAAACTACGTTTTGTTTATAGTTTGGGCAAATTTTATTTGTAGCATCTTATACCTATTTTCCGCTTATGGGTTTATAACAAAAGCGAAGTGGACTTTTTCGATGTTAATCGCTCCTTTGGTTATTTTAATTGTTGCTTTCATTGTGTTGCAGTTCTATATTAACAGTGGGGGTGTTTATGAAACAAAAACAGTAAAAGCATTGATTTTTAGAATATTGGTAACGTTAACTTTTTCACTTGTGGCCTTTTTCAATATAAAAAATAGCAGTTTAAAACGAAAACAAAAGTATAATTAGTAAACAAAGTTAATCATTAGAATAAAAAAACAAACAGTATGGAAAACACAAAGTATTCAAAAGTATATAGAATTATTCATTGGTCGATAGCCGTTTCATTTATGCTATTACTAATTACGATTTTTTTGCGACTAACGTGGATGAATAAATATAACGTGGCTGCTATTATTCAGGATTATTTGATTGGTACTGGGCAGAGCCTATCAGAAGACCAACTTATTACTTTAGCAAAAAAGATAAGGCAACCTATGTGGGATTGGCATATTTATATTGGTTATCTATTAGTCGGATTATTTAGTATTCGTTTCATACTTCCCGCCTTTGGAACTATGAAATTCCAAAACCCATTTGGTAAAAACCTATCTACAAAAATGAAATTTCAGAAATGGACATATATCCTATTTTATGTGTGTGTCATCATTTCACTTATTACAGGACTAATTATAGAATTAGGTCCAAAGGACTATAAAAAACCGATGGAAGAAATCCACGTACTTGGTATTTACTACCTAATTGCATTTATAACAATCCATCTAGCCGGTGTATTAATAGCAGAATTTACAGAACAAAAAGGAATTATTTCAAGAATAGTAAGTGGCGCGAAGAATAAAGATTAAAAGCTTGAAAGCACCATCAAAATAGAAATGAGGCATACACAATGAAAGTAAAATCTTACATATTATTTTTGTATTTATGTGTTACGCATTTCGCTTTTTCGCAAAAAGAGGTGAATGCCTCGCCACAGCTTGATTTGTTCAAAATAGCTTTAATTAATCAAACCGATAGCTATATAACCTTCCCAACGGATATTGGGAATATTGAACCTTTACTGTTTGAAGCCAACGTTAATCCGTCATTTGTTATTAGAGAACGAAAAGATTCCAAACTAATGGCGGTGTTAACACCGCAAATTACCATTAGGATGTATAACGAAAATTCGTATCCTGTGCGTACACCAAGTTATATTCCGCAGATTTCATTGTATTATCTCGCTAATAAAAAGGAAGCACTTAATTACTTGATTTTATTTAGTAAAATAGCACATCACTCCAACGGTCAAGATGGTGATTTTTATAATGATGATAACACAATAAACCTACAGTCGGGAAATTTTGCGACTAATTTTTTTGAACTTGGTGTTCTTAAAACGTCATATAGTAAAACGCTTAAAGCCATTAAAACCATAAAAAGTTCCATTGAAATTCATCCAAAAAGCTGGATAAATCAAGAAATGAAAGGCAAATATAGTGGCGTAAGATGGCATAATTCATTTACATCGTTTAAATTACCTCTAAATACAGAAAATAACGCAAGAGCTAATTTTTCATTGAAGGCTGAAACGACATTAATGCTAGATAATTATAATGATTTAGATGTTTTAGATTTAGAGAGAGTAAACGCAAGTCTTACTTTTTATTATCATCCAAAATTTTTAGATGATATAGGTTTGTTTATTCAGTTTTATCACGGAATGGATTATTATAATATTTATTTTGAACGTCAACTCTCCATTATTCGATTTGGTATAATGACGGAAATTCTAAGATTTTAAACACTAAAATAGTATGGAAAAAGAAATTTATATTAAGAAAAGTAACGGTGAGATAGAACTTTTTTTATTTGAAAAATTAAAACAATCACTCCAATCTACTGGAGCATCTAAAGCAGCCATTAGCACTATTATAAATAGAATTAAAACCGATATTTACGATGGAATATCTTCTGATGAAATATATAAGAAAGCCTTTGTTTTATTAAAAAAACACAACAAAATTTCTGCGTCGCGATACAGTTTAAAACGGGCTATTTTCGATTTAGGCCCAACAGGTTATCCTTTTGAGAGATTAGTTGGTGCGTTGTTAAAAGAAAAAGGATATAAAACCAAAGTAGGTGTTATTATAAAAGGTAGATGTGTAACTCACGAAATTGATGTACTGGCCGAGAAAGATGAAAACGTATATGCGATAGAATGTAAATTTCATTCTGATGCTAAAGCGGCTAGTAATGTGAAAATACCATTATATATTAATTCCAGATTTTTAGATATTCAAGAACAATGGAATTCAAATTCAAACAATAAAACCTATTTAAAACAAGGGTGGCTAGTAACTAATACTAGATTTACATCAGATGCGATAAATTATGGAAAATGTGTGGGATTAACCTTGTTAAGTTGGGATTATCCAGAGAATAATGGGTTAAAAGCAAATATAGACACATTAGCTTTATACCCTGTAACCACTTTAACAACCTTAACTAAGAGAGAAAAACATCAACTTATAGAAAAAAATATTGTGTTAGTTAAAGAATTAGCTAAGGCAACGGAGATAATGAAGTCTATTGGAATCTCAGACCATAAAATAAAACGTGTTTTAACTGAAGTGAATGAGTTATGTCAATTTTAATTTTTAATGACTTATAGAAACACTCCCAATGGGAAAACATAAAAGTTTACCATTTTCAAACTAAATTTATAAACATTAAAAAAACGAAATACTTAAAATGATTAACACTATAAAGTCCATACTAGTTAAAGATTTAGAAGGCGTTGCTGTCGATTTAATGGCCAAATATAAAGACCAAGTGTTGCTATTTATTATTTATAATAATGATTGTTTGGGTTGTACTGGGCGAGCGATTCCTTTGGCGTATGAGTTTCAACAGAAATACCCTTCGATTCAAGTGGCGGGCATTCATTCGGACTTTGTAAACCGAGAAGGAACCAAAGCTTCAATTAAAAGTATTTTTACAAGTGGAGAGAATCCGTTTCCTATTTATATAGACGAGCATCACAAAGTTTACGATCAGTTCACTGCTGAAGGCACACCACAATGGCTATTAATTTCCAAAAAAGGCGAGCTGTTTCGTTCTATTTTTGGGTCTCAAGATAATGCGCAGAACAGATTATACTATGCGTTAGAAAGCCTTATTAAAGATAATGATAAATAATAGTTGTTGCAGACTTTTAAAGATAGTGCCTGTTTTCTATTCACTATTATAGCGTTTATGCAATGCCTTAATAGCTTCTAACACAACACCACTCCCTGGCCCCTTAATGTCTATGTGTTTTATAATTTCTCGACTTGCCACAAAGTGAATTGGCGCTTCATTGGCTCCAAATTCTTGTAACCACTCTCCTAATTGTTCTGCTGAACTAAGGTAAACCAATGGACCTATTTCCGCCCAGCCATGCGCAGCCGCACACATGGGGCAATGTTCTCCAGTGGTGTACATCGTCGTGCTTTTACGCTCTTCCGTACTCAAGTTTTCTAACGCCCAATATGCTAATTCTATTTCAGGGTGTGACAATACATTTTCAGCATTAACTTTATTTCTTGCTGTGGCAATGATTTCATTTTTTGCATTTACCAAAATAGAACCAAAAGGCTCATCACCTGCATTTAAAGCGTCTTCGGCAAGTGCTACACAAATCTCTAAATACTTATAGTCTTTAAAGGATAATTCGGAAATAGTGTCTGTCTCTTCAGTTTTCATAATTAAGGAAAATTAATTGTGGCTTGGGTGTTAGAAAATGTTTGGATACCATTTTTAAAACCCGCTAAAGGTTGCGCAATCGTACGAATAACATCAATAGCGGTTACAGCTTCTAAAACAACAAAATTCGCTGGTGAGCCTAATTTAATTTCAGTTTGTTTTGAAAGTAATTTTGCAGCGTTTTTAGTGATCATATTATACACCTCTTGGAT
The DNA here is from genome assembly GCF_008086175.1 of Bizionia saleffrena. Taxonomy (GTDB): domain Bacteria; phylum Bacteroidota; class Bacteroidia; order Flavobacteriales; family Flavobacteriaceae; genus Bizionia; species Bizionia saleffrena. The sequence goes on from NZ_VSKM01000004.1 coordinate 148,886, forward strand.
CGCAGAGTCTTTAGACAATTGTGCAATATTAGCGTACATATTCGCCATTCTAACTAGGGAAGCATCACCATAAGGCGTAAAGGCATTAAGGATATTATTGCTAGAAATAGTTGTGGTAATCCCTTTTTCACTTAAGGCATTTGCATTTACCATTCCCCGTGGTATTAACGATTCGTAGTCACGGCCGTTTAAAAAAACATCTGTTGCAGGCAAAACGGTTAATGCAATATCAGCCTCTTTTAAAAGCATTGCCATTTCTAGACGCTGCGTTCTGGGCATTGCAGACAATTTGGTAACGTGACCAATAGACACGCGCCCTTCATAGTTTCTGTTTTTAGTTTCTTCAGCTATTTTTGGGATACTAGAATTGTTAGGATCCAAGTCGAAATCCAAATGAAAATCGACATTTACGTCAAATTCTTCCGCTAAATCAAAAATTATTTCAATATGTTCATAGGGGTTTTCATCTTTATAAGGGCAGCCTCCAACCAAATCGGCTCCATTTTGTAAAGCTTTTCTCAGCAAACGCTGGGTTTGCTTTTCTGTGGTTAATCCTTCCTGTGCAAATGCACAAATTTCCATATCGATAGCAAAAGCGTATCGTTTTCTTACTCTTTTAATAGCTTCAAAAGCACGTAATTCTGTTTTTGGGTCCGTTTCTACAAAAGTTCGTAATCCCATCGTTCCTTTCTTAATGGCCATTTCAACCACGCGACTCGCTCTTTCAAAGACATCTTCTTCAGTAAACTCTTTTTTTGCGTTTCCAGTTTCTGAAACCGCCTCCGCTAATGTCCCTTCCGCAATCGTACAACGCTCTAAGATACATGCTTTATCTAAATGAATATGACTCTCGTAAAAACCAGAACACACAAAATGATCATTAGCATCGTAAATTATTTCTGCGTCACTATTAATAATCGCCTCTATACAAGTAATTATTCCGTTTGTAACACCAATAGAAACCAGCGTCTCATAACCTTCAATTCTTGCGTTTTTAATCAATAAATCTAACATATATTATAAAGATTTAATTTCCGCGGTACGTTGAATACCCATAAGCAGATAACGTAATTGGAACGTGATAATGAGTATTTTCCTTAATGTCGAAAACGACTTCTATAAACGGATAAAAAGATTCTTTGCCATTTTTTTTAAAGTAATCGGCCGTTAAAAAAGTAAACCGGTATACACCATTATTTTCGTTTTCTAAAGGCAAGAAATCATTTATTCTACCTTTTTCTGAAGTTTCTTTTTGCCCGATAAACTCCCATTTTTTTGTTTCGGTGTTCATTTTTTCTAACTTAATAGAAACATTGGCTGCCGGAAGTCCTTCTGAAACGTCTAATATATGAGTTGATAATTGGTATTGCTTTTGTTGCGCACAAGAGAAATTGGTCACCGCTAAAAACACAATAACCAGAATGGAAGATTTAAATAGTTTCATTTTGTTCTACTTTTTTATTAAACACGAAAATAAAAATACTACATCAAGTTCAATTAGCTCCTGAATTAGCTATAAATCTTAGTTAAAGTGTATTCTAACTAAACATTCTTTTTGTCTTAAACTACCTACTACTAAGTGTCTAACTCTAAAGTCTCGTCATACAATTCCAACGATTTAATAGTACCCACGGCGCTTCCGGCAATACCTTTTATAGACGCGTGCATATCGATGGTGTTAGCCGTGACTTTTTCAATTTGCTTTTCGCGTTCTTTCCAAAGACGCCCCATCGCGCGTTTTTCTTTATCTAGAGCCGTTTTCATCGATGTAAATCCTTCAACAATCGCTTCAATTTGCATTTTAAACTGATTGCTGGTTAAATAATCGTACAGCATATGCATTTTATCACCTTTATTTTCCTGACTGCTAATTGCCAAATTAACTTTTACAATCGATTCGCGTAACACGTTACAAAGACCTTTAAACTCATCGTAATTACAAATCCAAATACCATCTCTTAATCCCATTCGGTCCATATCCGACGGCATTACTTCAGTAACTAATACACCAATATTCGCCCCTTTTTCTCGAATATCATTTTTGAATTTTTCAATCCAAGTCGGCTGAAAATCCTTTGTGCGCTTACTTTCGTAATAAATTTTACCGCAGTTTTGCTCGGTGCGCGTATTTACAATCTGTATACAATCGCCGCCACGTGCTCCTTTTTTAATCTCCTCAATTGTATCTAAAGGAAATCTTGCCGCTAACCACTCTTCAATTGCTAATTCCTGAACCTCCCCTTGCAACTGCATCGAGCCTTGCTCCTGCTTGCGCTTCATTTCTTCAGTCAGTTTTTTTTGATCTTCCAACTGCTTTTGCATTTCTTTAAAACGCAATTCGTTTTTGTCTTCTTCGGCTTTTCTTATTTTTTCCTTTTCAGAAATTAAAGTGGCATTGAGGTTTTTCTGCGCTTCCGCTTCCGCTGCTTCTTTTAATTCGCCTTTTTCACGTTTTAATTTTTCAATTTCGGCTTTCGATCTATTTAACTCTTTTACCTGCTCAGATTTTTCGTTTAATTCCGTTTGAAGAGCTTTAAATTGCTCAGATTGTTCTTCAGTTAATTTAGACTTTATCTTGTGTTCAAGAATTTTGCTTCTTTCCTTCATCTGAAGTTCTAAACGCTCTTGAAATATTTCGTTTTCTTGTTTTTTCTTTTGCTCGAAACGTAGTTTTTCTTCCTTCAGCTTTACCTCTTGCGCTTCGTACTTCTTTTTTTCTAAAGCAATTTCAGATTGGTATTTTTGTTTTATTTCTTCTTCTAATTGGTGCGATAAAATATCTTGAACATCTATCGAGGTGCCACAATTTGGACATTTTATTTGGGTTTCGTTAATCATAGGTTGTATTTCTTAAAACTAATAACAATACCAGAAGGTACGTCTTACTGATATCAAAACTATAGGAAACAGTGCTAAATGACAACTTAAAAACACTTTAAATTATGAAGGAGTTTAATTATTAAAATTTTATGCCCTTTTTACTAAAAATAATAAAAGATATCATTGTCTTTTATGTTTTTTGATTTACTTTTGCAGTCTAAATAATAATTATGTTTTCAAAATCTTGTGAATACGGACTGCGAGCGACTATTTTTATAGGCCAGCAATCGCATTTAGGAACAAAAGTGAGTTTAACTACTATTTCTGAAGCTATAGATTCTCCACAAGCTTTTACAGCTAAAATATTACAACAGCTAACTAAAAACAATATAGTGAACTCTATTAAAGGGCCACACGGTGGATTTTTTATCGAAACTGAAGCAATGAAAACATTAAATTTAAGTGCTATAGTAGAGGTTTTAGACGGCGATTCTATTTACACCGGTTGCGGTTTAGGACTTAAGCAATGCAACGATAAGAAACCTTGCCCACTACACTTTAAGTTTGTAGCCATAAGAGAAGAACTTAAAAATATGTTGCAAAACACGACGCTTTTAATGTTAGTGAATGATATGGAATTAGATATCTTCCACTTAAAAACATAACCTATTTAAGCTTATAAAGGATAAAAAGACCTTTTTATATAACAATTAATAATTCAATCCCAATATTTATGAAAACAGCATCAATAACAGACCAATTGGTCTACAACACTGATAAACCTGCCATTAGCGTGCTTCTCGACACCGATCACTCTAAAGAAATTAGAATCGTCATGCGCAAAGGACAAACAATGAAAGAGCACAAAGCGCCCGCACCTATTGTTGTCGCCATTTTTCAAGGTGCAATAGACTTCGGTGTAAAAGGCGAAAAACTATCACTTAAAAAAGGAGATTTAATTGCCCTAGAAGCTAATGTACCTCACGATTTAAACTGCACTGAAGATTGTATTATACGCCTATCCTTGTCTAAAAATGACAGCGTAGATCGCGTAAAAAGTGTTGTAAACTAACTACCCCCCAAAAAAACTAAATATAAAAAACCATGAGAAAAATATGGATCGCTTTTATAAGCGTTGTCGTACTGTCATTTATAGTATTAATATGGATTGGTACCGAGGTGTACCAAACACAACCTCCCATTCCAGAACAAGTAATAATTAAAGAAACTAACGAACGCGTTTACACCAAAGCCGATATACAAATCGGACAGAATGTATGGGAATCGATCGGTGGTATGGAAGTGGGCTCTATTTGGGGACACGGAAGTTACGTTGCTCCAGACTGGACAGCCGATTGGATACATAAAGAAGCCGTTTATATGCTAGAGCATTGGGCGCAAACCGATTTTAATACTGCTTACAACGATTTAGATGTCGAGAAAAAAGCGGCCATTAAAGCCCGCTTAATTAAAGACATTAAAACTAATACGTTTAATGCCGACACTAAAACCATTACCATTTCGCAAATTCGTTGGGATGCGATTTCAGCAAACATAAAACATTATAGTTCTATTTTTTCTGATGGTCACGAACAATACGCCATTCCAAAAGGCGCATTAACCGACAAAGTGAAGCTTGAACAACTAAATGCATTCTTATTTTGGACCTCTTGGGCGGCAAGTACAAACCGACCAGAAAAGGATTATACGTATACGTCTAACTGGCCACACGAACCGTTAATTGATAACCTAATTACAGACGATTCGTTAATCTGGTCTGGATTATCTATCGTTTTATTGTTACTATTTATTGGGATGTTGACCTACTATTATTTAAGAAACCATGAAAAAGGTGAAGTTTTAGAAAAACCAAATAGCGATCCCTTAGCGAAATTGCAATTGGTATCGTCTCAAAAAGCAGTATTAAAGTACTTTATTGTTATTTCTTTACTTATCGCTTTACAAGTTGTCTTAGGTATTATAACCGTGCATTACACCGTTGAAGGTCAGGCGTTTTTTGGTTTCGACTTATCTAGTATTTTGCCCTATTCAATCACACGTACATGGCACACACAATTAGCTATTTTTTGGATTGCCGCAACATGGTTAGCGACAGGATTATTTTTAGCTCCTATGATTTCTGGTAAAGAAATGAAATACCAAGTATTTGGTATTAACTTCCTGTTTATTGCCTTAATAATTATCGTTTTAGGCTCTATGCTTGGCGAATGGCTTGGTGTACACCAATTCTTAGATTTAACGACCAACTTTTTCTTTGGTCACCAAGGATATGAGTATATGGATTTAGGACGTTTTTGGCAAATATTTCTAGCAATAGGCCTCGTTTTATGGGTTATTATGGTCAGCAGACACCTAATATTTGCTATTAGAAAAAATGACGAGTCCAAGCACTTAATTATCATTTTATTAATCTCTGTTATGGCGATTGGTATGTTCTTTTTCTCCGGCTTAATGTATGGCGAAAACAGTAGTTTACCCGTTATTAATTACTGGAGATGGTGGCTAGTTCACTTATGGGTAGAAGGTTTCTTCGAAGTTTTTGCGACGGTAGTTATCGCTTTTATTTTTTCTAGAATGAAAGTTATTTCCCCTAAAACTGCTGGTCGCGTATCGGTAGCATCGGCAGCGATATTTTTAGCAGGTGGAATTATAGGAACACTACACCATTTATACTATTCAGGAACTCCTGTACAAGCCATCGCTTTAGGAGCCACATTTAGTGCTTTGGAAGTGGTACCATTAACTTTAATGGGCTTCGAAATTAGAGAAAATTGGAATTTATTAAAAAGTAAAGATTGGATTCAGAAATACAAATGGCCCATATTTTTCTTTATCGCTGTAGCATTCTGGAATTTCATCGGGGCTGGTGTATTCGGTTTTTTAATTAATCCGCCAATTGCATTGTACTATATTCAAGGTTTAAATACTACTGCAGTGCACGCTCACACCGCTTTATTCGGGGTGTACGGAATGTTAGGAATGGGTTTCATTATTATCTGTCTTCGTTTTTATTCAGATCGCGTGTGGCAAAACACTAAACTTAAGCGTGCCTTTTGGTTACTAAATATCGGGTTGACAGCAATGGTTTTGTTTAGTTTATTACCCATAGGAATCATTCAGGCGTATACGTCTATCACCAAAGGATACTCGTATGCTAGAGAAGCCGAATTACTCTATTCTCCAGTGGTTCAAACCCTTAAATGGATGCGTATGATTGGTGATATCATTTTCTCTGCCGGAATCTTCTATTTCTGTTGGTTCACGATTGATGAAACCTTATACAATTTCCGAAGAAAAAATATAGAATAGTTTTTAACAATTAAAGAGTTTTTTAAGAGGTCGACATAGTTATGTCGACCTCTTTTTTTTTACTTTTATATTAATGACACGATTAAAAACAGATTCGTTTTTTAAATAGTTAAAATTTAGTCTTGCGTCTTTTATGAGACAATACTGTTTCTTTTTCTATTGTTTTCTGCGGAATAGCTCTAGTTTCAATGGTCGTAAATTATTTTTTTTCAACTTTAACCCCTCTTCAAGTTTTCTTCACCCTAATGCTATTACTGACTGAAAATCAATTCATTATTATAAATTCACCCGAAACAGTACACTTTTATATTTTTATTTTATTTGATGATTGCCTGTGTTTATAACTGTTTTAAGCTCTCAAATTTCAGTTACACGTTTAAAATCTTTCTAAAAAATAACAAAGCTTTAAGTTTTAGTAATCAAAAATGATTTAGTTTTGTGCACTTAATTATCAAGAATCTCAAAAAGAGATAGCAACCTGCAGTAACGAGCAAGGTGCTACAAATGATAAGCCAAATACTTTGGAAAAAACGTTAACTCAATTCCCCTTTATTTGCTGTTATTTTATTATTGCGATTCTGCAACAACAGACTAATGACTCAGATTAAATCTATTACCCCAAGCTTTAAGGCGTTACTACCTTTTTTTGTATTTATCATCACTTTTTTAAGTGTCGGGCTCATTCAAAATGATTTCTATGCACTACCCGCTCCTATAGCCGTAATTGCAGGAATTCTTGCAGCATTCCTTATATTTAAACAGTCTGTAAATTCAAAAATCGGTACGCTTTTAAAAGGTTGTGGAGACGATAAAATACTAACGATGTGTTTAATCTATTTACTAGCAGGCGCTTTTGCTGCAGTAACCAAAGCCACCGGAAGTGTAGATACCATTGTTAACTTAGGGTTAGATGTTATAAACATTCAATATATTTATTTTGGCGTCTTTATTATTGCCGCTTTTTTGTCGGTTTCTACAGGAACTTCCGTTGGTGCTATTGTAGCTTTAGCCCCTATTGTTATTGGGTTTACAGATAAAGGGGATCTGTCTTTGGGTATTTTATGTGGTGCTCTATTGGGGGGGGCTATGTTTGGCGATAATTTATCGGTAATCTCCGATACCACAATAGCTGCCACACAGTCTTTGGGGGTTAAAATGAGTGATAAGTTTAAAGAAAATATTAAAATAGCTTTACCAGCTGCTATTTTTACAATCGGGATTCTTATTTATCAAGGCTTAAGTCTAGGGACAAATACACCGGAAACTTTAGATTACACCTATTCCATACTTAAGATAGCCCCGTATTTAATTGTTATAATTTTATCTCTTATCGGTATCAATGTATTCGTAACTTTAGTTTTAGGTGTACTCTCCGCGGGGGTTTTAGGACTGTATTATAACGATTTTTCAATTATCGAATTTACGCGTATCGCCTACTCAGGCTTTACCAATATGACCGAAATATTCCTACTCTCGCTATTAACCGGTGGTTTAGCAGCTTTAGTTGCTAAAAATGGTGGCATTGCGTTTATTTTGCAGAAAATAAAAACCCTAATAAAAAATAAGAAAACAGCGCAGTTCGGAATTGCCGCGTTAGTCTCGAGTATTAATGTCGCTATCGCAAATAATACGGTTGCTATTATTATTTCTGGATCTATAGCAAAATCAATTAATGACGAATACGACTTAGATAACAAAAAAACAGCATCCATTCTAGATGTTTTTGCATGTATTAGTCAGGGTATTTTGCCATACGGCGCTCAAGTATTAATGATTTTGAGTTTCGCTAACGGAAAAATAGGCTACCTCGGTTTACTCTCTAATACCTGGTACCTACTTTTACTTTTTGTGTCGACAGCATTGTTTATAGGCTTAAAAAGGGAATAATGCAATGTAATATTCTCCATAAACTTTTTTACTTTTGATTACTTTCTGTTCTGCGGAATAGCTTCAGTTTCATTTATTGTATGTCTTTCCATTTTAAGGTAGTTCAATAGTTACTTATTCTTTACGGTCTAAATACAGCTGAGACATTCCTCTACTATTCTATTCATTATAATGTGATTAGGTGCAATAATGTTAATTAAATATTAAACCAGTCTAAAAAAAGAATGAACGTTCATTTTTTATATATATTTGTACTCTATTAGAGAAAACAATATGGCTAAACTGCAAAAAAGCATTGAAAAAAGGGACGCATTAGTGCAAGCTACAATCGATTTGGTTAACAACCACGGGTTCCACGCTACGCCAATTTCTAAAATAGCAAAACTAGCAAGCGTGTCTCCTGCCACCATTTATTTGTATTTTGATAACAAGCAAGATTTGGTAAATAAGGTATATGTAGAGGTTAAAGCAACATTTACAGACTATGCTTTTAAAACCTATTCACCAACAATGCCTGTGGCCGAAGGTTTCGAATTGATTTGGAAACGCATCGCTGATTTTAAACTCAATCAATGTCGCGAGTCGTTGTTTTTAGCCCAATGCGACAACGCTCCAATTATAGACGAAACAAGTCGCCAGGAAGGTATTAGTCACCTTAAACCCTTACTCGACTTGTGGCAACGTGGTAAAACGGAAGGTGTTATTAATCCTGTTTCGGACTTCTTATTATATGCCTACACGATTAATCCGTTGTCATTTTTAATGATAATGCAACAACGTGGCGTTTTTAAAATAGAGAAATCGCATATTGAAGAGGCCTTTCAAGCAGCTTGGAATAGCATAAAAAAAGTCAATTAATTATGAAAAAAACAGCTATTATTTTAGGGGCTTCGGGACTTACGGGTTCTTATCTGCTTGAAAAAATTATTAAAGATGGCGCGTTTAATAAAATTAAACTGTTCTCGCGTTCAAAAATTGAAGGCTTGCCAACCTACGTGGAGCAATACATTGGTGATCTTTTAAAATTAGAAGATTTTAAAGCCGATTTTACTGCAGACGTCGTCTTTTGTTGCATTGGCACAACAGCAAGTAAGACACCAGACAAAGCACTATATAAAGCTATAGATTATGGTATTCCAGTAGCGGCAGCGAAATTATGTAAATCAAATAACATCCCAGCGTTTATGGTAATATCTGCACTGGGTGCCGACAAAAATAGCAGTGTTTTTTACAATAAAACAAAAGGTGAAATGGAAGCCGTTGTCATCACACAAAATCTTCGCCAGACTTATATTTTTAGACCATCACTTATTGACGGACCTAGGAATGAAAAGCGTTTTTTAGAAAATATAGGTTTATTTATCCTAAAAGCTATTCAACCTCTATTTATTGGGAACTTAAAAAAATATAAAATCATTCACGCAGAGCGTATTGCGCAAGCACTTTTAAACACTTCAAAACACTCAAATATAGGTGTCACTATAATACCGCCGCAAACAATTCAAGAATTAGCAAATAAGTAAAACTATGGAGTTATTAGATAAATTAAACTGGAGATACGCTGCGAAAGCAATGAACGGCGAAAAAGTAGATCAAGAAAAAATAGACCGCATTATCGAAGCGGCTCGCTTAGCTCCAACCTCAAGCGGTTTGCAACCTTTCGAGATATTCGTTATAAAAAATCAAGAGATTAAAGAAAAAATAAGACCCATAGCCTGGAATCAGTCGGTTATTACAGATTGCTCTCACCTACTCGTTTTCGCGGCTTGGGATACCTATACCGAAGATCGTATTAACTATATGTTCGATTTAACAAACGAGGTACGCGGTTTTAAAAACGAAGGTTGGGAAAATTACCGCCAAATGTTATTAAGCTCTTATCCGCAACAAGACGCTGAGGTTAACTTTAATCACGCGGCAAAACAAGCCTACATTGCTTTTTCTCAAGCAATCACAGCTGCAGCATTCGAAGAAGTTGATGCCACTCCTATTGAAGGATTCGATCCAGAGGCCGTAGACGCTATTTTAGGCTTACGAGAAAAAGGATTACGTAGCGCTGTTTTATTACCATTAGGCTATAGAAAGACAGAGGACGATTGGTTAGCGAACCTAGTTAAAGTAAGAAAAAGCACCGAAGATTTAGTAACAGTAATTGATTAAAATACAGCATTATGATTCAAACAATAGTATTAAAAGATAGACCTGAAGGCAAACCTACAGTTTCAGATTTTGAGTTTTTAACAGATGAATCGGATATCACGATTAAAAAAGGAGAAATACTTTTAGAAACCGTTTATGTTTCCGTAGATCCTTATTTAAGAGGAAGAATGAGCGACGCCAAATCTTACATTCCTTCTTTTGAATTAAACAAACCCGTGCATTCGGGTGTTATCGCCAAAGTACTTGAGTCTGAAAACGAAAAATTCAAAGGAGGAGAATTCGTATCCGGAATGTTAGATTGGAAAACGAAGCAAGTTTCTAACGGCGAAGGCCTTTTAAAAGTAGATGAAAACAAAGCACCTTTAAGCGCCTATTTAGGAATTCTAGGAATGACAGGATTAACAGCATATTTAGGATTAACACAAATAGGAAAACCGAAAGCAGGAGAAACACTTGTTGTTTCTGGAGCTGCTGGAGCCGTTGGTAGTGTTGTAGGGCAAATAGGAAAACTCTTAGGACTCACAGTAATTGGTATTGCAGGAACGGATGAAAAAATTGAAATGCTAAAAACAAAATTTGGGTTTGATGCAGGTATCAATTACAACACCAGTAAAGACATTAAAGCAGCGATAGCGAAAGCTGCGCCAAACGGTGTAGATATTTATTTTGATAATGTGGGGGGTTCAATATCTGATGCTGTTCTATTCAATATCAACAAATTTGCTAGACTAATTATTTGCGGTGCAATTTCTCTATATAACAGTATAGAATTACCCCAAAGTGTTAGCGTGCAACCCTTTTTAATTAAAAACAGTGCTTTAATGCAAGGTTTTATTGTTTCTAATTATGCTGATAAATTTCCAGAGGCAATGAAAGAATTATCTACGTGGTTAGCAGAAGATAAATTAGCATACACAGAAACCGTGGTTAACGGATTTGAAAATATCCCCACTGCTTTTATCGATTTATTCGAAGGAAAGAACAAAGGTAAAATGATAGTTAAAATTTAAAAATAAAAACAATGAATAATTTTGAATATAAAAACCCTACTAAAATCATATTTGGTAAGGACACCATAGAAAAACTGACGAACGAAATACCTAAAAACGCCAAAGTGTTACTACTTTACGGCGGTGGGAGTATTAAGAAAAATGGTATCTATGAGCAAGTAAAAACAGCCTTAAAAAATGTTGAAGTTATTGAGTTTGGAGGTATTCCTGCAAACCCTGAATACGCTGTGTTAATGGAGGCGCTAAACGTAATTAAAAACGAAAATATCACCTACTTATTAGCAGTTGGTGGTGGATCTGTAATCGATGGTACAAAATTTTTATCGGCTGCTGCGGTTTACGACGGAGACACGCCTTGGGATATTTTAAAGAATAGTATTCGCACGCAAAAAGGAATGCCTTTTGGAACGGTTTTAACCTTGCCAGCTACAGGTTCCGAAATGAATTCTGGCGCTGTAATTACTAGAAAAGAAACGAAAGAGAAACTGTCAATGGGCGGACCTGGATTATTCCCTGAGTTTTCAATTTTAGACCCTAAAGTGATTACTTCTATTCCAGAACGTCAATTAGCCAATGGTTTAACGGATGCCTTTACACACGTTTTAGAACAATACATGACCTATCCTGTGGGCGGTTTATTACAAGACCGTTTTGCCGAAAGTATTTTACAAACTTTAATAGAAATTGCTCCAAAAGTTATGGAAGATCCTACAGATCATGAGGCAGCGTCGAACTTTATGTGGAGTTGTACAATGGCTTTAAACGGTTTAATACAACAAGGTGTTCCTGGCGATTGGGCAGTGCACATGATGGGGCACGAACTGACTGCATTATTTGGTATCGATCATGCGAGAACGTTAGCCATTGTAATGCCGAGTCATTATATTTATAATTTTGAAGCTAAAAAAGAAAAATTAGCGCAATATGGAGAACGCGTTTGGAATATAACTGAAGGGACGCAAGACGAAAAAGCTAAAGCAGCGATTGCAAAAACGGAAGCTTTTTTCCATCAATTGGGAATTGACACAAAATTATCTGAGTATATTAAAGATTACGAAGGAACAGCTCAAGAAATTTCAAAACGTTTCACTAATCGTGGTTGGACAGGTATAGGAGAACACAAGTCTCTAACACCAAAAGATGCTGAAAACATTGTAAAAATGGCATATTAATTATGAAAATTATTCACACAGTATCACTAGCGTTAACTCTTATTATGGCGTCAAGTTGCAATAATAAAAGTAACACAACACCTTCTGAAACCGTTTTAGAAGACAACATAGAAACCAAAACAGAACAGAAAATGAATATACTATTTGTATTAACGTCTCACGATAAATTAGGAGACACAGGAAAGAAAACAGGATTTTGGATTGAAGAATTTGCAAATCCGTATTACAGTTTATTAGACAAAGGAGCAACCATTACTCTAGCGACACCAAAAGGGGGCGCTGCACCAATAGACCCGAGTAGTGATACACCAGATGCAAGCACAGAAGCTACAGAGCGTTATAAAAAGGATGCTACAGCTCAAGATAAGATTAAAAACACAAAAGTGTTAAGTACTATTGATGCTAAAGATTTCGATGCCGTATTTTATCCAGGTGGTCACGGGCCGTTATGGGATTTAGCAAATGACAAGACTTCGATTGCTTTAATTGAAGCGTTTAATGCGCAACAAAAACCGATTGCTTTTGTTTGTCACGCGCCAGCGGCCTTAAAAAGCGTAAAAGGTACCGATGGACAGCCGTTAGTAAAAGGTAAAAAAGTAACAGGATTTACAAATTCTGAGGAAGCAGCAGTGCAATTAACGGAGGTCGTACCGTTTTTAGTTGAAGATATGCTCAGTGAAAATGGCGGTATTTATTCTAAGAAACAAGATTGGGCGGCTTACGCAATTCAAGACGGTAATTTAATTACCGGGCAAAACCCAGCGTCTTCAGAGTTGGTAGCTGATAAACTTTTGGATGCTTTAAAATAGTTGAAATAACCACTAATTTCAACGCTTAAAAAAAGCCTGTAAACAAATTGTTTACAGGCTTTCTTGTGTTTAAAATTCTATTTAGTATTTATAAATTATTTCTTATTATTAGCTATATAAATCGCTTTGGTATTTACAAATTCTCGAATTCCAAAACCACCGTGTTCTCTACCATAACCCGATTGTTTTACACCTCCAAACGGAAGGTTTGGATGCGCTAATCCATAGCAATTAATATTTACCATTCCCGTATCAAAATGATTTTTAGCTAACGCAATCGATGTTTCTTCATCTTTACTAAAGATTCCTCCACCTAATCCAAACTTACTGTCATTTGCTATGCGCATAGCATCTTCATTGTCTTTAGCTCTGATTAAAGCAGCTACAGGTCCAAAAAGCTCATCGCTATAAGCGACTTGTCCGGGTTTTACATCTTCTAAAACAGTCGCTGGATAGAAATATCCTTTTTGTTTGGGCACTTCTCCACCGCAAGCTAATTTAGAACCTTGTTTTATGCTTTCTTGTACTTGTTCGTGTAATTTATCGCGTAAATCTTCTCTAGCCATTGGTCCTATTTTTGACGCTTTATCGGTAGGATCTCCAAATTTTAAATTTTCCATTGCTTTTACAAAAGCCGTTTTAAAGTCATCGTAAACCGAATCTACCACAACAAAACGTTTTGCTGCGACACAAGTTTCTCCGTTGTTATATGTTCGTGCCATTACACAGGTTTTTACAGCCAAGTCAATATCCGCGTCGTCTAGTACCAAGTAGGCATCGTTGCTCCCTAATTCTAGCACTGTTTTCTTTAATACTTCAGCCGATTTTTTAGCGACGTATTTCCCTGCTTCCGAGCTTCCTGTTAAAGTTACCGCTCGCACTAAATCGTGTGCTATAATAGCATCTGAAACCTCGTGACTAATAACTAAGACTGTAAATACATCTTTTGGCAGACCGGCGTCTTCAAATATTTTCTTTAATTTTAATGCGCTTCCAGTAACGTTTTTTGCGTGTTTTAATAATACACCATTACCCGCCATTAAATTGGTGATTGCGTAACGTATTACTTGATAAGTTGGAAAATTCCAAGGTTGAATACCATATAAAACACCTATTGGTGCTTGTTGAATAATTCCCTTTCCGCCATCTGGCATTTCTCTTACTTCATCTTCTAACTGCTTTTTACCATCGGTTGCCGTAAATTCGCAAATACCCGCACTTAAATCAATTTCTTGGTAACTATGCTTCAATAATTTCCCCATTTCTGAAGTCATTAATTGTGATAATTCCTCTTTATTATCTTGTAACGCTTTACCTATTGCTTTTATAATTTTCGCGCGCTCATCTAGGCTTTTTATTTTCCAATTAGTAAACGCTTTATGACACTTTTCTACAGCTTCGATAGCTTCATCCTTCGACATATAATTGTATTGCGCTAGCGTTTCTTCTGTTGTTGGATTAATAGTTTCAAATCCTTTATCATTTTTCTCAGTACTCATGTTGTTCTCTTTAAATTAATTTATGAATTATCCTGATTCAATTTTTGTCCGAATTAAATATCCGAATTAAATAGATGTTACTCATTTTAATTTCAGATTTAAAGTATTAGCACACCTTCATTGAATCATTTAAAGTTAACTAACATCTTACTCATTACCAATGGGTTTAAGAATATCTTATGATAACTCTTCCAGCTAAAAAGCCCTAAAATAAAAAGAGTCATAATAGAGTTGAATTTCAGAAATAATTAACATAGCAGTTTCTAAATGGATTACTTTTTTTATGAAAAAGAGCAAAGGTCGTTTTAGAAAAATTTTGAAGTGTCTATGAAAAAAAACGAACCTAAAACGTGATGATTCTGAAGAAGGATAAAAAAGAAGAAAAATACAATCCGAAAATTACTGGAGATTACAAACACGCTTTAAGCGCAAGAAATGAAAATGTGCGCTCTTAAACTGCTTAAAAACAGATGTAGAGAGGTCGTTTTTACGGGTAATAATTTAGATGTACCCGGTAGGAAATTTCCAAAAGTTAAATTAAATTCATCTTTAAAAAATCAAGAAAACCAATTGTATTCTCAACGAGGAAATGGCAATGAAAATTTAGAACGCAATAGAGACCACAGACAGTAATTGCATTAATTTGAGTTGCCAAACAGCGCACAGCATTAAATATTAAAACAAAAAAAGCAGCCTTCATAAATTGAAGGCTGCTTTGTAATATTTATTATAAAAATTAATTAAGACTTAATAAGTTGCTCTAACTCCTGTCTTCCAACCGATTTACCATAAATTTTCTGTTCGGGATCCATAATTTTTGTCTGCTGTAAATCTCCTATATAAACGGCATCGAAACCGATATCTTCAATTAATTGCTGGGTTTTCGCTCGACTATCTTCATCTTGAGCGGCAAATGGAATTGCAATTTTATCTTGAGTACGCCACGCGTAATCGCGTAAATGTTCGGCTTTTATACTATTAAAAGCTTTAGCGGTTTTCGCCGTACCAAATTTCATCGCCGTGTATTCTGACGCATTTCTATTACTATCTCTCACGTCTTGCGCCATTTCTCCATCGCGTTCTGGGTAAGGGTTTGTCGCATCAATAATCACTTTATTACCGTATTCTCCGGCATACAACTCTGCCAATTTATCGATTGCTTTAAATGGCGTTGCTAGTAAATACACATCGGCGTTTGCCTCAAATGCTTTTTCTACACTTACCGCTTGTGCATTATTTCCTGCTTCGCGAGCTAAATCTTTTAATTCTTCGGGATGTCTAGAACTAAAGAGTACTTGGTGGCCACCTTTGGCCCAGTGTTTACCTAAATTCCCTCCAATGTTCCCACTTCCAATAATTCCTATTTTCATCGTTTTTATATTTAAGTTAATAATTTATTGTTTCTACTAAACTTGAAGCAATTTAAGACTCCCCTCTAGCCGGATAATCTGCTTTTAGAATATAATCAATACCGTTTAAAACGTCTTTAAATTCAGGGCGGCCAAAGGGCATGGATTGAATAGACTCCCAATACACCGTAGACTCTGGCGTTAAAATAAATAAGCCAGGTTCTGTAAAGTGCTCTGGTTCTTTTTTTATCCCCTTAGAAATAAACAGTCCCCATTTTCTGGCCTCTTCGATTGGAAAACCAAAACCTAAAGGAATATCTTTAATATCCCATTCTTTATGGGTTTGTTTCGCTACCTCTTCGGTATCAGAACTTATCGCAATGACATTAATGCTACGTTCTGTAAATTTACTTAATCACGATTGCAGTTCTTCTAATTGCTTTTTACACACCGGGCAATGGTTTCCTCTATAAAAAAGAAGCATTGTAAAGTTTTTCGGCGATTACTCGCTTAACTTCCAAGTGGTATCATTTACTAATTGTATATTTAAATCTGGTGTTTTCTCTCTTGGTTTTATCATCATTTTTAATTTAGATGTTACTATTAATCTTTAAAGTTGTACTTCTATACTCTTATTTCAAACTCTTCATATCTATAACAAAACGGTATTTTACATCGTTACTCGTTACTCTCTCAAAAGCGGTATTTATCTCTTGCATATCGATCATTTCTATATCACTAACAATGTTATGTTTTCCGCAGAAATCTAACATTTCTTGAGTTTCTTTTATGCCCCCTATTAAAGACCCAGCAACGCGCTTTCTTCCTAAAATAAGTTGTCCGCCATTCATTGGTTCTAAAGGTTCAATAGCACCAACAAGGACCATAGTGGCATCTCTTTTTAATAGTTGTATATAAGGATTAATATCGTGTTTTACAGGAACAGTGTTTAAAAGGAAATCGAAAGTTCCATTCTGTTTCGTCATATCCTCTCCATTGGTAGAAATTAAAACCGAATCTGCCCCTAGATCTTTAGCACTTTCTGCTTTATTTGGAGAGGTGGTAATCATTATCGTTTCGGCTCCCATAGCGTGGGCAAATTTAATACCCATATGGCCTAACCCTCCTAGACCAATAACACCGACTTTATCTCCTTTTTTAATTTTCCAGTGGTTTAAAGGGGAGAATGATGTGATTCCTGCACACAATAGTGGTGCTACAGCTTTGATTTCTAGATTTTCCGGGATACTTAATACGAATTCTTCTTTTACAACGATGCTTGTAGAGTAACCTCCAAAAGTCTGTTTACCAGTGTGCTTATCCTTACCATTGTAGGTGCCAACCATTCCATTTTCGCAATATTGTTCTAAATCTTCAGCACAAGAGTTGCAGTCTTGGCAAGAATCGACCATACAGCCAACACCAACTAAATCACCTTCTTTATATTTTTTAACCGCGTTCCCCACTTTGGTTACACGACCAACAATTTCGTGTCCTGGAACTAACGGGTACTTTGTACCTCCCCAATCGTTATGTGCCGAATGAATATCACTATGGCAAACACCACAAAATAAAATATCGATATCTACATCGTTTTCTAATAATTCGCGACGCTCGATGGTTAAAGGTTTTAATTTGGCGTTTTTGTCTTCTGTTCCGTATGCTTGAATTTGTTTCATTTAATTAATTTTTATGTGAAATATTACAAACCAACAAATTGTGTTGGTCCATTTAGAGATAGCTTTAAAGCTATTGATTGTTTAAGATATAAAAAAAACAAGATTATAATTGTCAATTTAACAGACTATAACCTGAATTTAACAGTAAAGTTAAGAGAAAGAGAGCGTATCTAGATTTACATTACCACCAGATAGTATAATTCCTACATTCTGGCTTTTAAAGCGCTCTTTTTCTTTAATTACAGCCGCGAGAGCCACAGCACTAGATGGTTCGATAACGATTTTTAAATATTGAAAAATAAGGCGCATAGCCGATATAATTTCGGATTCTTCAACGCGAATAATGCCATCGACGTACTTTTGGATAATAGGAAAGTTAATTGACCCTAAGTGTGTTCTCAGTCCGTCGGCAATAGTATTATTATTATTATTATTATGAACATTCATTTCTATTTTACCGCTCAATAACGAGCGATAGGCATCGTCTACTTGCATAGGCTCTGCACCAATAACAGCACTTTTTGAGAAATAATGTGCTGCTAATGCTGTTCCAGCTAATAACCCACCACCACCAACGGGAGCTACAATAATATCTAAGTGATGCGTTTGATCGAGTAATTCTAAGGTAGCTGTACTATGTCCTAAAATAACATTTTTATTGTTTGAAGGATGAATAAACGTTGCATCTATTTCATTCTCGATTTTGGCTGCTGATTTTTCTCGTGCGGTGTTACCAGGTTCGCATTCTGTAATAAATCCGTCGTATTCTAAAACGGCGTCTTTTTTAACTTGTGGCGCATTTTTGGGCATTACAATGTGTGCTTTTACGCCTAATCCTTTTGCTGCTAAGGCTAAAGCTTGAGCAAAGTTTCCAGACGAATGCGTTACTACTCCTCTACTTTTTTGCGCTGCTGTTAATTGCTGAATAGCATACGTTGCACCACGAAATTTAAAGGAACCTGTTTTCTGAAAATTCTCACATTTAAATTGAAGATTAACACCTATTATTTTGTTTAATAACGAAGACGTTATAACCGGCGTACAATGAATATAGGAAGCTAATCCTTTCTGAATAGTTATAAAATCCTTTGCTATCATTCTTCTTTAGTTAAATAATTATCAGAATAGACCTTTGTAAACTGTGCTCCGAAAAACAAAATTAAACTGGTGTACGACACCCACAACATTATTAATATCACCGATCCTGCTGCACCGTAGGTAGAACCGGGTTCCATTTCATTAAAATAAATGGCTAACAAATATTTACCTATTGTAAAAAGTATGGCAGTTAAAGCCGCCCCTATTTTTACGGCTCTCCACGGGATACTTGCATTAGGCAACACCTTAAACATTGCTGCAAATAAAAAATAAATAAAAGTTAAGGAAATTGCGATATCAATAATAAAGACAAAATCGATTAAGTTTTCTGGTAACAAATTTTGTAATCGTTTGCTAAAGGTACTCAACAGGGAGGTCATTACAAAGCTTACTAAAAGTAAAAACCCTATAATTAAAATGAAACCGAAGCTTTTAACACGACTAAAAATAGTAGCCAATATACCGTTAGAAAAACGTGGTTTTGCTTTCCAAATACCGTCTAATGCATTTTCTAATTGATAAAACACTCCTGTCGCACCATATAGTAAAGTAAAAATACCAATAGTCGTTGCAAAAAAGGACGTTGGTTTGTCGCCTTTATCTACTAACATAACACGAATACTTTCGGCAGCTTCAACACCAATAGCATTAGAAATTTCATCTAGTACCTCCCCCTGTACAATTTCTCTACCCCACAAATTGCCGACAACATTAAAAATGATAATTAATAAAGCTGGTAATGACAAAATAGCGTAATACGCCACAACAGCGCTTAATTTAAAAGGTTCACTATTATACCATGCTTTGGCTGTTTCTAGAAGTAACTTCGGGAGGTGTTGTATTTTGAATTGCTTTATTTTCAAATATCAAATTTATTGGTGTCTAACAAAACTAAGGTTTGAAATCATTTAAAACGAGTTTTTAACAAATTCTGTTAATTAATATCTGGTTAGCATTTGAATTAATAACTTTATGGGTATAATTAGTCTTAATTTTAAAGATCTTTATAATTCAAAATAAGGATTATTAACAGTATTAACAATTCAAAATATGCCATTTATAACAAATAAAACAACTCAAGAACACGTAGATATTCATTATAAAGATTACGGTAACGGACAACCCGTTATTTTAATCCACGGGTGGCCTTTAAGCCACCAAGCTTGGGAAGGACAAATTAGTGCTATCGTCGCTGCTGGATATCGATGCATCGCCTACGATCGTCGGGGATTCGGAATCTCCTCTGCGCCTTGGGACTCCTTCGACTACTCAACATTAGCATCAGATTTAAATACCCTGATAACCGACCTTAAATTAGAAAAAGCAGTATTGGTTGGTTTCTCTATGGGAGGTGGCGAAGTAATTCGTTATTTAACGGATTTCGGAACAGATAAAATCGATAAAATTGCTTTAATCGCTTCCATTATTCCTTTAGTAAAGAAAAAAGAAGATAATCCTGAGGGCGTTCCCGAAGACGGATTAAATGCTATTATGGACGCGTTACAAACCGATCGCGTGGGATTTCTAAAAGACTTCCACAAGAATTTTTATAATTTCGACGATAACAAAGGAGACCGCATAAGCGCAGCGCAGTTAGACTACGATTTTACAATTGCTTCATTTGCGTCGCCAAGAGCGACTTTACAAACCGCAAGAGCTTGGGCAAATACCGATTTTAGACCCGAATTAAAAAATGTTACGGTACCTGCTCTAATTGTACACGGTGACTCTGATAATATTGTACCTATTGAAACTTCTGGAAATCAAGCGGCTAAAGGGATTAAAAACAACACTTACAAAGTTCTTAAAAATGCACCTCATGGATTGAATGTGACTCACAGAAAGGAATTAAACACCATTTTATTAGACTTTTTAAAACAATAAACAACCTCAAAAACCCAAAACAATGTCAGTACTAAATATTATAATTACTATCCTTTTACCACCACTCGGTGTGTTTTTAAAGCACGGATTAGGTGGCAAATTTCTAATCAATATATTATTAACCTTGTTAGGTTGGCTTCCCGGCGTTATCCACGCTTTCTATGTAAACCAAGATTAAAAAGTAAAAGCGAGATTGTAAAATCTCGCTTTTTTTAAGTCATTTAATTCCTATCCAAAGCTGCAAACTCATAACATACCGTTCCATCTATTTGTTCGTTGAGATAAAGAATATCTACAAGCTTTGACTTATAAACAAAAAACGGATAGTTGTCGTGGTGTTTTACTGTATGAATGTACTGCCTATAAATAAGGGCTTTGGCTTGAAAATTTACGCGTAATAAATTATCTGACGCTCTGCCAAACGGGCAATGAATTACGAATAACCGGTTTTGAATATTATCGCGAATGCCTCGACTTTGTTTGGTGTAGAAGAAATTTATTATCGCTTCCGCGGAAGGGCTTTCGGTAGGATTCAACCGTTGTTTAATAGCCTTTGGAATTACTGTCCCTTTTAAATCGAATTGTAAACGTTTCTCTCCAAAAAATTCGAAATCCCAATTTTGATCTTTCCTGTCTGGGTTTTTTAAAACATCGGTATGTTTATAGAATAAATATTCATCACATTGGGCGCATTTCCATAGAAACCAACGTTTTTTGAAATAGGTTTTTACACCATCATCAAAAGGTTTTAAAGCAATTTCTAAAGCTTCGAATGACGCATAGCGAAACATATTAATTTTCGCATCGCTTTTATCATTCTGTATCGCTCCCCATCGTTCTGGAATATGAGGAGCAATAGCCTCCAAGTGTAGCGCTAAAACTTTAAATTCTTGTGCCGTCATAGCACAATTTAGCAAATAAATTTATACTAAAGTAATTCTTACTTTTTTCTTTTTTAAACGGGTGTTATTCGTTTTTGCAATCACAGCTTCAGCTTTATAGCGTGGCACAGCAACGAAGGCACAATCTTGTTTTAATTCTATAATTCCTAATTCGTCTTTGTTTAATTCGCCTTGTTTAAACAATAATCCGGCGATATCTCCTTTCGAAATTTTATCTTTCCGACCTCCAGAAATAAATAATGTCGACCAATCTGTTGGCTTTGGTACTCTATTATTTTCTAATTGCTGTACGCCATCAGTGTGTATAAATTCTGGTAATGGTTCTTCCTCCCATTGTAACACATAAGCCGTTCCTTGGCTATTCATTCGCGCTGTTCTACCATTTCTGTGTGTAAACTCTTCTTCCTTTAAGGGCAATTGATAATGGATAATAAAATTTAACTCATTAATATCTAAACCTCTTGCTGCCAAATCGGTTGCTATAATAATTTGGTGCGTACCATTTCTAAATTTTATTAATGCACGTTCTCTTTCAATCTGTTCTAATCCGCCATAAAAACAACCGTGAGCAATCTTATTATCAGTTAAAAAGTCACTAACAAATTGGATGGTATCTTTGAAATTACAAAAAATGATACCAGGTTTATTACCAATGTGACACAATAAATCGACTAACGTTTGAATTTTATTTTTATCGGGAGAAAGTACCGCTTTAACTTCCAACTTAGACACTACAGTATCTGAATAATCAATAACCAATTCATTTTGTAACCCCACAAATTTAGGCACTTCTATACTTTGAGTTGCCGAGGTAAGAATGCGTTTTTCTATATGTGGTAATGCGAAAATAATTTCACTCATTTCGCCTTCAAATCCTGCTTCTAGTGACTTATCGAATTCATCTAAGACTAACGATCTAATATTTTTTATACTAATTGTTTCACGGCGTAAATGATCGGCCACTCGCCCGGGTGTACCTACTAGAATTGTTGGTGCGTGACTTAATTCTATTTTATCTTTAGAAAATGGTCTTCCTCCATAAACGGCATTTACTTTAAATCCTGCTCCCATTTCCCGAACTACTTGTTCAATTTGAATTGCAAGCTCTCGAGACGGTACTAAAATTAAGACCTGAATACCTTCCACATCCTCTTGTAGCGCATTAATAATAGGCAATAAAAAAGCGACCGTTTTCCCCGTACCCGTTGGTGAAAGTAAAATAACATTATCTGCTGCTGTTATTGCTAAATTCGCCTCTTCTTGCATTGCATTTAATGCGGTAATCCCTAATTTATTAAGTATTCGCTCTTGTCGTTTCATAACTAAATTTAAGCTACAAAAATACAGTTTCATTTATAGAAAATTCTTTTTATTTACAATTTTAAACAAATTGAAAAACAACTTAAAAACACTTGCCCCAATCAGTCGATATGATTAAATTTGAAAAAACTTTTTTTATGCTTAGCACGTTTAGAATTATTGCACTTTTAGAGGGATTATCTTACATCCTGCTGTTATTTATAGCAACGCCCTTAAAATACTTTGCAGAAGATCCGCAATACGTTAAATTATTAGGTATGCCACACGGTTTACTATTTGTTGCTTACGTGGCTTTGGCTATTTTTTTACGTTCTAAGTACAAATGGAATAATACGTCATTTTTCATTATTTTGTTGTGCTCTTTATTGCCGTTTGGAACATTTTACGCAGACGTTAAATATTTCAAGCCTTTAGCACACTAATATACAGTGTCTTTAAAATATTAACAATTAAGTAGAACGTATTACAGGAATTTATTAGGTCTCGGTGCTCTCTTTTTAGTAAAAGAGTTAATAATTAACGCATTTGTAATATTCCCATATATTTATATCGTTTAATATTGTATTTTTAATACAAATACTAACCGTTATAATGCTTTCTATGAATACTGTTAAATTAGTAGTACTCCTTTTCATTTTTAATTGTTATCCGTCTTTCACGTATTCTCAAGAATTGCCGCCTCAAGAGGTGTCAAAGCTCATTACCTCTTACAAAAATGATCTGCGCGGGCCTTACCATCGCATTAAATGGTTTTGTGAAGATGGAACCGAAAGAGAGCCTAAAGATCCGTGTCCAGATGGCATTGGAGGCGGTATACAGCACGCCAGTTTTAAAGCGTCTGCCCTTCAACTAAGACGTGCTAATCATTTGTTTTTTGGTGAGATTTTAGGTGGTTTAAAACCGAATGACTTTTTAGATCGTAATGCCAATTATAGCCGCTTAAAGCAATATCAAATCGGTAATTATTTAAGTAGTGTCGATAATGGTTGGGTGTTACGTAAAGCACAATATTATCGTGGTGCCATTCAATCTGAGGATGAAGAAGCCTGGGGTAAAGACTTCTTTATTAACATAGTAGCGGATGATGAATTTATTATTCAAAATTACTATTTGTTACGCCAAAGTTTAAAAGATATTCCGCACAATGGCGATGATAATATCGCACAATTAATGCGAAGTCAGTCGAAAATTTTATCGGAAGACCATCCTTCTTTTATGGATATTAGAATTAAAATTCACGGGCAACCACAAGCCTCAGATATTAGACTCGTTAATAATTATCTTCAATCTAAAAAGACATCATTTACTGAAGAAGCATCCTTGGCCTTTGAAGATTTAGTTAAAACTATGCATACCTTTTATGCGCCAATCGATTTTAAAGATTTGAAAAGTGATTTATCTCAAATTACCGAGCAAAATGAGGCAACGGCTAGTCTTTCAGAATTTCTAAAAAACTATTCAAAAGACGCTACACCCGACCAATTAACATCGGCACTTTCTAATGTGTTATACGCTATTAGAACACATATCACCGATTTTAAGTACAGCAAAAATAGACTGGCTATTTTAGACCTCTCCAATCAATTAGAAAACATTTTATTAAAAGAAGCGCAAAAATGGGACACCACAAATTTAAGTGATAACCTTTATAAAATAAACACACTGGCTTGTGCGACTTTAGGTTCCGGTCTTATTGAAGAGTGGGAATACTATGCAATCGCCTCTCAATTTACTTTAACTACTTCAGGAAATACTACTAATTTAAAACAACTAAATGCGATACTCAATACGAGTCGCAGTATTGTGGAGTGGACGACTACAATGGTTAAAGCCAATTACCAAGATGAGGTAAATATCTATACTAAATTCGAGCCGCTTGCTTATGGTTTTATAGACGATAGAGTACGCAGTAGTATTTCTTTAAATCTAGGAGAAGAGGTGAGTAAACTGGGCGTTCTAATCGCTAAAGTTTCTAATATTAACAATGCTGTGGTAGACCTTAAAAACCAAACCACTATTCGTGGGTTAAATCCAGGATATGCGTTCGGTAAACTAGTGGTTGTCGATGGCAACCCTGAAGATGTAAGCGTACACTCCAATAACATCTATATATTTGAAAAACCACCATCAGATTTAAAACCAATAGCAGGAATTATGACGGTTTCTGAAGGTAATTTAGTATCTCACGTACAATTATTAGCTAGAAATTTGGGCATACCAAATGCGGTGTTATCGTACGAGAATTTAAAAGATTTAAAAGCATACGACGGTAAAAAAGTGTTTTATGCGGTGTCCAATCAGGGGCACGTTATCTTAAAATTTGAAGACGATATGACTTCGGAAGAAAAAGACCTGTTTTTTAAAAAAGAAAGTACAAAAAATAGAATTGCGGTGCCTGTCGAGAACATTAAATTAGATACAAACGAAGTATTAAATATGCGGGCGGTGAGAGCTGTTAATTCGGGGGAAATTTGCGGTCCAAAGGCCGCTAATTTAGGAGAACTGAAACATTTATTCCCTGAGCAAGTTGTAGAAGGTTTGGTGATTCCGTTTGGTGTTTTTAGAGCTCATATGGACCAACAAATGCCCGGCGAAAATAAAAGTTATTGGTCGTATTTAAATGAAACGTTTAATAAAGCTGAAGCGCTGCGCACAGAAAATAGTGATGAAGAAACGGTTGAAGCTTTTCAATTAGAGAACTTGAGAATATTACATAAAGCTATTATAAATATGCAGCTAAGCGCCACTTTTGAGAAGGATTTAAAAGCTAATTTTAAAGACGCTTTTAAAGGAAGCATTGGTACTGTCCCTGTTTTTTTAAGAAGTGATACCAATATGGAAGATCTTAAGGAGTTTACAGGCGCTGGGTTAAACTTAACTTTATTTAATATCCTCTTGGAAGATGGTATATTAAAAGGTATTAAACAGGTATGGGCTTCGGCCTATACCGAGCGTAGTTTTAAGTGGAGACAAAAGTATTTATTGAATCCTGAAAATGTATTTCCTTCTATTTTAATTATTCCTAGTGTCGATGTTGATTATTCTGGAGTAATGATTACAAAAGGAATCAATTCTGGAAACACTAGCGATGTAACGGTTGCATTTAGTCGTGGCGCTGGTGGAGCTGTCGACGGACAATTGGCAGAAACACGTTTAATTACAGAAGACGCTTCAGAATTATTAGCACCTGCCAGACAGCCTAACTACATCCGTTTACCTGAAAATGGCGGCACAAAGACCTACTACACATCGTACAATGCGCCTATTCTAAATGATAAAAACATAGAAGATATTAAAGCTTTAGCTAAAAGCATTAGAAAAACAATGGATCCTAACTCGGTTTCGGAGCACGCTTTTGATGTCGAATTTGGCTTTAAAAACAATGAATTATGGTTGTTTCAAATCCGTCCGTTTGTAGAAAATAAACAAGCTAAAAGTTCAGAGTACTTAATTTCGATTTCACCACGTACTAATGTAGACAGAAACATAGCACTAACCACAGCACTTTAATTATGAAAAACCTTTTTTATATTACTATTACACTTTGCATCGTTATATCATTTGGTTTTATATCCTACCCTATCGATGGTTATGAGTCTACCGGAATATCCAGATTATATCACTTACGAAAAATGCAAGTGGATAGTGTACCCTACAAACGCATTCCTGCGGGTGCGTATTTAAATTTAGAAGACATTAAACTCAATTTAAAATCGCGATCGAAAGACAGCATTAACACATTGCTAAAAGAAGACGATGCGTTTACAAAAGAAATGCGCGCACTATTTCCTGGTAGCGGGTATTCGGCAGCAATCTTAGATATGAGTAATCCTGGCAAATTGCGTTATGCTGCTTTTCGCGAAGATGTAGGTTACCAGCCAGGAAGTGTTGGTAAATTAGCGGTTCTCGTGGCCTTAATGACCGAGCTTAGTAAACTGTGCCCCGATTCTTGGGATCAACGTGCATTTTACTTGCAACATACGCGCGTAACCTCTGGATATTGGGGAACAGGAGACCATCACACAATTCCTGTTTACGATATTGAAAAAGACAAACTCACGAAAAGACGTGTGGTTGCTAGCGATGAATTTTCTCTTTACGAATGGTTAGATCACATGGCGTCTGTTAGCAATAATGGCGCAGCGAGCGTCGTGTATAGAGAAGCTATGCTAATGCGCGCATTTGGATCTGACTACTTTTTTTTAAATCAGGAAAAAACGGAGGCTTTTTTTAAAGAAACACCCCGAGATTCCTTAACAAACTTAGCTAATATGGTCGTTAACCAACCATTGCGTGATATGGGAATTAGCGAAGACGATTGGAGATTGGGTGGCCTTTTTACACGTGGCCCTGAAAAATATGTAGGTCGCAAAGGGGGCAGTATTGGCACCCCTAAAGGGCTAATGACTTTCTTAGTAAAACTAGAACAAGGCGAAATTGTAGATCACGAAACAAGTTTAGAGATGAAACGTCTTTTATATAGTACCGACAGACGTATTAGGTATGCAAGATCGCCCCGTTTAGACAGTGCTGCAGTTTATTTTAAATCGGGAAGTTTTTACAAATGCGACCGTAATAAAAATCCGAATTGTAGTGATTATGCCGGAAACGTTTTCAATTATATGAACTCTGTGATTATTGTAGAACACCCCAACGGCACGAAATATATTGTGTGTTTAATGTCTAATGTTTTGAATAAAAATTCTGCCGGAGCACATATGTATTTAGCTAGTAAAATTGATGATATTATCAATAAAAATAATATAGAAAGCAAAACGGAAGTTAGAGAAGAGGTTTATAAAGAAGATGCAGAGGAAAGTGGTACTAATTAATTTCTAGTGTTCTCTAAACTTTGTATGGTATCGTAAGCAAAAAACTTAACCTCTTCATTTCTATGTTTTTTATACGGAAGAATTACTGGGAGATAACTAACATCTTCCAGTTGCTTAATAAGGTTTAAAATCTCTAATTTCATTTTCTTTCCCCTACTCTTCAGAAGCCTATTTATATATGTTTTTTCTGGAATACGTTTCAAGTTTAACACAGAAGCATCAAACGCTGCTTCATCTATAACAAAATGCTCTATTAAAGGAAACAGCTTACGCTTTAAATCGCTTTGTATTAGGTTATCTAAAAACTCCAAAGCATTAACTCTGGCCTCTTTAACATTGCTTAATAATCCGGAATAGGTGACTTCAATATCATCTTCATAATAGGCCAAACTCAACAATTTAAATATACATTTCAAACTGTGCTGTTGTTGCTGTTTAAGTAACGCTTCAATGCTTTGTCGCGCTAATAAAATTTCGGTGCCTTTATCGCTAAAATCGAGAGTCTTTGAACTTTCATCTATAGTATATCGCACAGAAATCATCGCGTTTAAGGTAGACTTATAGTACTTACTTTCTTTAATAATAAGGCTTTTAAGCTGGCGTTTATTAAAGTACAGTTTACTATTCTTATTTTTTAATTTGATTAATGATTTCGAGGCCTCTAAACGGATAACAATATCGCGACTTCGCATTAATCTAAATAATACTTTCACCGCATCCTGGGTTTTGAATGCTTCAATAACGCGTGGCAAATGTTGTTTAATATTATCTTTAAGCGTTTCATTTTGCTCAAGTTCTAAAATGGTATCAATTATTTTAGGACCAAATTCTATTAAAGCTTTTATGGCATTTTTTCGTTGCTCTACATCATCAATAAACTCTAATAATGTGTCAATATATTTTTGATTACTTGTTATTCCCGCGGCTTCAATAGCGCGCGCTACAATAAAAGGATCGCGATTGTTTAAATGCACCGATATAAACGGATAATATTTTTGCAACCCAGAATAAGCAATAGTAATTAAAAGTTCTCCGACCGCTTCTTTTCTACTGAAACCTTCGGGTGAATTTAAAAGTCTTACCCTATATTGTATTCTTGATTCTAACTGATATTTATTGGCTAGATGTTGGTTGTTTGAAGCTTCTTTTGCTAAACAAAGTAAAGCGGCACTCGCTATATAATCACTTCCATTATTCAAATATTTATTAAAAAAATGCTCTTCAGTAAATGACGAATGATTTAATATATATTCTAAAGCAGTCAAGACTAAAGCGTCGTCCTTAATGTAAACTAACTGTTGTACTTTATTTAAAGCTGTTCCTTTATCGTAGTCATATAAATGTTTAATCGCTTCCATTTTTATGGCAGTTGAAGAATGTTCTAATAAGTGAATTACATTCGACTTTAAACTCTTTAATTTATAACTACTTAAGTGTTTTAATAAAGACGAAATATCTTCTTCACTTCCATTATTCAAAATATCTAAAGCAACACTCAAGGTTGTATCCCCTTTCTGCATTTTTTTGTCATTAGATTCTTGGGATAAATTTCTTTGAATATTCTCTCTGAAGGATTCGTAATACGCTTCACGTAGTCTGTAAATTAAAATAATCCAAACAAAGACAAAGAGCAATACAATAACAGTAATATAAGAACTATTTAAATCTAGCCTTCTAATTAAAAACAATAACATTAATCCCGAAACACCTGTAGCAATGCTATCTACAACTACATCGATAAAAGATTTGGCCTGGTTTTTAATAAGCAGCGGAATTGGTAAAACCGATAATTCTACGGCTGCTTTATTAAGTGACTGCTTAAAGCTACCATCGATACCTTTAATTATTATTAGCACCCACAGCTCTGGGAAAGTCAAAAATAACAAACACCCTAAAGCAATACCTAAAGGTAAAATAAGCAATGTTGAAGACACGCCTAATTTACTCAGTACGCGATTGGTTAAAAACAACTGAATAACCAGTGCTATAACATTAAACGTCGAAAACCAAAACCCAAAAAAGGTGGCCAACTCATCAGGGTCGCTAATGGCTTTATAAGCAAAATCACTAAATTGAAAATCGACCAACTTAGCAATGATTACCCCTATACCTGTTATTAAGGCTAAATAGGTTAAATGTTTCGATTTTGATATTAAAATGATGGAAGAGTCTTCGAGCATTGTTTTATCTACTTTGCGTTGTTTACGAACATAGATATTCATTTTACGAATACGCAGCTTCCATATTTTTTTCAAAATAGGAATACAAAACAGGATTAAGACACCCGCTAACAAAACCACTATTTTATTACCAAAACTCGAGACAATAATACTGGTTAAATAGCCTCCAAAAATACCACCCGCTATCGCACCTGCACCAATAAAGCCAAATAATCGTTTGGCTTCTCGCGCATTATAAACCATATTGGCCAAAATCCAGAATTGTGAGGTAGCAATAACAGCAAAAAGGGAAACCCCAAGATAATACACATATAAAAGCGCACTATTTAACAACGAAAATTGGAGAAATAAACTCAGCAAAAGAAAGCTAACACTAAAGCTTATTAATGAAATGATGGTGACGTTAAGTATTGAGAATTTTCTTAACGCTTTGTTGTAAAAATAGGAGGTTGCCACGGCAACACCAGCGACTAGCAAGTAACCGTAAGGCAGGTGCTCGGCACCTAAACGCGAAAGAAAAAGGGCGTTTACAGTAGGCTTTACAATGAGTAAAACCGTGATAATTAAAAATACATACAATTGCATTAAAAAAGAGATGTATATTTCACCATCTCTTAATCCAAATGTCTTGTTTATTAATTGTTTAAACACGTATTGCTAATTTACTGTTGGAGTTTCTTACAGTAAATAACGCGATTTTTTTAAAACTTTATCCAATGGTTCAACCAAATTTCTAATAATTTGTTCGCCAAAATTGTCATCTATTAATGCGACAATAATGTATTTTCTGTTGGGCCCCCAAACTAAAGCAGAATCTGAATGGAAATTTTTCCAAGAACCCGATTTTCTATAGACGTTTGCTGTTGGCGCAATACGATCTAATGTATTTACAAATTTATGGTGTAACGCTGGGTCTTTCATAATATCTAACATTTCCTTAGAGCGTTTTGTATTCACTAAATTACCCATTGCCAATTGGTAGTAAAAACTACACACTTGCTTAGTTGTAGCCGCGTGGCTTAACCCTTTCATTGGTTCTGGATGACGTTTTCCAGAAGCTGCATACCGTTTACCTACCCATAGGCCGCCACCAACATTCTCGTCGTACAATTTAGTTTCTGGCGCTCTTAAAACAGCTTCAATTTTGTCGTAACCTAAACGATCAATCATTCGTGTTGAGGCTTGGTTATTCGATTTACTAATCATTAATCGTAAATCGTTTCTTACGTCTTTAGTGTCTTTAAGCTCACCTTTATCAATCGCATCCATTGCTGCTAGCAAAATAGCTATTTTAGGTAAACTCGCAGCGTACATCATATCTTCATCGTTAATACCAGCGTACCTAATATTAGTTTCATCACTTAAATCTACAATACCAATAGACATTTTCTTAGCGTCTATTAGATGTCTCCATTTAGCGTTAGAATTAATTTCGGTATTTAAAATATCTTGGAGAGAGGTGTCTTGTAATTGTGAAATATTCTCTATACCATTTAAACAGTCTATTGGCAATTTTTGTTGAGAAAATCCGGAAAAACTTAGAAAAAGAAGTAGCAATAGAAAGCTACATTTGATGTGTTTATTCATATACTATAAATTTATTTTATTAAATTAAAATTTATTTGTTGTTTCTTAAAAGGGAGTATTAAATATTAATTACTAACGATGCAATATACAACTAAATCATAAACTATTAAAAATCAAGTCGTTAAAGTTGTATTATAGTTTATCGTTCCTTTTAATTGAAAAATAACGCCGTTTTCAAAATTAAATTGTGCTTGTTTTTTATTTTACCTTAATTAATCTAATCTTTAGAATTAATCTAAAAAAGAGAGGTTTGGTTACTGCCGCCATTAGGCGTTTTTAATTGACCCCTATAGCCTTATTTATCTCTGCCATAAAATAGGTCGCTAACAGTGCAGTTTCTTCTTCTATATTTTGATGATTAAATAATTTACGTCTTGAATCCCTTCAGTTTTCCATTGTGTTAAACTACTACGCCATCGTCTAATCGTTGGTAATCAGAAGAATGAGTTACACTAACAAAACGGATAAATGCAGATGAATTAATCAACTACATACGCAGAATATCGCGCCTACCAACAGTATCTACGATTATATTGGAGATAGTATGTGCCTCTAAAAGTTGATAAAATGCCTCAGAAACGTATGGATTATTGTACCATTCAGTATGTCTAAATTCGATTACTAAAGGAATCTCTTTCGACCATTTGTAAACGAAATCACGTACCAAGTTAAATTACTTGGCGTAAAATTAGTGTGCATTTGCAAGAAAAAGAACCTAACTTTTCTTTTAAATTTGACGCATTATATAAAAAGTCTTTAACCTCTACTTCTACTCCATTTAATCTTTTTGAATTACTGCTATCCTGAAATAATTTTGCGAAGAATTTAAAATTTGCCAGCGTATTATCATACCAAATTGTAAACTGTGCAGCAGGAAAAAAATTATAATACGTTGTATTCAATTCAACGAAATTAAACTGAGACGAATAA
The DNA here is from genome assembly GCF_008086175.1 of Bizionia saleffrena. Taxonomy (GTDB): domain Bacteria; phylum Bacteroidota; class Bacteroidia; order Flavobacteriales; family Flavobacteriaceae; genus Bizionia; species Bizionia saleffrena. The sequence goes on from NZ_VSKM01000004.1 coordinate 181,334, forward strand.
TACGCCAATTCGTCTTTTGTTCCTTTGGGGTAAAGTCATTTTAAATCGGCTTTGCTTAATTTTGGACGACTCACGTGTACTTTAAGAGCAATATTATTTCTGGTGGAAGCCAATGTTTTCGCCGTATCGCTATGTCCTCTAGGGAGTATAAAATCAATGTTTTCTGGATTGTTGACGCTTACAATCTTCATTTTTAATAATTTTTCAATAAATATAATTGTTCATAAACCAGTTAACAAGTTAATCTTATTACAAATTATTGAGATCTCTTTGTGAGTACTTTTATATAAAATGATTTAAGAATTATGAGCACACGTAAAGAGCAATTATTAGCGATAAGACCAGTGATATCATCAATTAAAATCACTGAAAATATGAGTAGTGGCGAACGCTTTCAAAATGAAACACTTCGTCCCATCATAAAACTTCAAAGTGAATTGTTTACGGAAGTTTTTAGAAATTACATTGCGAAACATAAAAATGTATTTTATGAATTAACACTAGAAAAGCGTCTACATTATATTGAAAACGGGCTGCAAAAAGATATGAAATTACGAAATGCCCTTAAAGGGATGGTAATTGGCCTATTTACAGTGGAAGAATATGCTAATTATATTAAAAATTCTTCAGCTTTAAATAAACGCTTAATCAATATAGTAAGAGAACGCTTACAAAGTAACATACAATTATTCGAGAAATCGCAAACTTTATCTGCTGTTTAATTAGTAATGACGACAAAAAAACTCTTATTACAAGCCTGTAAAGATAATGTTGAAAAACGCATTACGGATTACAGAAATGAAATGGCATTACTTGCTGAAGCCATTGAAAATAATGACAAAGAATCTGAAGATGGAGATGGTGGCAACGGGAAATTATTAAATGATATTGAAAAGAATGCTGGCTATTTAAATGAAGCCCTTAAAACCCGTGATTTTTTGGCGCAAATAAACCCTAATAGCACGCACACAACTGCAGCTTTAGGAAGCATCGTTAAAACCGAAACTATTGTTTTTTACTTATCTACTAGTGTAGGCCAAATTGAAATTGAAAACGAAATTTATTATGCCATTTCGTTGCAATCCCCTATCGGTATGCTATTAAAAGGAAAATCTAAAACGGACAGCTTTACATTTAATGACAAAAAGTATACGGTTGTAGATATTTTATAAGCAGCTCTTTTTTAACACACTTCTATAATGATAGATATTTATGAGCCTAAATTTGTTGAAAAGCTTTTTGATAAAATGAGCACGTCGTATTCTAAAATGAATTACCTAACTTCCTTTGGGTTTAGCGAGCGATGGCGAAAGCAATGTGTTGAAGAAATTAACATCGAAAAAGGAAAAACGACCGTCGATTTAATGACGGGTATGGGAGAATGTTGGAAACATATTTTAAAAAATAGTGACAATACGTCTAAACTCATTGCTATAGATTTCTCTACGGAAATGATTAACCGTGCCAGAAAAAAGAAACGCAAGTATAAAGGTTATAATATAGATATTTTAAAAGAAAATATTTTTGAAAACTCTATTCCTAATAACTCTGCCGATTACGTGATTTCTGGTTTTGGTTTAAAAACATTTAATAACAAGCAGCTTGAAAAATTAGCCATTGAAATTAATAGAATTTTAAAGCCAGGTGGAAAATTTTCACTAATTGACGTTTCTGTGCCAAATCGTACGCTTCTAAATCCGTTTTATATGTTTTATCTTAAAAAAATGGTTCCTGTTTTTGGAAAACTGTTTTTAGGAAATCCGGAAACTTATAAAATGCTTGGCGTTTATACTGAAGCTTTTAAGAACTCTGGTGCCGTATATAATATTTTTAGAAATTTGAAATTTGAAGTCGAAAATGTCGATTATTTTTATGGGTGTGCCACTGGTATAAAAGGTTATAAAACAACTATTTAAATAACGTTATTTAGTAGTTTCAAATTAGTTTTTATGTTGGTTACTGCTACGCTTTACGAAATATGCTAAAATCTAATTAAATGGTAGAAACTCCATTTAAATCGGTAGTCAATACGTTACTCATATAATTAAAATATGGACGAATAGCTTTAAATGAATCACTTACAAGGTCGGTGAAGTTAGGATCTAAAACTTCGGCATCAGTAAAGTTTTTAGTAAATATAAATTGCTTCTTTCTTATTAAATCTATGTTTTTATGATCGCGGCTAAATCCTTTGGGTGCTGTTTTTACTTCATCCCCAGTAAGTGTTCCCCAAGTGTTTTTTAAGACTGCTCCTTCTAAAACCTCACGCATTTCACTCGCATCAGTTTCAAATTCTTTGCGGATTCTTAATAAATCGGTTGGCTCTGGATTCCAAAAGCCTGCAGCCATAAAACTTTTATTATTAGGTTGGATTTGCAAATAATACCCACCTCTTAGTTCTGGTTTCACCCTATGAAAAGACCCTCCAAAATGTATTTTATAAGGTAGTTTGTTTTTAGAAAAACGCACATCGCGATAAATCCTAAAAATCTTCACTTTATCTACATTGTCGTGTGTATTCAGGACTTCTAAAATTGAATTATAGACTATTTTTATTTCGGTTTCAATATTTCTAAATTCTTGTTTATTGTCGGCAAACCATTCTCTATTATTATTTTTTTCTAATGCGTTTAAGAATTTAAATATAGGCTTTGCATTCATTTTTGTGACTTTTTTTAGTTTTTAAAAATAGAAAAAGCCTCGGAATACCCGAGACTCTAAGCTAATTAGTTATTATAACTAATTATTTTAATGGTGTACAGCACATTAATCTACTGCATCTTCAATATCATCTGCAACATCTTCAATAGCGTCTCCTGCAGATTTTTCTTCTCTACATCCTGTAAAAACAGTTGCCATTGTAAATAATACAATAAATGTATAGGCTAATTTTTTCATTTTTGTGGTTTTTAAAGTTAATATTAGTTTTTAGTTTAAATAAATATAATCAATTTTCAACTAATTTTCGCTTCTTATTATAATTTTATTATTGACTACATTTTATTGTTATTATTACTTTTTTAACCCGCCATTTATAAGTGACAGTATAAAAAGCACTATAAATATGAAGAAACATATTTTAGCTATTCCAGCTGCTCCTCCGGCAATGCCTCCAAAGCCTAAAACCCCAGCGATTAATGCAATAATAATGAATGTGATGGTTCAACGTAACATAATTTCTGGTTTTAAGGTTAATATTAAATTCTATTGCTTTTCTTCTTTTGGTTGTTTCTCAACGTTATTTTTGTCTAATGTTAATTCGTTATCAAATTGTAATGTTCTTATAGGGAACGGTATATTAATATCGTTTTTATCGAATGCTTTTTTTAATGCGATAATGGCCGTATTGATGGCTCTAAGTTTATAAATGGCTTTATCACCCTCAATCCAAAATCGGCATAAAAAATTAATAGAACTCCCCCCAAACTCTTGGTAATAAAATTCTACATCCTCCTCTTTTTCAATGCCTTTAAAAGCATTGACTATGGTTTTTTTTGTTAACTCTTCAACAAATTCAAGGTTAGACTCGTAACCCACACCGCAATTAAAAGAGACTCTTATTTTTGGCGTTAAAGAATAGTTTTTTACTGGATTTTCTAGAATATTCTTATTCGGTATCATTACCATATTATTATCAGCCTCTCTAACAACAAAATTTTTAAGGCTAATTTCTACAACTTCTCCAGAGAATCCATTGGTTTCTACCCAATGTCCTAATTCTATAGATTTTCTAAAACTAAGTACAATACCAGCAAATGTATTACTTAGTGTACCTTGTAATGCCAAACCGATAACCAATCCGGAAACCCCTGCCGCTCCAATTAACGTTTCTAAAGTTTTGCTCAAATTGAGCACTCCTAACGCTAGAAATAACCCTATAGCAACAACAACAATAGTGGTCATTTTAGAAATGATATTGACTAGCGAATCTTGGTTTATGCGTTTAGAAATTAATCGTTTTACTAATTTTGAAGCATATTTGGCGATATAATAAAAAGCGACTAATACTATAATTGCTATTAGTAAATTAGGCAGATTTTTTACAAAAGCATTAAACCAACTTAAAAGTTTCTCTGATAATAAATTAAATGATTTGTTAATTTGATCTTGCATTTTTAGTCGTTAGTTATGGGTTAATCAATAGGTGGTTAGAACATTTTTGTAATGACATTATAAAACGGTGAGTTACCTTTTTACCGTTTTTAATTCATTTACGTTTAAATGTTCTTTTGCTTTTTTAGACCAAGCATTTAACATCCAACTCGATTTTTCTAACTCACGAATGTAAGCTCCAATTAAGTCGATAGTTCCCTCGTCGCCCGCACTGTTAGCTTTCTCGATAATTTCAGACATTTGCGCTAAGATTTTTTTATGATCGCCTATTAACTCAGTAACCATATCTTGGTCTGACACTAAAGCATTTCCTTCTTCTAATGATGATATTTTTAAGTAGTCACTAAATTTACTAACAGGGTGATGTCTTAGTGTTAATATGCGTTCTGCAACTTCGTCTATCTTAACTTTAGCATCGTTATACATTTCTTCGAACTGAATATGTAAATCGAAGAAGTTTTTCCCTAAAACATTCCAGTGAAACGTTCTTAGTTTTTGGTAGTAAATATGGTAATCTGCCAACAACGTATTGAGATCCATTACTACAGGTAATAATTTTTCGTCTTGTATATTTAAATAGCTCATAATTGAATAGTCTTTTTTGGTTTCCATTCAATATAAACAGAGTATTAGGCGAAGTCAATTATTTTAACATATTTTAACCTTACTGTCAATCTCTTAACGTAAATTATGTTAAAATAAAATATAATTACAAATAATTTTAACAGTTTTAAATCATATTACTCAAAATCTATTTTGCTTAGAATTAATCCTGAAGCTGGTGCGATATACTCCATTTTGGCAGTATTTTCTACGGTTAGTGAGTTCTTAATATCGTCTAAACTCAATTTACCTTTACCCAAATCGAATAAAGCCCCCATCATTAATCGTATTTGGTTTCTCATAAAACCTTTCCCCTTTACTCTTAACATATACGTGGTTTCTGGAAAGAAATTGGCAGTGTATTTTGTGTTTTCAACAAGTTCACACAACAAGAGGGTTCGGGTATAAATACCGTGATCGGTTGGCCGGTAACTATAGCTTTTAAAATAGTGTTCTCCCTCAAAGAGTTTGGCGCCTTCTTTCATTATCTCGATATCTAAATCGTCTAAAATAGTTGTTAATATAGGCGCACAAAAGGGGTGAAACTTATCTCCATAAGCGAAAACATAATTGTATTCTTTAAGTTTTGAATGCTGAATAATATTAAACTTAGCGTCGACTTCACGAATGCCCGTTGCGCGAATATCTTGTGGTAAGTTATGATTAAATAACGTTAAAAACGTGGTTAAATCTTCTATGGGCTCGTATAGAAATAATTCGAATGCAGCATTTTCTGCCGAAACCATAGCATCCGTTCTGCCGGAGCTTAAACTTTTAAAACGTTTTCCTTCTAAAATAAAATTCAGTGTTCTGTCCACCATTAAATGAACCGTTTTCAGGTTAGGCTGCTTTTGCCATCCGTGAAATCTATATCCTAAATATTGTAAAGTAATAACGTAGAAAAACTTCTTCAAAATTATATAATTTTGGCCGAAAGTAGTTTATAAAATTACATTTCGCAAAATTTTAATACCTTGTATTTTATAAACTAAATAAAACATTAATATATGTCTAAAATCGTTAAACAAAAACTACCCATTTGGTATTGGATTATTGCTGCCTTTGCCTTGCTTTGGAATGCTTTAGGCATTTACAAATATTTACAACACGCTTACCAAACCGAAGCTTTTAAAGCGCTGTACCCCGATCTAGAAACCCTAACAATGGTTATAAACACTCCAGATTGGGTAATGGCTGCATTTGCTACCGCTGTCTTTTTTGGTTTTTTAGGAAGTGTGGCGCTTTTATTAAGAACAAAATGGGCGAAACCCCTTTTACTAATATCTTTAATAGGGATTACTATCCAACTCACCTATAATTTGTTTATAAGTAACGCTTTAGAAGTTTACGGACCAGGGGCGATTATTATGCCAATGATGGTTTTAGTTTTTGGTTTCGTGATTTTTTACTTGGCTAAAAAAGCGGAAAGTAAGGGTTGGATTTTATAGCGGATTTAAATTAAAAATATCAAGTCTTGATTTAACTTAAATATACTAAGGATAAACCAAGACTTTTAAAATAATAAGTCTCACTTCGCACGAAGTTATTTTGTTTCCTACTTCTCTCTCTCCTTTAAAACAGTTACCACATCGTCAATTTTAAAGCCTTTTGCTTGCAATAATAATAAGTAATGAAACAGTAGATCTGCACTTTCACTTAAAAATAGCACATCGTTATTATCTTTAGCTTCAATAACCACTTCAATGGCTTCCTCACCTACTTTTTGTGCCACTTTATTAATTCCTTTTTCAAAAAGTGATGCGACATACGATTTTTCAGTATTACCAACTTTAATTCGAGCTTCAATAGTTTTTTCTAAATTAGAAATAAACCCATAATGTACCTCGTTTTTGGTGTTCCAACACGTATCAGATCCTTTATGGCACGTCGGTCCTTCGGGTTTAACGAGAATTAATAAGGTATCGTTATCGCAATCTAGTTGTATGTCGACTACGTGTAATACATTTCCACTTTCTTCACCTTTCATCCAAAGCCTCTGCTTTGTTCTACTATAAAATGTTACTTTTTTAGTTTTTTCAGTGGTGTTAAAAGCGTCTTCATTCATATACCCCAACATCAATACATTCTTGGTATTGCTATCTTGGATTATTGCAGGCACTAATCCATCATTATTTTTATTAAAATCTATATTCATTCTTTTATTTTTTTATGTTGTAGCCTTTTTTATATTATAATTTGCTTATAGACGCATAGGAATACCCTTATTTTGAAGTTCTCTTTTTAAATCTGGGATAGTGATTTCATTAAAATGAAAAACACTGGCAGCCAAAGCGGCATCTGCTTGTCCTAAAGTAAAAGCCGCTACAAAATGTTGTATAGTTCCTGCGCCGCCTGAAGCAATAATAGGAATATTCAGACTCTGAGATAATTTCGCTAACGCTGAATTTGCAAAACCAGATTTTGTACCGTCATTGTTCATAGAAGTAAACAAAATTTCTCCTGCCCCCCTACTTTCAACTTCTTTTGCCCAATCGAACATATTTAATTTTGTTGGTATGCTTCCGCCGGCTAAATGCACAATCCACTCCCCATCGATCTCTTTCGCGTCGATAGCCACCGTAATACATTGTTTACCAAATTTATTAGATAACGCATTAATAAGCTCGGGATTTTTAATGGCTGAAGAATTTACAGACACTTTATCTGCTCCCGATTTTAAAAGCCTATCAACATCCTCTATTGAAGAAATACCACCACCAACAGTAAACGGAATATTAATGTGCTCTGCGACCTTTAAAACCATCTCTAAAGTGGTGTTTCGTTCTTCTAAAGTAGCAGAGATGTCTAAAAATACAAGTTCATCTGCCCCCATATCGGCATAGCGTTTTGCTAATTCTACAGGATCGCCGGCATCTCGTAATTGCTTAAAATTAATTCCTTTTACGGTGCGTCCGTTCTTTATATCGAGACACGGAATAATGCGTTTTGTTAACATAATATGTGATTTGGATTCTATAATATTCTTTAAATTAGTTAAACAAAACGTTCTAATTCTTTTAAACTGATTCGGTTTTCGTAAATGGCTTTTCCTATAATTACAGCTTCACAGCCTAGCGCTTTTAGTTTTGGCAACTCATCGATACTTGAAATACCACCAGAAGCTATTAATTTTATAGATTGATCTGTACTGTTACCGTTAGAACATTCTGAAATAATTTTTTTATATAAATCGAACGACGGCCCTTCTAGCATTCCATCTTTCGCGATATCGGTACAAATAACGTATTGAATTCCTTTTTTCTGGTATTCTTTTATAAAAGGTACCACTTTTAAACTGCTTTCTTCTAACCAACCACTAATGGCAATATTTTCGTTTTTACAATCGGCTCCCAAAATAATTTTCTGAGAACCGTACTTAGCCACCCAACTTTCGAAAATTTCGGTATCATGCACCGCAATACTTCCTCCCGTTATTTGCTTTGCTCCAGAATTAAAAGCCGTTATTAAATCGTCACTAGATTTTAATCCGCCGCCAAAATCTATTTTCAAATTTGTTTTTGTGGCAATATTTTCTAACACTTTGTAATTCACAATATGCTTTGCTTTAGCCCCATCTAAATCCACTAAATGTAGGTAAGTAATCCCTGAATCTTCAAACTGTTTGGCAACCTCCAAAGGGTTTTCGTTATATATTTTTTTTGTGCTGTAATCGCCTTTCGTTAAGCGTACACATTTACCGTCTATTATATCTATTGCTGGTAGTATTCTCATAAGTTTCTTTGCTGCTAGTCATTATTAAAATGACGATCTCTTTCTTTATTTTTTATTGAATGTTTTTAAAATAGCTTACTCTAAGGTCAAAAAGTTCCTTAAAAGTTGCGCGCCAATTTCACCGCTTTTCTCAGGATGAAATTGTACACCATAAAAATTATTATGTTGTAAGGCTGAAGCGTAATCCAAATCGTAATGGGTTGTTGCAATGGTTTGCGCGTTTGTTACCGCATAAAAACTATGCACCAAATACATGAACGCGTCTTCCTTAATGTTTTTAAACAACCCCGATTTTAAATTGGTAATAGTATTCCATCCCATTTGAGGCACTTTAACAACCGTAGAAAATTGTTTTACTTCGGTGTTAAAGATTCCTAAACCATTAGTACTCCCTTCTTCTGAGCTGTTACATAATAATTGCATACCTAAGCAAATGCCTAAGACGGGTTGTTTTAAAGTAGGGATAAGAAGGTCTAATTTACTCTTTTTTAACATTTCCATAGCGCTACTCGCTTCTCCGACACCAGGAAAGATAACTTTATCTGCCACACTAATCTCCTCTGGAATACTAGTTAGTTTTGCCGCTACGCCTAAGCGCTTAAAAGCAAATTGCAAGCTTTTAATATTTCCAGCGCCGTAATCTATAATAACTACATTCATTATCTGTTCTTTAATATTCATTAATAAATACCTATAGCACACCTTTTGTGCTGGGTAACACCATTTTCTCTGTATCGCGTTTTACAGCCATTTTTATGGCTTTAGCAAAGGCTTTAAAAATAGCTTCAATTTTGTGGTGTTCGTTTGCACCTTCAGCTTTTATATTTAAGTTACACTTTGCCCCATCGGTAAAGGATTTAAAAAAGTGAACAAACATTTCTGTGGGCATTTTACCAATCATCTCGCGTTTAAAATCGGCTTCCCAAACTAACCAATTTCTACCGCCAAAGTCGATCGCTACTTGTGCTAAACAATCGTCCATTGGTAAACAAAATCCGTACCGTTCCACTCCTAATTTGTTACCTAATGCTTCTGCAAAAACGTCACCTAAAGCGATTGCCGTATCTTCAATGGTGTGATGTTCATCGACATCTAAATCCCCAACAACTTTAATGTTTAAATCTAATTGACCGTGTCGTGCAATTTGATCTAACATATGGTCGAAAAAAGCAATCCCCGTGTCTATTTCACTATTGCCTGTTCCGTCTAAATTTAATTCAATAGCTATTTTAGTTTCATTAGTATTTCTAATACTACGCGCAGAGCGTTCTTTAAGCTTTAAAAACTCGTAAATCACCTTCCAATCGTTTGTTTCTAGAGCTATAAAAGATTGTAAATCGGTTTGTTTTACTGTAATTTCACTTGTTCCTAAATTAGTATTATCATTTATAAAAATAGCCCGAGCATTTAAATTTTTTGCCAATTCTACATCGGTTAAGCGATCTCCAATAACAAAGGAATTTGCTAAATCGTAATCTTTAGAGAAATACTGGGTTAATAACCCTGTACTTGGTTTGCGTGTGGGCGCATTATCTTTAGCAAAAGTTTTATCTATAAATTGTTCTTTAAAGAGAACACCTTCTGCTTCAAAAGTTTTTAAAATAAAATTCTGAACGGGCCAAAACGTGTTTTCGGGATACCCTTTAGTGCCTAAACCATCTTGGTTGGTAACCATTACAATTTCAAAATCTAATTCAGTCGCTATTTTACTTAGATATTGAAACACTTTGGGATAGAATTCTAGTTTATCGAATGCATCAATTTGTTCATCGGCCGGTTCCTTAATTAGTGTACCGTCTCGGTCTATAAATAATACTTTTTTCATTTTTAAATTCTATTTTAAAGCTTCTAAGCTTTGTATTAATAACGCATTTTCCTTAGTTGTCCCAACGGTTAAACGTAAACAATTATGGCATAACGACTCGTTTGTTCTGTTTCTAATCACAATGCCCTTATTAATTAATTCACTATACCGTTTTGTAGCATTATCAACTTTTATAAGCACGAAATTACAGTCTGACGGATAAATTTTCTCAACGCAATAAATGGACTTTAAAGCTGAAATTAGAGTGGATCTATTGTTTTTAATCCGTTCAATTTCTTCGGAAACAATATCGATATTTAACAGTCTCTCTTTTGCTTTTTCTTGAGTTAATGCGTTTACATTATACGGCGGTTTTATACTGTTAAGCACGCGCGTTATTTCTGCGGAAGCGTAACACACACCAAGTCTAATCGCCGCTAAACCATAGGCTTTAGATAAGGTTTGTGTAATAATAAGATTAGGGAATTGCTCTAATTTATTTAACCAACTTTGTTGCTCTGAAAAATCGATGTATGCTTCATCTATCACTACAACACCCTTAAATTTACGCAATAATTCGTCAACACTATCTCCCGAGAAACTATTTCCAGAAGGATTATTAGGTGAACATAAAAACAAAATTTTACTATGTGCTGTGGCCGCCTCTAAAATAGCGTCGACTCGTGGTTGAAAGTCTTCGGTTAACACTACTTTTTTAACCGCTACAGCATTTATATTAGCCAAAACCTCATACATACCATAGGTTGGCGGCAGGGTGATTATATTGTCTTGATTGGGCTCACAAAACGCTCTAATGATTAGGTCTAAGATTTCATCGCTTCCATTACCTAAAACTATATTTTCTATCGGACACTCCTTTATTTGTGACAATAGATTTTTTACTTCTAATTGTTGCGGATCGGGATACCGATTAACGCCATTTTCGAACGGATTTTCGTTAGCATCTAAAAACACCATCGCATTGCTTTTTTCCTGAAACTCGTCGCGTGCTGAAGAGTACGGTTTTAAGGCCTTTATGTTTGCTCTTATTAAATGTTGTATACTCATTATAAATCTTTTAATCGGATGGAAACGGCATTTTTGTGAGCGTGTAGGCCTTCAGCTTCTGCCATTATTTCAATTGTTTTACCAATATTTAACAACCCTTTTTTAGTGATTTTTTGAAACGTCATACTCTTCATAAAACTATCTAAATTTACTCCCGAATAGGCTTTACTAAATCCATTAGTAGGTAAAGTGTGGTTGGTTCCCGACGCATAATCGCCAGCACTTTCAGGTGTAAAATTACCAACAAAAACGGAGCCTGCATTGACGATACCGTTACAATAGAACGCTTCGTTTTCTGTACAAATTATAAAATGCTCGGGGGCGTATTCATTTATTAAATCTAAAGCTTCTGCATCATTCTTCACCAAAATTAACTTAGAGTTTTCTATTGCTTTTTTTGCCATTGCCTGCCTTGGCAAAACCTTTAACTGTTTTTCAACCTCCTTTTCGACAGCAGTAATTAAAGGTTTTGAAGTTGACACTAATAGCACTTGACTATCGGCCCCGTGCTCTGCTTGACTTAACAAATCAGAGGCCACGTATTCCGCATTAGCGGTAACATCGGCCATTACCAATAGCTCACTGGGACCAGCAGGCATATCGATTGCAACACCGTATTTTGTAGCCATTTGTTTCGCAACGGTTACGAATTGGTTTCCGGGACCATAGATTTTGTAGACTTTAGGAATGGTTTCTGTACCAAAAGTTAGTCCGGCAATAGCCTGAATTCCACCAATTTTAATCACTTTTGAAACGCCACATACCTGCGCCGCATACAAAATTTCGTTAGCTATTTTACCCTCTTTATTTGGTGGCGTACATAAAACAATATCTTTACAACCCGCAATTTGGGCAGGAATGGCCAACATTAAAACCGTTGAAAATAAAGGAGCCGTCCCACCAGGGATGTACAATCCTATTTTTTGAATCGCTCTTTTTTCTTGCCAACACGTAACACCTTCTTGGGTTTCAATTTCTATTTTTGTGGTCTTTTGAGCTGTGTGGAATTTTTCAATATTAGATTTAGCTTGCTGTATGGCCTTCTTTAATTCTGGCGAAACCGCTTGAGTTGCTTGATTTATCTCTTCTTCTGATGCAGTAAAGCGCGTTAATTGCACACCATCAAATATATGTGTGTATTTTGAAACAGCTACATCGCCATTTCTATTAATATCATCGAATATTTCATTGACAGTTTTTTCAATGTCATTTACTGTTTGAGTTGGACGCTTTAAAAGCTCAGCCCAACAGTCTCTTTTAGGGTTTTCAATTATATTCATTACACTACCATTTTTTCGATTGGACATACTAAAATTCCTTGGGCACCTGAGTCTTTTAACGCATCTATTACCGCCCATAATTCATTCTCATTAATTACTGAATGTACAGAACTCCAACCTTTATCATCCAAAGGCAATACGGTTGGACTTTTCATTCCAGGTAGTAATTTTATAATTTGCGCTAGTTTTTCGTTTGGTGCGTTTAAGAGTACATATTTCGAGTTTTGACCTTTTAAAACCGCACGCATTCTAAATTGGATGGTATCTAATAAGACTCTATTTTCTTCTGAAATTTTAGGAGATACAGCTAGCACAGCTTCAGATTTTAATAAGACTTCAATCTCCTTTAATCCGTTTTTAAATAAAGTACTACCGCTAGAAACGATATCGCAGATAGCATCTGCCAACCCAATATTTGGGGCAATTTCTACCGATCCACTAATAACGTGCAAGTCGGCCGTTAACTTATTTTTCTCTAAAAACTGATTGACCGTGTTGGGGTAAGAGGTGGCTATGCGTTTACCTTCTAAATCTCTTAAACATTTTGCTTTAGAAGACTTTGGCACAGCAATAGAGACCTTACATTTAGAAAAGCCTAGACGTTCTACAATAGGTAAATCTTCCCCTTTTTCGATTAAAACATTCTCCCCGATAATAGCGATATCTACAACGCCATCTCTTAAATACTGTGGAATGTCGCCATTTCTAAGATAAAACACTTCTAACGGAAAATTTCGTGCCGATGCTTTAAGTTGTTCTTTACCGTTATCGATTGATATTCCAATGTTTTTTAGAATTTGCATTGACTCTTCGTTGAGTCGTCCAGATTTTTGAACTGCAATTTTTAATTTACTCATTTTAATTAGATTTATTAAATTTGAGTAAATCGATAGTGAGTAGAAACAAAAAACCCGTTTGATTTACTCAAACGGGTTTTAAAAATATCTTGGTTTTATTCAATACACTTTCACTTCGCTTGAGAGCAACTATGAAAATGATGATGGAATTGAATAAATGTCATTGTTCTTGTTTTATTGAGTGCAAATATCGTTAATTTTATTCTGTAAAACCAAATGTTTTATGATAAAATTCTAACATTAGCTTATTAAGACGTTTAGTTTCCTAAAATTATTGGCATTCCGCTATCTCCAGCTCCAATTACAACCACCTTACTATTAGGTGATTCTGATAATTTTATCGTAGCTTCAATACCTTTGTCTTGAAGGATTTTATCGGTTATCGATGCGCTTAAAATTCTATTCGCATCTGCTTTACCTTGCGCTTCAATAATTTGTTTCTGTGCTTCTTTAGTAGCTTTAACTAATCTAAATTCATACTCTAAAGACTCTTGCTCTTGCTTTAATTTACGCTCAATAGCGTCTTTTATAGTGGATGGCAACGTTACATCTCTAACTAAAACTTCGTTTAACTGGATATATTGATCTTGCACTATATTTTTTGTTTCTACAAAAATTTCTTGCTGAATGGCATCACGTTTACTAGAGTATAATTGTTCTGGTGTATAACGTCCTACAACGCTACGAGCTGCCGATCTTATTGCTGGTAATAGCACACGATCTTTGTACATCTGACTTTTTTCTTGATGTAATTTAGCCAAATCTTCGAATCTAGGCTGAAACCAAACTGAAGCTTCTAATCTAATATCTAACCCGTTTGAAGATAACACATTCATTTGCTCTAAAATTTCTTGCTGACGCACTTCGTAAACAGTCACTCTGTTCCAAGGGGCAACAATATGAAATCCTTCACCTAAAGGTGGCTCGTCGGTTACTACACCATTATCAAAGGTTCGATATAACACACCTGCTTTACCGGAGTCAATCGTTACTGTCGATTTAAATAATACTATTAAAAGTATTACAATTCCTATTATTATTGGTATTCCTACTTTTGGTAATTTGTCCATTTACTTCTTTTTTATTTATTTAAATTAATCCTTTATATTTTCTTAAAAACCATTCTATTGAAAGACTTAACGTTATTAATGCTAATAAATACTTCCAATCTATTAATGGCACTGTACTTTTATTACTTTTCTGAAGCGGTTTAAAGGCCTCATTTTCCGAGAGATTATTAAACATCTCACTATAATTATCTATATAATAACTTTGTCCGTTACTATTTTTGGCAATGTACTCTAATTTTGATGCATTAGCATTATAAAACTGTTGTTCTACGCTATATTCTAAAATTTTAAATTGGCCTTCTTTTGAAATATTTTCAGACTTAGTTCGCACAGTAAAACTGTATTCGCCGGCGGGTAAATCGTTCAAATCGGCTTCGTATACATTATTATTTAACAAGAAAGGCACTGCCTTAACTAGTGTATTGTCCTTATTTTCAATCGATAAGGACAGCGTTTCTGTCTTATCAAACTCGTAGTTTTTATTAAAATAGTGTGCTTTTATAACCACATTGGTCGCTCCTTGATAAAATGAATCGTAATCTAATTCCAGTCTATTCTTTCGTTTATTAGAACTTAAGTACTGAATAATTTTACCAAAAAAGTTATCAAACTCATTAAAACTTTCGGTATTGCGGTAGTTTTGAGCCCGCCATCTCCAAATATTCTCTCCAAATAAAATGGATTCACGTTTCGAGCCGACTTCAAAAGTGGCTAAAAGCGGCTCGTCTGTTTTAAAGTTTCCAACGGTTTTATACAATAGTGTTTCTAGAGGTACAGAAAATTCGGGTGCTCCAAAAGATGAGACCAAAGGTGGCAAAGATACGAAATTTAAATCTTCAACAATAAACGCAGAATAACTCGTATTTAAATGGGCTTGGTAGTCTTCGGTTTGTGAGGTAATATCTTGCCTGTAATTTTCGGACTGCGCATTTAAAAAAGTCCAATCGGTTTTTGTGCCTGTTATTACAAATTTATTCTTGTTAACATCCTTCATTTCAGCAAATAACTGACTAAAACTATTGTCTGGCTGGTAAACAATAACCAACTGAAAATCGTCGAGCTTCCCTAGTAATTCATTCGGTTTAAAGAGGGTTACAGAGCGTTGCTCGTTTGTTTCTATACTTTTTTTCAATGCGCCTAAATCGGGATGTAACAACGCACTCACTAAAGCTACATTTGTTTTCTGGTCGATGACTTCAACCGCAAAATCTCTTACGTTATTAACTTTGTTTTTTTCGGTGTTAATTGGCACTAATGTCGCCTTGTAAGCGTGCACTCCAACCTTGTTTGCTGGTAAATTAAAAGAAATGACTTCAGACGTTTTTGTTTTTGAAAACGACACAATTTTTGAAAATACTACAGCATTACCCTGTGTGACTTGAAATGTAGTTGAAAAATTGCTGTTACCTGAATATACCGCTATCGCTTCAACTGGAAATTTATTTTTTAAAAACACATATTTATTCACATTTAACTGTTGTAATTTAATATCTACATACAGCGTGGTATCTCCTAAAATAATAGGATAAATTTTCTGATTATATTTCTTCGCCGAAAATTCGTAATCGTTACCAAAAGTCTGGTTTCCATCGGTAATTAAAAGGGTTGGTGAGACCGTGTTTTTATAAATTTGGTGTAAACTGGAAAACGCTGAAGAGATGTTGGTTTGATTTTCGCTAAAACCCAACGTATCTAATGATTGTAATAGGCTTCCGAAGGAGTATAAATCGACAGTAAACCGATCATTTATAGCTGTGTTTTCTTTTAACGCTATTAAAAACTGATTTACTTTATCGTCTTGATTCAAGTGTTTTATAGAGCTCGAATTATCTACAGCCACCACTAAGGTAGGTTTTTCTGTAGTAATAGTTAACTGTTCGAATTCCGGGTTAATTAACAACAGAAACACAGAAAACAAAGTAATCGTCCTTAAAATCACAAAAAGCGCAGTCTTGTTAGAAGCGCTTTTTGTTTTGTATTTGTATTGAAAAAGCGCTAATAAAAGAGCTGCAATTCCAGCTAGAATGATATATAAAAGAGTTTGATAACTCATTAATTTTTAAATTCTATTATGTTAGCATTCCGCCATCTACATTTATAGTTTGCCCGGTGATATAAGCCGACATATCGCTAGCTAAAAACACACACACGTTAGCGATATCTTCTGGAGTACCACCACGTTTTAAAGGAATAGCATTACGCCATCCTTTTACCGTTTCTTCATCTAATTTCGCCGTCATTTCAGTTTCAATAAAACCTGGCGCGATTACGTTACTTCTAATATTTCTTGATCCTAACTCTAAAGCTACAGACTTAGAAAAACCTATAATTCCTGCTTTTGAAGCCGCGTAGTTTGTTTGCCCCGCATTACCTTTTAATCCAACAACCGAACTCATATTAATTATAGAGCCTTTTCGTTGTTTAAGCATTGTGCGCTGCACCGCTTTCGTCATATTAAAAACCGATTTCAAGTTCACTTCTATCACTTTATCGAAATCATCTTCGGTAATACGCATTAATAAATTATCCTTTGTAATTCCGGCATTGTTTACTAAAATATCGATACTACCAAATTCTTTCACCACCTCTTCGGCAAGCGTTTGTGCTTCGTCGAAATTTGCAGCGTTACTTTTATATCCTTTTGCTTTAACACCTAAAGCGTTTAATTCTTTTTCTAAGGTGTTCGCCGCCTCTACCGAAGCGCTGTATGTAAAAGCCACGTTAGCGCCTTGTTGAGCAAAAACCTGAGCAATCCCTTTTCCTATTCCGCGACTTGCTCCTGTTATGATGGCTGTTTTTCCTTCTAAAATTTTCATTTTTCTCTATGGTTTATTCGTATCCAAATATAATAATTACTACCGGTTATAAATACAAAAAACCTCACAATTATAAGAAAAAGTGAGGTTTTACTGTAACTATATTAGTTTTAAAATACTAAGACTTTAAAGGGATTAGCTTTTTATTTCTGAAGGTGTGGCGTAATTAAATAAATAATCGGCCTCTACTTCTTTCACTTCACCTAATTTTTTAAGTGTTTGGAAATCGATATCTTTTTTGTTTCCGATTACTATAACAGTGTATTCTTCACCTTTAATAGTGGTATTGAAAAACGTTTTTAAATCTGATAAAGTCATTTTTTCAATAGCGTTATAAATCGCTTCTCTATTATCGTTATCTATTCCTTGCTTTTGCAAACGTTCGTAATTCCAAAAAATATTGGCTTTAGTAATACGCTCTGCCGCTATTTTTTTAAGTGTAGCATCCTTAGCCGAATTAAATTGATCTTCTACTTCTGGCATCTCACTTAATAATGCTAACATCGCACTTACAGCCTCTGGCATTTTGTTGGCTTGAGTTCCCATATACGCCATTAAGTAATTAGAATTATCGTTGTCTCTTGCCATTGCATAATTTGCCCAAGCAGAATACGCTAAGGCTTTCGATTCACGGATTTCTTGAAACACAATGGAAGATAAACCAGCGCCAAAATAATTATTAAATAAAGTACTTACGGCAATATCTTCAGCATTGAACGTATTACTTTTTGCTAAAAACATCACTTCTGATTGTACCATATCGTAATCTACGAAATACACATTACCTCCTGTTTCATTTTCTGTAAACGTAAGCGCTTCTGGGTACGCCTTAAGCTCTTTAGCTGTTTTATAGCTCTTATTTAAAGCATTAATAGCAATATCTACATTCTTTCCGTAATAGAAAATGCGTTGCTTATAATTTTTTAAATCGTTAGTAATGTCTACTAATTCCTGCGGATTAATCGCTACCATTTCTGTGATAGGAATAATGTTACGCACTGCCGATTGCTCGCCATATTTAGCATAATTTAATAATCCACCTCGTAAAATAGCCGCTTTATTCGTTTTATTGTTTTGTCTACTTTTAGCAATAGACTCCACGTATTTAACATACGCTTCTGGGTCTGCTTTTGCAGTAGACCAAAGACTTTCTAGCAATTCTAACCCTGCTGGCAAATTTTCTTTTAAACCACTTAACGATACGTATGTATTTTCTAATCCTGTTCTAAATGAATAATCGATACCTAACTTATAAAATTCTTTCTTTAAGTCTTCTGCTGAAAACTTTTCAGTTCCCAAATAGTCAATATAACCGATAGCTAATTCTAGCTTTTTATCGTTATTAGCACCCATATCGAATATAAAATTCAGGCTAAATAAATCGTTAGTCTTATTATTAATATACGACACTTCGATTCCGCTTTCTGTACTTGATTTCTTAATTTCAGACTTATAATCGACATAAACAGGCGCTAAAGGTTTAGACTCTGTTGCATTGAAATTTACAATATACTCCGATGCTTTATCTCTATTTAAGTTAACTTGCGTAATCCCTGGATTGGAGACTTTAACAATAGAATTGTCTACACCTTTACGTTTGTACGTTAGTACATAATTTTCGCCGTAAAAAGACGCCGCAAATGCTACAATTTCTTGTTTTGTAATCGCTTTTAAATCGTTTAAAAACGACACTTTATCTTCCCATTTCTCGTGGTGAATAAACGCTTCGTAATAAGCAGAAGCTAAACCGGTATTATTTTCGTATTCCTCTAATTGCGATTTTTTAAGATCGTTAATAACAGCAGTTAACATCCAGTCTTCGAACGCACCTTTTTTAAGTAATTCAATTTGGTCTAAAAGCAACGTTTTCACATCGTCTAGCGTCTGCCCATCTTTTGGAGCGCCATAAAATCTATGATAGCCGTAGTCGTTAAAAAATGACGCTGAAGCACCGGCACTTTGCACTAATTGCTTTTGCTTTAAATTTAAATCGATAAGTCCCGCTTTTCCATTTGCTAATAACATATCGCAAAGCGTTACTAATTGTTGTTCTTTTGTATTTACACCTTTAGAACGAAATGCCAAAGACACACTTTCAGAGGTTGGCCCAAACACTTCTTTAATTACGATTTCTTCAATAGGCGCTTCCGTTGGTAATTTTGGATGAACAACTGCCTTACCTTCTAATTTTCCGAAGGTATTATTTACTTTTTCAATCGTTTTTTCGAAATCGATATCCCCCACTAAAACCATTGCCATATTATTAGGCACATAATACGTATCGAAATAATTATTGATATCTACTAACGATGGATTTTTAAGATGCTCTGCCGTACCTATTGTACTTTGTTGCCCATAAGGATGATTTGGAAATAACCCTTCTAACATTGCCGTGGCAGCCTTTCTACCATCACTATCTTGCCCACGGTTAAACTCTTCGAAAACAGCTTCTAACTCTGTGTGGAATAAACGTAATACTAAAGTACTAAAACGCTCTTCTTCTAAAGCTAACCACTTATCTAATTCGTTAACAGGGATTTTATTTTTGTATACTGTCTCTTCGTACCAAGTATGTGCATTGGTTCCTGTTGCACCAATAGAGCTAGTCATTTTATCGTATTCGTTAGCCACAGAAAACTGTGATGCGGCAAGCGATACTTCGTCTATCTGTTTATACAACGCCAATTTTTTATCTGGATCTTGCTCAGCACGGTGTTGCTCGTAAAGACTAGAAATAGAATCGAGATATACTTTTTCTTTTTCCCAATCTAAGGATCCAATTTTATGCGTGCCTTTAAATACCATGTGCTCTAAATAGTGCGCTAAACCAGTAGATTCTTTTGGATCGTAATTAGAACCCGCGCGAACCGCAATATAGGTTTGAATTTTAGGCTCGTCTGTGTTTTTACTTAAATACACTTTAAGGCCATTGTCTAAAGTATATAACCGCAAACCTGTGGGGTCGTTAGCAACGGTTTCGTAAGCGAACCCATTAACATCCTTTTTAACTTCTGTTTTAGCGGTAATCCCCGCTTCATTATTGTTGTTTTTACAACTGTAAATAAATGCGACAAGCATTACAACAACAATCCATTTTAAATGTTTCATTTTTGGCACTGTTAGTTAACTACTTTTAGTAGCTATTATTATATAAAAAAGTTTGTGAGCTAAAGTACATCCAACGCATTGATAAGCACTGTGGATTACACATATTTTAACAGTATTTAACAATAAGAATACGCTCTAATTATGAAATACATTTAATACCATTGCTATAATAATTAACCTTTTTTTTCTTAAACCAAGTACACATTATTAAAACCTTCATTTATCATAGAAATACTTCTAATTACTCTCTTAACTAAATTTAAAACACCCTTCAGTTTAAAGCAAAAAAAAGGCTATCTAAGTATAGATAGCCTTTTTTAAAATTATGTAATGCTTATGCGTTAACTTTCGCTAATACTTCAGCAACTTTCTTACCTATTTCAGCTGGAGAATCTACTACGTGAATACCACATTCTCTCATAATTGCTTTTTTAGCTTGAGCAGTGTCATCACTTCCACCAACAATAGCACCTGCGTGGCCCATTGTACGGCCCGCGGGAGCAGTTTCACCGGCGATAAAACCAATAACTGGCTTTTTACTACCACTAGCTTTGTACCAATTAGCAGCATCTGCTTCTAACTGACCTCCAATTTCACCAATCATTACTACTGCTTCCGTTTCTGGATCGTTAATTAATAACTCAACAGCTTCTTTAGTTGTTGTTCCAATAATTGGATCTCCACCAATTCCAATAGCAGTTGTGATACCTAATCCTTGTTTTACAACTTGATCGGCAGCTTCGTATGTTAAAGTTCCTGATTTAGAAACGATACCAACGGTACCTTTTTTGAAAACGAAACCTGGCATAATACCAACTTTAGCTTCACCTGGAGTAATTATTCCTGGACAGTTAGGCCCAACTAAACGACAGTCTTTACCTTTAATGTAATCGGCAGCCTTAATCATATCAGTAACAGGGATGCCTTCAGTAATTGTAATAATTACTTTAATACCCGCGTCTGCAGCTTCCATAATTGCATCTGCAGCAAATGCTGGTGGCACAAAAATGATTGTTGTGTCAGCTCCTGCTTTTTCAACAGCTTCTGAAACAGTATTGAAAACCGGTCTATCTAAATGTGTTTGACCACCTTTACCTGGTGTAACACCACCAACTACGTTAGTTCCGTATTCAATCATTTGTCCTGCGTGAAACGTACCCTCACTACCAGTAAATCCTTGAACTATTATTTTTGAATTTTTGTTTACTAAAACGCTCATCTCTATAGTTTATAATTTAAAACGCTGCAAAAATAAGGTTTTGAGCGCTATTTATTAATGATTTTTATATATTTATTTCTGAAAAGGTAGAGATATTTTCAGCTTTATCATCTAATAGCTGACTTATCTCATATCCTCTGTACAATTTGCCTTCTTTAACCTCCCAAATAGAGATAAAATGAGCTATTGCTTCTTCGTTGTTATCGTCATTATCTTGCTCGATTGGTGTTCCATAAATGGTATATCGTGCTGTAACTGTATTATTATCTTCTAATAAATGACTTAACTTATAATTGAAGGTTAAAAACGATTCTTTTATACCCGTTATTTTTTCTTCGATATCTTTATAATCTAAACTCGTATAGCCTTTACTACTATTCCAATTTAATTCGCATTCTGGATGAATAAACTCTAAAACGCCATTGTCTTTAGCAAAATCAAGAGCGTAAAATTGTTTAACTACTTCTTTAGCTGTCATATTATTTCGTTTTTAATTGTTCTATTATTTCTGGAAGTTTTCTAAGCGTCGCTAATTCTCTCAGTTTTGCGCGCGCTTCATTTATTGGCGTTCCAGAATATGTTTTATTACCGGGAATAGATTTGGTTACACCTGCTTGACCCAAAACGACGGCATTTTCACCAATGGTAATACCACTTGTTGTACCGACTTGTCCCCAAAGAGTTACGCCATCTTCAATAATACAACATCCAGCAATTCCTGTTTGAGAAGCAATTAAACAGTGTTTTCCAATAACTGTATCGTGTCCCACCTGGATTTGATTATCTAATTTGCTCCCCTCGCCTATTGTAGTATCTCCGGTTACGCCTTTATCTATAGAACATAATGCACCAATATGCACGTTGCTTTCTATAACTACGCGTCCGCCAGAAATTAACTGATCGTAACCTTCGAGGCGTTTTTTATAATAAAAAGCACTGGCACCTAAAATAGTCCCTGCGTGAATAACTACATTGTTACCAATAACCGTATCATCATAAATACTAACATTAGAATGAATAATACAGTCGTCTCCTATAGTTACGTTATGACCAATAAAACAGTTGGGTTGAATTGTGGTGTTTTTTCCAATAGTTGCTGAAGGTGAAATGCTCACATTGGCACTTTCAAACGGTTTAAAATGATGCGTTAAAGCATTGAAATCCCTGAACGGATCGTCGCTAATGAGCAACGCTTTTCCTTCTGGGCAGTCCACTTTTTTATTAATGAGAACAACAGTGCCTTCGGACTGCAGTGCTTTGTCGTAATATTTAGGATGATCTACAAAAACGATATCTCCTGAAGTTACCACGTGAATTTCGTTCATTCCTAACACAGGGAAATCGTCATCGCCAACATAATCGCAATTAATTAATTGCGCTATTTCCTTTAAAGAATACGATTTGGAGAATTTCATATAAAAACTAGTTTATGGAAAATAAAAAGATCTTGTTACTATTCTTTTACCCTTTCTTTATAGGTTCCTTTTTCAGTTTCTATTTTAATTTTATCGCCTTCATTTATAAATAAAGGTACGCTTACTTCTGCTCCTGTTTCTACGGTTGCAGGTTTAGAAGCATTGGTTGCTGTGTTTCCTTTAACCCCTGGTTCTGTATGTGTAACTTCTAAAACAACACTAGCCGGCATTTCAACAGATAATGGCATATTGTCTTCTGTGTTAATAATTACAGTTACAATTTGCCCCTCTTTCATTAAATCAGGTCTATCTAAAGCGGCCTCTAATAAACGAATTTGCGTATAATCTTCTTCATTCATAAAATGATAGAACTCTCCATCATGGTACAAAAACTGAAATTTATGGGTTTCAACACGAACATCTTCAATTTTATGTCCCGCAGAAAACGTATTATCTAATACTTTTCCGTTAGTAACACTCTTCATTTTCGTTCTTACAAATGCAGGTCCTTTTCCTGGTTTTACATGCAAAAATTCTGTTATCTTATAGATATCATTATTATATTTAATGCACAGTCCGTTTCTAATATCTGATGTTGTTGCCATTGTGTTTATTAATGTTTTAATATTTGATTGTTATAGCTATAGAGATTAATTAGACTTGAAATAGCCTTTCATTATTCCTCTTTGAGAATCTTTTATAAACTGAAGGATTTCGTCACGTTCGTGAGTTGCTTCCATTTCGGCTTCAATAATTCCAGCTGCTTGCGTATTGTTGTAGTTCTTTTGATATAAAATTCTATATATATTTTGAATTTCTCTAATTTTATCGGTTGTAAACCCGCGACGTCTAAGTCCTACAGAGTTTATACCAACATACGATAAAGGTTCGCGACCTGCTTTTACAAAGGGAGGTACATCTTTTCTAACTAGAGACCCTCCTGTTACGAAGGCGTGATTACCAATAGAACAAAATTGATGCACGGCTGTCATTCCAGCCAATACCACATAATCACCAACCGTTATATGCCCAGCTAATGTTGTATTGTTAGAAAATATACAATGATCTCCAATTACGCAATCGTGTGCGATGTGGCAATAGGCCATAATTAAACAGTTATTACCCACAACTGTTTTCATTTTGTGGGTAGTTCCTCTATTTATAGTAACGCACTCTCTTATGGTAACATTATCACCAATAATAGTTAGCGTGTCTTCCTCGTCGTATTTTAAATCTTGGGGTACTCCCGAAATAACTGAACCAGGAAAAATACTACAGTTTTTTCCAATTCTGGCACCTTCCATAATGGTAACATTGCTTCCAATCCAAGTGCCATCTCCAATAACAACATTGTTGTGTATGGTTGTAAAAGGCTCAATGACTACGTTTTTAGCAATTTTAGCACCTGGATGCACGTAAGCTAGTGGTTGGTTCATTTTTTAATTTTTGTTATTGATTCTTATTTTACTTTTGATATTTGTGCCATTAATTCTGCTTCGGCACATAATTTACCATTCGCGTAAGCGTACCCTTGCATATGGCAAATTCCGCGGCGAATTGGTGAGATTAAAGTACATTTAAAAATTAAAGTATCTCCTGGTACTACTTTTTGTTTAAACTTAACATTATCCATTTTCATAAAGAAGGTTAGATAATTTTCTGGATCTGGCACTGTACTTAATACCAATATTCCTCCTGTCTGTGCCATTGCTTCTACTATAAGAACGCCTGGCATTACTGGAGCACCAGGAAAATGACCCTGAAAAAACGATTCGTTTATCGTTACGTTTTTCATTCCTATAACGCGGTCATTTGTAATTTCAAATATCTTATCAATTAGTAAAAAAGGCTGTCTATGAGGTAACATCTGCATAATTTGATTCACATCCATTACGGGCTCTTGACTCAAATCGATAGTTGGAACGTTGTTACGACGTTCATTTTTTATTAATTTAGACATTTTTTTTGCGAACTGAGTGTTTACAAAATGCCCTGGTTTATTAGCAATAACTTTACCTCTAATTCTCGTTTTTATCAGCGCTAAGTCGCCTATAACATCTAAAAGCTTATGCCGTGCTGCTTCATTAGGGTGGTGCAAGGTTAGGTTGTCTAAAATGCCGTTTGGCTTTACTGAAATAGAGTCTTTATTAAAAGCAACTTTTAACTTCTCCATTGTACTCTCAGATAATTCTTTATCTACATATACAATAGCATTGTTTAAGTCTCCTCCTTTTATAAGTCCGTTTTCTAACAGCATTTCTAGTTCGTGTAAAAAACTAAATGTTCTAGAACTTGCAATTTCTTCTTTAAAACGAGACATCGTATTTAAAGTGGCATTTTGAGTTCCTAGAACTTTTGTACCAAAATCGACCATTGTCGTTATTTGGTATTCGTTTGCAGGCATAATAAGAATTTCGCTTCCAGACTCTTCATCTACGTAAGAAATAACGTTTTTAACCACGTATTCTTCTCTAAAAGCATCTTGTTCTACAATTCCTGCTTCTTCAATAGCTTCAACAAAAAATTTCGAAGAGCCGTCTAGAATTGGTGGTTCAGAATTGTTTAATTCTATAATTGCATTATCAATATCTAAACCAACAAATGCAGCTAAGACGTGCTCGCAAGTTTGAATTGTTACTCCATTTCTCTCTAAGCACGTACCACGTTGTGTGGTTGTAACGTAATTGGCGTCTGCTTCTATAGTGGGACTTCCTTCTAAATCTACCCTTTTAAAAGCAAATCCAGAATTTATTGGTCCTGGTTTAAAAGTTAAAGTGACATCTTTTCCTGTGTGTAAGCCCACACCCGTTAAGGACACCTCCTTATTAATTGTTTTTTGCTTTATTTCAGTACTAACTATTGCCATAATCTTTTTTTTCTAGTTGGTTTATGGATTTCGCCATTTTTGGTAAATTTTTAAAATATACGTAAGACTTATTATAATCCCCGTAAGAGAAAGCTGGAGAGCCTTGTAATACTTCGTTATCTTTTACATTACGACCAATACCAGATTGTGCTTGGATTTTTACATTATTACCTATTATTATATGTCCCGCAAAACCCACTTGACCACCTATTTGGCAATTCTCTCCTATTTTTGTAGACCCGGCAATACCTGTTTGCGCTGCTATAACAGTGTTTTTTCCGATTTCCACATTGTGTGCAATTTGAATTTGATTGTCTAACTTTACTCCTTTTCTAATAATTGTAGATCCTAGAGTGGCGCGATCGATAGTGGTTGCTGCCCCAATATCTACAAAATCTTCAAGAATAACATTACCTATTTGAGGTATTTTAGTATATTCTCCTTTTTCATTAGGGGTAAAACCAAAACCATCGGCTCCAATTATTACTCCAGAATTAATGACACAATAGTTACCAATAATACATTCTGAATATATTTTAGCTCCAGAAAAGAGAATTGTATTATCACCTATCGTAGCATTATCACCAATAAAACAGTTTGGAAAAATTTTAACATTATCGCCTATAACAACATTTTCTCCTATATAAGAAAAAGCGCCAATATAAACGTCTTTTCCCATACGTGTGGATTCTGGTAAAAAGACAGGCTGTTCAATTCCAAACTTATTAAGTTTTACTTGATTGTAATATTCTAAAAGTTTAGAAAATGATTTATAAGCATCGTCCACCATAATTAAAGTGGGCGTTACTTCTTTCTCTGGATTAAAACTTTTATTTACAATTACAATAGATGCTTTTGTATTATAAATATGAGACGTATACTTCGGATTAGCCAAAAAGGTTAATGCCCCCTCAACGCCTTCTTCTATTTTTGATAGTTTGGAAACTTCAACACTTGGGTTCCCCAAGATTTCGCCTTCTAAAATATCTGCTATTTGTTCTGCTGTAAACTTCATGATTGACAAAAATAGAAAAAATGTATCAAAGTTTTTCCTTTGGGTAACATATAAAATATTTAGTTACTGATTTTGACAAGGCTTTTATGTTTAATTGATCTGATGCCTTAACGATATCTTCAATCTTGCCATTTTTTTGTAAAATTTTTATTCTTTGTTTTTTTTCTGTAAACGCCTGATTAGACACTTCTCCGGAAAACACAAAATAATCTGCTTCTGCTTTAGAGATGTTATATTTCTCAATTAATGCATCGCGATGCTTTATTAGCACTTCTTTTTTAACAGGTTTCTTTTTTAACTTACATTTTAATAAATCTCGATTAATAATCATACTGCAGAGGTTTTTTAGCACAAAATCATCTTCATATTGCCATTCTTTCATTGCAGAGACAATATCATAATCGTCTAATTTAGAAAATAATTCTAAAGCTTCAGCATTAAAATGTTCCATTGTTATATCGTTTTTAAGGAAATACAGTAAAGGTTTACTTGCTGTTAATTTGGCGCCATCGCGCGTTAACTC
This sequence comes from Bizionia saleffrena, assembly GCF_008086175.1. Taxonomy (GTDB): domain Bacteria; phylum Bacteroidota; class Bacteroidia; order Flavobacteriales; family Flavobacteriaceae; genus Bizionia; species Bizionia saleffrena. The sequence continues at coordinate 208,823 of NZ_VSKM01000004.1, forward strand.
CTTTGCTCTTTTCAATACTCTAATCAATAATTGCTCTGCAGCTACTCCTGTTTTATGTAGATAGACTTGCCAATACATTAAACGTCGTGCTATAAGAAATTTCTCGACACTGTAAATCCCTTTATTTTCGACCACCAAACAGTCGTCTTTAACATTAAGCATCGTAATTAAACGCTCGCTATTAATATTTCCTTCGGCGACACCGGTATAAAAGCTATCGCGTTTTAAATAATCGGCGCGATCCATATCTATTTGACTAGATATTAATTGGCACATAAATTGACGCTTATATTTTCCTCTAAAAATTTCGATGGCAAGTGTTAAATCGCCGTTAAATTCTTCGTTCAGTTTTTGCATAAAAAGCATAGAGATATGCTCGTGCGAGACTCCATTTACAATACTATGCTCCATAGCGTGCGAAAAGGGTCCGTGCCCAATATCATGTAATAATATCGCAATATAAAGTGCGTTTTGCTCGTCTTCGCTTATAGCAACCCCCTTAAAGCGCAATACGTTAACCGTTTTCTGCATTAAATGCATACAACCTAAGGCGTGTTGAAATCGCGTATGGTGCGCACCCGGATAGACTAAATATGACAATCCCATTTGAGAAATGCGACGCAATCGCTGAAAATATCTATGTTCGATTAAATCGAAAATCATCGAATTTGGTATAGTAATAAATCCGTAAATTGGGTCGTTTAGTATTTTGAGTTTGTTAATAGTTTGCAAGCTTTTAATATTTAAAATTAAATTTAAACAAATATACATGAACACTATTAATATACTTTGGGTTGACGACGAAATAGATTTACTAAAACCACATATTCTTTTTTTAGAGAAGAAGAACTACAACGTTACGCCCTGTAAAAGTGGCACTGAAGCTTTAGAAATTTTAGAAGATAACACTTTCGATATTGTTTTTTTAGACGAAAATATGCCGGGTCTTACGGGCTTAGAAACCTTGCACGGGATTAAAGAAAAAAAAGACACACTGCCTGTAGTGATGATTACCAAAAGTGAAGAAGAGTACCTCATGGAGGAAGCTATTGGTAATAAAATTGCCGATTATCTTATAAAACCAGTAAATCCGAATCAGATTTTATTGAGTTTAAAGAAGAATTTAGACCATTCGCGTTTAGTTTCGGAAAAAACAACATCTAATTACCAGCAAGAATTCAGGAAAATCGCGATGGATCTATCGGTGGTGAATTCTTACGAAGAATGGATTGCGCTCTACCAAAAGCTTATTTACTGGGAAATTCAATTGGAAGATATTGAGGATCCAGCAATGTTTGAAATTTTAGAATCGCAAAAAAGCGAAGCTAATATTCAATTCGGAAAATTTATAGATAAAAATTATCCGTCTTGGTTCGAACCAAATACAGACGCCCCTACTTTATCTCACAATTTATTTAAAAATAAAGTGGTGCCCGAACTAAGTAAAGAGCAACCTACATTATTAGTTGTAATTGATAATTTACGTTACGACCAATGGAAAGCCTTCGAACCGTTTGTTACTAATCATTATAAAAAAGAGTCCGAATCTCCTTTCTTTAGCATCTTACCGTCGGCTACACAATATGCTAGAAATGCCATTTTCTCTGGATTGATGCCAAAAGATATGGAGAAGATGCATCCTAAATTATGGAAAAATGATACCGATGAAGGTGGAAAAAATTTATTTGAAGCCGAGTTTTTAGAAGCACAATTGAAGCGTTTAAGGCTTACTAATCTTAAATTTGAATACTATAAAATTACGAATTTAAAATCTGGTAAGAAACTGGCCGAAAACTTCAAAGGATTAAAAGATAATGACTTAACAGTTGTGGTGTATAACTTTGTAGACATGTTGTCTCATTCTAAAACAGAAATGGATGTGGTTAAGGAATTAGCCTCTAACGATAAGGCGTACCGTTCTTTAACACAAAGCTGGTTTAAAAATTCTCCACTTTTAGAAATGATTGTTCAAGCACAACAAATGGGCTTTAAATTAATACTAACTACCGACCATGGTACTATAAACGTTAAAAATCCATCTAAGGTTATTGGAGATCGCGACACCAGTTTAAACTTACGCTATAAAACTGGGCGAAGTTTAAGTTACGAAGATAAAGATGTTGTAGTCGCTAAAAATCCCGAAACAATACACTTACCCTCACTATCTATGAATAGTTCTTTTATTTTTGCCAAAAGTGATTTGTTTTTCGCTTACCCTAATAATTACAATCATTATGTAAGCTATTTTAGAAACACTTACCAGCATGGAGGAATTTCTCTGGAAGAAATGATCATTCCATTTGTTGTTTTAAATCCTAAACAATAAATTTGTAAAAATTTTGTAGCGTTTGAAAATCGAATACACTTTAGAGACACTTACGGCTGTTGCCCATAAAATTATTGAAACAGCGTCCAGTTCTAACATCATACTATTTAATGGGGATCTTGGGGCAGGAAAAACAACACTTATTAAAGAGTTAGTTAAAGCCTTGGGCTGTACTGAAACCGTAAGCAGTCCTACATATTCTTTAGTTAACGAATATAAAGCAGACAAGACCTCCATCTTTCATTTCGATTTGTACCGATTAGAAGATGAAGAAGAACTTTATAATTTAGGGATTGAAGAGTATTTAAATACGCAACATTGGATATTTGTAGAATGGCCAGACTTGTTAAAACCATTGCTGGACGACAATTTTTACGAGATTACTATTAATCGATTAGAAAACGGTACTAGAAACCTAAATTTAATATATAACATTACTGATAATTAATTTTTTATTTAAAATAAAATGTTATTTTTGAACGATTACGGTTTTTGCCGTAACCGGTTAACGAAAAAACGGTGTTTTTAACATTTTTTTAACATTTTCATCGTTTTTGCACTAGTGTTTTAATTAGTTTAGCAGTATAAATTAATCTAATTAAAATCCTAACATTATGAAATCTAAAAAATTTTTAATCGCATTAGCCATTTTTGGAGGAGCTTTATTTACAGCTCAAGCCTCTAACATTATTGACTTGAATGATCAAGAACAGACACAAATTGACAAAAAAGACATCAAAGTTCCAACACACGGATAGAAAAAACTTGATTATGGGGAGTTTAGTTGCGATTGCAATTTCAATTTCCCCTTATTTCTTTTATTTATATGAAAGTGTTCCGAATCAACCGATTTGGGATACTTTTTTATTTACATACAAAAGTGAGTTTTACAATAGTGCGAACGTAGCATTTTGGACTATAACAGGAAAATCCATCCCTTTATATTTCCTTACAATATGGTTTTTCACTTGCAGACATTGGTGGTACCATGCCCTTCTTATACCAATGACTATGTACATTTACCAATTGACAAATGTACTTAACGACGACCTCCATTATATTGACAGTTTTGAGTTGAAATATTTTATACCATTAATGGCGTTAATAATACCCTCTATTTATTTAATACGAGCAAAAATTTTTAACCGTATTAATTCGGTGAACAAAAGTACTCAGGAATTAGAAGACGAAATGCGTATAAGACCATTAACGTTTATTCAAAAAATAAAACAGTATTTTTAAATCTAAATACGGTCATTCAAAATTTATTCGTAATTTCATTTACTATAAATTCTAGCACTTAATCATGTCGTCACATCTATCTCCTTTTTCAAAAGCGCAATTACTTCCGCAAGAAGAAACATTAGAGATTTTTAAAAAGAAAAGCAACCTCTTTATAGGAATCCCTAAAGAAACTGCTTTTCAAGAAAAACGCGTTTGCCTAACTCCAGACGCCGTATCTGCCATAGTAAATAATGGACACAGAATTTTAATAGAATCTGGTGCAGGACAAGGCTCTAAGTTTAGCGACAAGGATTATAGTGAAGCCGGTGCAGAAATAAGTAGTGACACGGCAAAAATATATGCTTGCCCGATGATATTAAAAATGGTTCCTCCTACTTTGGAAGAAATTAAATATATTAACCCACAAACTATTTTAATATCTGCGCTTCAATTAAAAACTCAATCGAAAAAATATTTTGAAACCTTAGCGAGTAAACGCATTACAGCGTTGGCTTTCGAATTTATTCGCGACGAAGACGGCGCTTACCCAGCGGTTCGTTCTTTAAGTGAAATAGCAGGAACTGCTTCCGTATTAATAGCCTCTGAACTATTAAGCAATGCTAGTGAAGGAAACGGTCTCCTTTTTGGAAATATAAGTGGAGTACCCCCAATTGAAGTTGTTATTATAGGCGCTGGAACAGTTGGAGAATTTGCAGCTCGTAGTGCTATAGGCCTAGGCGCAAACGTTAAAGTGTTTGATAACTCTATTACTAAGTTACGGTGCCTTCAAACTAATTTAGGACGTACTATTTACACGTCTACCCTACAACCTAAGTATTTAAATAAAGCTTTAAAACGATGTGATGTCGCGATTGGCGCCGTTAGAGGAAAAGATCGCGCACCAGTTATTGTTACCGAGGCTATGGTAGAGCAAATGAAAACAGGCTCTGTAGTTATTGATGTTAGCATTGATATGGGGGGCTGTTTTGAAACCAGCGAAATCACCACACACACAAAACCCACATTTAAAAAACACGGTGTTGTGCATTACTGCGTTCCAAATATCCCATCGCGATATGCAAGAACCGCTTCGGCATCGATTAGTAATATTTTTACCCCATACTTACTTAAAATTGCAGATGATGGGGGATTAGAACATTCTATAAGAATGGACAAAGGTTTAAAAAACGGATTATACTTTTATCACGGTATTTTAACAAATCGTTCGGTTGGTGAATGGTTTGGCTTAAAATATAGTGACATTAACCTTTTAATATTCTAAATTTGCGGTAAAAATATATTCTTTTTTTTACTTAAACATTTAACACATCAATATGTCTTTACTTCGCAGAATAGCCTATTACATAGGAGGATTCTCTATTGGATTAGTACTCTTAGCCTTTTTTCTAAACGGAAAAAAAGTATCGTGCAGCTACGGGCCAGAATCCCGAGTTTTAAAAAATATTACCACGAAAACATTAATTATTTCTGATGAGGCACTGTTGTTTGTGCAACAGAATAGTATAGACACCCTTCAAATCAATTACATTTTACATAAAGGTGATGTCGACTTTTCAAAAAGTAACACACGCAAAGAGCCTTGTGGCGAATACTATATTGAAGGAGAACTCAATAAAAAAGAAGCAGCCCTTACCGTTGAAAATTGCGAAAAACAAGCTGTTGTAAAACATATTCAGTTTTTAAACTAGATCATAACAAAAAAAATCTCATAAAATATATTATGAGATTTTTTTTATCTATACTTTAAGCTTTTCTAGTTAATTTGCTTTTCTTCTTTTTCTTTCTTTTTTTAGCAACGACAACTCTCTACTCGTCTGCCCAGCAACCGAAGTGTTTTCCCCAGCACGTCTTATTAAATAAGGCATCACATCTTTTACAGGGCCAAAAGGCACATATTTTGCAACATTGTAACCAAGTGCCGCCATATTAAAGCTAATATGATCACTCATACCGTATAATTGACCAAACCATACACGATTATCATCCTTATCGATATTTAGATCCTCCATAATTTGCATCCCTAAATAGGTGCTTTCTTCGTTATGCGTTCCTATAAATATCGAAATATCATTTAAGTTATCTAATATGTATTTTAAACAATCATTAAAATTAACGTCTGTTGTAAATTTATCTTTACAGATTGGAGATTCGTAATCTAACTCGTGGGCGCGCTCACGTTCTTTTTCCATATAAGCACCTCGCACAATCTTAAACCCAGGCTTAAAACCTTCTTTTTTAGCACGTTTGTGTAATTCCTTTAAGTACTCTAACCTATCCCATCTGTAGGTTTGTAGTGTATTATAAACAATAGGTCTTTCTCTATTATAAGTAGACATCATTTTTCCGACCAACTCGTCCGCCGCATCTTGCATCCAGCTCTCTTCACCATCAATTAAGATCTCTACATCTCTCTCGCTTGCCAGTTTACAAATTGCGTCAAATCTAGATTCAATGCGTCTCCACTCCTTTTTCTCGTCTTCAGAAAAGGATTTGCCTTCTCCTTTTTTCTGATACAAGTAAAAACGCCCAAGACCAGTTGGTTTAAAAACAACAATGGGCAACGCTTTCTTTTCATCTGAAAACCCAACAATTTTAAGAAGTTTAAGCGTCGCTTCATCAAACTGCTCCTCTTCTTCCTTACCTTCAACCGAATAGTCTAAAACAGAACTCACTCCTTTAGTGTACATTTCTTCCACAACATCAAGACAGTCTTCTTCATTAATACCACCGCAAAAATGATCAAAAACCGTTAGTCTAATCAATCTTTCGACGGGTAATTTTAACTTTAAGGCAAAAGTTGTTAAGGCAGCTCCTATCTTAACCAAAGGTTGGCTAGAAATCATTTTAAACAAAAAATAAGCGCGTTCTAATTCTGAATCGCTCTTTAAAGAAAATGCTACTTTCGTATTTTCAAAAATTTTTACTTGACCCATTTTATTCATAAATAAGATATTTTGCAAATATACTTACTCGCGACTAATTATATTATAAAAAGACCTTATTTTCACAATCTATTTAGACAATTAAAAAAATGATTTCAATCACCACCCAAAATTACGCAATTCACTTTAGCAAGGCTAGTTACGACCACCTTAATGATTTCTTAAAAACCACAAATTATTCAAAATTGTTTTTTTTAGTAGACAATAACACTCACAATTATTGTTTACCTCACTTTTTAGCTCAGATTAAGACTGAAAAAGAGATTGAAATTATTGAAATTGAAGCTGGTGAAATCCATAAAAATATAGAAACGTGCTCTGGTGTATGGAGCGCCCTTTCTGAGTTAAACGCCGATCGCAAAAGCTTACTCATTAATATTGGTGGTGGGGTTGTTACAGATCTTGGTGGCTTCGTGGCTTCCACTTTTAAAAGAGGTATAGACTTTATCAATGTTCCAACCTCGCTTTTAGCGATGGTAGATGCTTCAATTGGAGGTAAAACAGGCGTCGATCTAGGTAATTTAAAAAATCAAATAGGAGTTTTTAATCCGCCTAAAATGGTTGTAGTAGACACGCATTTTCTCGACACTTTACCACAACTTGAACTACGCTCTGGCCTAGCCGAAATGCTTAAGCACGGATTAATACATAATGAATTATACTGGAGCAAGTTAAGCAATTTACCTAAACTTACACTTGAAGATTTAGATACCTTGATTTTTGAGTCCATAATTATAAAGAAAGACATTGTAGAACAGGATCCTAACGAAAATAACTTACGTAAAACTTTAAACTTTGGCCACACTATTGGTCACGCTATTGAATCTTATTATTTAAGTCAGCAAGACAAACCCACTCTATTACATGGAGAAGCAATCGCTATCGGGATGGTTTTAGCCACTTATATTTCTACCAAAATAGCAGGTTTTCCAGAAGAGAAAAACACTACTATTAAAAGTGCAATCAAGTCTATTTATGGCGACGTGACAATCTCAGAAAACGACTACGCTCCTATTATAGATTTATTAAAATACGACAAGAAAAATGAACACGGTGCTATTAATTTCGTCTTATTAGAGGATGTTGGTAAACCTATAATAGATTGCAAAGTTGATAATGAATTAATCATAAAAGCTTTTAATTTTTACAACAAATAACCTTAAACGCATTGTATTTTTTCGTAATTTTAGAACAACTAGACTAGCTTACACGCCTAATTGTATTAATTTAAACTTGTTGTTATGCGAAGAGTTCTTGTCGATTACAAAAAACTAACACCAGAGGTACTACAGTTACTAACCTCTAAATTTCCTGATGGTTATGGGGATAAGGATATTATTACTTTTGATAACCATAGAAACGAAACTATCGAGGCTATCGAAGTAAAAACAGAAGACACCACATACTTAGTAAAGGTAAGCTGCCGTTTGCATTACACTATGGCCAATTTGGATGATAATATTGACCTTTTAGCACTAAATGAAGCTGGACATATTATTGTTGAAGAGGCTTTCTTTACTAAAAAAGATGAAGAAGATGAAGAAGAATAAAACATTCTAATTATCTGTAAAAGTGTTAACTTCTAGTAATTTATGCAATTCCGGCAATATTTTAGACTAAATATTAAACAAAAACGCCCTTTAGCTTACACTAAAGGGCGTTTTTACTCTTACTTTAATTATAATTACATCTCTCTAAAAATGTCGTGCATTAAACGTTTCTTATCGTTTAAGCTTTCCTCTAAAGAAATCATAGTTTCAGTTCTATAAACACCATCGATATCGTCTAACATAAAGATGATATCTTTTGCATGTTCTGTGTCTTTAGCACGAATTTTACAAAAAATGTTGAATTTCCCAGTCGTTACGTGAGCAACAGTCACATAAGGCAGTAAATTAATACGCTCTAAAACAAATTTTGTTTGCGACGTATTCTGCAGGAATATACCAACATACGCTATAAAAGAGTATCCTAACTTCTTATAATCTATTGTTAACGAAGAGCCTTTTATAATACCAGCATCTTCCATCTTTTTTACTCTTACATGAACAGTTCCAGCAGAAATCAATAGCTTTTTTGCTATGTCTGTAAAAGGAACACGAGTATTATCTATCAACATATCAAGGATTTGATGATCTACCTCGTCTAGTCTAAATTTTGCCATTTCAATTAATTATTAAATATTATGCAAAAATACTATAATCTTATTAAGTTTTAGAGAATAAAAGTTAATTATTACCTAATTTTAATGATAATACTTCATTATTTAAAAGGACTGAATTCACGGTCATACCTACCTGCAATTCACCAGTATTTATCGAAATCAACGGTTTACCATTAGCATTTATCTCTCTATGACCATAATTTGATAATCCCTTATCGATTTTGACTATTTTCGGAATAAAAACAATAGAATCACTTAACAATTGTTCGTCATATTGAATAGCGACACTTCTTATAACACCACCAATTATGGCATTTTTAATGATTATATCAAAGAACAATTTCTCATTTTGAGGTGTTTTAAGATACATTTCAACATCTTTTTCACTTAAAGTATTTAGTCTAATAGCGCTCAAAGCCACTAAATAAGACTGAAACACTAACCGCCGCACCTCTTCCCTATCGTAATCCTCCTTATAATGTCCCGCCTCAAATAAAACCGTTGGCACGTTTAACGCCTGAAAGGTATCGCCTACGCAGTCTATATTAAAGGAATCATCGTAAATCCCCACTTGACCAGGTATTTCTTTATATAAAGTCTCCGTCATTCTATTTATAACAGACATAGCAACTGCTCTTGTTTGGGTTACAGAGCGCTGTTCATCTTGCGCTGGAGACAAAAAAGATAAGGTCGCTACTTTATTATCATGTCCAGCACTAAAAATGGTACGCTGACCATGCAGATTAAAACAATAATGCGGTTTAAAGGCATCAAAACAAGCTCTTAACGCTCGGCTTTCTGGCTGAGAGAGGTTTTGCGCATCCCGATTTAAGTCTATTGAATTAGCATTTAAACGCGTATACGCTTTAGCACCATCTGGATTTAAAATAGGAATAATAGTCAAGGTAAAGTGCTTTAAAATGGTTTCAGACATTTCAGAATTCCCTTTTAATGTGTTTATTAAATCAAAAAGAGCTTTAGTTGTTGTCGCTTCATTACCGTGCATTTGAGACCACATCAATATTTTTTTATGCCCCGTACCTATTGTTATTGAATAAATATTATGATCGTTTACAGAAACGCCAATAACCGTAACTTTAAATTCTTTAGGCAATTTAGTTAATAAAGGTTCTATGTGGTTAGAGTGTATATAACGTCCAAAAAGAGAACGCTCTTTGTGCTTTAAAAAAAGAGATTGAAGTGCTTCTATTTCCATATGTAAATTTTAAGTGTTACAAAGGTAAACAATTGTTTTGTTACAATTGTAAACAGTTCTTTTTGCTTGGTCAGCGTACTAATGTATACAAATGTTACCAGTCTTTAACAGTGATTACTACACGGATTCCGAATAATGCATAGCAATACGTCTCACATAGTTAATATATTGTATTTCAATAACTTATAATATTCTACTTAAAGCTTATGTTGACTATGAAATATTAAATATCTTATAATTATTGGTAGTTCTAAATAATAAGTTTACATTTGTAACGTTCAATAACGACTAACCCGTGTTTACAATGATAAACAATGCTGATTTTGCTAAACGCCTTCAAAAGGTGATCGATTTCAACAGTGAAAGTGCTTCTTCTTTCGCCGAAAAAATAGGTGTGCAGCGTTCTACTATTTCACATATTCTTTCCGGTAGAAATAAACCAAGTTTAGAATTTGTACTAAAGGTACTCGCCCATTTTCCAGAAGTAGAATTGTATTGGTTAATGAATGGAAAGGGACAATTTCCTGCTCAAACAAAAAACGACGTTCAAAACCAAAAACAAACTGAACCGAAAGAACATTTATTTTCAAACAGAAACTCGGATGAAAACTCAAAGAACAATTCGAAACATATAGAATCTGAGAACACCCCCTCTTCAATAATTTCAAATTCAAAAAAAGAAATTGATCGTATTGTTATTTTTTATAAAGACGGTAGTTTTTCAAATTTCGAGAATTAAGTACACGGCTAATAATAAAATGAAATACGCGATTCTCAGGACAATGATTATTACGCTATAATAGGTATGAAATTTTTCGTTTATCAAAATTTTATAAGCGCATTTGATTATTTCATTTTGTAGCTTTACAAAAAATATAATTTATGAAACATATAGCGTTATTCTCACTCTTATTATTAGTTCTAGGATGTAATCAACCAGACCGTAATTGCAACGATTTTAAAACCGGAACTTTTAAATTCAACTATATGGTAGATGGAGAAGAACAAGTAGGACACTTTACAAGAACTGAAGATTTACAAATTGAAACTTACGGAACCCGCATAGATTCTTCTATGGTTCGATGGGTTAACGATTGCGAAGTCATCTTTAAAACAATCAACCCTAAAAGTATGGCTGAACAGAAAGATGTGCACATTAAAATTATTACAACCACCGCAAACTCTTATACTTTTGAATATTCTTATGTTGGAGAAGTAGCTAAACAAAAAGGAGAAGCGACTAAAACTGACTGACTATGATTGAGTTTTTTACTTCGAGCGATGCTATTTTTGCTCTATTAACACTAACCTTCTTAGAGATTATATTGGGTATAGACAACATTGTATTTATTTCTATAGCCGCAAATAAACTTCCGGAGCACCAACGCAAGAAAGCAACCAACATAGGTCTTTTATTGGCAATGGTACAACGCGTAGTTTTGCTGTTTTTTGTATCGTTTTTAATTGGGTTATCTAAGCCTTTTTATGTCGTTGATACCGATTGGTTACACTTAGAAATAAGTTGGCAAGCTATTATTTTATTCTCGGGTGGGCTTTTTTTATTATATAAAAGCACCTCTGAAATTAGAGAGAAAGTAGAAACACCTCTTCACGATGAAAACCAAGTGAAAGGAAAGAAAATTCATTCCTTAAAACAGGCCATTATTCAAATTTTATTAATCGACTTTATCTTTTCTATCGATTCAATTTTAACTGCTGTAGGGATGACGAATGGCTTATCGGGCAACCATAATTACAATTTAATTTTAATGATTATTGCTGTGGTCATTTCAATTGGTATAATGATTGGCTTCGCTAATAAAATTAGAGACTTTATAGAAGAACATCCAAGTATTCAGTTACTTGCTTTAGCATTTTTAATCTTAATTGGCTTTATGTTAATTACTGAAGCCGCTCACCTATCCCACACCGAGTTTTTCGGTAATTCGGTTGGAGCAATTCCTAAAGGGTATTTATATTTCGCTATAGCATTCTCTTTATTTATTGAATTCTTAAGCTTTAAAGTGAGTAAAAAGCCAAAGAAATAACACGGGAATTTTACTATAAAAAAAGCCCATCTTTACTTAAAGATGGGCTTTTTTAGTGTTTGTTATTTATAAGATTAGAATAATGTAGACTGGCCATTATCATCTTCTGAATTTGAAGCTTTAGTCTCATCATCTGTTGTTTTTGAAACAGACATATCCTCTTCTTCAATTACTTCTAAATCTTCCGCTGGAATTTCTTCTGGTGCTTCGTAAGGAATAGATTCCATTATATGGATGGCATTTACCCTGTCTTTCGTTAATTGATTCCCTTGCGCAGCAATTCCTTTAATAGAGATAAATTCCTCTAAGTTTATGGGCTCATTCTCTTTGCGATCTTTACCTCTTTCTTTTTTAAATTCTATTTCGGCCATAGGCTTCCAATCGGTAGATACAATTTCTAAAAACGAATTGGGATGATTAGAAATAAACTGCTCTTCTCTATTTTCATTTTCGATAATAAAACGCTTTACGTAATACATCTCTTTCTCTCCATCAAAATAAATTGCTGAAATAGGTTTTTTAGGCACCCACTTTTCCATCACCAACATATCATTATCAAAATGCGTAGTCACTTCAGGAATTATAGTTTTCGCAATCCCTTTTTGGGTAATTACCAAAATACGATCTTCTCCTCTAAATTCACCAACTAATTCTCCGCGCTCATCAACATTAAGACGCTGCACAGTATCGTCGTACCAAATTTTTCTAGGCTTTAAAGTCGACACACCTTTTTCTTTTAATTCTATCTTTTTAACAGGATGTTTGCTCACTAAATTACCTTTAGAAGCTCTTCCTTTTATTAAAATATCAGCAAAATCGATATCCCATTTTAATTTTTTTACACTTCCCACTTGTCGTAAAAACACGGTAATTACCTCAGCTTCTCCATTAGGGTTCGCAGTGAAATATAGTGCTTTCGAACTTTTATTACCATTGGTTAAATCGTATTCTTTATCGCGAGTAATAGAAGTTACTGCAAAACGTTTAATATAAGAAGGGCCTTTGCTTCCATCTTTATACACCAAATTATAAATGGTACGTTTATCTTTCTTTTTAAATACTGCTACGTATATAATGCCTTTGCCAACAAAGGTTTTAGAATCTACCTTTGAGACCATCATTTTACCGTCGGCAGTAAATGCAATAATATCGTCTATATCACTACAATCGCAAACATATTCATCGCGCTTTAAAGACGTACCAATAAAACCTTCCTCTTTATTAACGTATAACTTTGTGTTTCTAATCACCACTTTGGTAGCATCGACATCTTCAAACGTTCTTAATTCTGTTTTTCGTTCTCTACCGGCGCCATACTCTTTTTTAAGTCGTGTAAAAAAAGCGATCGCATACTCTATTAAATGTGCTAAATGATGTTTAACCTCTGCTATTTGTTCTTCTAAAGCATCAATTTTTTGTTGCGCTTTATCGATATCAAATTTTGAAATTCTTTTAATTCGTATCTCCGTTAAACGCGCAATATCGTCAACAGTAACAGCACGTTTCAGGTGTTTTATATGTGGTTGAAGTCCTTTTTCGATAGCAGAAATAACGCCATCCCAAGTTTCTTCTTCCTCAATATCGCGATAAATTCTATTTTCTATAAAAATGCGCTCTAAACTCGCGAAGTGCCATTGCTCTTCAAATTCTCCTAATTTAATTTCAAGCTCTTGTTTTAAAAGCTGAACCGTATTATCAGTACTTCGGCGTAACATTTCGGTAACACCAACAAACAATGGTTTATTATTTTCAATAACACAACCCAATGGTGAAATAGACGTTTCACAATTGGTAAACGCATACAAGGCGTCGATAGTTTTATCTGGCGATAATCCTGATGGCAAATGAATAAGAATTTCCACTTCGGCAGCCGTATTGTCTTCAATTTTTTTAATCTTTATTTTCCCTTTATCGTTCGCTTTTAAAACAGAATCGATTAAAGAGGAGGTTGTCGTACCGAAAGGAATTTCAGAAATAACCAACGTGTTTTTATCGAGTTGCGAAATTTTAGCACGCACATGTACTTTCCCTCCACGCAAACCATCGTTATAATCAGAACAATCTGCTATTCCGGCTGTTGGAAAATCTGGTAAAATAGTAAAGCGCTTACCCTGTAAATGTTTTACCGAAGCGTCGATTAACTCTATAAAGTTATGAGGTAAAATTTTAGTAGATAATCCTACAGCAATCCCTTCTCCTCCTTGTGCTAAAAGCAACGGAAACATTACCGGTAAATTTATAGGCTCTTTTCTACGGCCATCGTAACTAGATTGCCACTGGGTAATTTTTGGATTGAAAACAACATCCATTCCAAATTTTGAAATTCTTGCTTCTATATAACGTGCTGCTGCAGCGCGATCTCCTGTAAGAATATTCCCCCAGTTTCCTTGCGTATCTATTAACAAGTCTTTTTGACCAATTTGCACCATTGCATCGGCAATACTCGCATCTCCGTGCGGGTGATATTGCATAGTATGCCCCACAATATTAGCTACTTTATTGTAACGCCCATCGTCTAAATCCTTCATAGAATGCATAATACGACGCTGCACCGGTTTGAAACCGTCTTCTATTGCAGGAACCGCACGTTCCAAAATTACATACGAAGCATAATCGAGAAACCATTCTTTATACATTCCTGTAATTCGGGTAATGGTTTCTTGCGGTTCCTGGGTATTTAAATCTTCTAAGTTATCGTTTGTTAGTTCGTCGTTGTCTTCTGCCATATTGCGTATTCCTTCGTGGGGAGGCATTTTATTAGTTTTGTTTTAAATATCACTGTATTTAAACTCCAATTCAATCCTTAAAATTTATACAGTGTTTTCAATTTCAAAATGAACTATAAATCACTGTAAATTAATAGTATAATCATTTAATTATTTGATAACTAATATAATTAAATCTGTTTTCTTCTCTAGGAAGTTATTCGATAACATCCAACTCGACCTTTAAATTATCTATTATAAACTCTTGTCTGGTGGGAGTATTCTTACCCATATAAAATGATAATAAATCGTCAATATTCATATTGTCATCTAACATTACAGGATCTAAACGAATATTATCGCCAATAAAATGCACAAATTCATCTGGAGAGATTTCACCAAGACCTTTAAATCGGGTGATTTCTGGTTTTGGTTTTAATTTTTCTATCGCTTTAACACGCTCTTCATCTGAATAACAGTAAATAGTTTCCTTCTTATTTCGTACACGAAATAAAGGCGTTTGTAAAATATATAAATGTCCGTCCTTAATAATTTCTGGAAAAAACTGAAGAAAGAATGTTATTAATAATAAACGAATGTGCATACCATCAACATCGGCATCGGTAGCGATTACTACATTATTGTAGCGTAAATCTTCTAACGATTCTTCAATATTTAAGGCGGCTTGCAACAAATTAAATTCTTCGTTTTCGTAAACAATTTTCTTAGTTAAACCGTAGCTATTTAATGGTTTCCCTTTTAAACTGAATACCGCCTGCGTATTTACATCTCTAGACTTTGTAATACTACCAGATGCAGAATCTCCCTCGGTAATAAATAAAGTAGACTCTAAGTTTCTAGGGTTTTTAGCATCGCCAAAATGCACTCGGCAATCGCGCAATTTTTTATTGTGTAAACTTGCTTTTTTAGCGCGGTCTTTGGCTAATTTCCTAATACCAGAGAGTTCTTTACGTTCGCGTTCTGCTTGTAAAATCTTTCTCTGAATTTTATCGGCCGTTTCAGGATTTTTATGAAGGTAATTATCTAAATGTGTTTTTAGAAAATCGTTAATATAGGTACGAACGGTTGGTAATTCACCTCCCATATCTGTAGATCCTAATTTTGTTTTTGTTTGACTCTCGAATACGGGCTCCATTACTTTAATAGCAATGGCAGAGACGACAGATTTTCTAACATCTGAAGCTTCGTAATTTTTACCGTAATATTCTCGTATTGTTTTCACTAAAGCTTCTCTAAAAGCCGTTAAGTGCATTCCACCCTGGGTTGTATTTTGTCCGTTAACAAAAGAATGGTATTGTTCGCTATATTGTGTTTTACTGTGCGTAATGGCGACCTCGATATCCTCACCACGAAGATGAATGATAGGATAAAGTAAATCGGTAGCGTTTATATTTTCAGCTAAAAGATCTTTTAAACCATTTTCACTGAAAAATTTTTCACCGTTAAAAACTATGGTTAACCCAGGATTTAGGTATACGTAGTTTTTTAACATTTTTACAACGTACTCACTTCGGTATTTGTAATTTTTGAATATGACTTCATCTGGAACAAACGATACCTTAGTACCCTTTCTACGTGTGGTTTCCTCTAAAAACTCTTCATTAGTTAAATTTCCTTGCTCGAAATCTGCCGAAGCACTTTTTCCATCACGAGACGATTCTACTCTAAAAAAGGACGACAAGGCATTTACCGCTTTAGTACCTACCCCATTTAAACCTACAGATTTCTTAAAGGCTTTAGAGTCGTATTTTCCCCCGGTATTCATTTTAGAAACCACATCTACCACTTTTCCTAAAGGAATACCTCGACCATAATCGCGCACAATAACTTTGCTGCCTTGAACAGAAATATCTATAGTTTTACCGGCGCCCATAACAAACTCATCGATTGAGTTATCGAGCACCTCTTTAAGTAAAATGTAAATACCATCGTCTGGAGACGATCCATCTCCTAATTTACCAATATACATTCCTGGACGCATACGGATATGTTCCTTCCAATCTAGTGAGCGTATATTATCTTCGGTATAATTAGTTTGTTCAGACATAGTGATTAAGAGAAAGTTTAGATCGATTGCTAATATACCATATCCGTAGAAAAAATGAAAACTCAAAGCAACAAAGTAATTAACAAACTTTTACTTTTTTTAATAGCATAATGGTGTTAAAGAAATGTAGGATACTATAATGAATTTTAGATTTTGGTCTGACTTGTATAATTAGTTTAAAATACTAAAATTAAATCACTATGTAAGGGTTGTTATTTTTTGATTTTTAGTTCGCTTATTTTTCTTCTAATAAACAAGTGCTTATTACCAATTCTGAGATAGGCGGAAGGAATGGTGATGTTGACTAATGATGTTAATTCAAATAAGTGTGAACCTTTTTAAATACACGTTCTATTCACTTATAGCTTGAAGGAGCCAAACGCCATTTGGTGATAACAATTGCGGCTTGAGTCTAGCAGTTTAAATGACACCATTAATAAACAGTATTATCGTAAAACATAAAAAAGCCAATATCGAGAGATATTGGCTTTTTTAATCGTGTATGGTATAAGAATTAGACGTTGAATAAAAAGTGCATAACATCGCCATCTTTAACGATGTAAGTCTTCCCTTCTACTCGCATTTTTCCTGCTTCTTTTGTTTTTGCTTCGCTACCGTAAGTTACGTAATCGTCGTAACCTATTACTTCAGCTCTAATAAATCCTTTTTCGAAATCGGTATGTATCACTCCTGCTGCTTGTGGTGCCGTCGCGCCTACATCAATCGTCCAAGCACGAACTTCCTTTACACCCGCTGTAAAGTACGTTTGTAACTTTAATAATTTGTAAGCAGAACGAATTAGTTTTGCCGAACCGGCTTCGTCTAAACCTATATCTGATAGAAACATCTGGCGCTCTTCATAATCATCCAACTCAGTAATATCAGCTTCTGTTCCTACTGCAAGCACTATAACTTCAGCATTTTCATCTTTTACAGCTTCTTTTACCTGGTCTACATAAGCGTTTCCAGAAACTGCCGATCCTTCATCTACATTACAAACATATAACACGGGCTTATCTGTAATTAAATGAGATGGGGTAACGTAATCGTTATATTCATCGTCTGTAAACTCTAAAGCACGTACAGATATTCCTGCTTCTAAACCGGTTTTAATTTTTAATAAAACCGCTTCTTCTTTTTGCGCTTCTTTATTTCCCGTTTTTGCCGCTCTTTTTACTTTATCAAGCTTTTTTTCTACAGTATCTAAATCTTTAAGTTGTAATTCGATATCTATAGTTTCTTTATCTCTAATCGGGTTGACATTACCATCAACGTGAATAATGTTATCGTTGTCAAAACAACGTAATACATGTAAAATAGCATCAGTTTCTCTAATATTTGCTAAAAACTGATTTCCTAAACCTTCTCCTTTACTTGCCCCTTTAACTAAACCAGCAATATCTACTATTTCTACAGTTGCTGGTAAAACACGCTCTGGATTTACTAAGCTTTCTAATTTTTCTAATCTAGTATCGGGAACGTTTACAACTCCAATATTCGGCTCTATGGTACAAAACGGAAAGTTTGCACTTTGTGCTTTGGCATTGGATAAACAATTAAATAAAGTTGATTTTCCTACGTTTGGTAATCCTACTATTCCTGCTTTCATATTATAATTTATTGTGGCGCAAATATACTATTAATTACAATTTTTTAATCTAAAAAACGAAATGTTTAAACATATAACTCACAGCGTTTTAAGTTATTTTATTAAATTAGTAGGAGAAAATGAACTCTGATTGTTATATCTATAAGATACTTAATATATAAATTAAGTTTTCATTTTTAAAGACTATTAACCATTAAAATAATTCTTATGAAACTATTTTTACTAAGTTGCTTATCGGTATTTCTATTTTTTTCTTGTTCTGAAGAAGATGAGCTTCAACCAGAACCACATCAAATTAATATCTCCGGAAAGCTATTAGCGCCTAACAACCTCGATCCCATTTCTAATGCTAAAGTGGAAGCTTATACGAATGCTACTCTTAAAGGAAACACAGTAACCAATAATAAAGGTGAATTCAACATCTCTTTGCCTGAAGGTGCTTATAAATTAGTGCTTTCTAAAGGTTTATTTTCTACCGAACACGAGATTGCAGTAACCACCGATACTACTCTAGATAGTTACAAATTAGATATTCTACCAAAAATTGGTGTAGTCACCGGTAATTACGATAATATAGAAAATGTTTTATACGATATTGGTTTAGTAAACCCGATAACCGGTGCGCCGTTATTCGATATTATTGAAGGTGTAAACACTAACCGAGTACCTTACCAAACAACTCCTAAACACGGTAATCACAGCTTATCTCAAAATAAAAATGCTGCTCAAAATCCGCAATTAAACACTAATGTCTCTTTCGACTTTAGCGACTTAATTACCGATCCTGCACTTTTAGGGACTTACGATATTTTATTTCTTAACTGCGGTTTAAATGACGGTTTTGTATCTAGCGATAGTAACCTACTAAATTATGTTAATAACGGCGGATTTCTCTATGCTACAGATTGGGCTTCAGGTTATTTAAATAGTATAACCAATGCGGGAGCCGATTATTTAACCTTTTTAGATCCTGAAAGGAGTGGAATATCACTAACCACAAATGCAACCATTTTGAATGGTGATTTAAACGCGTGGTTGTTATTAAATTTCGGAATGACTATAGACGATAACATAGAGATTAATGCGTTTTTAAACAGCTGGCAGGTTGTCGATTCTTACGATCCTAATACGTGCGTATCTTGGCTAAACGGCCCCGTTACATACACTACCAACTCTGGTGTTGTAACAGCAAATAAAGACTTAGCCTTTACTTTTCTTGTAGGCAGTGGCGCTGTATTTTACGCGTCTTTCCATACCGAAAATACAGATCAAGGGTTCTCGGATGTCGATAGGATTATGGAGTATTTAGTTTTCGAAATGTCTGATGTGGAATAAAAAACTATTAAAACAAAAAAATCTCAAGTTTAATCTTGAGATTTTTTTTTATATCACTTGAAATATAATCTAGTCTTCTGGGTGCATAAAACGTTGTTTTGCTAATAACACCTCTTCTGTTTCTACGTGTTCGTCATCAGGAACGCAACAATCTACAGGGCAAACCGCGGCACATTGTGGTTCGTCATGAAATCCTTTACATTCTGTACATTTATCGGGTACTATATAATATACTTCGTCACTAATGGGTTCTTGAGTTTCATCGGCGTCTACTACTTTTCCGTTAGGTAAAACAACATTGCCGTCCAATTGAGTTCCGTCTTTATAACGCCAGTCATCCGCTCCCTCATAAATTGCAGTATTAGGGCATTCTGGCTCACAAGCACCACAATTTATACATTCGTCTGTTATTATAATTGCCATAGCATTTTCTTTTTCTAAATTTGCACAAATTTAAAGCCAAAACCATTCATAAGCAAATACTATATGAATTTACATCAAAGAATTAACGCTTTTACTAAGTTAGGAGCCTTTTTAAGTCAGTTTACAACGCCTGAAGCTGTAAAAAATGAAACAGTAGACTACAATGAACTTTTTTTCGATGGATTTAAACACCAATTAAAATTGGCCAAAGAGCACAATGGTTGGTTTACACAAAAAAATCTTATTTTTGCATTGCAAGGTTGGGCTCAGTCTTTAACACCTTCTCAATTAGAGCAATGGCTTAAAGAGTATAATTTTGATGCCGTTTCGCCCCAACAAGTAGCTATTATTATGGCGGGGAATATTCCGCTCGTTGGTTTTCACGATTTTATATCTGTGTTAATTTCCGGGCACGCGGTACTTGTTAAACAATCGTCTAACGATAAACATATTCTACCTTATTTAGCAAAATACTTAGAGCAGGTAGAGCCTGAGTTTAAAGGAAAAATAACTTTTACAGAAGGTAAATTGAAAGATTTCGATGCCGTTATAGCAACAGGAAGTAATAATACAGCGCGTTATTTCGAATATTATTTTAAAGGTAAATCCTCTATAATTAGAAAAAACAGAAACTCGGTAGCCGTTTTAACTGGGAACGAAACTGAACAGCAGATGCAAGATCTTTCCGAAGATATTTTTAGATATTACGGATTAGGATGCCGAAATGTGTCTAAGTTATTTTTACCTAAAGGATATAATTTTGATGCCTTCTTTAATGCTATGTTTCCTTGGAACGACATTATAAACGAACATAAATACGCCAATAATTACGATTACAATAAAGCGGTGTACTTAATGAGTGAATTTAAAATGCTTGAAAATGGTTTCTTAATGATTAAAGAAGATGAAAGCTACTCCTCACCTATTGCTACTCTATTTTACGAATATTACGAATCTACCGAAGCACTTCAAGACAAATTAAAAACGGAAGCAGAACAGATACAATGCATTGTTTCTAAAGGTTTTATTGATACGGAAATTCCGTTTGGAAAAACGCAAAAACCCGAGCTTTGGGATTATGCCGATGATGTAAACGTGATCGACTTTTTGTTAAAAATATAGATAATAAATTATAATTTAAATAACATAAAATAAGGCATTATTTATCACCTTTGCACTTATAACAATAAAAAACAGTCTTTTTAACGGAAGATTTTAAATACCATCTTAATGAAACTACACAATTTTAGTGCCGGACCTTGTATCTTGCCAAGAGAAGTAATTACTAAAGCCTCGGAAGCGCTTTTAGATTTCGATAACGGTTTGTCGTTATTAGAAATCTCACATAGAAGTAAGCCTTTTGTAGATGTTATGGATAAAGCCAGCGCCTTAGCCCTAGAACTTCTTGGTTTAGAGGGTAAAGGTTATAAAGCTCTATTTTTACAAGGTGGAGCAAGCACTCAATTTTTAATGGTAGCGTTAAATTTACTAGAAAAAAGAGCTGGTTATTTAAACACTGGAACGTGGGCCGATAAAGCTATTAAAGAAGCCAGAATGTATGGCGATGTTTATGAAGTAGGATCGTCTAAAAAAGAGCATTTTAATTATATACCTAAAGGATACGATATCCCTTCAGACTACGATTATTTCCATTGCACGTCTAACAATACCATATTTGGAACACAAATGAAAAGTTTTCCAAAGACCGATATTCCTATGGTTTGCGATATGAGTAGCGATATTTTTTCTCGTAGTTTAGATTTTTCTCAATTCGATTTAATTTATGCCGGGGCTCAAAAAAATATGGGCCCAGCAGGAACGACACTTGTTGTTATTAAAGAAGATATTTTAGGAAAAGTATCACGCAAAATTCCATCGATGATGGATTATAAAATACACATCGATAAAAGCAGTATGTTTAATACACCTCCTGTCTTTGCGGTATATACGTCTATGTTAACTTTAGAATGGCTTAAAAACCTTGGTGGTATAAAAGCAATCGAAAAAGTTAACGAAATGAAAGCGCGTATTATGTATTCGGAAATCGATTTAAACCCGTTATTTAAAGGCTACTCTGCAAAAGAAGACCGCTCGAATATGAACGCAACCTTCACCCTTATAAATGACGACCTTAAAGAAACATTTGAAACAATGTGCCAAGAAGCAGGAATTAGAGGATTAAATGGACATAGAAGTGTGGGTGGTTACCGTGCATCAATGTACAACGCGTTATCAATAGATAGCGTTAAAGCATTAGTTGAAGTAATGAGCGAATTAGAAAGTCAGGCGTAAGTAACCCATTTTCTTATAAAAATAAAATTAATTTTAAGTTGAAGTGCTGGTAGTGAATCACATTGAAGTTCTTCAAAATTAAACCTTAAATAAATGAAAGTATTAGCAAACGATGGCGTTTCACAAAGTGGAATTAAAGCATTAGAGGAGGCCGGATTTGAAGTCTTAACAACCACTGTTTCTCAAGAGCAGTTAGCAAATTTTATAAACGAGAATAATATTACTGTACTCTTAGTACGTAGTGCAACTACCGTTAGAAAAGAAATTATCGATGCATGTCCGGGATTAAAAATAATTGGTCGCGGTGGTGTTGGTATGGACAACATAGATGTAGAATATGCGAAAGATAAAGGTATTCACGTTATAAATACACCTGCAGCCTCATCACAATCGGTTGCAGAGTTGGTATTTGCTCATTTATTTGGTAGTGTCCGTTTTTTACACGATTCGAACAGAAATATGCCTTTAGATGGTGATACACAATTTAAAAAACTTAAAAAAAACTACGCTAAAGGTATCGAGCTTAAAGGTAAAACTTTAGGTATTGTCGGTTTTGGACGTATTGGTAAAGACGTTGCAAAAATTGCTCTAGGTGTGGGTATGAAAGTAATTGCTACCGATAAATTTATTGGTAAAGAAGATATAAAAGTAGAGTTTTACAATGGGCAATCTATAAATGTTGAAATTGAAACAGTAGCCTTAGACGATTTATTAAAACAATCTGATTTTGTAACACTGCATGTTCCTGCTCAAAAAGGCTATGTTATTGGTAAGGAGCAATTCGAACTAATGAAAAACGGAGCCGGTATTGTAAATGCAGCGCGTGGAGGAGTTATTGACGAAGTTGCTTTAGTTGATGCCTTAGATAGCGGAAAAATTGCTTTTGCAGGATTAGATACTTTTGAAGAAGAACCTAAACCAGCAATTAAAGTATTAATGAATGGTCGCGTATCGCTTACACCACATATTGGTGCAGCAACAAACGAAGCGCAAGATAGAATAGGTACAGAATTAGCAGAACAAATTAGCCGTTTATTACTTACAAAGTAAAATAAAATACCACGCAGTGTTGTAATCTGTAAACAGAAATTAAAAAGCCGTAGACTTATGTTTATGGCTTTTTTTATGTAATTTTAGTACATCAATACTTTAATTAACAGAAAAACAAAGAAATGGCAGGAATTTTAGACGTACTAAACTCAGATCTTGGGCAAACAATTATAAGTGGTGTTGCAGGTTCTACAGGACAAGATAAAGACAAAACAAGTAGTGTACTTACAATGGCATTACCAGTTTTAATGAAAGCAATGGAGCGCAACGCCGCTACACCGAAGGGTGCAGAAGGTTTAATGAATGCTATTCAAGGTAAACACAGCGGTGGAATTTTAGATAATTTGAGTGATTTGTTTTCTGGTGGCGTTGATGATAATGTAAAAAATGATGGCGATAAAATATTAAATCACGTATTAGGCAGCAAAAAACGAGGCGTAGAATCTATTATCGGACAAAAAGCAGGATTAGATGTGGGATCTGTAGGGCAAATATTAAAAGTCGCTGCTCCCATTTTAATGGGTATTATTGGTCAACAAGCACAGCAAAAGAACGTAAGCTCAACTAATGATTTATCTGGGTTATTAGGTGGATTATTGGGCGGAAACGACGCTAAAGAGGAACAAAATTTCTTAGAAAAAATTCTAGATGCAGACGGCGATGGTAGCGTTATCGACGATGTTGCTGGTATGCTACTTGGAGGTAGTAAGAAGAAAGGTGGACTTGGCGGATTATTAGGCGGTCTTTTCGGTGGAAAATAACCTAACAATGTATCTATAATAGTATTAATAAATCTAAAGAGTGAAACTTATGTTTTGCTCTTTTTTTATTACCCTTTAAAAATTGTATTTTTAATAAAAAAAAAATGAAAAACATCTCTCTTATACTACTGTTTTCTGTTCTAGCATTTAGTTGTAAAACAAATGAAAAGACGACAGAAAATATAAAACAGACTACTAATACGGCAGTTGGAGATACCATTACAATCTCTGGTAAAAATCTAGAATACGATATTCTAATTATAGAACCTGGTTTTAATTATTGGCTAAAATCTACAGCGAAGCCTCAAGGTTTTCACAACCAAGGGTACTTAGAAAATAGAAATTTCCGTTATGTTACAGAGTGGAACCAAAGAGTATCGCAACCATTACGTTACAATTCAAAGCTTTACGAACTCCCTATTAACTACCAAAACAATATTGATTACGGTTACGCGCTAAATTACAAGCTGTACAACTATTTTATTTACTTCCAAAACACTTATAAACAAAACCTATTAGGCGGCAGAATCCCCTCAAATTAATTATATTTGCGGCTGTATTGTATATTATGAAACAATTTAAAGCACGCTGGGATATCGATAGGAATTGGCAATTTATTTTCCCAATTTTCGGAGTACTAATTCTATTTTATTCTAGTTATAAATTAACTGGTTTATTTAGAGAAGAATACCCTAATGGTCTAAAAGTAATTTTTGCGCTTTTAATATTCTTTATTCTATTAAAGTTTATTCTTTTTCTATTTAAGAGGCTAGAGAAAAAATGGATTGTAACACACCGCTGGGAACTCATTCGTATTTTTATGGTATTTGCCATTACAGGATCGTCTTCTTTATTTGTTGGACGACCAATTATAAAACTAATGGGAATTACTAAAGAAAACCTAAATATCTATGTGTATTGGTTTTTATATATTATCATTGGGATTCTATTTTATCAGATTCTTTTAGTTAGTATTGGTTGGCTTTTTGGTCAGTTTAAATTCTTTTGGGAATTCGAAAAGAAAATGATTCGCCGTTTTGGATTAGGAAGATTTGTAGATTAAATGCATCAGTTTAAACAACATATTAGTATAAAATTACTCGCATTGGCTTTAGTCTTTGCAGTGGCGATACCTACTGTTGTTAAATTCTGCCATATTTTCGAAGACCATAAACACGAAGTATGTACGGGAGAAAAAGATACTCACATTCACGAAATAGATATAGAGTGTGAATTTTATAAATTCAAATTAAATCACGTTTTTTCAGTTAATTTCGATACTTACGTGTTTTTGTCTATCGAAGAAAACTTCAAAATATCAAGTTCTCAATATCAGTTTATTAGCGATTATCAACGGTTACCCTACTCTCTTCGGGGGCCTCCACAATTAGTTTAACCTATAGTTTTTTATTCTTTCGCTTCATTAGGAAGTGAAATACCACTATTTATTAAATTAATTACATTTTTCAATGAAATATTTTTATACACTACTGCTATTTTTAGCGGCAACACACCTGTATTCACAACAGAATATTACAGGAATCATTATAGATCAAGACACTAATCACCCTATAGAATTTGCAACGGTTTACATTCCTAAGTTAGAAAAAGGCACCACAACCAACCAAGAAGGGGGCTTTACTTTAAAAGGCATTCCGTTAGGTACACAAAATATTATTGTTTCGATAGTAGGCTATCAAACGGCATCACAGAATATCATTTTACCATTAAACACCCCACTAACTATGGCATTAAAACCTTCTGCTATAGAAATGGAGGAGGTCATCATTTCCACCCCTTTTCATAAATTACAAAGTGAGAACGTTATGAAAGTGGAACGTGCAAACATAAAAGCGTTACAACAACAAGGCGCTATGAATTTATCTGAAGGCCTATCCACTATCGCGGGCGTAGAAAGCGTTTCCACAGGGGTTAGCATCGGGAAACCAGTTATTCGAGGTTTAAGTTCTAATCGTGTTTTGGTGTACGCGCAAGGTATCCGTTTAGAAAATCAGCAATTTGGAGACGAACACGGTTTGGGTATTAGCGATGCCGGCATAGAAAGCGTAGAAGTCATTAAAGGCCCGGCCTCATTACTTTACGGGAGCGATGCGCTGGGTGGCGTTTTATATTTAAACCCAGAAAGGTATGCCTCTAGAAATTCTTCGGCGTCTAATATTGAAGGGAAATATTTTAGTAATACTAAAGGATATAGCACAAATGCAGGCTATAAATCGTCTGGAGAAAATTTAAAATTTCTTTTTAGAGGAAGCCTTGCAGAACACTCCGATTATAATACAGAAGACTACCGAGTGACTAACACCCGCTTTAGAGAACAAGATTTTAAAGCCGGTATTGGTTACCAAAATGATGGTTTTAAAACGGATTTTAGATATAACGTAAATCATTCAAAATTAGGAATTCCAGAAGAAATTGGTGAGCAATCTACCAATCGTGCACCTTTATTACCGTATCAAGACCTAACGAATCATATTTTTAGTTTAAAATCCACTTCCTTTTTCAAGAATTCACGTTTAGATTATACGTTTGGTTATACTTATAACGACAGAAAAGAGTTTGAGGAACACCATGAACACGATGATCATTCCGCAGAGGAACAACATCAAGATGATGCCTATGATCACACAGAGAAAGAAAGTGTTTTAGATCCTGCTTTATATATGAAGCTAAAAACGGCGAATTACGATATTAAATATAATTTGCCAAGAACTGAAACTATAGAAACTATTGTTGGTATTCAAGGTATGAATCAAACCAATAAAAACTATGGTGAAGAACAATTAATACCAGACGCCACCATTAACGATTTTGGAGTTTTGGCAACATCCCACATTCATTTTAATGCCGCCGACTTGCAATTGGGAGTTCGTTTCGACACGCGCGATATTAAGGTGAATTCTGGAATACATAAAAGTTATAACAGCTTTAATGGATCGGTTGGTGTGAAAACAAACCTTACAGAAAATACTGTTGTACGCCTAAATATGGCGTCTGGGTTTAGAGCGCCAAATTTGGCAGAATTAACAAGTAATGGTAGTCATGAAGGCACGAACCGTTATGAAATTGGAAATTCAGAGTTACAAAACGAACAAAATATTCAAGCAGATTTAACTTTAGAATATGGTAGCAAACATTTTGAGTTTTTTGTTAATGGTTTCTATAATACAATTAATAACTATATTTATTTAACGCCTAATGGAACGCTTATAAATAACGATCCTGTGTTTTTATATTTGCAAGAAGACGCTTCATTATATGGAGGAGAAATTGGGTTTCACTTACACCCGCATCCTATACATTGGTTGCATTTAGAAAGTAGCTTCGAGACCGTAACTGGTAAACAAGACAATGGCGCGTACTTGCCATTAATTCCCGCTAATAGTTTAACAAATAAAATCCGTGTAGAATTTAAAAACAATCAAGTCTCTAAAGGCTATGCTTTTGTGAAGTTGAAATCTACATTTAAACAAAATAACACCAGTGCTTTCGAAACAACAACTGACAGTTATAATTTATTAAGTGCTGGTTTTGGTGGCGAATTCATCGTGTTTAATACCACTTGTGGCGTGTCGCTAAGCGGAAGCAACTTAACGAATAAAACATATTTTAATCATTTATCGCGATTAAAAAGTGATGGTATATTTAATATGGGGCGCAGTTTTAACCTCGGGTTAACTTTTATCTTATAGAATATTGTCAATATAAAAAAAGCCAGTAATTAATTACTGGCTTTTTTTATTTATTAGTACTACTCTATTTCACTACTACTTTCTTTCGAAGATGAAAGCACGAAGGTATAAAGCCACATTAAAGTAAACGACGGAATAATATCGAAACCGGGTAATAGTTCTTCTACAAAAGACACAACCGCTCCCACTTTACCTTTTTTCCCACTGTACATTTTAGTCATTAACCACGCCGAAATTGGTGCCCATATAAAATCTGTTAATTCTCCAAATCCTGGAATAATAAAACTAAGGTAACCAACGGCATCAAATAGTAATCCTAAGGCTAGTTTATTATATTTATTGCTATGTTCTAAATTCATCGATAATTTGTATAGTTGTTTTAAACCTAATACAAATTTTATTCCATTTTTATAACACTGACAATACAACTTTAATAATCAATAACTTTAAATAATTAAAGGCTTGAAACGTGAGCTAATTACGATAGTTTTTCACTGATTAGTTTTAAAAACTCGGTACGCGTTTCAATATTTTTAAAAGCACCTCTAAAGCCAGATGTGGTGGTGGTAGAATTTTGTTTTTGCACACCACGCATCATCATACACATATGTGACGCTTCAATAACAACCGCTACACCTTCGGGTTTTAAGGTATCGTTTATGCAATTTAAAATTTGCTCTGTTAAACGCTCTTGAACCTGCAATCGTCGCGAAAACACATCTACTATTCTCGGTATTTTACTTAAGCCAACAATATGACCGTTGGGGATGTAAGCAATATGTGCTTTTCCGAAAAATGGTAAAATATGATGTTCACAAAGCGAATACAATTCTATATCCTTTACTATAACCATTTCGTTATAGGATTCTTTAAACATCGCACTTTTTAAAATTTCAGCGGCATCTTGCTCATAACCTTGAGTTAAAAACTGCAGTGCTTTTGCAGCGCGCTCTGGGGTTTTTAATAATCCTTCGCGTTCAGTATTTTCACCTAAATCCTCAATAATAGCTTTATAACGATCCTTCACATCGTCTGTAACTTGCATATTATACTCCTCAAATTTTTTATAGGGCATAGTCCAATTATTATTTTCTATTAATCAATTCACTGTTCTTTTAATTTGTCGCTGTAATACGTTTTCAGCTTGTCTATTTTCGGGTTGATTACGAATTGACAATACGACTGTTCTTTATTATTCTCGTAATATTCCTGGTGATCGTCTTCAGCGTTATAGAAAGCCCCCAAAGCTGTGATTTCAGTCACAATTTTAGATTTAAAGACTTTTTCAGACCCTAGAAAAGTGATAAAAGCGTCGGCTTTATGTTTTTGTTCTTCCGATTCATAAAAGATAGCCGACCTGTATTGCGTGCCTTTATCGTGCCCTTGCTGATTTAAAGTTGTGGGATCATGCGTCGCGAAAAAGACTTCCATCAACTCCGTAAAACTAACGATAGCAGGATTGAAATAGATTTGAATAGCTTCTGCGTGCCCCGTTCTTCCAGTGCAGATCTCTCTATAAGCAGGGTTTTTTATAGCCCCTCCAGTATAACCGGAAATCACCGATTCTACTCCGTTTATTCTATCGAAAACGGCTTCGGTACACCAAAAGCAACCACCGGCAAAAGTGGCGCGTTGTAGATTATTTTCTTTCATAATTTAAATTTACTTAAAATGAGTGCGACTTCCTCGAAAAACCTTACATACTGTACGATATTTAACGTTTCGTTAGGCTTATAAGTTTAGTAGTTTCTTTTTTTTTGAGTAAAATTGTAACAATTGAAATTAAAACTCGTCTATACTAAAGTTAAACGTAAACTAACGCTAACCATTTCATTAATGAAACACCCCCTACTCTTATTACTTATTTTACTTTTTAATGTGCCCACTACGGCGCAGGCAAAGAAGAAATATACGATAACTCGAGCAAGTATTGCGCCTAAAATTGATGGTATTTTAAGCGATAATATTTGGCAAAATGCTCAAATAGCATCAGATTTTATACAGTTTAAACCAACGTTAGGAAAACCGGATCCTGAAAATAAACGCACAGAGGTAAAAATGGCGTACGATAATACAGGAATTTATATTTCGGCGTATTTGTACGATGTGCCAGAAGATATGATGCGTCAATTTAATCAGCGCGATAATTTTGGTCAAAATGATTTTTTCGGAGTCGTTTTTAATCCTAATAACGATGCTCAGAATAACACCGAGTTTTTTGTGTTTCCTACAGGAAATCAAGCCGATGCTGTTGAAAGGCCAAATATAGGTGAAGATTTTGGTTGGAATGCTGTTTGGGAAAGTGCCGTTAGCGTGATGCCCAATGGTTGGATTGTTGAAATAAAAATACCATACCGCTGTCTCCGTTTTACAAAGCAAGAAAACCCAACTTGGGGTATTCAGTTTCATAGACATTTTAAAAAAACAAGCGAGCAATCGACTTGGAATCCCATAGATATTACCACAGGTAGCAGCATCGGGTTGTACAATGGTGAATTGGTAGGTATACAGAATATAGATCCGCCAACGCGATTAAGTTTTTACCCCTACGCGTCTTCTCTGGTCTCGCAATTTGATGGGAAAACGGACACCGATTTTGCTGTCGGATTGGACGTAAAATATGGTATTACAGAAAACATAACGTTGGATGCTACTTTAATACCTGATTTTAGTCAGGCTGGTTTTGATAATGTGCAATTAAATCTTGGCCCTTTTGAACAACAATTTTCAGAGCAACGCCAGTTTTTTACTGAAGGTGTCGATTTATTTAATAAGGGTGATTTGTTCTATTCGCGACGCATAGGAAGAAACCCTTCGGTATATCCAGATATTGACGAGAATGAGGACATTGCGGAATATCCTGAGAAAATTCAACTTCTAAACGCCGTTAAAGTGTCTGGAAGAACAAAAAAAGGTTTAGGAATTGGTTTTTTTAATGCCATCACCAAGAAAACATCGGTAACTATTAATACGTCTGAAACTAAAATAAATCCGCAGTCGAACCTCGAAGAAACCATTCAATCTAAACGCAAACAAGTCATTGAACCTTTGGCCAATTATAATATAATGGTGTTAGATCAACAATTTAATAAAAACTCCTCAGCAACCATAATTAATACTAATGTGACTAGAAATGGTGATTTTAGAGACGCAAATGTTACGGCGTTACTCTTAGATTTAATAAATAAAAGCAACACGTATGGTGTGGTTGGAGAAGCCAAAATGAGTCTTCTTAACGATGTCGACGGTAATAAAAAGGGATATAGTTCGTACTTAGGGTTTGGAAAAACAAGTGGCGAGTACCGTTTTAATGTTTCGCATAATTATGCCGATAAAGATTTCGATATAAATGATTTGGGTATTTTAAACCGAAATAATTACAGTAACTTTTCTGCCAATGCATCGTACCGTATTTTTGAACCCACAGAAACTTTAAACAATTTGTATATTGGTGTTTCTGGTAATTATAATAATTTAAGCGCGCCACTTACCTACACTGGCGCAAATGTAGGCGCTGAGTTTAACGCTACCACTAAAACTCTACACAGCTTTGGAATGAATTTTAATTGGAATATAGGTAAACAATACGATTTTTTCGAACCTAGAAATGGGTTCGACAGTTTCTTTTTAACCGAAAATTATGCGCAAAGCAACTTCTGGATTTCTTCTAATTACAACACGTTCTTTTCTATAGATGCTAGCGCGGGTTATGCCAAACAATTCAACGCAGACCGATATGGGTTTAACAATTATTGGTTTTCTGTGGGCCCACGATTTAAATTTAACGATAAATTCCTGTTGGTTTTAGATTTTGAATTTGACGATTATACAAACGATCGCGGTTATGTTACTAAAGCAGATGGTAATATAATCTTTGGTCAGCGAGATCGCGTCGATATTGAAACCACTATTTCTGGAAATTATAATTTTAATTCTTTTAACGCGATTACTTTAAGCTTTAGAAATTATTTAGGAACAGTTACTTATGAAAACCAATTATATAACTTACAAGATACTGGCCGTTTACAAGAAAATCCGGCCTATACGAAAGAGTCTATTGGTTACGACCCCGATATAAATTTCAATACGTGGAATTTAGATTTAAGTTATAGCTGGCAATTTGCACCGGGTAGCCGTTTAACAGCACTGTATCGCAATTCTATATTCAATTTATCAGAAGCTTCACAAGATGATTATTTTGAAAGTTTAGGAAAATTGTTTGATGAAAATAAGCGAAATACCGTATCGTTGAAATTAGTGTATTTTATCGATTACAATGCGATAAAGACCCTTTTAAAAAAGAAATCTAAAACCATATAATTGTTGTGCCTTTTAAGCGAAAGCAGTACTTTGAGGCTTTAAATTTTATCTATGATTAAAGCAGAAAATATCCATAAATACTACGACGACCTTCACGTTTTAAAAGGCGTTAACATACATGTTAAAAAAGGCGAAGTAGTTTCGATTGTTGGCGCTTCGGGAGCAGGAAAAACAACGCTACTTCAAATTTTAGGCACTTTAGATCATATTTCTAAAAAAGACACGGGTTCTTTACTTATTAACGGTACGTCGATTCCTGATTTATCCGAAAAAAATCTCGCTAAATTTAGAAATCAACATATTGGTTTTATCTTTCAATTTCATCAATTATTGCCAGAATTTACAGCCTTAGAAAACGTTTGTATTCCTGCATTTATAAAAAAAACACCAAAAGCCGACGCTATAAAAAAAGCCCAAGAGCTGTTAGACTTCTTAGGTTTATCGCATCGATACGACCATAAACCCAACGAATTATCTGGAGGAGAACAACAGCGGGTTGCCGTTGCACGCGCTTTGGTTAACAATCCAGAACTTATTTTTGCCGATGAACCTTCGGGGAATTTAGACAGCGAAAGTGCCGAAAATTTACACAATTTATTTTTTAAATTGAGAGATGAATACGGACAAACCTTTGTCATTGTTACACACAATGAAGATTTAGCCAATCTTGCCGACAGAAAATTAACAATGGTGGACGGTAAGATTATGGACCAGTAAATATGACGATACTTTTAAAAACAATTACTAGCTATTTAAAAAATCCAACATGTAATGCCTTAGAACTCTCTATCACTGAGAAATTAAAACTCGTATTAAAAACGTTAGTTTTAGCTTTTGCCATTTCATTTTTTCTATCTATTTTAATTAGTATTCTAGAAAATTTTAGCGTTTTCAGCATGGACCAGCACGCCACCACCGAACTTTTTAAAGACTACTCTCCACCAGTTATTTTATTGTTGGTTGCCATTGTTGCGCCTGTTTTAGAAGAGCTGCTCTTTCGTGCTCCCATTACCTTATTTTGTAAAAATAAAACTTTTTTTAAAACGGCCTTTTATGCGTTTACTTTACTGTTTGGATTTATACATATTTTTAATTACGACCTCACGCTTAAGATCTTAATCTTCTCTCCTATTTTAGTAGCTCCACAACTTGTTTTGGGAGTTTTACTCGGGTTTTTACGCGTAAAAATAGGCTTAGTTTACGCTATGGTTTTACACGCATTATTTAATGCCTCTTTAATAATACCAAGTTTATTATTTTTAGAGTCTTAAAAAGGATTTTACAGTTAAAAGTCAGCAATTCATCTTTTATAGCGAATAACAAGTGGCTATTCTAAACACTAACAAAAATGACTACAGCAGAACTCAAAGAATTTTTAGATACCAAAGTGGAGTTATACAATAATCCTAGTTTTATTGCTTCGGATCCTATTCAGATTCCGCACCAGTTTTCTATAAAAGAAGATATTGAAATTGCTGGTTTTTTAAGCGCTACCATAGCTTGGGGAAATCGAAAAAGTATTATCAATAACGCTAACAAGATGATGGAATTATTGGAGCATTCGCCCTATGATTTTGTTATAAATCACGAAGAAACCGATTTAATAAAACTTGAGAACTTTGTACATAGAACGTTTAACGGATACGATTTCGCCACGTTTATACAAGGGTTACAACATATTTATAAAAACCACAACGGGTTAGAAGCTGTATTTTCTAAACACGCTAATACGGAAGGTTTACAAGCTTCCATTCACCATTTTAAATCCGCTTTTTTCGAAATAGAACATTTACAGCGCACCCAGAAACATATTAGTGATCCTTTTAAGAATTCGGCCGCAAAACGCATAAATATGTTTTTACGCTGGATGGTAAGAGACGATAATACGGGCGTTGATTTTGGCCTTTGGAAACACATTTCGCCTAGTAAATTATCGTGTCCTTTAGATGTGCATTCTGGTAATGTAGCACGTAAATTGGGGTTATTAAAGCGAAAACAAAACGATGGAAAAGCGGTAAAGGAATTAGATGACGCCTTATATCAATTGGATCCAAACGATCCGGTTAAATACGATTATGCGTTATTTGGTTTGGGTGTTTTTGAGGGTTTTTAATAATTATAGACTTCGAAATACTGAATCTTTTATTTTTATATGATTATTATCTTAATTTTTTATATTTTTGTTTAACTTAATTTTAACATAATTCCGTGATAGCACCAAAAATACCCAGTAACGAGTCGGCAAGATTGGCTGCTGTTTACGAATATAAACTAATAGACACCCTACCAGAAAGCGATTTTGACAATATTACTTCTATAATAGCGGCAATATTTAATATTCCTATTTCGCTTATTACGTTACTGGATGTTGACAGAAATTTTCTAAAATCGCATTATGGTTTTCCTTTTAATGAAGCACCACGAGATTTATCATTTTGTGGCCACGCGATAATGTGTGAAGACGATATTTTTATTATTGAAGACTCAAGAAAAGACGAGCGTTTTCATGATAATCCCATTGTTAAAGAACATAACGCCATTTTTTATGCTGGAGTATCGTTAATAAATCCTGATGGTTTACCCTTAGGAACGTTATGCGTTTTCGATACGAAACCACGCAAACTTACCGCTTTACAAAAGCAGGTGCTAATTGCGATGGCCAAACAGGTAGTTAACTTATTCGAGCTTAGAAAACGTAATATTCAATTACGTGAAACAAAAGAAGAATTACACATTCAGAATGAAAATTTAAAGAATTTTGCTGGTCACGTCTCTCACGATATGAAAATGCCATTAGCAAATATGATTGTGACTACAGATATTTTAAGAAAGAAATACAATACTGTTTTAGACGCCAAAGGTATTGAATATTTAGATTATTTAAAACAATCTTCCTTTACGCTTAGCGACTATATTTCTGGGCTTCTTAATCATTATGAAAGTGATAAACTAGATAATGTAAGAGAAAGTTTCGATTTACATTTACTACTCGAAGAGATTGTCGATTTATTAAATATAAATATCGATTGCGAAATTAATTTTCCTGAGATAAACGAAGAGCTTTATTGCAATCGCGCGGCTTTAGAACAGATTTTTCTTAATCTTATAGGAAATAGTTTAAAGTATAATGATAAGGAAAAAGTTATTATTGATATCGCATGTAAAAAACGAAAAAGTCAATTAGAATTTAAGATTTCAGATAATGGAATAGGCATTCCTAAAGACAAGCAGAAAGAGATTTTTAACTTGTTTTCTACCGTTGGAAACTTGGATAGAAACGGAAATAAAGGACACGGTATTGGTTTGTCGACAGTTCAAAAACTAATCAATAATTTGGGCGGTAAAATTAAATTAGAATCAGAATTGGGTAAAGGCACCACGTTTTATTTTACGATTGCAATATAATTAAAACCTCCCTATTTTTGGATATAAAAAAAGCCAGATGATAAATTCATCTGGCTTTTTAAATATGCTATATATATTATCCTTTTAACCAAGCTTGACGTAAGTCTTTTTGAGCTTGAGTTGCCTTAGGCATTTCTTTTAAACTTTGTCCTAAAGTATACGATTGTGTTAAGGTCGTTTTTACAACCACTTCTGTACCGTTGCGATCTAATTTAACATCTATTGCCGTTCCTGGTTGCCATACAAAGGCTTTAGAAAATATATTTTGTGCAGTCGCTAAAGTTAATTCTTCACCGTCAATTGTTTTAATAACATCACCTGGTAACACACCATTTTCAGCCCAAAAACTGTTGTTTTTTACAGCTTCAGAGAAAGCAATTGTTCCTTTAGCCATATCTGGTTTAAAGATAAACGCACCATTATTTTGAATATAGTTTGTTTTTACTTTAGATTCAGCAACCTCTAATCCTACCTTTGCAAAAAGTGCAGGGTAATCTATTGGCGTTGTTCCTGAAACGTGTGTTGTTAAAAAGTCCCCTATCGATGGGTATGTCATTGCTGTAATTTCAGCAAATAAATTATCGTCTTCAAACGGTTTGTTTTTTCCGTATTTTAAAGATAATTCCTTCATTAAAGATAAAATTCCTCTATTACCATTACTTTCTTCACGCATTATGATATCTATAGACATTCCTATTAAGGCACCTTTTTGGTATACGTTAAGATATTGTGCTGCATACGGTTCATCTAAAACATTTTCACTCATTGCTGTAAAACTCATAGTATCATCCATTGCAGAAGCCGTTTGGATTTTACCCATTATTTTATCGTAAAACTCTTCTTCAGAGCCTAAACCTTGATCGACTTGAAATAACGTTGCAAAATATTCTGTTACCCCTTCATACATCCATAAATGCTTAGAAAAACTTGGTGAGTTGTAATCAAAATAATGAACATCTTCAGAGTGCACACTTAAAGGCGTTACAATATGGAAAAATTCGTGAGAAACAACATCAATCATACTTTCGTAAAGCGCTGCTTCTGGCATCGATTCTGGCATAACAACTACCGTAGATGTGTGGTGTTCTAAAGCACCGAAACCTTTTGGTGACGTTTCTGCACCATCAGAAAGGTATAAGTAAATATCGTAACGCGGTGTACTATTTACAGCTCCTAAGTACGCTTTTTGAGCTTGCATCATTTTTTGCATCACCTCCTTTAACTGACTTGCAGAATATTTTTTGTTTGGAGAATAGACACTCAATACGATTTTAATATCGCCCACCTGAAATTCTTCAACATCTAATTCCCCATAAAACATAGGATTATCAGTAATATCAAAATAACGAGGTGCAAAATAGGTTGATGTTGTAATGTTACCATCTTCACTCACTTTAGAACCCGTTTCCTGCAAAGCAGACGTGCGTAAAAATGAACTTGGTGCTGTAACTTCTAAATTATATTGCGCATTCTTTAAAGCATCGAAGTACCCAATAAACCCGTGTAAATTTAACACGTAGTTTGTTTCTTCAATGTTTGTTCCTGCTGGAGAAAAAGGCTGTTCTCCTCCAATACCGCCAACACTTTCCACATCGAAAGTATCGTTAACATAGTATTCAATTTTGTCTAATTGGGATGCATTTGTAATGGTCCAAGTATTAGTATCCAATTTATTAGAGGGCAACACATTCCCATTATAATCTAAGGCTTTGAAATCGTCTATATATTTTCCGAAATCACTAACAGAGTACGTCCCTTGTACCACTCTTGGTAATCTATAGGTTACCGTTTCTGCTGTAAAACGCCCCGGGTTAATACTTACAGGCACCTTGTCGTTTTCTACTTTTGTAAGGTCTAGAGCCGTTTCAATGGGGTTTGTTACCGCCAAATCGTTTCCGGTTGCCTTAGCTGTTTTTGCTGTGTTACAACCAACTAATAGCATACTAATGGCTACTGTGGTCAATACAATTTTCTTCATTGTTTTTTATTTAAGTTGATGTCTTAACGCGGTAAGACGCTCAAAAATAAATTATGTTACACGCTTATTACTTAACATTTTGTTAAAAATTGTTTCCTTAAATTCGCTTATGCAAAACTCATTAGTCAGTATCCTCATTCCGTTTAAAAACACGGAACACTACTTAACCGAATGTTTAGCGTCTCTTTTAAACCAAACCTATACGCATTGGGAACTTATAATTGTCGACGACCATTCTACAGATAATAGCTACAACTTGGTAAAAAGCGTTGCAGATGCTGATTCTAGAATTACACTTTTAAAAAATGAAGGCTTCGGAATTATTTCGGCGTTACAATTAGCTTTTTCTTATTCTGAGGGAAAACTCATCACCCGAATGGATAGCGACGATATTATGCATACTTCTAAAATTGAAACATTAGCTAAAAATCTTATAACACACGGAAGATACCACGTAGCGACGGGCTTAGTCCATTATTTTTCTGAAGAAGGCATTAGCGATGGCTACCGCAATTATGAAAACTGGTTAAACAAATTAACAATAACAGGAAACAATTATTCTAAAATCTATAAAGAGTGCGTTATCCCTTCCCCGTGTTGGATGGTTTACAAAAAAGATTTAGAAGCCGTAAATGCCTTTAATACCTCACGTTACCCTGAAGATTACGATTTAACATTTCGGTTTTATGACGCGGGATATAAAGTAATTCCTTGCGAAAACGTGCTACATTATTGGCGCGATTACACCACACGAGCCTCAAGAACCAATCCCCATTACGCACAAAATAGTTTTATAGACCTAAAACTACATTATTTTTTGAAATTAAATAAGGATATCTCCCGACCGCTAGTGGTTTGGGGAGCAGGAAAAAAAGGAAAAACAATTGCCAAACGACTTATTACTTTAAACATACCTTTTTACTGGGTGTGTAACAACCCTAAAAAAATTGGTAAACATATTTACAATCAAGAAATGAAAGCAGTCGGGAGTATTGCGACTTTAGAGCATCCACAATGTATTGTAAGTGTTGCAAATCCTGAAGCGCAATCTCAAATTAAAAACTATTTCGAAAGTAACGATAAACAATCTATGCAAGATTATTTTTTCTTTTGCTAAAGGCCGTCTAAATTACAATTCATTTTCTATATTTGTTTAATCCCAATTAGCCATGCAGTTTAAAAACCCAGAACTCCTTTACGCCCTATTCTTACTGCTAATCCCTATTATTGTTCATTTATTTCAGTTACGTAAATTTAGAAAAGAAGCATTTACTAATGTCGCCTTTTTAAAAAAAGTACAGCTACAAACGCGTAAAAGTTCACAAATTAAAAAATGGCTGATTTTATTGACACGAATGGGGTTACTCGCTGTAATTATCATCGCTTTTGCGCAACCGTTTACGTCACAAAACAATACCAGTAATGCACAGAGAGAAACCGTTGTTTTTCTAGACAATTCCTTTAGTATGCAAATTAAAGGGGATCAAGGCGAACTCTTAAAACGTGCAGCTCAAGACCTAATCTCCTCTTTCCCCGAAAACGAGACCTTATCTTTAATAACAAACGACGACACGTTTAGGACGACCACAATAAAAAGTATTACCAACGCCATTCTAACTATAGATTATGCGACAACGCAACTGGATTATGACGCTGCCTTTCTAAAAAGCGGAAAACACTTCTCTAACGGTAATAACACCATTAAAAACTTAGTGTTTATTAGCGATTTTCAGAATAAAGGGAAACCGTTATCGCTACCTAGAGACAGTACCTTTTCGACACATTTAGTGCAATTAAAACCTGTTAATATTAATAATACTGTTCTCGATTCGCTAGCCATAACTAAGCAAACTGCAACCTATTTAGAACTGACAGTATTCTTAAAAAATAATGGTGAATCGGTTACTAATTTACCCGTCTCGCTATTTAATAATGATAAGTTATTAGCAAAATCTACCGTTAGTTTTAAAGATAAAGTCACGACTGTTTTCACGATTCCAAATAACACTGTTATCAACGGAAAAGTAACCATTAGCGCTACCAATTTACAATTTGATAATAGTCTGTTTTTTAATATAAATTCGCCACAAACCATTAACGTTTTAAGTATAAATGAAGCTGATGATTCTTTCTTAAAACGGATCTATACTAATGCTGAATTTAACTACACTTCTTCCACTATAAACGATTTAAATTACAGTTTTATTTCCAATCAAAATCTTATTGTTTTAAACGAACTATCGCGAATACCAAGCGCCTTAAATACCGCGTTGAAATCGTTTACAAATAATGGCGGTAATTTAATTATTATACCCAATAAAGATATTGATTTACAAAACTATAACTCGTTTTTATTAAACAATAACTTAAATACATTTAGCGATCCCATTTCCTCAGAAAAACGGCTCACAACCATTAACTATTCTCATCCTATTTATAATAATGGTGTCTTTGAAAAGGAAATAAGTAATTTTCAATACCCAAAAGTAAATTCCTATTACAACCAGTCGTTAAACGCGGCTTCAAAAGTGCTTCAATTTGAAGATGGTTCTCCCTTTTTATCAGAGCAAAATAATCGTTATATCTTTACAGCAGCGCTCAATACAAAAAATACAACATTTCAGTCTATCAATTTAATTGTTCCGACATTTTATAACATTGCGAAACGCAGTTTGAAACTCCCTAATTTGTACTACACTATTGGCCAAGAAAACACGTTTGATGTGAACACAACTTTACAGCAAGACCGCATTTTAAGTTTAGCGAATGCAGAAGACAACATTATTCCACAACAGCATTATTTTAATAATAAAGTTTCTATTACCACCAACGAAACACCCGAGCGTTCTGGTATTTACAACATAAAAAATAAAGCAGAAATACTTAATAACGTGAGCTATAATTATAGTCGAGACGAGAGCCTTTTAAACTATCACAATTTAAGGGGTTTAGATGGCGTATCGATTTCAAATGATATTTCTTCTGTTTTTAATACTATAAAAAATGATTACAAAATAAATGCACTATGGAAATGGTTTGTTATTTTTGCAATCATACTTTTAATTATCGAAATGCTTATCTTAAAATATTTTAAATGAATTTACTTATAAAATCGGCCTTTATAATTGACACAAAAAGTGATTTTCATAACAGCTCACAAGATATTTTAATCGAAAAAGGCTCCATTTCAAAAATTGGCCAACAGCTGGACAACCCAAACAACTATAAAGAAATTGCTTTAGACAATTTACATATTTCTCAAGGGTGGTTTGATAGTAGTGTTTGTTTTGGAGAACCAGGATTCGAAGATCGTGAAACCATTGAAAACGGATTAAAAACGGCTGCAAAATCGGGGTTTACTGCGGTGGCAATGCAAGCAAATACCTATCCGGTAATCGATTCTAATTCAGCTATCTTTTTTGTTAATTCTAAAGCTCAAGATAGCGCTGTCACCTTACTACCTATTGGCGCATTAACCAAGAATAGTGAAAGTGTTGATTTGGCCGAGCTTTACGATATGAGAACTGCTGGAGCCGTAGCCTTTTCAGATTACAAATTGCCAATTAGCAATCCTAATCTTTTAAAAATAGCCTTACAATACGCTAGTAATTTTAATGGTTTAGTCTGTTCCTTTCCGCAAGAAAAACGCATTTCGGGAAACGGTGTAATGAACGAGAATGTAATGAGTACCTCTTTAGGTTTAAAAGGAAATCCTAATTTGGCCGAGGCCTTACAAGTAACGAGAGATTTATATATTTTAGAATACACCAACGGAAAATTACACATCCCGACCATTTCTACTGCCGAATCGGTAGACTTAATACGTCAGGCTAAGAAAAAGAAAATGGATGTAACGTGTAGTGTAGCGATACATAATTTATTGTTTTCAGATAATCATTTAAAAGAGTTTGAGACGGCTTACAAAGTGAATCCGCCATTGCGTACACAACAAGATATCGATGCCTTAATAGAAGGAATTAAAGACGGCACTATAGATATGGTTACTAGCGACCACAACCCCATTACCATAGAAGATAAAAAAGTAGAATTCGATCACGCGGCGTATGGTACAATTGGTTTAGAAAGTGCGTTTGGTGCGCTTCAAACGTTGTTTACTACTAAAAAAACTATAGCGTTATTAACAAAAGGAAAAACGCGTTTTAGTCTTGAAAACAGTAGTATTAACGAGGGTGAAATAGCGAATTTCACGTTATTTAATCCCGATACAAAATACACATTTAGTTTAGAGCATATCGTTTCGAAATCTAAAAATAGTATGTTTTTAAACACCAATTTAAAAGGTTCGGTGTACGGCATTATTTCAAATAAAAAAATCAGTTTATAAGTTATGGACACAGATACCATCGAACAAGGTAAAACAATGGCGATTATTAGTTATTTAACGATAATAGGCTCAATTATAGCGCTTGTTTTAAATAACGACAAAAAAAATGAATTTGCGGCGTTTCACATCCGTCAAGGCTTAGGCTTATGCGTAACGTACCTTCTTTTAGGATATTTTGTTGGGCAATTTGATAGCTGGATGATTTCTACTGCTTTCTGGGTAGGATTTGGGATTCTATTTTTTTATGGCGTTATTATGGCGGCTTCAGGAAAAATGCAAGAAGTACCACTAATAGGCGCTTTTTATCAAAAACTCTTTTCAAATCTTGGCAAATAATATGGCAAATTTATCTTTACACCACGTTGTACGCGAATCTTCATTACAAGAAAACGCACCTCTATTAATTTTACTTCACGGTTACGGCAGCGACGAAAACGATTTGTTTTCTTTTGCTTCAGAATTACCAGAAGAACTTCTCATTATTTCTGCGCGAGCTCCCTACCCTATGGAACCTTACGGAAATGCTTGGTATGCTATTAATTTTGATGCCGATAAAGGAAAATGGAGCGATAATGAGCAAGCAATTTTGTCTCGCGATTTAATAGCTAAATTTATAGACGAAGTAACCGAAGCGTATCCTGTAAATAAAAATAATGTCTCTTTATTAGGGTTTAGCCAAGGCACGATTTTAAGTTATGCCGTAGCGTTAACTTACCCTGAAAAAATTAAAAATGTAATGGCGTTAAGTGGTTATATTAACGAGGATTTATTCACGGCAAAAGATAAAAAAGCGTACTCGCATTTAGATATTTATAGTTCGCACGGAAGTGTAGACCAAGTTATCCCTGTGGATTGGGCTAGACAAAACCCTGTATTTTTAAAAGGTTTGAATATTAAGCATACTTACAATGAATTCCCTGTAGGACACGGTGTTGCGCCACAAAACTTCTACGAATTAAAAGAGTGGTTAAAAAAACGATTGGTAGTGAAATAGTAATTTAATTACACCTTATACTTGAGTTACTCTTATTATTTCTATATATTACGTTATATATAAAAATATTATGGTGCTAAAAACTCTTTTGCTGACACTCATTTCTTTTCTGAGTGTCCTTTTTATGTTTTCTCAAGAAGTAACTACAAATAGAGAAAATATTGTATTATTCGATAATATAGTTGGACTAGAAAACACGAGTCTATTTAATGGTAAACGGTATTACAATACTTACAAAACCATACCTAGTAACACTAATTTCTTCAAGTTTACGGACTATACCAAAGGCAATGTAACTTATAACAATCAGCCGTTTTACGAAGTAGATTTAAAATACGATGTAACCACAGACCAGTTAATAACAAAGTTAACCGGTGATAAAAGTTATATCAATATTGAATTAGTGAAAGATAAAGTGACGGATTTTCAAATTGATAAACATCATTTTATAAATAGTAAATCACTTCTGAAAGATGTCGTATCAGATTTAGGTTTTCTAGAGATAGCGTACTCTTCTGAACATTATAAATTTCTTATAAAAAGAGATAAGAAAGTATCGAAAAAATTAGACAATAAAAAATATGTTTTCGTTTTTAAAACCGACGATGTATTTTATCTCTTTTATAATGACGAGTTACACCCGATAAGCTCTTATAGAACAGTCCATAAAATTCTCCCCAATCGCAAAAAAGACATAAAATCTTTTTATAAGTTCAATAAAAAATTATTTAAAAAGGATGAAGAGCAATTCTTTATTAGTCTTTTTAAAAATTTAGAATTTAAAACTCTTAATAAGTAAGTATTAAATGAAAAAAACTATACTTTTATATTTCGCTCTATTTAGTATTTGCCTATTAAATGCTCAAAGTGAATACGTAACTATTTCTTTTAATAACGCTAACACCGTCGAGGCTTTAACGCAATTAGAAGAACAATCTAGCCTTAAATTTTATTTTGTAGACCGTTGGTTCGACTCCAATAAAATAACCAAAACTTACGACAACAAATCGGTACAATTTATCCTTAGTGATCTTTTTAGTCAGTCGTCCATTAATTTTTTAGTATATGATAATAAAGTAATTCTCACTAATAACAGCGTCGTTTATAAAACCTTGCCCAACGATTTCTTCAAAACTAAAGAACAATCGTATTACCCAGAAAACGATGCTATTTTTTTTAATCAATACGACTCTAAAAACGTCATTACCGTTGGGAAACAAAATGTGAATTTAAATAGCCAAGAATTTACAATCTCTGGCAGGGTTACAGATACTAATACAGGTAAACCTATTGACGGATTAATTATTATATTTCCCAATACAAATAGACAAATTACGACAGATAAAAACGGACGATATTCTGCGACTGTTACTTCTGGACTAAATACTATTGAAACTAAATTGTTTGGTTATCAAGAAGAGCGTTTAAATATTTTAGTTTATGGAAATGGAACCGTTAACTTTAAAGTCTCTGAGGCTGCCGAAAAACTTGATGAAGTTGTCATCGATTCCAAGAAAAATGATAATATAAAAGAAGCCATTGTTGGGATTACGAGAATTGACATTGCGGGATTAAAAAACATTCCTGTAGTATTAGGAGAGCGCGATATTTTAAAAATTGCCACAACGCTTCCTGGAATTAAAACTGCCGGAGAAGGTTCGGCTGGTTTTAATGTGCGTGGCGGTCGTGCCGATCAAAACCTAATTTTATTGGATGATGCTGTTATTTACAGTCCGTCGCATTTTTTAGGTTTCTTTTCTGCCGTAAACCCCTTTGCAACGGGATCTGTAGATATTTATAAAGCGAGTATTCCTGCCGAATATGGCGGGCGTTTATCTTCTGTTTTCGATATTAAAACCAAGGAGCCCAATTATGAGAAATTTTCTGGAGAAGGCTCCATAGGCCCTGTTACGGGAAGTTTAAGTCTACAAACCCCAATTGTAAAAGATAAAATATCTTTAACGACTGCAGTTAGAGCAACCTATTCTGATTGGATTCTTAAATCTTTAGATGACGAATCTTTAAAAAATA
This sequence comes from Bizionia saleffrena, assembly GCF_008086175.1. Lineage (GTDB taxonomy): Bacteria > Bacteroidota > Bacteroidia > Flavobacteriales > Flavobacteriaceae > Bizionia > Bizionia saleffrena. The sequence goes on from NZ_VSKM01000004.1 coordinate 253,790, forward strand.
GTGAAGCTTCATTTTACGACGGTCTAATAAAATATGACCATAAAATAAATGAGAATAATAAATTTCAGGCCACAGGGTATTATAGTAAAGATAGATTTAGTATCACCTCAGATTCCATTTTTAGCTATAATAATGCCTTAGCGTCACTTAAGTGGAACCATTCGTTTAACGATAAGCACAAAGCCGAAGTGATTGCCGTAAATAGTCAGTACAAATATGGAATTGAATATGAAGGACGCTCTAATAGCAACTTTGATTTTGACTATAAAATTAATGAAACACAGTTGAAATTAAAGATGAAATACTTACATAGTGATAAACATAAGTTTACCTATGGTGCCAGTACTAAACTATATCAAATTGAGCCTGGAAATTTAAGTGCAAAAGGAAGCGAATCTATTATCGAGTCTAAGCGATTAAATAAAGAAAGAGGCCTAGAATCGGCTGTTTTCCTTTCAGATAAATTTGAAGTCAATAAAAAATTACTGTTCGATGTTGGATTACGATATTCTGTTTTCTCTGCTTTAGGAGCCAACACTCAAAACGTCTACGAAGACAATGTGCCTAAAAATGAATCTACCATCACAGAGGTTATAGAATACGGCGATAACGAAACAATAGAGACTTATGGTGGCGCCGAATTTAGGTTGTCTATGCGTTACTTATTAACCCCAAGCTTATCGGTTAAAGCGAGTTTTAATAAAACCATTCAATACTTACATTTACTATCCAATAACACTACCATTTCTCCAACAGACACGTGGAAGCTATCAGACTTAAACACGAAGCCACAAGAAGCCTATCAATATTCTGTTGGGCTTTACAAAAATTTCGACCAAAGTGCTATAGAAGTAAGTGTTGAAGGCTATTATAAAAAAATGAACAATATTTTAGATTATAAAGTGGGTGCCGAATTAATTTTAAATGAAACTATAGAACAAGAATTGCTTCAAGGAGAAGGAAAAGCGTACGGTGTAGAATTTTTAATTAAGAAAGAGAATGGTAATTTAAACGGCTGGATAGGTTATAGCTACTCTAAAGCCCTTTTAAAACTACAAAACGAAATTCCTCAAGAACAAGTTAATAACGGCGAATATTTCCCTGCTAATTACGATAAGCCTCACGATTTTAGTATGGTTTTAAATTACAAATTAACAAAAAAATACAGTTTTTCTGCCAATTTTATATACCAAACCGGTAGACCAATAACCTACCCTATTGGAAAATATAATTTTGCGGGCAGCGAACAAGTTTTATATAGTGATAGAAACCAATTTAGAATACCCGATTATTACAGGTTGGATGTAGGTTTTAATATTGAAGGAAGTCATAAATTAAAAAAGCTAGCACACAGTTTTTGGAATATTTCAGTATATAATGTGTTAGGTAGAAACAATCCATATTCTGTGTTTTTTGTAAATGACCAAGGTAAAGTAAAAGCGTATCAATCATCTATATTTTCGATACCAGTGCCTACAGTCTCTTATAATTTTAAATTTTAAATAACCAGATCTTATCATGAAAATAAACTTTAGACATCCTCTTTTCTTACTATTAATGCTTTATCTCTGCTTTAATTGCACAGATGAAATCCCCTTAGAAACTGAAAGTTTTGAAGATATTTTAGTGGTTGAAGCTACACTGACTAACGCTTCAGGATACCAAGAAATAAAGTTTTCACGCACTTATTTATTAGAAGGAAGCACACAAAACCCTGAAGCTAATGCTACTGTACATATACAAGACGATATGAGTAATAACTACAATTTTACACCAAATGATAAGGGTATTTATGTTTCTGATGTAGAATTTGAAGCCTTACCTGATACCAATTACGTGCTTTTTATTACCACTAGTAATGGTGAGCAGTATCAATCTAGTGAAGCAAAGCTTACACCTACAGCTACAATCGACAACTTATATGTTCAAGAAAGCCCTGAAACAGATAAAATAGAAGTTTTAGTAGATAGTAATAATGAAACCTCAGACGCACAATATTTTAGATACGAGTATGAAGAAACCTTTAAAATAGAGGTGCCTTATTATAGTAATTACAATGCGGTAATAACGAATATTGTAGGCTATGCCGGACAAGAATTTGATATTGAACTCGTCTTAAAAGAAGAAAATGAAAAAACATGTTATACAACTAATAGGTCCAAAAGCATTCTACAGACCTCTACAAATAGACTTGAAAATAATATAGTAGAGAAATTTCCTATACGTACCATAAATAAAGATAATAGTTTACTAAGAGAACGCTATTCTATAAAGGTCAAGCAATATGTTCAAAGTCAAGAAGCCTATAATTTTTACAAGACAGTAAATGATTTAATTACAAGTGAAAGTTTATTGTCTGAAAGTCAACCAGGGTTTGCGTCTGGAAATTTAAGCGCGGTAAATAATCCAGCAGAAAAGGTAATGGGCTTTTTTGAGGTTGCCTCTGTATCTTCTCAGAGAATCTATTTTAATTATGAAGATTTAAATATAGCAAGACCAGACTATCCCTATGATTGTGATTTGCGACTTGATGCGACAAGCCTTTATAGTACTAACAAGAATCATTTACAATTAAATTATAATTTAGCGGGGGGTGGTCAGTTACCCAACCAAAGACTTTTGCTTTATACCCTGTTAGTGGACGGCGATTATTATAAATATTATTCTGGCGATATTGTTTATTATATAGTAAGTCCAGAATGTGGTGATTGTACGGCATTCTCATCAAATATAAAACCAGATTTTTGGATCGATTAATTATGAAAAAACATATAATATATAAAACAGTATGTCTTGCCTTAGTACTTTCTTGCTTTAATTGTACTGAAGAAATCCCTTTAGAAACGGAAGGTTTTGAAGATGTTTTGGTGGTTGAAGCTACACTGACTAACGAGGTAAAACATCAAGAAGTTACACTTTCTCGAACTTATTTTATAGAGGGAAACAGTCAAGTTTTAGAGAATGGTGCTAATGTATCTATAGTGAACACTATGGGTAATACTTATAATTTCTCACAAAATAACGAGGGTATCTATATCTCAAATACTGCATTTGAAGCATTGCCTAATACAAACTATACCCTTTATATTACCACTAGTAGTGGTAAACAATACAAATCTACAGAGGCCCAGCTTACGCCAATTTCTAATATAGATGAGTTATACGCAGAACTCACACAAGAAGGTCCAAATGCCGATAAAGTTCAAGTACTTGTAAATAGTAATAATGAAACAACAAACGCGCAATATTTTAGATATGAATATATAGAGACCCATAAAATTATTGTACCATATTACTCTAATCTTGATGCTCAAGTAAATAATGTGGTAGGAGATGGATTACAGTATAATATATATACAGTACCCAAAACGGAGAATAAACAGACGTGTTATATTACTAATAGTTCAAACACTATTATCCAAACATCTACCTCTGATCTTAATAATAATATTGTAAATAAGTTTCCTGTTAGAGTTATAGAAAAAGACAATGCTTTACTAAGAGAACAATACAGTATAGATGTAAAACAATATGTTCAAAGTTTTGAAGCCTATCAATATTACAAAATAATTAATGATTTAGGAGCTGATGAAAGTTTACTTTCCGAAAGTCAACCCGGGTTTGTAGTAGGAAATATAAAGCCTATGGATAATAATAGTAAACGTGTAATTGGTTATTTTGATGTGTCTTGGGTATCTTCTAAGCGACTATTCTTTAATTTTAATGACGTAAATATCACTCAACCCCCATATCCATATGATTGCGAGTATGAAACTGATGTATACGACCCCACTTTCCCCTACCCCTTTAATTATAATGTAAATCACTTAAAATTAGATTATACATTAACGGGGGGGGCTGGTAATCCACCTGTTCCTAACCAAAGAGCGCTACTATATAACTATTTAACTAAAGAGAATTATCAATATTTAGAACACGAATACCCGATATACACACTTGTAAGCCCAGTTTGTGGCGACTGCACCTCATTCTCATCATCATCTAACATACAACCAGATTTCTGGGAAGACTAATTATGAAAAAAACTATTTTAATAATCGCCGTATTTGCTTTCAATTTATCTTTATTTGGTCAAATTGATAAACGCACTTTAGAAGATTCAACTCCTTTTTCTAGTAAGGAAAGAACGGTTTTACAAACAAACGCAGACTTTGTTATTGCCGGTGAATATTTGTATTACAAACTTTTTACTATCGATAATAATACCTTGAGCACTATTAGTAAGGTCGGTTATGTAGAATTGGTAAACGCCAAAAAAGACGTTGTTTTACAACATAAAATAAAACTTATAGACGGCGTTGGTTATAGTGATTTCTTTATCCCGTCTACTGTACTTACAGGAATGTACAAAATTGTAGGGTACACAAACTTTAGTAAAAACAATATAAATGAAAGCTATTTTGCTAAAGACATCTTTATAGTTAATCCTTTCACAGCCAATAGTCAGAAAGTTCAAGACAGTTTAAAAACGACGGCTACCCTAAATTTAAGAGACGCGTTCCCCACAGAAAACATAACCCACCCTCTACTGTCTATTTCCACACAAAAAAAGGAATATTCTCAAAGAGAACTTATCAGCGTTAACACTGAAATTAATGACAGAATAAAAAGTGGCAATTATAGTGTATCCATAAGAAAATTAGACTCAATAGAAGCTTTAAACCCTAATAGTAAAAATTATGTTTCAGTAACCAGTTCAGACACGTTATATATTCCAGAAATGAGAGGCGAGTTAATTAGTGGAAAAATAACTAATACGGTTAACACACTAGATGTTTCAAATAAATATGTTGCCCTCTCACTGCCAGGTAAAGATTATACTTTTAAAGTCGCTAAAACCAATAGTAACGGAGCATTTTTCTTCAACTTAAATGAGAACAGTATCAGTCATCGCGCTATCATTCAAGTCATAGAGAAGAATAAAGAAGATTTTAAAGTGCAACTACAGTCTTTGAGCTCTAATAACTACAACGCGCTGTCTTTTGCTAATTTGAATATAGATTCTAAATTAAAACAGACCATTGAAGCACGTAACATTCAAAATCAAATAGAAAATGCCTATTATGAAGAGAAACGGGATAGTATTCTACCTAATGCTGGACCCCAATTATTTTATGACGGTTTAGGCATTAAGCACGAGTTGAATGCTTATACGCGTTTTAAAACTGTAAGAGAGACTTTTATTGAAATTGTAAACCAAGCAGGTCTGCGACAAAATAGTGACGGCACACACAGGTTTGTAGTCTATGATAATGTTCTTAATTACGACCTTATCTCCTCCAACCTAGAACCTTTGCTTTTAGTTGATGGAATTATTATTCAGAATAATAATGATGTAGTATTTTACGACTCTAAAAAAATAAAATCAATTACAGTTGTACAAGGGCAATACATCTATGGTTCTAAAGTGTTTGAAGGTATCATTGATATCGAAACGATAGCACAAGATTTTAAAACCTCTATAAAAGGCGCCTTTTTTATAGAAAAAGACTTAAAAAAATTAGAACCCCAAAAAAAATATTTTCAGCCGGAGTATTCTAATACAACACTTCTAAATAATCGTATACCCGATTATAGAAGACAATTATTATGGGTTCCAGAAATTTCTAAAAATGAGACTCAATTTAAAGCCTATACCTCGGACGTTAAAGGTGTTTTTGAAGTTAAATTGGAAGGCCTTAATAATTTAGGCACGTTTATTAGTACGTCTACTTTTATTGAAGTTAAATAAGATTGATATTTATAAAAATAATTCTTGTTACATAATATTGCCAGAAGTTATCAGCGCTAAACCTATTGAAAAACACTAAATACCACGTTATTTATTTATAAGAATTGTAGACGTAAAACTCAAAAAAGTAATAAAAGAACTCTATAAAATTTTAACATTAGCGCTCTTTTTAAGTTGTTTTAATTGCACAGATGAGATTCCTTTAGAAACTCAGGATTTTGAAGACCTTTTAGTGGTTGAAACCACACTTAAAAACGAAGTAAATTAACAAGAAGTAAAGCTGTCGCGCACCTATCTATGAGAGAGTAATATTAAAATAGTTGAAGAGAATACTTCTGTAGTTATAACAGATAACCAAGGCAACACTTATAATTTTATCCAAAATAATATAGGCGCTTACGTTTTTAATGTGGCGTTTGAAGCCCTACCCAACACAATGTATACCCTTAGTATAAAAACCAGCGATGATAAACAGTATATATCTTCAAAAACTGAGCTTGCTCCCTTATCGCAAATAGACGATTTATATGCCGAAGTTATTTCTGGCGGAAGAGACGCTAATAAGGTTTAAGTTTTACTGAGTAGCAACAATGAATCTACAAATGCACCGTTTTTTAGATATGAATATACAGAGACACACAAAATAAGAGTACCTTATTACGCCTACTATAATCTTGAACTCTTAAATGTTTTAAATAACAGCAATGACTTTGATTTAACTTTATTACCAAAATTGGAAAGTCAACGTGTCTGTTTTACCACAAACTCTTCAATTCCCATTATACAAACCTCTACAAATACCCTAAATCAAAATAATGTTAGTAGACTCCCTGTAATAACCATTAATAAAGACGCTGCTCTTTTACGGGAGCACTACTCTTTAATGGTAAGACAATATATTCAAACCCCATAAGCCCATAATTTTTACAAAAAAATAAATGAATTAGGCGACCACGAAAGCCTACTTTCAGAAAATTAACCGGGCTACATAATAGGAAATATAAATGCCGTCTATAATAAGGATGAACGTATTATTGGTTATTTTTAAGTGTCTTCAGTCTCTTACAAAAAACTCTATTTTAATTTTCAAGATTTAAACATTCCTCAACCCTATATCCTTACGACTCTGACTATAGAACGGATGAATTTGAGATTACTAATTATAATGAAAACCACCTAAAGTTAAATTATACTTTACATGGAGATAACCAAAACCAACGTGCGCAACTTTTCAAGTTTTTATCACCCAATTGGGCTTATAAGTATGTTGCTGGCGGCAATGGTATTTACAGAATAGTAAGCCCCTAGTGTGGAAATTACACCTCATATTGCTCTAACATACAACCCGATTTTTGGGAGAATTAATTACTAAAACCTACTTTTAATACCTAATTTGTGCGATATATTTAATATATTAGTTTACTGCAATAAAAGGGTTTAGTACATTGCAAAGCTTTTGCTTGTTAAAATAATTTGACTAAATTAAAATGAAAGAACTCTATAAAATTTTAGCATTAACACTCTTTTCGAGTTGTTTTAATTGCACAGAGGAGATCCCATTAGAAACTCAAGATTTTGAGGACGTTTTAGTTGTAGAAGCAACTCTTACAAACGAATTAAAACATCAAGAAGTAAAACTTTCACGAACCTATTTTTTAGAAGATAGCAATCTAATAATTGAAGATAATGCCTCTGTTTCTGTGTCAGATAGCTTAGGCAATACTTATAACTTTGCACAAAACAGCGAAGGCACTTATGTCTCTAATGAGGAGTTTGAAGCCTCTGCCAATACAAATTACACGCTCTTAATTACAACCAGCGATGGTAAAAACTATACCTCTTCAGAAACTGCGCTTTCTCCAGTATCGCAAATAGACGAGTTGTATGCGGCAGTAAGTTCCGGCGGCACATCGGCAAACAAAATTCAAGTTTTACTAAATAGTAATAATGAATCGACGAACGCTCAGTATTTTAGATATGAATTTACAGAAACACACAAAATTGTAGTTCCTCTTTACGGTAATAGTGATGCTTTAATTACTAACATTGTCAACAATGGTTTAGAGTATGAAATCGTTATTGTACCCAAAACAGAGAATAAAGAAACGTGCTATACTACAAATTCATCAACAGAAATTATTCAGGCATCTACTAGCCAACTCGATAATAATATAATTGATAGATTTGTAATAAGAACGATCGAAAAAGATGATGTCTTAATTCGACAACGATACACTATACTAGTAAAACAGTTTGTTCAAAGTATAGAGTCTTATAATTTTTACAAAATAATTAATTCTTTAAGCGCTAACGAAAGCTTGCTTTCAGAAAGTCAATCAGGATATGTTATAGGTAATGTTAGAGCCGTAAATAATAAAAACGAACGTGTTATTGGTTTTTTTGAGGTGGCGACTGTATCCTCTAAACGCCTCTATTTTAATTATGAAGATTTAAATATCCCGCAACCGCCCTACCCCTACGATTGTTTATATCGTACAAATGAAATATCGGAATTTGTACCCTACCATTTTAATTATAACGAAAACCATTTAATCCTAGATTATAGTTTAAATGGTGGAGGAATAGGGGTTCCAAACCAAAGAGCTCAGCTTTTTAATTTTTTATCACCTTTTAAAAATTATCAATATATAGGCGGCGAATTTCCTGTTTATTCAATTGTTAGTCCAAAATGCGGAGATTGCACCTCGTACTCCTCTAACATACGCCCAGATTTCTGGGAGGATTAAGTTGGAAAAATTATTTTAAATACGCGTGTAATATTTCTTTAATCTATTGGTTTATTAGAAGATAAACTACTAAAAGCTATGATTACATACGGTATAAGAACGAGTCTTCAACGCTATATTCTAGCTCGCTTTTATCGTCTATAAAATACTTAATAAACAATTCACCCGAAAACTGACCATCGGTAAAATCGGCTATAATCCATTTATGATTTAAAATTCTAATAGAATTAATCTGCATTCTATTTCCTTCGCTAGACGCGTATGGAATAAGTGGGTGCTGACCTTTCGTTTCGTTTTGTGCATATAAACCATCTTTAATTAATGGTAATAATTTAGAAATGTTATAGCCGCTATCTTCAAAATAAGATAAAGCAGGATCGTTCCATTCAATATCAAAAAGAGCTAAATCGGTTATTTTATTATTCAGCTTTACGATAGAATCTTTATATTTTTCGGTTTGCACTTTATAAGTTGCTACTGTTTTATTACTATCATCGAAAATTTGTTTAGCCGTCATGTATTGAAACAACAATATTAACAACGTAAAAATAAACAAGTACATAAATATTTTATTCTTCATAATATAATTTTATATCTCTTCTTAATTATAGTTCAATTTCTAATTCGTCGTAAGCCAAAAACACATTTTCGGGTAAATTCGCTTGCACAGCGTCGTGAAATCCTAAATGATGACTAATATGTGTTAAATAGGCCTTTTTAGGTCTTAATTTAGTAATAATTTCTAAAGCTTGTTCTAAGTTAAAATGAGAAATATGTTCTTCTTCACGTAACGCATTTATAACTAGAACATCCAAATTTTTAAGCTTTTGTAATTCAACTTTAGGGATAGTTTTCATATCGGTGATGTACGCAAAATTACCAAAACGATACCCAAATACTTGCAATTTATAATGAAAGCCTTCAATTGGGATAACAGCCATATTTTGCAACATAAACGGTGCATTCTTTACTTCATTTTCAATGACATTTGGCACGCCAGGGTATTTATTTTCTGTGGCAAAAATATAATCAAAACGACGACGCAATTCGCCTAAAACGCGTTTGTGTGCATAAATAGGAATATCGCCTTGTCTAAAAAAGTAAGGTCTAATATCGTCTAAACCAGCCGTGTGATCAGCGTGTTCGTGCGTAAATATTACACCATCAATCCGGTTGCAATTCGCTCTTAACATTTGGGTTCTAAAATCGGGGCCACAATCTATAACATAAGTATAGTTTTCCCACTCCACTAAAACCGAAACTCGGAGGCGTTTATCTTTATAATTTTTACTTAAACATACAGGGTGAGTGCTTCCTATAACAGGAATACCTTGCGAAGTTCCAGTGCCTAAAAATGTAACTTTCAAATAATATTTCTTTGGCACAAAAATAAACTATTTATTTTGTTTCATATAGTAATTTGGTACCTTTGTAGTATTCAAATAAATTCCGATTCTACTTATGGAAATCACATTAAAAGGAGATAAAATTATTGCAAGTGTTCCTTCATTAAAAGATAAAGCATTGCGCATTAACTTAAATGAAAACATTTACGGAACGTTCTCCGAAATTGGTGCTGGACAGGAAACGGTACGTCATTTCTTTAGAGCTGGTGGAGGGTCGGGAACTATTGCTAAAGCGATGTCTGCTTACGATAAAGATTTTAGTGATGCCATTTACGGTATTGAAAAAGACAGACGCTACGTTACCGAAGCACGTTTACGTAAAATGCTTGATCACGAAATTAACTTGATGGAGCAACGTATAACACGCGATAAACATCCGCATAAAATGTTTTTTAGTTATGCAAATACCGTGGCAACTATAGATTTTGCAAAAAAATTTAAAGGGCACGGTTGGATCGGTATAAAATACCAAATAGACGCAGACCAAGCCTATAATGAAATTGTATTACATGTGCGTTTTAAAGAAAATGATGCGCGCTTACAACAAGAAACATTAGGCAAATTAGGTACAAATTTAATTTATGGCGCCTATTATAAACATAACAAACCGAAGAAACTACTACGATATTTATACGATCATTTAGATCAAGATCAATTAGAAATCGACACCATTAACTTCTCTGGACCTGTTTTTGAAAATGTAGATAACCGTTTGATGAGTTTACAATTGGTAAAAAACGGAATGACCGATGCCATTATGTTTGCGCCAGATGGTAACAATGTGCTCCCTGCAAAAGTACTTTATAAAAAAAATATTTTAACGCTACGCGGAAGTTTTAGACCGGTAACGAAAGTAAATATGGATATGTATAAGAAATCTTACGACATGTTCATTAAAGAAAATAAAGTAGATGAAGATAATACGCAAGTTATTTTCGAAATTACGCTTTCTAACCTTCGTGCCGAAGGGGAAATTGACGAGCAAGATTTTATGGATCGTGCTAAATTACTATGCTCTTTAGGGCAAACGGTTTTAATTTCGAACTTTCAAGAGTATTATAAACTGGTAGAATACTTCTCGCAATACACCAAAAGTAGAATGGGCTTAGCGATGGGTGTAAATAATTTAATCGATATTTTTGACGAAAAATACTACCGTCATTTAAGTGGTGGTATTTTGGAAGCTTTCGGAAAACTGTTTTTTAAAGATTTACGTGTGTATTTATACCCAATGGAAAATGAAGATGGCACCATTACAACCAGCGAAAATTTAAAGGTACACCCAAGAATGAAAGAACTTTATAAGTTCTTTAAATATAACGGAAAAGTAGTAGATATTACAGAATACGATTCTACTACTCTAACCGTGTTTTCTAGAAAAGTTCTTTCTATGATTGCAAAGAATGAAGAAGGTTGGCAAAAAATGTTACCTCCGGGCGTGTCTAGTTTAATTATGGAAAAAAGCTTATTTGGCTGTGAGACGGAGCAAGCCAACTGTGACGAAAAGTAAAATATAACCCTATAAATAAGGCTGCTATTTCTATAAATAGCAGCCTTGTAACATATTACTTTATTCTATTTATAAATTAAAATTCAATACAATATAAAGCTCTACAACTCTAGTATTTGAGCAGCGTGATCTTTCGTTTTCACTTTATCGATAACGTACGCTATCACCCCGTTTTCATCTACTATAAAGGTTTTTCTATGAATACCGTCGTATTCTTTACCCATAAACTTCTTTAATCCCCAAACACCAAAAGCATTAATAACGTCTTTATTTTCGTCGGCTAATAAGGGAAAAGGAAAGTCGTATTTCGTTTTAAAATTCGATTGTTTTTTTTCAGAATCGGCACTCACTCCTAAAATCTCGTACCCTTTATCTTGTAAAATTTTATAATTGTCGGTTAAGTTACACGCTTCGGCAGTACAGCCAGGCGTGTTTGCTTTAGGATAAAAAAACACGATTAATTTTTTGCCTTTATAATCTGATAACGAAACCGTTTCACCATCTTGATTATTTACCGAAAAATCTGGCACTTTATCTCCTTGTTTTAATGTAGTCATAGTTGTATTTTTGATTTATACCAAAAATACAATATATGACGAAGCAAGAAAAGGTAGAATTTGTTATAAATACGTTAAAAGACTTATATCCAGAGATACCTGTGCCTTTAGATCATACAGATCGTTATACGTTGCTCATTGCTGTTTTACTCTCTGCACAGTGTACCGATGTTCGCGTTAATCAAATTACCCCATTATTATTTGCAAAAGCAGACAACCCCTACGATATGGTTAAACTTTCAATAGAAGAGATTAAAGAAATTATTCGTCCGTGTGGCTTATCACCTATGAAAAGTAAAGGTATTTACGGATTGTCTAAAATTATAATTGAAAAACACAACGGAGAAGTCCCAAATACCTACGAGCATTTAGAGGAATTGCCTGCGGTCGGTCATAAAACAGCAAGCGTGGTAATGTCTCAAGGTTTTGGTTTTCCGGCTTTTCCTGTCGATACTCATATTCACCGTTTAATGTACCGTTGGAATTTAACCAATGGTAAAAATGTGGTACAGACCGAAAAAGATGCCAAACGTATATTTCCTAAAGACATTTGGAACGATTTACACCTTCAAATTATATGGTATGGTAGAGAGTATTCGCCCGCGCGAGGTTGGGATTTAGAAAAAGATATTATTACCAAAACGATAGGGAGAGCAACAGTACTTAAGGATTATTATACCAAAAATAAAAAAGCCTTGAAATAAATCAAGGCTTTTAAAAAACTAATTCTGAAGCGCTTCAAACTTCAAATTTTTATATTTAATAACACATAAAGCCTTTGAATAATTAAGAATAAAACTAATAGTCTCATCTCGTGGGTTCATTTTAATTTCTGTTTTATTTTTCTTAGAGTAGAGTTTCGCCATCTTTGGTTTTTAGTTGTTTACAAAATGTAAAACGGCGCACTTTACAAAATATTGTGCTAATTGGTTAAAATAATGTTGTGCTTCTCAATTACCTTCCTCATATTAATTAATGCATAACGCATACGTCCTAAAGCAGTGTTAATACTTACCCCTGTACGCTCAGAAATTTCTTTAAAACTCATATCATTATACATACGCATCATTAAAACTTCTTTTTGGTCTTCTGGGAGCTCATCTATTAAGCGTCTTACATCACTTTCTACTTGTTCTTTAATAAGCGCTTTTTCAGCGTTAAGCGTATCACAACTCAATACAGAAAAAATACTAAATTCGCCACTATTATCAAATTTTGGCATCCTGTTATTCTTTCTAAAATGATCTATAACCAAATTGTGAGAAATACGCATAACCCAAGGTAAAAACTTACCTTCTTCATTATAAGCACCTCGTTTTAGTGTTTTAATAACTTTAATAAAAGTATCCTGAAAAACATCTTCGGCGACATCTCTATCGTACACTTTAGAGTATATAAAGCTAAAGATGCGCTGTTTATGCCTCTTAATTAAAATTTCTAATGAAGATTCATCGCCTTGAATATAGTTGCTAACTAATGTAGCATCTGAGATTAGTTTGTTTTGCATAATAATTACTTTTTCTTGAAGAAGAAGCCTTCTTTCAATTTGGGATTTATAAAGTGAAAAGTAATATTATGCTATAAGCGATGGATTTAAGATTGTTATTGAATGAATCAAATATAACAACAATCATTCCTAAAAAACAAAATAATATAAAGATTTAACACTTTATTGCACAATATTCTTTTTTTAATGCTGCTTCATATACCTTATCTTTGCACTTTATATATTAAAAACACTTATGAATACTATACTTTCCGAAGTTAACCCTAAACAAAACATTATTATTAAAGGTGCGAGACTGCACAACCTTAAAAACATTGATGTTGTTATCCCCAGAAACAAATTAGTGGTTATTACGGGGTTATCGGGTTCTGGAAAATCAAGCTTGGCGTTCGATACTTTATATGCTGAAGGCCAACGTCGTTATGTTGAAAGCTTATCGAGTTATGCCAGACAGTTTTTAGGCCGCCTAAACAAGCCTAAAGTCGATTATATAAAGGGAATCGCTCCTGCCATTGCCATCGAGCAGAAGGTGAATTCTACAAACCCACGATCTACTGTAGGGACAACCACCGAGATCTACGATTATTTAAAATTATTATTTGCTAGAATAGGCAAAACCTATTCCCCAGTGTCTGGACTTGAAGTAAAAAAAGATACGGTTAGCGATGTTTTAAAATATATTAAAACACTCGACGAAAAAGAAAAACTTCTCCTCCTTGCTCCTGTTTTTTTAGAGGAAGGAAGAACGATAGAAAATAAACTTCAAGCGTTAAACCAGCAAGGGTATGCGCGTATTAAATACAACGGCGAAATCTTAAAAATTAACGATGCTGAAAACATAAGTTCGTTAGATAATTTATTTTTAGTTGTCGATAGAATTGTCACCAAAAACGACGAAGATTTTTACAATCGGTTGGCCGATGCAGTTCAAACTGCTTTTTTTGAAGGAAAAGGAGAGTGTTATATTCAGTTGTTAAAAGAAGATTCGAAGCGTCACTTTAGTAATAAATTTGAATTGGATGATCTTTCATTTCTTGAGCCCAATGTGCATTTATTCAGTTTTAATAATCCTTATGGTGCGTGTCCTAAATGTGAAGGTTACGGCGATATTGTTGGAATTGATGACGATTTAGTAATCCCAAATACAGAACTATCCGTTTATGAAAACGCTATTTTTCCGTGGCGAGGAGAAAGTATGAGTTATTATCGTGATCAGTTGGTAAACCAATCGCATAAATTCGATTTTCCCATTCACAAACCGTACTTTAAACTAGACGCTGTTCATAAAACATTAATTTGGGAAGGAAATCAGTATTTTGAAGGGCTAAATGCTTTTTTTGCAGAATTAGAATCTAAAGCCTATAAAATTCAAAATAGAGTAATGCTATCGCGTTACCGCGGAAAAACAAAATGCAAAACGTGCCAAGGGAAACGTTTAAGAATAGAAGCTAATTATGTAAAAGTAGATGGTGTATCCATTAGCGATTTAGTCGAAATGCCGTTGGATAAATTGGCAGACTTCTTTAAAAGTATACAATTAAACGACCACGATAGCACGATTGCTAAACGCCTGCTTATCGAAATCAACAATCGCATCTCTTTTTTATCAAATGTGGGATTAGATTATTTAACCTTAAACCGTAAATCGAATACGTTATCTGGTGGCGAGAGTCAGCGTATTAATCTAGCCACGTCTCTTGGGAGTAGTCTAGTAGGCTCTATGTATATTTTAGATGAACCTAGCATTGGCTTACATCCAAAGGATACCGAACGTTTAATTATCGTGTTAAAAGCGTTACGCGATTTAGGAAACACCGTTATTGTCGTCGAACACGATGAAGATATAATGAAAGAGGCCGATCAAATTATCGATATCGGACCAGAAGCTGGAACTTTAGGAGGTGAAGTTGTTGCCTCAGGTACTTTTCAAGATATTTTAAAATCGAATTCACTAACCGCTCAATATTTAAACGAAACACTTCAAATAAAAGTGCCTAAAAAAAGACGGACTACTAAATACAATGTTGAAGTTATTGGCGCTCGCGAAAATAATTTAAAAAACATCAATGTTAATTTTCCTTTAGGAATGCTTACCGTTATTACAGGAGTTTCTGGGAGTGGAAAAAGTACACTCGTTAAAAAAATATTATATCCTGCATTACAAAAAACATTAACAGGTTTTGGTGAAAAACCAGGGCAATTTTCTGAATTAAAAGGCAATTACGCTAATGTAAAAAACATTGAGTTCGTAGACCAAAACCCCATTGGGCGCTCATCGCGTTCTAATCCCGTAACTTATATTAAAGCTTACGACGATATTAGAGCGTTATATTCTAAGCAAAAATTAAGTGTCATCCGCAATTACCAGCCTAAACATTTTAGTTTTAATGTCGATGGTGGTCGTTGTGAAACGTGTAAAGGGGAAGGCGAAGTGACTATCGAAATGCAATTTATGGCCGATGTGCATTTAGAATGCGAAACGTGTAAAGGAAAGCGCTTTAAAAAAGAAGTGTTAGAGGTGACTTTTGCCGATAAAAACATCGATGATATTTTAAATTTAACAATTGACGATGCCATTATTTTCTTTGATGAAAACCACGTAACAAAAATTAAAAACAAACTTCAACCCTTACAAGATGTGGGGTTAGGTTATGTTACTTTAGGACAGAGTTCTTCTACCCTTTCTGGTGGAGAGGCACAACGTATTAAATTGGCCTCATTTTTAGGAAAAGGAAACACGAAGGAGACGGCCTTATTTATTTTTGATGAACCCACGACCGGGCTACATTTTCACGATATTCAGAAATTGTTAAAATCGTTTACCGCTTTAATTGAAAAAGGCCATTCCATTTTAGTTGTTGAGCATAACTTAGAACTGATTAAATGTGCCGATCACATTATTGATTTAGGGCCGGAAGGCGGAGAATATGGTGGACATTTAGTTGCATTTGGAACCCCTGAAGCATTGGTGGAGGATAAAAAATCTATAACTGGTAAATATTTAAAAGATAAGCTTTAGTGTTTTACACTACATTCTTATAAAATTATTGTTGCCTGAGAGAAGACACAAGAGCCATTTACTTTTAGAATTAAGAACCAAGACGTGATTTTAGCCATTTAACAAATCCATAGGTTTAAGAGAAAAACCCCTCAATATCTCTTTAAAAATCATTCACTGAAAAGTAAGTTGTCATTTCAAAAAACTAATGAGGTTCTTTGTTTTAAAGTGTTAAAGAAATTAACTTATTTTTAGCGGAAACTCTACTGTAATAAACAAAAAAAACGCTCACTTATTAAAGTGAGCGTTTTTTAGTTACCTATTTTAAAGAGAAATTAATCGTAATTAATTTCCATCAAGTCGTTCTATTTTAGCACCTATCTTTTTAAGACGTTCTACAATATGCTCATAACCTCTGTCTATTTGTTCGATGTTATGAATGGTCGACGTTCCTTTGGCAGAAAGCGCTGCAATTAATAATGAAATACCTGCTCTAATATCTGGCGAAACCATAGTTGTTGCTTTTAATTGCGATTTAAAATCGTGACCAATTACTGTAGCTCTGTGCGGATCGCAAAGAATAATTTTCGCTCCCATATCGATTAATTTATCGACAAAAAACAAGCGACTTTCAAACATTTTTTGGTGTACTAGTACTTCTCCTTTAGCTTGTGTTGCCACCACTAAAACGATACTCAATAAATCTGGAGTAAATCCTGGCCAAGGCGCATCGGCGATGGTTAAGATAGAACCGTCAATATAATTTTGTATTTCGTAACCGTCTTTATGCTCAGGTATATAGATATCATCGCCCTTACGCTCTAAAGTAATTCCTAATTTAGCAAACACATTTGGTATTTGCCCTAAATCGTCCCAACTTACATTCTTAATTGTCAGTTCGCTTTTTGTCATTGCAGCCAAACCAATCCAACTACCAATTTCAATCATATCCGGCAGCATTCTGTGCGCGGTTCCGCCTAAAACATCTACACCTTCAATGGTTAGTAAATTAGAACCCACACCAGAAATTTTAGCGCCCATTCTATTCAGCATTTTACATAATTGCTGTAAATAAGGTTCGCAAGCAGCGTTATAAATGGTCGTAGTACCTTCCGCTAAAACAGCAGCCATAACAATATTTGCAGTTCCTGTAACCGATGCTTCGTCTAAAAGCATATCGGTTCCTTTTAATTTATCGGCTTCAACGCCATAAAAATACTCTTCGGGATTATATCTAAATTTAGCACCTAAATTTATAAATCCTTCGAAGTGCGTGTCTAAACGACGACGGCCAATTTTATCACCTCCAGGTTTAGGAATATATCCTTTACCAAAACGTGCTAAAAGCGGACCAACAATCATTATAGAACCCCGTAAACCACGTCCTTCCTCTTTAAAATTAGCAGATTTAAGGTAGTCTAGATTTATGTCATCGGCTTGAAAAGAATACGATCCAGAAGATAAATGTTTCACTTTTACCCCTAAATTTTTTAAAAGAGAGATTAGTTTATTAACATCTATAATGTCTGGAATATTGTTTATGGTAACAACTTCTGGGGTTAATAAAACAGCGCATAATATTTGTAATGCTTCATTTTTAGCTCCTTGAGGCTGGATTTCACCTTTTAATTGATGACCTCCTTCAATTTTAAATGTACCCATAGACTTCTTTAGTATCTTTTTTTACCGCGATTGGAATTGTTAGTGTGACTTTTTTTAGCGTAAGCTTTTTTTGAGTTAGAACTCGTAGTCGTATATTTTTTCTTATTGCTATTTTGTAGTAAACGGGTCGCGTCTGTTAACTCTTCTTCGGTATTTTTAAGATTAATTTTACCGTCAGATAGTTCATACAAATGATTGTAAATTACAGAATCTTCAACCGTATCTTTATTCCAATTTAAAAAACATTTTTTCATATGATTTGCAATCGTAAAGACCAAGGCTTCTTTTAGTTCCCCCTCTTCCCACGTATTTGCAACGTCAATCATTGTTTTTATATTATTTCCGTAGAAACGATATTTTGGAAAATTTTGTGGATAAGGTAAAGTTTCAGGTCTTTCGTTAAGCGCTTCTTCTGAAGGCATTCCGTAAGGCGAATCGACATCTAATTCAAAATTAGACATAATAAAAAGCTGATCCCATAGCTTGTGTTGAAAATCTGGAACATCGCGTAAATGCGGTTGCATATTTCCCATTACGGAAATTATTGCTTTCGCTAGCTTATTACGTTCTTCCTTATCTTCTTGTGTTTTCGCGAAGTTTATCATTTTCTGGAGATGTCTTCCATACTCCGGAATAATTAAATGTTCACGTTCTGTATTATACTCTATAGCGTCTATCAAAATAAAAATGTGTAGAATTAATGTGTTGCACTGTAGTCTTTATGCAATCGCCAAAATACAAAAAATAGTTTATATCTCCTTATATATAAACTATTTTATACTCTATATTCTTTGCGTTCTTTTTAAAGCGAAATAACATCTTCTACCTTCTGGGTAACTTCTAGATATTTTGCAATAACAGCATCTGGGTTTTCCATAACAATATTAACAGAAATACTAGTATACTTCGCATTACTCGATTCTTTAGTTGTAATAACAGCTCCTGCGTTATCGAAAATAGACTCTACCTCAATAATTTTTTCCGGACTTGTTTTCACTATAAATTTATATAAATATTCTGATGGCCAATTTGAAGTTTCTGCCAATTGTTCTTTTAAATTAGCGTAAAACTCTTCTTGATTTTGTTTTTTACTCATTGTTCTTTTATGTATTACAAAGATACATTTTACTTTATATTTTTTTTATATCTTTTTAATTACGAATTTTACAGCCAAAATCCTGCCAGAATTGAATACAAAAAAAATTGTCATAGCCGGCGGCCCCGGCACCGGAAAAACAGCTATTATTAATGAACTTATTAAAAGAGGTTACACGTGCTTTGAAGAAGTCTCGCGAGAAATAACGTTAGAGGCACGTAAACAAGGCATAGAGCAGCTTTTTCTAACCAAGCCACTGCTCTTTAGTGAACTCTTATTACACGGTAGGATAAAACAATTCAATACTGCTAAAAACAGCCAAAAGGATGTTGTGTTTTTAGATCGTGGTATTCCTGACATAGTTGCATATATGGATTATAGCGGCGACATTTATCCTGCTTTTTTTACCGAAGCTTGCCAAGAACACGAATACGATTATATCTTTATTTTAGCTCCTTGGCAAGAAATATTTATAAGTGATAGCGAACGGTATGAAAGTTTTGAGCAAGCTAAAGAAATACACGATTACCTCATAAAAGCCTATAAAAACAATAGCTACGAATTAAAAGACGTACCCTTTGGCACCATTAATGCGCGCACAGATTACATTTTAAACATGTTAAAAAACCTATAATGCAGCACCCAGTAAACATATTGGAACGCTACTGGAACTTTACCTCCTTTAAACCGCTTCAAGAAGATATTATTAATGCGGTAATTACTGGCGAAGACACTTTCGCTCTGTTGCCAACTGGCGGCGGTAAATCGCTATGCTTTCAAATACCCGCTTTAGCAAAAGAAGGTATTTGTATCGTTATTTCTCCGCTTATCGCTTTAATGAAAAACCAAGTACAAGCTCTTCAAGATAAAGGCATAAAAGCTATGGCTTTAACAAGTGGCATAAGTTATAAGGACTTAGATACGATGCTCGATAACTGCATTTATGGTAAGTACAAATTTTTATATCTCTCTCCAGAACGTCTACAACAAGACATAGTGAAGGATCGCATCCGACAAATGAATGTAAATTTAATTGCCGTAGACGAGGCGCATTGTATTTCGCAATGGGGAAACGATTTTAGACCGTCTTATAAAAATATAGCTGTATTAAGAGAACTTCAACCCACTGCTAATGTCATTGCTTTAACAGCGAGCGCAACTCCAGAAGTTGTAGAAGATATCGTTTCTCAATTAGATTTTATTGCCCCAAAGATATTTAAACAATCTTTTGCTAGACCTAATCTAGCGTATATGGTGTTTACTGAAGAAGATAAATTTTACCGATTGGTCGCCATCTTAAAAAAAAATAAAGCCTCTTCAATAATTTATGTAAGAAATCGAAAAGCGACGTTCGATATTAGTCGGTTTTTAGAGCATAAAGGGTTTACGGCTACGAATTATCATGGCGGACTTTCGAATAAGGAGAAAGATGAGGCTATGGATGCCTGGATAAATAACCGAAAACAAGTTATGGTAGCCACCAATGCCTTCGGTATGGGTATCGACAAGCCTGACGTTAAGACAGTTATTCATTTAAATTTACCAGAGAGTATAGAAAGTTATTTTCAAGAAGCCGGTCGCGCCGGGAGAAATGGAGATAAAGCGTTTGCCGTTATTTTAAAAGATAAAAATGACGAGGCTTTAGTTGAAAAACAATTTTTAAACGTGTTACCAACTGTCGATTTTATAAAACTTATTTACAAAAAACTAAGTAGCTATTTTCAAGTGGCTTATGGTGAAGGAGAGTTTGAAACTTTCGATTTCAACTTTAACGATTTTTGTAAAACGTACAAATTCAATACTATTATAGCATACAAT
Organism: Bizionia saleffrena; assembly: GCF_008086175.1. Lineage (GTDB taxonomy): Bacteria > Bacteroidota > Bacteroidia > Flavobacteriales > Flavobacteriaceae > Bizionia > Bizionia saleffrena. The sequence continues at coordinate 274,843 of NZ_VSKM01000004.1, forward strand.
GCGCTTTTGGCACTAGACCGCACCAGTATTATTACGTTGTCGAAGCAATTCAAGAAAAAAACGCTTATTCAAGTGGTAACCAGTAATGCTTCGCTTTTTAATTATTTAGAAACACATCCAGGCTCTGCTATAATTGTTAAAACAATACTTAGAACCTATGGCGGTGTTTTTGAGCAAGAAACAAAGATAAACACGCTATTAATCGCCGAAAAAACGGGGATTCCTGAGTTTAAAGTCATTTCTAACCTAGAACAATTAGAAAAAGCTGAATTGATAACGCTTCAAAATTCTAAAACCGATGCACAAATCACCTATTTACAACCTCGCGAAGATGATAAAAGCATCAACAGAATTTCTACGGTTATAAAACAACAAAATAGCTTGAGACAGCATCAAGTACGGTCCGTTTTAAATTATATTTCTAACGATACCATTTGTAAAAGCGTACAACTCCTCTCTTATTTCGGTGAGAAAAATGTTGACGATTGCGGGGTGTGTAATGTGTGCTTACAGAAGAAAAAAGCTCCAAAAGTTGATGCTAAATCGGTTAAACACGGTATTATTGAATTACTAGAAACGAGCGATCTATCCTCGAGAGCTTTAGCAGAACAACTACCTTTCTCTGAGCAGGATATACAGTGTACACTAACCGAATTGCTAGAGTACGAGATTATAAAACTAACAAAAACAAACACCTATAAATTAGCACATATATAATGAAAGAGACACACAGAGAATTACGAATTGTATTTATGGGCACTCCAGATTTTGCTGTCACACAATTAAAAGCACTTTTAGAAAACCATTGCACTATTGTCGGGGTTATCACAGCTCCAGACAAACCAGCAGGTCGCGGTAGAAAATTAAACGAAAGTGCGGTAAAAGTATTTGCTAAAGAAAAAGGGTTAAACATATTGCAACCCACTAATTTAAAAGACGCGACTTTTTTAGACGAATTGCGTGCGTTAAATGCCAATTTACAAATAGTAGTAGCCTTTAGAATGTTACCTAAAGCGGTTTGGCAAATGCCAGAATACGGCACATTTAACTTGCACGCCTCCCTATTACCTAATTATCGCGGTGCTGCCCCTATAAATTGGGCGATTATAAATGGAGAAACAAAAACGGGTGTTTCTACTTTCTTTATAGATGAAAAAATTGATACCGGAGCAATGATTCTGCAGGAAGAACTCGCTATAGATCCTCATGAAAATGCCGGAAGCTTGCACGATAAGCTTATGCACTTAGGAAGCGATTTAATTATTAAAACTGTAAACCTTATTGCTAAAGGCAACGTAAGTACTACCCCACAGCCTGAGAATGCCATTAGTAAAACCGCCTATAAATTAAACAAGGAAAACTGTAAAATAGATTGGAACGTCTCTATTAACGCTATACACAATCATATTCGTGGTTTGAGTCCGTATCCTGCAGCATGGTGTTTATTTCAGAATGGGGATGCTGCGTTAGACATTAAAATTTATTCGGTAGAAAAAGAACTAGAATCGCATAATTTAACTATTGGAACGATTATTACCACAAAAAAAGAACTTAAAGTCGCTGTTAAAAACGGATACATTTCAATACTAAATATAAAACTTCCGGGAAAAAAAACAATGGACATAAAATCGCTTTTAAACGGATATGAAGTGAAAGCTGATGCAAAAATGCTCTAAGGCCGCATCGTTGCTGATATTTTAAAAAATCATATTAAACCATCCTTCTTTATTAACAAATTGGACAAGTTATTAACAAAATAAGTGATTTACCCCGTCATTACTTGCATGGTAGGATAATCCGTATAAATTTGTAAAGGATTTAACAATTATGTTTAACCAACTTTTATTAATATTAAAATTAAAACTATGAACAAAACAGATTTAATCGATGCAATGGCAGAACACGCAGGAATTACTAAAGCAGCTTCAAAGAAAGCTTTAGAATGTGCGTTAACTGAAATTGAAGGGGCTTTAAAGAAAGGCGACAGAGTTTCATTAGTAGGTTTTGGATCTTGGTCGGTATCTCAAAGAGCTGCAAGAGACGGAAGAAATCCTCAAACAGGAAAAACAATTCAAATTAAAGCAAAAAACGTTGTAAAGTTTAAAGCGGGTTCTGATTTATCAAATGCTGTAAACTAAGTTTTTAGCATCAATAATATAACTAAGCCTTCAGCAATGGAGGCTTTTTTTATGGATTTTATTTTCAAAAAATTGCATTTAAATAAAAAAAAAACTACTTTTAGTTAAATTAAATCTTTCTAAAATGATTTTAACTAAGCCAACCAAAGGAGATTTATTAATTGCAGAACCCTCAATAATCGGGGATTTATCTTTTAATCGTTCTATTGTTTTATTAACAGACCACTCTGATGAAGGCTCTATTGGTTTTATATTAAATAAGCCCTTGGGGTATACGATAGACGAACTTATTCCGGAGATAGAAACCCCTTTTAAAGTTTATAATGGCGGTCCTGTAGAACAAGATAATTTATATTTTATCCACAAAATTCCAGAGTTAATACCCAATAGTATTGAAATTTCGTTAGGTATTTATTGGGGAGGTGATTTTAGTGAAGTTTCTAAATTAATTATCCAAGGTAAAATAACAGAAAAAGACATTAAGTTTTTCTTGGGGTATTCTGGTTGGGAAATTAACCAATTAGAAAATGAGTTAAGAACCAACGCTTGGGTAGTTACAAAGAATGTTCACAAAAAAGCAATAATAGAAAAAGACTACGAATTTTTCTGGAGAGAAAAAATGGTCGAATTGGGTGGCACCTACAGCATTTGGTCTAATGCACCAGAAAACCCAAGTTACAATTAACCCAACCTCACTTTTACATTAAGTTTTTGCAATAATCCTTTTGCAACGGTATTTGCATATTCCTTTTTTCTATATTTTGTTATAGGTTGTATTCCGGTAATAACATTTGTAATGAATAGCTCGTCGGCTTTTTGAAGCTCGAAAGGAGAAATAGACTCTTCTAAGAATTCGTACTCTGGTAATAGTTCTAAAACCTGTATTATTTGCTTTCTCATTATACCTTTTAGGCAACCATCGGTTAATGGCGGCGTTTTAATAGTATTTCCTTTCACTAAAAAGACATTTCCGTTCAATGCTTCAACGACACTTTTATTCGTGTTTAAAAGGAAGCAATTGTCTAAATCATTTTCTTCAGCATAGACGCTTCCAACAATGTTTATTGCTTTATTATTCGATTTTAAAGTCGATAACATACTTGGAGAAACATAAAAATCTTTAAATAAATCGACTTCGTACTGTGATTCATTCATCAAATAAAAGTCTGACGCTACTTTTTTAGCTGAAATAATAAAGGCAACCCCATTGTTAGTTGGTAAATATAGCCCTCCCGAGTTTCTATGTACTTGTAATTTTACACGTGCTGACGCCTGAGTAAGATCTTCACTTTCTAAAATTTTCAAAATTTCGGCTTCTAAAAACTCCATTGTAAACGACATCGGTATTTCCATACGCATAATACGCATTGAAGACATTAATCTAAAGTAATGATCTTCCCAAAACAATAGTTTACCGTGTGAGGCTTTTACTGTCTCAAAGAGTGCGTCTCCATAAGAATAACCTCTATTACTAGGAGTTAAAACACTGTCGTTTTCTTGAATATTACCGTTAAAATTTATCATAAAAAAAGTCCTGAATTTCTTCAGGACAAATATATGTTTTAATTCTATTTTTTATGCTATGCAGAACCTAATACCTGCTTTAAATCTGAGATTTGATTTTCCCAAAGCATTTTCGCATCTTCAACTTCGTCTGCTTCTGCGAAATCGATTATTATAATAGAGACATCTTTAGTAATTTCATCCACTTGAATTTTAATTTCAAAGAAATAAGAATCTACTTCATCTGCCAACCATTTAAATTTAATACGTTCGCCACTTTTTTTTGTAACTAATTTTGCCTGCTCTTCTGCGCCGTCCCAAATAAACTTAAATAATTCACCTCTTGAGTTAACATTATCGGCAAACCACTCTGATAAACCCGATGGAGTTGAAATATATTGAAATAGTAATGAGGGTGAAGCGTGAATAGGAAATTCTATTTCGTATTTAACTTTATCTTCCATATTTTCTTTAAAAATTATGGCGACAATATATACATTAATTAGTAAGATTAACACTCTAATGAAATAAAAATTTTATTTCACCTTTTACTTGTTTGATTGAAAATTGTTACTATATTTGCACTCTCAAAAATATGGCGAGGTAGCTCAGTCGGTTAGAGCGTCGGATTCATAACCCGGAGGTCACGAGTTCAATTCTCGTTCTCGCTACAAATCTTATTCAATTCAAAACAAACGGTTTAGTTCACTCTAAACCGTTTTTTTATGCTTACTACAAACGAAATCATTACATTTGAACACGATAATGAACACGATTTAGAACACGATTTGGCACACAAAAAAGATTTTTCACCTCCAAAAATTTACATTGCAAACGGCGATTTATCAAAACGCTGGTACGTTTATTTTTCATTTAGAGATCCTAAAACTGGACGACTAAAACGGATGAAAAACATTTATGGAGCTGCTAACTCACACAAGACCAAAGAGGAGAGAATGATGCTCCTTTCTCGCTATCGTAGAAGGCTGCTAAAATTACTACGAGAGGGCTATAATCCGTATATTAATAATACCGATTATCATAAAGAGCAATTAGCCGAAAAAAGCAAACCTGTAGTACCAAAAATAAAGAAGCAAAAAGTGGTAATCGCTGCTACAAACTCTATAGAAACAGCTGTAGAGCCTGCTTTACCTGTAGCAACATTGGAGATTGAAAAAGAAAATCCTAAAATGACTTTGCGTGAGGCTTTTGATTTTAGTTTGAAGCTAAAAGCCAAAGTAATCAACGAACGCTCGCTTCAAGATTACCTATACAGCACCAATGCGGTTGTAAAATGGGCTAAAAACAAGCGACCAGAAATAAAAACCATCGATCAATTTGATAAAAAAGCTGCTTTAGCTTTTCTGAATTTTATATTATTAAGATCGAGCTCTAGGAATAGAAACAATTATCGCCTTAACCTTAGTAGTTTAATGCAAACGTTAGAGGATAATGAGATTATTGAACATAACCCTATTAAAAAGATTTCTGTTCTTAAGAGTACCCCTAAACGAAACCAGACCTATAGTCTTACAGAACAAGAAAAAATATTCGGATACCTTGAAAAGGAGGATCCTATACTCTTGTTATATATTAAATTCATTTCTTACAACCTCCTAAGACCAATAGAGGTATGTAGATTGAAAGTAAAAGATTTTGACTTAGAGAATAACACGATACAGTTTAAAGCTAAAAACAGCCCTTTAAAAACGAAGTTAATTCCTAAATTGTTACTTAAAGAGCTGCCCGATTTATCGAAGCTTCATCCTGAAAACTACTTTTTTACACCCACTAAACTTGGTGGGACTTGGGAAGCAACAGAGAATAATAGAAGAGATTATTTTTCAAAACGTTTTAAAACTGTAGTAAAAGATCATTTTAAACTGGGTGAAAATCACGCTTTATACAGTTTTAGACATACTTTTATTACGAAATTATATCGTGGTTTATTAGAAAATTCATCGTCTCACGCAGCAAAAAGTGAATTAATGGGTATTACTGGTCACGCCTCTATGGATGCGCTAGAAAAATACCTGAGAGATATTGATGCTGAATTGCCAAAAGATTATTCTGACCTACTTTAAGCGCTATGAATACTTTATCAACACTAAAAGAGAATTTAAGTAAAGACTTTGTCGTTTACGTTCCAGAGGCTGCATTTAAAATACTAAAGGGAAGTATTTATGAAGGCGTAATTCCTGTGCAGACCGTAAATAAATTATACTACCTGGAAACTAAAGAGCAACATTTCGATGATCTTAACGATTTTTCTATGCTTAAATTAATAAACAAAAATGAGCACTTAGAAAACAACCTATTTCTTTTATTTGAAGCTAAAAAAGAAATAGATATTGCACCTTTTCAAATACTCCTAAATAAATATAAAACCTATTTGGAAGGCTATATGTTTATCACAAATTGGATGTACCATAATATTGATTCTATATTTAAAAATCTGGATCTTAAAATTGTTAACCTTTTTAAATTGCAATTAGATTATTTCGAAAGGCATACGAAAGAATTTGACTCCTATTTTGACACCGCACCTAACGGTGATTTAAAGTTTATAGATCAATTTAAAACAATCACACCTACCGCAGAAAAGAATGTTAAACCTAGTCGTATTGAACCCGTTGAAACCCCTATTTTTACTGTAAGTAAACCTGTGGTAGAAAGCACACCTTCTAAAAAACAAAAATTAGTGATAGATGATGAGGAAGTCGATAGGTTGTTATTAACTTCAGTATTTAATGTAACTTTAGACTAAATTTTTACCTAATATGGTTGAAATCTAATAAAAATCATTAATTTAGCGTCAAACAAACGTTTGTTATACGTTAAATTGAAAATATGAAATATTACACTTGCGAGTATTGTTTTACCGATTTTGAGCCCAAACGCCGTCGTGTTCAGAAATATTGTAGCGATACCTGCCGTTCGAAAGCCTACCATTTAAGAAAATCGACCCCGAATAAGACTACAGAACTAATTCCCTTTACTACTGCAGTTCAGGAAGCGCAACCACCCATACCACCAAGCAAAACTAAAATTGAAGCCGTTAGTACAGCTGGTATTGGAAATGCAGCAGCAGGAAGTCTACTCGCCGATTCATTAAAATCTATATTTACGCCATTAGATAACAAACCAGCTACAAAAGCAGATTTCAAACAACTTAGCGATAAACTCACAAAACGTTACCATTTAGTCAAAAACATACCCAATAGACACGATGGTGCACTCCCCTATTTTGATATAGAAACTGGGAATGTTGTGTATTTGTGGGGGCGGGTTTAGAGATGTTAGCGTGATTGTTTAACTTTAGTTGCGTGTTTTAAAAACTAAAGTTAGTAAATAATTCACAGATAAGAAGAATCTAAGAACTTTCTTAAATAGTCTAAATTTATAAATTAATTTTATACGGTGTTGGCAGAAGTTTGTTTCTATGAAATTAGTGATTCAACTAAACCATCTTTTGAAATATTACCTGTTTTCAAAAATTCATGCAAAGCAGAAATACAGTATTCAGAATTTATATAATACCGTTTCATTTCTGAAGTATAATTGATTCCGTCAATAAAATATGCCTTATTACTAGTTTTATTCACATATATTTCATCTTTTAATCTATCATTGAAGTGAACTTTATATGTTTCCCATATTGGACCAAAGAAAGCTTTTTTACTCTTTATTTTTTTAATTTCGTAATTATTATTAAGTCGACTATTTATGCTTTGTTGGTTTTTGCTTAAGTAATTGTCAATTAAAAAGTCATTTATATCTGCGACGCTATTAATTTCAAAGCCATACTTAGATTCATTAATCAAAAAAACATAATTGTCTTTACTATCCATTTTTAAGGCAAATATATTTTCGTCCAAAAAACCATGTCTGAATAGATAACTTTCACCGTCAATATCAATTAGTAGATTATTTTGTCCTATGTATTCCCAATTTTCCCTTTTAACTTTTCCGTTTTTTGAGATTATAACTTGGTTATTATCACGAAAAATAAAAACATTTTTATTATCATTAGATTCATCAATTAAAACCCAATTTTGATTTTTTAATAAAGTTAAATCATCAAGTTTTTTAGAAAACTGCTGAATTTTTGGAATTACATTTAAAAAGTATGCATTCATTTTTTTTAGTTTTTTAAAGTAATGCCAACTTTTAGCCTATGGCAAGTAGAGCAGTAGAAAGCGATAAACTTTCAATTTTGCTCTGAGCCAAAACGTTGACTTTTGTTTTTAAAAGCCAAATCAACGATTTGGCGGTATTGGTAAATAGGACTGAACTTTAATAAACCACTGAACTCCCTATTCCCTATATAGCTAGTTATGAGTGTTGTTTTTTCTTTTTACGATATTGAGTTTCAATTTTAAACTTATCGTCCGCAACAGGAGTTAAAATTTGCGTTTTTTTAGGTAAACTTCGTTCATAGAATTTCTTTAGATTCTTTTCATAGAAGACAAGTAAATCTTGAATTAATTCAAAATACGCGATGAATTAAAAGCATAATCCTCTCTTAAATACCTCCATAAATAATTACTTCTGTATTGTCATTTGTTTCATTTGCTTTGAATGCCAAAAATCCAAATCCAATAAGTGCTACAAAGCGTACAAATTGATAGAATCCATAAGGCATATCCAACAAACATAAAAACAATAAAAGTGCTAACGCAATTTTTAGTATTGTTTTGCTATTCTTCATCATTTTGTTTTAAACTATCTAATGTTTTAGAATCGATTTGACTTATAAGTTCAAATTCATTTGAAATATGCGTATCAAAAAAGTCCGCTTGAAGTCTTGATAGATAAGATTCGCTTATAATATCCTGCTCTAAATAATCCTCAAAATCTGGATGCTTATCAAGAATTGGTTTGTTAGCGATTTTTAATTTTGAGCGAATGACCTTGAAAAACTTAATTTCACTATACTCTACTTTATCATCTGCTTTGATTGTAGCAATTGCTACTTCAATTATTTTTAGTTCGTCGGCTTCTGTTAATTCAAATTCGGTAAGTTGATTAAAATAGTCTTTAAGAAACTGATGACCATCTTTATTAATAGCAAGTAATAAATTATCCATTTCAGAATTAATATCAATTTCACCAAACGTTTTTCTCTCCTGATGTAATTGCTTTATCAATTTTATTTCTCTCTTATCTATATCTCCATCACAAGCCATACATGAAAACGCCGTTTTAAGTAATAATTTGTCAAAGTTTATTGTTTCCATATTAATTGTTTTTAAAACCAATAGCTGGTCTTTCATTAGTGTTTTCTGCTAAACCTTCCAATTTTGCCTTAATAGCAATGTAGCTATTTAACTCCTTAAGAGAAATTGAAGGTCGATTGTTTTTAATAGTTTCAAATAAAATTTCTTTTGAAATTCTTGAATTCATTTTTAATGCACTTCTCGAAGCTTCATCACACAGGAATTTTATATCACTCGAAACGTATTTTTCTGTTAATTTTGCAAAAGCAGAGTAATCTAAACCAATTTCTCTTGGCCTTTTATCTAAATACAATTTAAACATCATCTCACGAGCTTCAAAATCAGGTGGGGGTAAATAAATTACTTTATCTAATCGTCCTGCTCTCAATATTGCTGGATCAATTGAATTAGGTCTGTTGGTCGCTCCAATAATAAAAACGCCATCCTCTCCACAATTATTCATTTGTGCTAAAAATTCATTTACTGCACTCGTGTTCATATGATTTACACTTGAATTATCACGATTTGGAACAACAGCGTCCAATTCATCAATAAAAATGATACTTGGTGCGTTTTCACGAGCTTCATCAAAAAGATTTTTAATGTTTTCTTGCGATTGATTTACAAATTTGCTCTGAATATCAGAAGGCTTTATTTGGTAGAAATTAAACCCAATTTCTTCCGCCATTCGCTCTGCAAAAAATGTTTTTCCGCAACCTGGTGGACCGTAAAGTAACATTCCGTTGGGAATTGTTAAACCATATTCTGCATACTTTTCTTTATCATTTAACGCATCAATTACATCTAATTGTATGGTTTCTTTAAGTTCCTGCATTCCTGCAATTGCCTTAAAACCTTTACCGTTTTTTATGCTTTTTAATTTGGGCTTGGTTGATTCGTTTACATTAGAAACTTGCTTGATTTCTAATTCTCCGTTTATGGCTTGAATAAATTCCTTTACATTTTTAAAACGATTTTCTGCATTAGGCTGTAATGCCTTTCTTATTAAATTTACTGTTTGTTTGTCAATTTTTATATCAGAGCCGTCAAATTTTAAAGGTTTATTTCGTTCATCTAAAATAGCATCTTCTAATTTTATTCTATCGGATTTGTATTTTGATATTTCAACAAACCAAGGTGGCAAACCAAAAAGTAAATGATAATATAAGGCACCAACTGAAAATACATCACTTGTAACAGAGAACACTTTATTAAATGCTTCATTGGATTGATAAAAAGGATTCAGACCATCTTTTAAAAAATCTTTGGTTGACTGACTTACATATCTTGCATAACCAAAATCAATAATTTTTGGAATTACAACTTTGCCTGACAAATCAGTCATAATATTTAGATTCGTAATATCATTATGAATAACTGGATTTTCAAGATTATGTAAATAGCTCAATCCATTTAGAACGCCTGAAATTATATCTTTTGCGTCATAAGGATTAAGTGTTTGGTCTCGTTTCATTTTATCAGCTAGAGTTTCGCCACTAATAAAATCGAGAATTACAAAAGCATACTTTTGATTTTCTATAAGCAATTCGCCATTATCGCAATATTTTACCAAATTAGGATGTTTAATTTGCTTTAAAATCTCAATTTCTAAAACATCATCATTGTTGTTGAATTGTGTTCTATCTAATTTAGAATAAGAAAACAGTTTCAATAATTTTGTTTTACCATTTTGATCTTTTACACGGTAGGTTTCAGCATAACTTCCTTTTTTAAGAAAGAAGGTTACCTTATATTTTTCGTTAATTGTTTGACCTTTTGATAATATGTTCTGATTTTGGTTCATTTATAAAGCTTCTTCAGAATTACTAGGACGCGTACTGAAATTTCCGTTTTCTTGTAAAATCAATTGGTATTCCAAAACATTGTTACTCAATGTTTGTGGCTCATCCTTCCCAAAAACTTCATTATCTATAAAACCTCCTTTCATTGTCCCGCCTTTCATCTCCTTTTCAGGGTTCCATCCTTTACCGTAATAAAAGAATGTCTGATAAATCCCGTTAGGGAATGAGAATGTATAACTACTTCCTGAATTGATATAAGCGTGTCTTACTACGTTTCCATTTTTCTTGATAGTTACTATAACATCAGAGTTGCTAGTTCTTACTTTTATCTCTGAGCAACCATAATCAACACAAGTTGAGTTTGCACCATAATAACGAGAATAAGGCATTGCACCTGTATTCAATGAATTACCGTTAAACTTGGCATATATGGCTTTTTCTAGTCTTTCTTTTTCAAGACGAGCTTCTCTTATAATTCGTTCTTCTTCTTCTCGTTTTTCACGTTCAATGCGCTCTTGTTCTAATTGAAAGGTGCGTTCAGCCTCTTTTGCTACACGCTTTTCTTTCAATTCAATTCTATGTTCTTCTTCTATAGCTAAACGCTCTTTTCTATCTGCTTCATTTTCGCAAGAGAAAAGTGCTATTGCTAAACAAAATAGTGGAAGTTTAAATTTATTTTTTAATCTCATATTGTTCAATTTATCCTACTAAAACTGTATCATCACCACTAGGAACTTCATTTGGAGGTAACATATCGTATAGTGAAATTAGTATTTGTCTCAATTCTTCTGTATCAGGATTTTCTGATATTTTACTAATACCCTTATTCACTAGTTGCCTTGCCCTATTAGAATCACTCCAGCTATAATCTCCAAATTTCTCATTAAAATTTCTTAGCATTCCTATTAGCTGATAAATCATAGTTAACTGAAAAAAGAAGTTATTGATTTCTTCCAACAAAATATTGCCTAGTTTCACATCTTTTATTTTTATAACTTCCTCCAATTGCAAACGGAGTTCATTAACCAAGGATCTAGAATTATCATCTCCTAAATCATTGTTGGCTTTTTCTAATCGGTAGAATCTTTCTTTAAGTTCTGCTTCTAAATTTGGCCATTCAGTCCTTTCATTTAATTCATCGATCGCTTTTAATGACTTTCTTAAATTATTTAGCACTTCCGACTTTGCATCTACATCATTTTTATTATTCTCAAATGATTTATCCAACAGATTCAAGTCAGATTCCAATTTTTGAAGTTTTACATCATCAGATTTCCCATCTTGTTTTAGTTCTAAAATACTGCCTTTTGCTTTTCTAATTTCATTTGAAAGCCATTCTGTATCAATAGAAGAAATTGTTCTTTCTACTGTTGTTTCATATGTGAAATCTAAATAAGGAAAGTATGCCGTAACCATCACTTTTTCTGATCTATTAATACTTATTGTTAAATCGACATCTTGATTTTCTGGTAGTAAAGAAGGTAATTCTGCTCCGCTGATTCTTATATCTGTTACATGTTCGTTATAAATCGCTCTTGTCCCTTCCGCTTCATGTCCTCCTTCATAAATAGGTATCTTTAAGAAGTCCGCATCCTTTCCTGGTCTTATTCGTTTTTGAGTTTTTAAACCATTTTTTATTCCTACAGCTGGTATGGGCTGATTTTTTTCTAAATTTTTAATTGTTCTAAATCTAATTTTTCCTGTAGCTCTATCTTTAAGTTCTATCCCAAAATTGTAAGCAAGAGTTGAACTACCTATTTTAGATCCTTGAATTACACTAAAACTAGATGGTTCACTTTCTAAAATATTACCTTTATCATCATAAAGAATGACATCAAAAACATTAGTTTTACCTTCGTTTAATTGAATTTCAACAATATCTCCAATAGTATTTATTTCTACTTTTCCACTTGACCATGCTTTATCACCTCTCGTAACCTCTGCAAATACTTTGTCAGGGATTTCACCTTCTGTTTTGTCTGCTAAAATTTTGATTGGCACAAACTCTTCTGTTTCAACCGTAGACGATTCGTTAGCTATTTCTAACTGTATTTTAGTTTTATCTCTTGTTTGTTCTCTTACTTCTTCTGAAACGTTAACTGTAGAAGCATATAATGCAGCTCCTTTTGAAACTACTGTCATTGGATCTGCACTTATATCTGGTTTACAAATTTGTGCTTCTAACATTTTTCGTAATACAGGTGAAAATGTTGGCCCTCCAACAAGTATTAATGCGTCTAAAGACAAACCTTTTAAATTCTTACGCTCTAATAAGTTTTTACTTATGTCAATTGCTTTTTGGAAAACCGGTGAAAGTGCTTTTGTGATGTTTTCCTGTGTAACAGTAATATCTAACTCAATCTCTTCTCCTTCATCATCCTCACCAAGATCTCCTAAATCAGATAAAATATTATGAGTTTCCTTAAAAGAAAGGGCGACTTTAGTTTCTTCTGCGAAAAACTTCATTGCGTTTCGCAAAATTTGTTTTTTTGTGTCGTCTGCTAAAACAGAGTCAATCGCAAAATTGTCTTGTATGTATGGTATAATAATTTCATCAACAATGGCAAAGTCTAAATTTTTACCACCAAGATGGTTGTCCCCTTCAGTGTCAATCACCTTCATTATACCTTCTTCAACTTTTAAAAGTGCAACATCAAAAGTCCCACCACCAAAGTCAAACACTAACCAATAACCATCTTTTTTGTCAGTATCTAAACCATAAGCCATCGATGCAGCAACTGGCTCTTGTAATAATTCTATATGATTGAACCCTGCTAATTTTGCTGCTTCTCTTGTTGCTTCTTTTTGGTTGTTTTTAAAAGCTGCTGGAACTGTAATAACAATGGAATTTATATTTTCATCTTTTACAAAAGATTTTAAAGTCTTTAAAACTTCTGCCGATAATTCTTCTGAAGTTAAATCTTTTCCAAGATTTGAACTTGAATAAGATTTATCACTTCCCATTGTTCTTTTAAACTCGATATAAGAATTGGAATTAGAATCATTCCAAGTTTTCATTGCTTTGAGTTTATCTCGTTTCAGTGCATTGTAAGCACTATCTCCCACTTGTATTGCTTTCTTCTTATTAATATAAACAGAAGAGGGCATAGTATCTTTTAAAGTGTCCGTTTTTTTAATGATTGCATCTCCATTTTCCATTCTGGAAATTGCGGAATTAGTGGTTCCTAAATCAATTCCGTAGTCAATTTTTGTTCTTGCCATTTTATATTTTTTTTATTCACCTACGCTAACTTCAATTTGAGCTGCTTGTATCATCTCTCCTTTAAAGTTTACTTGTGGTTTAATAATTCGTGAAATAATTTGTTTTCCTGTTTCTAAATCCTCACTTGGTGTGAAATTTGCGGTTACTTTCATCCCTTCATTATATTCTTTACCTAGCATTTCAACTAATTCATATCCATTAGCTGCAAAGTTGTCTTGAATACGCTGCACAGAAGATTTTAATTGTTTTAATCCTTTTGTTTTTTCATCCATTTGGGTTAAATTCTTTTGCATTCGTACAATTTCATCCGCAACTTTTAAGGCTAAAGAATGGTCTGCCTTTTCATAGGAAATACTTGGCTTCGCTTTCGTTTCTTCTTGTTTTAGTTTTAATTGTGTTTCCAAAACCTCTAATAATTTATTATCTAACTTCACGCCTTCTTCTACTAAAACTGTTTTTGTGTTTCTGATCTGGGTTTCTACATCAATCTTGCTTGATGTGATACGTTTGCCCAATAACCAATAAACTAATCCACCTAGTAAGAGAGTTGACAAAGTGGCAATAATCCAATACAATTGGTTTTTTTCTACACTACTATCTAAATGAGCTATCTGGGAATTTGCTTTTTGTCGTGTTTCTTGAATTTTAATTCCAAGTTCAGACGAGTTGGTTACAATATTTTGACTATTCGTTTGAATCAATTGGATTAAACTATCGATTGAAGAATTTAGGTTTATATTCTCGTCTTGTAAGGTAGAAACTGATTGGCTTTGCTTTCCAATTGTAAAATTTTGATTGTTCAGCTTTTTTGTCAAAGCATCAATCTCTTGCCTTTGCTGAAATACGTTATTTTTTATGGTTGGTATTTCCTTAATTAAAATTGAATCTTGTTGCTGTTGAGCAAAAAGATTTGATGCTCCAAAAAACAGAGCTAAGAGTAACATTTTTTTCATTATTTTTTGATTGCTTTAATAAATTGGTTTAATCCTTTTCGGATTATGAGGTTAATACTTTGTTTGTTCTTTAACTTTTCGACTAAACTTGGCGAATATTTATAGTAAAATTTGATAAAACGTCTTCCACCTATGGTTTTGCTTAAAAAGTCATCTCTAAAATTTCGTAATTCAATTACTTGTGGATGGTCATAATCACCATAGGCCATAGTTGCAATATAGCAACCTCCATTATCATCACTTTTGTTCCCTTTAAGAAATTCTATATAGTTACTAATTCTCCGTTGGGTTTCCTTGAATATTATTAGAACTCCATCTTTTAAGTTATTTTCAATCCTACTAGAATCAATCATCGTTAAATACATTGCAAGTTTTTCAGGGTTTTCGTTTTGAATTAAGCTTTCGAAGTCTGTAGAAAACTTATCAAAAAACTTTTTAGCAATTTTGTCTGTAAGTCCTTTAAAGCTCTTTGGATTATTCTTTTTAATTGATTCAATTTCAGTTTTATTTTTTATTAAAAAATTTAATAAACAATACATCAAGCCATCATCAATATCATTTTTAAACTCAATTTTATTTAATGAATAATTTATTTCTTGATTTTCCATATCTAATTACAAGCTTTAATTAAAATGATAAATAGTATAATTCCTGCAACCCATTCTAACCAAGTTGGGATACCTTCACTTTCAGTCGAATGTGAAGTTGTTGCTGTTGTGCAAAAAGATTTGTTACTCCGAAAAAGAGCGAAATGAGTAATATTTTTTTCCATTGTTATTTGATTAATTTTATCTAATACTTTACTAATTCTAAGGTTAATACATTGTTTGTTTTTGGCTTTTTTACTATTCATAATAGATATCTCGAGGGGAGCTTAGTAAAACCTCTTAAAATTACGGATTTACTTAAAAAGTCTTATTTTAATTTTTCAAGACTCTAAAACTTATAGATAGCCATTGTCTCGATTGCAGAGCTAATAATATTATTGGATCATTAAATTTAAAACCCAAAACGCTGCGTTTTACAAATGTTTTAATCGCTCATATAATAACTTTATTAACTACAAGATTTGACTAATAAGAAAAAAAATAAAATCGCGCCAGCCCATTTTAACCACAATGGAATACCTTCGCCATCCGTTGATGAAGTAGTTGTTTGATCTTTATAACTAGATGTAGATGTCGACTCACGCTTTTTTGTTACTCTTGTCGATTCCCAGTATTGTAGATATTCAACTCTACTTCTATTGGTGTAACTCATTCTCTCTAACACACTTTCGACTAAACTCTTGTACTCCGAGATTTTAGAGGAATCTTGACTTCTCTTAATTTTAGCAATATTTTCTTTTGGTATTACCTTGTTAATAATTTCCGTGGCCTTATCCCAATCGATCGAATTTTTAATCAATTCAGAAACTTTAGAATAATTTATAGACTGGCCGTAGCTCATAGATGCCTCTTCTTCTCTGACCTGTTTCAAAATTTTTCTTTCATTATTTTTATAGGCATTAACAATAGTTTTTAAAATTTCTATTGCTTCCGAAAGCTCTTGATCTTTCATTTCGGCGAGGGTAACAAGATTATCTTTAGCCCTATCTTTGGTCAACTTACCAACTGCAATTCTATCTGCAATTTTTGTTAACTTTATAGCAAATTCAAGATAATTCTCATTAGCATCATTTTTAAGACTTGCATTGAAATAGTCTATTCCGCACTGCATAATTTCACTTGCTAACTGGTCTGCAATTGTTTTATACTTTAAGTCGGTTGTACCAGTTAGGGATTGTAGTAACACCAACTCTTTCTTACACATAGCAGCTAAATCTAACCCATATTTAAAGGCGTTACTTTTATTTTTATTCCTTTTGTTTTTAGTACTTTCAATTTGGCTTTCAATAAAGTGAATTGGTTCTTCTGTAAATTTTCTTGAAATATATTTTTGAGTTGAGCCATTACAATTACTAAACATTTGTAATGATTCTAAATTTGAGTACTGGGATTTAAAGTGCTTTAGTAATTCATCAACAAATTTTTCGATTTGTAAATCCTTATTTATTTTAACAGTCTCATCAGCAACGGAAAGAACGAATTCCCTAAAGCATTCAGATTCAATAAGTTTTATTTTAGCCTCAAGACCTTCTTTAATATCTTCCTTCCTATGACTTAACAGTTTGAAAGTTCCTAAATTATTGAATGCCGAGAAATTTTTAGAATTCACTCCTTTATCTCGCGTTACTTTTTCCCAAATCTCAACTGCTTTTTCTTTGTCTCCATTTTTTAAATACTCGATGGCAGTATTGTCATAAGGGTTTGCATTTAAAAACCAAAATAGAGAAAAGTTGACTTTGTCTTGACTTTGCTGAATTTGAGAAAAAGCTTGGGCTAAATTATCCTTATCTCGATTTATTAATTGAAGACTACTATTGAAATCATATTCAGATTCAATTCTTTTTCCAACTTCAGCAAATTTCAGAAATTTACTTTTATTTTTTTGTACTTCTTTTGCAGTTGCGTTTGAGAGAATCCCTGCAATTCGGTAAGGATTATTTTGGATTAACTCCATATTTTATCGGTTGGTTTATAATTCTTAAAAATAATACTCATTCTCATAGCTTTTTTACGGTTTCCCGTATTCTATTAAATTCTATTCTGAACATTAACTTTTGTTTCTTCTAAAAATCTAATCAAGTGCGTACATAAACTATTTAAATCTCATTTTAGAACTCAATTGTAACACAACTAATTTTTCCTTAACAAAATCAAATAATTGGCTTATCACAAAGTGTAAAAGTTGATCTTTAAAATTTATTAAATACTAAATAAATATAAGAGTTATCACAATTAGTGTGAAACCTGTCTATTAATAGCCCACACAATATAGAAATTACTTATTCTATTTTATTGTAAAAAATCGTAAATGCTGAAATTTCTTATAATTTTTCCTTAAAAAAATTTGAAAAACTAGTCTTTTATAACACTTTATATGGTCATATGGCAATTCGCAACTAAGAACAACCACTAGCCAGAACACTTAACTTGGCATATTAATTATTATTAAAAATACGACAAGGAATGTCTATATGAAGATTATAAAGTTATATTATGATTCGCTAGAATTCTGTTAACCTTGTTTAGATCTAATAACCGACCAATAGGATACCCGTTATTTTAGTATTACATAGGAAAGCAGGACTGGATGTGCTAATTTAGGGGACAGTACAAGTTAAGCATAAAGTCTTACATTTAACTTATGACACAAGAGCGAAAGAAATATGATCCAGCTTTTAAACGACAAGCTGTAGAATTAAGTAAGGACAGAAAGAACCTGTCAGAACTAG